>CAYQAR010000061.1:0-17392 GCA_964415505.1 uncultured Chromatiaceae bacterium | reverse complement strand
TGACTCACATCCTCCGCCATACCCCCTCCCCGACCTTACTCAACCAATTTCAGGAACTCTTCCTCGCCAATTACGTGAACGCCTAAGTCCATCGCCTTTTTCAGCTTCGAGCCGGGTTTGTCGCCGCAAAGCAGTGCTGTCGTCTTGCTCGAAACGCTCGTGGATACCGCACCACCACACGCCCGGATGCGATCCTTGGCCTCCTCGCGGCTCATGCTGCCAAGAGTGCCGGTGACGACCCAAGTCTGGCCGGCGAACTGCTTTCCGGAAACGTCCGTCACACGCGCCTCGACCGGTGGCCAACGCAGATGACTTCTTAGTCTGCCGACCACCTCCCGGTTGTGTTTCTGGGCAAAAAACGCCCGGATACGCGCCGCGATCGCAGGGCCTATATCGGGGATCTCCAGCAGTGCTTCTTCGGTGGCCTCCTGCACGGCATCCAGATTACGACAATGCGCGGCGAGCGCGGCTGCAGTAGCCTCACCGACCTCGGGTATGCCCAACGCATAGAGGAAGCGCGCCAACGTCGTCTCTCGGCTCTTGGCGATCGCTTCTATCACCTTGGCCGCCGACTTCTCGCCCATGCGTTCCAGGCCGACCATGTCCGCCGCCTGCAGCCTGTACAAGTCATCGGGAGATTTCACCAGGCCGGTATCGACGAGTTGGTCTATCAGGCTTGCGCCGAGACCATGGATATCGAGAGCTCTCCGGGAAGCAAAATGCTGCAAGGCTTCCTTGCGTTGTGCCGAACAGAACAGCCCGCCCGTGCAGCGCGCCACCGCTTCGCCCTCGGGACGGATGACATCCGAGCCGCAGATCGGACACGTGGCCGGCAGCCTTACCGGCCGCGTGCCCGGCGGACGCCGTTCCAGCACGACAGCGACGACTTCGGGTATGACGTCCCCTGCACGCCTTACCACGACGTGATCCCCAACGCGAACGTCCTTGCGGGTCAATTCGTCGATGTTGTGCAGCGTGGCATTACTCACCGTGACGCCCGATACGAACACCGGCCTGAGGCGCGCCACGGGTGTGATCGCCCCGGTGCGGCCGACCTGAAACTCGATCGCATCGACGACAGTCATCTCTTCGCGGGCCGGAAACTTGTGGGCGATGGCCCAGCGCGGCGCCCGAGCGACAAAGCCGAGGCGCTCCTGGAAACTGTAACGATCTACCTTGTAGACGACACCATCGATTTCGTATGGCAGACCGTGTCGGCGCGCGCCGATATCGTGATAGTAGTCGAGACAGCCGGCGGCTCCACTGACCTGTGTACTGTGAGGGTTGACCGGCAGGCCCCACTGGCGCAGCAGGTCGAGCGTGGCGCCGTGCCCGGGTGGAATCCCGGCACCATCCACTTCGCCAATACCGTAGGCAAAAAAACGCAGCGGCCTGCCCGCCGTGACTCGTGGATCGAGCTGGCGAAGGCTGCCGGCGGCTGCATTGCGTGGGTTTGCGAATGTCTTCTCGCCGGCTTCACGTGCCCGGGCGTTGAAAGCCTCGAAGCCCTCCAGTGGCATGTATATCTCACCACGGACCGCGACGACCAGCGGCACGTGCGCCGCACGCAGACTGAGGGGGACCGAACGAATCGTGCGCACGTTATGGGTCACGTCCTCGCCGACGCTCCCATCACCGCGCGTTGCAGCCGTTGCCAGACGGCCCCGCTCGTAGCGAATGCTGATGGCTACCCCATCCAGCTTGGGTTCCGCCGAGTACTCGATGTCGTCGTCGACCTCGAGGCGCTCGCGTATCCGCCGGTCGAAGGCCATGACATCGTCGTCCGAGAATGCGTTTTCGAGCGACAGCATGGGCACAGCGTGCCGCAGTTCGCCAAATCCAGCCGCCGGCCGTGCCCCGACCCGCTGCGTTGGTGATTCGGGCGTGATGAGTTCCGGAAAGCGATGTTCTAGATCTGCCAGCTCGTGCAGCAGTCGGTCGTACTCGGCATCCGGGACTGTCGGCTCGTCGAGGACATAGTAACGGTAGTTGTGACCGTCGATCTCGTCCCGCAGTTCGGATATGCGTTGACGAACCCGCCCGGGGGCCGACATGACGTGCCTCGCTCAGCCTGGGCCAGGCTTGTGCTGGAACTGGATGACTTCCTCGCGCAGAAAGCGTTCACGCTGCACACTCAGGCGGCTGCCCTGCTCGTCGAGAAGTTGCCCATCCAGTTGATTGGCGATGGCCCGTGCCGTCGACAGCATGTCATCGAATGCGGTGACGTTGTCACAAGGCGCTGGTAAGGCCAGGAAGAAGCTGACACCGGGAAAGCGGTTGGCCGACATCGCCGCGGGGTCGAAGGTACCCGGCTCGACCAGACTCGCGACGCTGAAGACAGTCATTGCCGGATCGTCGGAACGCTGGCGATGGAAAATACCGAAACGTCCATGATGCAGCCCGGCTTCGCGCAGGGCCCCGAGCAGCAGGTCGCCCGGAAACGTGGCACTGCCATGCGCCATCAGGCGTACCGTGATGATGCGCTGGGGAGCCGACGGTCTCGTGACTGGCGTAGCAGCGTAATCCTGACCGGAGGGGGCTGCCGGAGCGGCATCGGGCTCCAGGGCTGGTGCCTGGCGACGGCTCAGGACAGGCGGCACGACCGGCCGGCCCGAGGCCTCGCGGCGGGTCCACCAGAACACGACGGCAAATACCGCCAGGCCTGCCGCGAGGAGTAGCCAGCGGAACTCCGACATGCCGCTCTCCGTCAGCTCGCGGCGAGTTGTACCGCCGCGTCGAGATCGACCGATACCAGCCGGGAAACGCCGGGCTCGTTCATGGTGACCCCGGTCAGCTGGTGCACCATCTCCATGGTGGATTTGTTGTGCGTGATCACCATGAACTGCACTCGTTGCGACATCTCGCGCACGATGTCGCAGAAACGCCCGACGTTGGCCTCATCGAGTGGTGCGTCGACCTCGTCGAGGAGGCAGAACGGTGCCGGGTTGAGCTCGAAGATCGAGAAAATCAGGGCGACGGCGGTCAGAGCCTTCTCACCACCCGACAGCAGGTGAATGTGGCTGTTGCGCTTTCCCGGGGGGCGTGCCATGACAGTCACGCCAGCCGACAGGATGTCCTCGCCCTCGAGGCTGAGATAGGCATGCCCACCGCCGAAGAGGCGCGGAAAAATGCGCTTGAGTCCGTCGTTGATGTTGTCGAACGTCTCCTGGAAGCGGGAACGGGTCTCGCGATCGATCTTGCGGATAGCCTGCTCGAGGGTATCCAGCGCCGCGGTCAGGTCGTCGTTCTGTGTGTCCAGATATTTCTTGCGCTCGGACTGTTCATTGAACTGGTCGATCGCGGCGAGGTTGATCGGCCCCAGCCGGTCGATCTTGCGGCGTACCTCCTCGAGCAGTTCCTGCCACCGGCCCGCTTCGGCTTCTGCCGGCATGTCACGCAGTATGTCCTCGGGGACAGCCCCGTTGGCGGCGAATGCCTCGACGACTGATTCCCGTCGCACCTCCAGTTCGCGCACCTCGATCCGGGCGGTTTCGACGCCCTCTCGCAGCGTGCTGGCCTGTCGCTCCGTCGCGGAACGTGCACCTTCCAGGCTGCGGACACTGGCTTCGACACGCTCGAGTTCTTCCCGGCGGGCAACCAGAGTCCGATCGACCGCCAGCTGGCGCTCGAGGAATACGGCGAGTTCGTCCTGCCGGACCCGGATTGCGGGCTCGGCCGCCGCGACATCCGCCTCCAGACGGGCCGCACGTTCGTCCAGCTGCCGCGCCTGCGACTGCAGGCGACCGAGTGTAGTCTGAATCGACTCCCGCGCCACCCGGCGTCCCTCGAACTCGATCCCGAGACGCGCAGCTTCGCTGCGGGTCTCCTCCGCGGCCGTGCGGGCCTGGTTGTATCGGGAGAGCAATTGCTCCTGCTCTTGCTGCAGGACCGGCCGCCGACCCTCGAAGATGTCGAGGTCGGCCGCGACCTTCCGCTCACGATCCCGCGTATCACCGAGCGTGCCTTCGAGCCCCGCCGCCTCGGCGATGACCCGTTCAAGCTGTGTTTCCAGCGCCGTGCGACGGTCTCCGGCGCGGGAAACTTCTGTCCGCAGGTTCTCGAGCACAGCGATCGATTCCGCATGGTCCCGATTGGCCGCGTTGAACTCCGCCGTCAGGTCGGCGCGGCGACGCGCCAGCTCGCCAATGCGGTCACGTGCCTGCTGTCGCGACTGCTCGATTTCCCGAATCCGGGCCTGGTAGCCGGCTACGGCACCCTGCAATTCGCGCAGCTTCTGTTCGCGGGTAAGAATGCCCGCCCGGCTGCGCTGACCGCGGTTCACCCGGACCCACCCGTGGCCGAGCCAGACCCCGTCGGGGGTGATCACCGACTGGTGTGCGCCCAGCCGGCGCCGGACGTCGATGGCTTCGGCGACGTCGCGTGCTGTAAGGACCTCCGCGAGGATGCCAGCCACGGACCCCGGCTCGGCAACGTGATTCAGGAGAGTACCGGAGTTGGCGCTGGCCCGACCGGTATCGCGACACTCGACGAGGGTTACCTGGGCATCCGGAATCTGGCCGAGATAGCCCGAATCCCTCTCCACCGCCACTGCCTGCAGGAAGTCGCCGAGCACGGTCTCGACCGCCAGGAGCCACGCATCGTCGACGCGCAGCTGCTGCGCGAGCCGCGGCCGTTCGGCCAGGCGCTCCCGCACCAGCCAGTCGGCTAGTGATCTGTCGTCGGCGCCGAGCGCCGCATCCTGCACGGCGCGCAGGGCGCTCAGCTGACCCTCGCTGGAGGCGAGAGCCGCCGTAAGTTCCTCGAAGTCTCCACCCCAACGAAGTTCCTGGGCACGCAGGTCGTCGGCTTCCAGAGTCATCGCATCGAGTTGCGCCTGGAGATCCGCCGCCCTGGTCTCGCTCTGGTCCGCGAGTCGGGACTGTCCCAGCAAGCGCTCGGCGAGTTCCGGCAGCGCGATATTGCCGAGCTCCGCATCCAGCGCCTGGCGCTGGCGCGCAACCTGCGCCACCTGTGCCAGCAGGTGTTCGATCCGGGTCTGTTCCACCTGGACACCGCGGTGCAATTCCTTGAGCTCGAGGTTGAACTCGTGCCAGGCGTGCTGCCAGCCCTCGACGGCCTGCTCGGCCTGTCGCAGGCTTGCCGCAGCAGCTGATTCAGCCTGGCGGCTCCTTTCCAGGTCAGGCTCGATCCGGTCAAGCACGCTGGCGATCTCGGCCAGCCGCGTCTGGTCGGCCGTCATCTCGGTCACGATAGCCGCAGTCTGTTCGCGAGTCTGCGACAGATCGGCCTGCTGCCGGTCACGAAGTTCGCGGCCGTGCGCGATGGACTGCTCGAGGCGCGAGATCTCGCTCTGGGTGGCGTAGTGCTCGGACTGCGCAGAGTTGAAGACCTCGGTGGCGCTTACGTGGGCTTCGCGCGCCGTGGCGATGGCGGCTTCGATACGCCGCTGCTCGGCGACTGCCGCCTCGAGTTCGGTCTGACGTCTGGAAAGCTCCAGGCGCCCGGCATCGAGCGCACGGTCGAGATCCGTCAGCCGGATCGTGAGCAGCTCGGCCTCAAGGCGCCGCTCCCGGGCCTTGAGGTCCTTGTAGCGTTCGGCGCTCTTCGCCTGCCGCTGCAGGTAATCGAGCTGCTTGGTGATTTCCTCGCGCAGGTCGTTGAGGCGGGCGAGGTTGTCACGCGTATGCTGGATGCGGGTTTCGGTCTCCCGGCGGCGTTCCTTGTACTTCGAGATACCCGCCGCCTCCTCGACGTACGTCCGCATCTCGTCGGGTTTGGCGTCCACCAGCCGCGAGACCATGCCTTGCTCGATGATCGCGTAACTGCGGGACCCGAGACCGGTGCCGAGGAAAAGATCGGTGATGTCCTTGCGCCGGCATCGCGTGTTATTCAAAAAGTAACTCGACGTGCCGTCACGGGATATGCTGCGCTTGAGCGAGATTTCCGCGTATTGAGCGTACTGGCCGCCGATGGATCCGTCTGAATTGTCAAAAAACAGTTCGATGTTGGCGGTGCCGACCGGCTTGCGCGAGGCTGACCCGTTGAAAATGACGTCGGCCATGGAATCGCCACGCAGGTGCTTGGCGGACATCTCGCCCATGACCCAACGCACCGCATCGATGACGTTCGACTTGCCGCAACCGTTCGGGCCGACGATCCCGACGAGATTGGACGGCAGGTTGAACGTGGTGGGGTCTACGAACGACTTGAAGCCGGCGAGCTTGATCTTGCTGAGGCGCATGGCTCAGCTGCCCCAACGCGATGGCAGGTCGGCTGCGGGACGCGAGCGACCCGTGGCCGAAACGGAAATCAGCTTCAATGGACACCTCCGCAGCACGTGACGTGCAAGTGCCCCACGCCTGTTCGCGACAGGCTCTCGGCTGCCCCAACACCGTGGTACGCGCACGCGCCGTAGTGTAAAGTAAATTTCCTGACCTGACACCAGCGGCGGCCATCACCGCGCGAGTGGCGCAACGCTGATTGGCCATGCCCATGGAACGTCCCGGACCTGCCCTGCTGGAGACTTTCGACAACCCCAGTCGGGAGCGGGACTACGTCATACGCATCCGTATTCCCGAATTCACGTGCCTGTGCCCAAAGACCGGCCAGCCGGATTTCGCCACCCTGTATCTGGAATACGTACCGAACCACCGTTGCATCGAACTGAAGGCGCTGAAACGCTACGTTTGGGCATACCGTAACGAAGGCGCCTTTCACGAGGCCGTCACCAATCGCATCCTGACCGACCTGGCGGCGGTGCTTTCGCCACGGTTCGCCCGACTGACGGCGCAGTTCAACGTCCGCGGCGGGATCTACACCTCGATCGTCGCCGAGCACCGCGCTGCCGGCTGGCGGGCAGCCGACCCGGTCGTGCTACCGGCTGGGTTTTTCACCGATCCATGACGGCCCTTCGACCCATGTGCAGCGGGGGTGGCGACAGGCCTTCCCCGCTGGGTCTGCGTATGTATAATCCCGCGTTTCCTGAGCACCGGACGATCTGGCATGGCTGCAAAAAAGCGTTCTGCGAGCAAGGGTTCTGCTCGCCCCGCACCCAGGCAAAGCAGGCCTTCCGCAAAGAAGCCCGCACATTCAGTTGCGCGCAAGGAAAAGCCCCCCAGTCACGCAGTGGCCAAGCCGGCCCGTGCCAGGCCCGCGCCGAAAGGTCAGTCAGCAGGCTCGGGTAGCGTTGCCGCCATGAAAGCCGCACCCGGGGCCAGTCAAGGCCGCCACGCCGGTCGCGTTACCCCAGCAGCCGGCACGGGTGGTGCCGCACGCCGGGCAATCGCGCCTGGCCGAAGCGAAGGCAGCCCGCTGACGAGCAGCGTCGGTCTGATTCACGGCATCCCGCCCTACCAGGCCAAGGCGGGCGAGTCCTACATGAACGACCGGCAACTGGCACATTTCCGCAATATCCTGCTGGCCTGGAAGCGCGAACTGATGGAAGAGGTCGACCGGACCGTTCATCACATGCAGGACGAAGCCAGCAATTTCCCTGATCCGAACGATCGCGCCACGCAGGAATCGGAGTTCGGCCTGGAGCTTCGGACCCGCGACCGCGAGCGCAAACTGCTCAAGAAGATTGATTCCGCCCTGGGACGAATCGACGAAGGCAGCTACGGGTTCTGCGAGGAGACCGGCGAAGAGATCGGCCTGCGCCGTCTCGAAGCGCGCCCGGTCGCGACGCTGTCGGTGGAAGCGCAGGAACGCCGGGAACTCGCCGAGCGCCAGTTTCGCGATCGCGAAGACGGCTTCTAGCCACGACCGGCCGGGTGCGGTCACTGGCACCCGCGCACGACAGGCCTGGTTTCTCCTGAACCGGCCGCCATGCTTCGCTGACGTTCGTCCAGTGCCGGTCGGCCGGTCCGGCCACAGCGCAGCATGTACTGAATCAGTTCCGATTCTTACATCAGGCAATACTTTATAATCGTTATATAACTAGCTGGTTTTGCTACCATTAGTAATTTTTTCCATTTTCGCTTACCGCGTTCGCGAACTATTCTACTTTGGACCCTGTCAAAATTGCTGCAAGACGTAAGACGAGCGCAGTATCGCATTGAGGCCATCGGCCACTGCGCATGGTTCAGTAGAGACAGTTTGAGGGAGAGCGACAGTGACGAGCGAACCACGAGTGATCCGCAAGTATGTCAACCGGCGGCTGTACGACACCGTCGAGAGCCGTTACGTGAACCTCGACGATCTGCGCCGGGTAATCAACACCGGTGGCGAGATCAAGGTCACCGACCAGGCAACCGGCAAGGACATCACGACGACCGTACTGCTCCAGATCATCGGTGAAGCAGAACGTTCAGGAGCCCCGCTGCTGACCGCGGACTTTCTGTCCGCCCTTATCAGACTGGCCGCGAAGGAACGCGACCCAGGTCTGGGTGCAAGGCTGCATACGGCCCTGAACGCCGCCCTGCCCGAGAGTCGGATGGCAAGGGCCGCTGACGCCTGAAGCCAGACCGGGCGCCTGGACGTCGCGTGATTTCAGGCGGCGTCCAGGCCCCGCATGCTGAGGCGGATACGACCCTGCCGGTCGACCTCCAGCACTTTGACCCGAACGAGGTCCCCTTCGCGCAGGCGATCGCTGACCCGTTCGACGCGTTCGTCGGATATCTGCGAGATGTGCACCAAGCCATCGCGGCCGGGCAAAATGGTCACGAAAGCGCCGAAATCCATCAGCCGTGCCACGCGTCCCTCGTAGACCTGCCCAACCTCCACGTCGGCCGTGATCAGTTCGATCCGGCGCAGAGCTTCCCGCCCCGATGCCGAGTTCACCGACGCGATTTTGACCGTACCATCGTTGTCGATATCGATCGTCGTGCCGGTTTCCTCGGTGATCGCACGGATCACTGAACCACCCTTGCCGATGACGTCCCGGATCTTTTCCGGATCGATCTTCATGGTGATGATGGTCGGTGCCCAGTCGGACATCTTCTGCCGCGGGACGGCGAGAGCCTGGTTCATCTGTGAAAGGATGTGCAGTCTGGCATCGCGTGCCTGGCGCAAGGCATCCTTCATGATGTCGCGGGTGATGCCGTCGATCTTGATGTCCATCTGCAGGGCGGTGACGCCCTGGCTGGTACCCGCAACCTTGAAATCCATGTCGCCGAGGTGATCCTCGTCGCCGAGAATATCGGTCAGCACCTGATATCGATCGCCCTCCTTGACCAGTCCCATGGCGACGCCGGCCACGGGGGCCGCCGTCGGCACACCCGCATCCATCAATGCCAGGCTGGCGCCACACACCGACGCCATCGAACTCGACCCGTTTGACTCCGTGATCTCGGAGACAACCCGCACGACATACGGAAACTTGGCCATGTCCGGCAGGACGGCCATGATGGCACGGCGCGCCAGACGACCATGACCGATCTCGCGCCGCTTGGGCGAACTGAGGAAAGAGATTTCACCAGTCGAGAATGGCGGAAAGTTGTAGTGCAGCATGAAGCGGTCGCGGTGCTCGCCCATCAGCGCATCGATGATCTGGGCGTCTCGATCGGTACCGAGAGTCGTCACGACCAGCGCCTGCGTCTCGCCGCGAGTGAACAGCGCCGATCCGTGGGTCCGCGGCAACACACCCGTGCGGATGCTGATCGGTCTCACGGTGGTGTAATCACGCCCGTCGATGCGCGGTTCGCCTTTGATCACCCGCTCGCGCACGATGCGGCTCTCGAGGGCCGAAAACTCTTCGCTTGCCTGGTCGGCGGACCACTTCGGGCTGTCACCGACAGCAATGGCAGCGACCGCTTGGGCCTTGAGCTCCGAAACCCGGTTGGTGCGCTGCTGCTTCTCGCGAATCTGGTAAGCCTCTGCGAGCGCCTTGCCGGAATTCGCCTCGACCGCCTGTCGCAGCCCGGCGTCGACGGCTGGCGCCTGCCAATTCCAGGCGGGCTTGCCGCACTCTGCGGCCAGCTCGCGAATGGCGCCGATCGCGGCGCGGAAATGACTGTGACCAAACATCACGGCCTCGAGGACGACATCCTCGGGCAGACACTTGATCTCCGACTCGACCATGAGCACGGCACTGTCGGTACCGGCCACGACGAGGTCCATCTTCGAATGCTCCATCTGGGAGCGATTCGGGTTGAGGACATAGCGACCATCGATATAAGCGACCCGTGCTCCGGCGATCGGGCCGCCGAAGGGCACACCGGACAATGCCAGTGCCGCCGAGGCACCGAGCATGGCCGGAATGTCCGGGTCGACCTCGGGATTGATCGACAGCACGGTGGCGATGACCTGGACTTCGTTGTAGAAGCCGTCGGGGAACAGCGGGCGGATCGGGCGATCGATCAGCCTGGAGGTCAGGGTTTCTTTTTCTCCGGGGCGTCCTTCGCGCTTGAAGAATCCGCCCGGGATGCGGCCGGCGGCGTAGGTCTTTTCCTGGTAATTGACCGTGAGCGGAAAGAAATCCCGGTTCTCGCTGGCGGTCTTCTCGGCCACGGCGGTGACCAGCACCACCGTGTCAGCCATCGTTACCAGTACCGCACCATCTGCCTGGCGGGCGATCTCACCGGTCTCCAGCGTGACCTCATGTTCCCCGTAGGGGAATGTCTTCTTTACCGACGCCACTTTCTGCACCTGCCTTCACATTGACCACAGTTCACGCGCCAGGAGCGCCATGGGCGATCCTGGCTTCTGCGGGACGAAGATTTGACGGTTCCCCCGCTCCGGGGATCTGGCCGCGTCAGCGGCGTAGACCAAGCCTCTCGATGAGCGACTTGTAGCGATCGCCATCCGCTGCCTTGAGGTAATCAAGCAGCTTGCGGCGCTGGTTGACCATCTTGAGCAGACCCCGGCGGGAGTGGTGATCCTTCTTGTGCTTGTTGAAGTGCTCGGTCAACTCATTGATTCGCGCGGACAAAAGTGCAACCTGAACTTCCGGTGAACCGGTATCCTGCGTGCCGCGCCGATGGTCGCTGATGACCTTGGACTTCTGCTCTCCCGACAGGGACATTCGCTACTACTCCTTGGAACTCTTAATCTTGCCCTTTCAAAGCGGGCGGTATTGTAACCGCGACGACGACACAGTTACAGCCCGGACTCGACTGCCGATGCTATCGGACCCTCCGCAAGCAACCGGCGCGGCACCACCTGGCCGTCCGACCGCCCCTCGCCTATCCCGATAAAGCCTCCAGCGGCACTGGAGAGCCTGACTAGACCCACGATCCCGCAGCCGGGGAGTGAGATGGCCTGGCCATGGCGGATGCGTTGCGCATCGCTGCCGGAAAGTGTCACCAGCGGCAAATGGGTCAAGGCCCGGTCCATTGGGATCAGCAGGGCATCCAGTGCCCCCTGGCCCGTGCTGGCTGCCACCTCGAGTGCTGGCAGGGTAACCATCGCCGCCTCCTCGAACGGCTCCACGCTCAGCCGACGCAGTTCGATCAGATGGCCGACCGTGCCGACTCGCGCGGCCAGATCCTCGGCCAATGTCCTGATATAAGTGCCTTTGCTGCACTGCACTACCAAGGTCGCCGTGTCTGACTCGTCCTGTTCAACAGCCAACCTGCTGATGCGGATCTCCCGAGGGGCCCGGGCAACTTCTAACCCGGCACGCGCCAGCTCATAGAGGCGCCTGCCTTCATGTTTGAGGGCCGAATACATGGGCGGCACCTGCATCGAGGGGCCGCACATGGCTTTCGCTGCTGCTCGCAATCCGGGCCCGGCAACTTCGGTGCTGCCCGTGGCGACCGGCTCCCCTTCCAGGTCACCCGTCGTGGTGCGCAGCCCGAACCGCACCCGAAACCGGTAGGTCTTGTCGGCATCGAGCAGGAAGGCCGAGACCTTCGTCGCCTGGCCGAGGCATACCGGAAGCATTCCCGTCGCCAGGGGATCCAGGCTGCCCGTATGGCCTGCGCGGCGGGCGTTGTAGAGCCGCTTGACCCGCTGCAGCGCTTCGTTGGAGGAAAGCCCGATCGGCTTGTCCAGCAGGACGATGCCGTCGACATCGCGGCGGGTGGCAGGGCTTGTCCGCATCCTCAGTGCGATGGCACGTCGTCCTGCTCATCCGGCAGGGGCGGGTCGGGGATCGAGCGTCCATCCGCGCCGGAGGCAGCAGTCCTGTCGCTGCCGACAGCCGTCCCGATGAGCGACTCGAGCGCCCGGCCGCGCGCCAGTGCCTCGTCCGGGAAGAAGCGCAACTCCGGCGTCGTGCGGGTTCGCAGTTCACGGGCTACGGTAGAACGGAAAAAACCGGCGGCCGCACGCAGGGCGGCCAGGATTTCGTCACTCACCGGCTCCCCGGAGAGCAGCGCGAAATAGACGCGTGCCACGGAGAGATCGCGTGACACGCTGACATTGGTGATGGTGACCCCGGCGAGTCGTGGGTCACGGGTCCGACCGGACAGCGCCTCGCTCAGCGTGCGCTGGATAGCCTCTTCGATACGCCGGCTACGGGGAAATTCTCGCGGCATCGGCCTGCCGTCCTCTCGAGGCGCCTCTAGCGGTCACCCATCATACGGTACGCGCCACCTTGATCCGCTCGTAGCACTCGATCTGGTCACCGACCTTGATATCGCTGTAGTTGCGTACACCGATGCCACACTCGGTGCCGGAGCGGACTTCCGACACGTCGTCCTTGAAGCGACGCAGGGAATCGAGTTCGCCCTCGAAGATGACGACGTTATCGCGCAGCACGCGCACGGGATTGCTGCGCTTGACCAGCCCGTCGACGACCAGGCAACCAGCCACGCTGCCGAATTTCGGTGACCGGAAGACATCGCGCACCTCGGCCAGGCCGACGATCTGCTCGCGGATTTCCGGAGCGAGCATGCCACTCATGGCAGCTCTCACATCGTCGATGGCCTCGTAGATGATGCTGTAGTACCGCACGTCGACGCCGGTCGCCTTGATGGCATTGCGGGCCGCTCCGTCGGCGCGGATATTGAAGCCGATGATGATTGCCCTCGAGGCTGCGGCCAGGTTGACATCCGACTCCGTGATGCCACCGACCGAGCTGCCAATGACCTTCACCTGAATCTCGTCTGTCGACAGCTTCGCAAGCGCATCGCGCAGTGCTTCGGCGCTGCCGTGTACGTCAGCTTTGATCAACAGCCCGACGGACTTGGTTTCGCCGGCCTGCATCTGGCTGAACATGTCCTCGAGCTTGGCCGACTGCTGCTGGGCAAGCCTCGAATCGCGCGTCCTGGCCTTGCGCTGTTCGGCAAACTCGCGCGCCTGGCGCTCATCGGACAACACCCGTGCTTCGTCGCCGGCTCCGGGAATGCCGGAGAGGCCCAGCACGACCACCGGAATCGAAGGACCGGCCGCTGCAACGCTGTTGCCGGTCTCGTCGTACATCATGCGGACCCGGCCATACTCCTGGCCGGCCAGCAGCACATCGCCCTGCCGCAGCTGGCCACGCGTCACCAGTACCGTTGCGACCGCACCCCGTCCCTTCTCGAGTCCGGACTCGATCACAACTCCTTCGGCTGCACCGTCAGCGACCGCCTTGAGGTCGAGGAGTTCGGCCTGAAGGAGCAGCGATTCAAGCAGTTTGTCGACGCCGTCCCCGAAACGCGCCGAAACGTTGACGAACAGCGTTTCGCCACCCCACTCCTCAGGAACGACCCCCTTGGCAACCAGTTCATTGCGCACCCGGTCGGGATCGGCATCGGCCTTGTCGCACTTGTTGATGGCGACGACGATCGGCACATCCGCAGCTCTCGCATGCTGGATGGCCTCTTCCGTCTGTGGCTTGACGCCGTCGTCAGCGGCAACGACCAGCACGACCAAATCGGTCACCTGCGCGCCGCGGGCACGCATCGCTGTGAATGCTTCATGGCCAGGCGTATCGAGGAACGTGATCTTGCCCTTCGGCGTCGTGAGATGGTAGGCGCCGATGTGCTGCGTGATGCCGCCAGCCTCACCCGCAGCGACTTTGGTGCGGCGAATGTAGTCGAGCAACGAGGTCTTGCCGTGGTCGACATGTCCCATGATCGTGACCACCGGCGGCCGCGGCCGTTCGTCGCCGCCAGTCGCAGCCGTGGCCAGGATCTCTGCTTCGAGTCCTCCCGCCTGGGCAGCCCGCGCAGTGTGACCGAGTTCTTCGACGACAAGCACAGCCGTGTCCTGATCGATGACCTGGTTGATCGTCGCCATGACGCCAAGCTTCATCAGCGTCTTGATCACCTCGCTGCCCTTCACCGCCATCCGCTGAGCGAGTTCGGAAACCTGGATGGACTCCGGCACTTCCACTTCGCGAACGACCGGGGCGGTCGGCCTCTCGAAGCCATGACGTGAGTCTACGGTGACAGCCCCGGCGCGTCTGGTCGGGCGCTTCTTCTTGCGGCGGCCGCTGATATCGCCAGCGACGTGCAGTTCCTGCCGCCCGTAGCGCGTGGTGCGTTCGTCCGCCCCCGGGCGTGCCGCATCGGTCGACGCTCGGCCGCGATCGCGGGATTCCGGCGTCTCGCGCCCAACGGCTTCCTTCTTCTTGCCTGTGTCCTTCTGGCGCCGCGCCTCTTCGGCGAGACGCGCCTCTTCGGCGGCCTTGAGCCGTTCTGCTTCCTCGACCTTGCGGCGCGCCTCCTGCTCCTGGCGTTCCTGTTCGGCACGCTCTGCGCGTTCGCGCTCGAGCCGCTCGTTTTCCAGACGCTGCTCTTCCTCTTCGCGTCGCTTGCGGTCGATCTCCTCCTGCTGGGCGCGCGCTTCCTTCTCGAGCTCGTCACGCTTCACATAGGTGCGCTTGCGGCGGACCTCGACGTTGACGGTGCGGGCACGACCCTGGTTTCCCGCCAGCTTGATCTCGCTCTGGGTCCGGCGCTTCAGGGTGATCTTCTTTGGCCCCCCGGAGGCTCCGCTCTCCTCGGTGCGACCGTGGCTGCGGCGCAGGTGCGTGAGCAACTCCATCTTGGCATCGTCGCTGATGATGGCATCGGCGCCACTGACCGCTATGCCGGCCTCATCGAGCTGGGCAAGCAGGCGCTCAACCGGCACCTTCAGCACCTCTGCGAACTGGGCGACCGTCACATCCGACATGCAATTGCTCCGCCTGTTGTCGCGCGCCGGCCTCAGGCCGGTGCCTGTTCCTGTTCGAATAAATGGGCCCGGGCTGCCATGATGAGCGCACCCGCCCGAACCGGATCGAGATCCTCGATATCAGCCAGGTCATCGACGGCCTGGTCGGCCAGATCCTGACGCGTCACGATGCCGCGGCTGGCAAGCTGGTCTGCCAGATCCGGATCCATTCCTTCGAGCTCCAGCAGGTCGTCCGCAGGCGACGCGGTTGCCGCCGTCTCCTCGCTGGCGATTGCCTGGGTCAGCAGCACATCGCGGGCACGGCTGCGCAATTCGTCGACTATCTGCTGGTCGAACTCCTCGATTGCAAGCAGCTCGTTCGTCGGCACATAGGCAATCTCCTCGATGGTCGAGAAGCCTTCCTGCACCAGAATCAGGGCGACGTCCTCATCGACGTCGAGCTGCTTCATGAACGATTCGACCACCGATCGAGCCTCGCTCTCGCTCTTCTCCTCGGCAGCAGCCTCGCTCATGATGTTGAGGTCCCAGCCTGTCAACTCGCTGGCGAGCTTGATGTTCTGCCCGCCACGTCCGATCGCCTGCGAAAGTTTGTCCTCAGCGACAGCAATGTCCATGCTGTGCGATTCCTCATCGACGACGATCGAGCTGACCTCGGCGGGCGACATCGCGTTGATCACGAACTGGGCCGGATTCTCGTCCCAGGGGATGATGTCGACACGCTCTCCCGCGAGCTCGTTCGACACCGCAGTCACCCGCGAGCCACGCATGCCGACGCAGGCCCCGACCGGATCGATGCGCGCGTCATTGCTCTTGACGGCGATCTTGGCCCGCAGACCCGCGTCACGTGCGGCGCCCAGGATCTCGATCAGGCCCTGCCCCACCTCGGGAACCTCGATCTTGACGAGCTCGATCAGGAACTGTGGCGCCGTACGGCTGAGAAACAGCTGCGGCCCGCGCAACTCGGAACGGACCTCGCGCAGCAGCGCCTTCATCCGGTCCTGGGTGCGGACCGGCTCGCGGGGAATCATGTTCTCGCGCGGAATGAACCCCTCCGCATTGCTGCCGAGATCGATGAACACCCCGTTACGGTCAACCCGCTTGACCACGCCGCTGAGCAGCTGGCCAACGCGACCGGAGAACTCTTGGACGACCTTGTGGCGTTCCGCCTCACGCACCTTCTGGACGATAACCTGCTTGGCGGTTTGGGCCGCAATGCGGCCGAAGTCGACAGACTCGATCGGCGTCTCCACGAATCCGCCCGGCTCGGCCGCCGGATCGACGTCCACCGCATCGATCATGCGCAGTTCTTTTTCCGGAAATTCCAGTTCCTTGGAGTCATCGGCGAAGACCTTCCAGCGCTGGAAGGTCTCGTAGTCGCCGGTCTCGCGGTTGATGGCAACACGGGCATCGATATCGTCCCCGTGCCGCTTGCGGGTCGCCGAAGCCAGCGCGGCCTCCAGGGCCTCGAAAATGATTTCCTTGTCGACGCCCTTTTCGTTCGATACGACGTCGACCACGGTCAGGATGTCTTTGTTCATAGGTTCAGTTCCAGCCTCTTCATGTCTTTGGTGGCACGCGCAGATCGGGCACCAGGCGCGCTACCTCGACCTCAGCCAGCGGAATACTCAGTTTCGCTTCGTCTACGCACAACTCGATCGTCTCGCCCTGTCGGCCCAGGAGCTGGCCACGCAGACGCCGTCGCCCGTCGATCTGCCTGCGCAGGCGAATCGCCACCTCGGCACCGGCGAACCGGTCGAAATGGGACGGCTTGGCCAGGCGACGGTCCAGCCCCGGCGATGAGACCTCGAGCCGGTATTCACCGGGTATCGGATCGGCCACATCCAGCACACTGCTCACCTGCCTGCTCACTGCCTCGCAGTCCTCGACCGTCACGCCGTGCGGGCCGTCGATGAACACCCGCAGGTAGCCTCCACCGCGACCAACGTGCACCTCCAGGTCCGTGACCTCGAAACCCAGCGTTGCCGCCGCGGGTTCGAGCAGGTCCATCAGGCCCTGTCGCGTTACTGCCATCGCCAGTCGCCCGCCAAAACAAAAAATGGGCCAGAGGCCCATTTACCGCGATGCACCGTGCGGCGAACCGCCCGTCGAGCCGGTCGGCGGCCTTACGGCTGCACCAAAAAAACAAAAGCCCCGAGCGGGGCCTTGTCCATCCGAGCCGTCCTGGCGGGAGTTTGGCAACTCCACGAGCCGGACCCTACTGGGTCCTGGTCCCGTTTCCGGCCCGCCCCTGGGCAGCCGGACCACCCGACGGCCGGCATTGTAGCCGCAGCTGGCAGGTAGCGTAAACCCTCGGCACCGACCGGATTCCAGAAAGAAAAAGGGCCACCGGCAGGGTGGCCCTTGGTCGGCCGGCGCTGGATGGCCGGCAGGTCAGTTGGTAGCGGGGGCAGGATTTGAACCTGCGACCTTCGGGTTATGAGCCCGACGA
>CAYQAR010000060.1:0-18002 GCA_964415505.1 uncultured Chromatiaceae bacterium | reverse complement strand
TCGCCTACGCCATCGTCGACGAGGTCGATTCGATCCTGATCGACGAGGCGCGCACACCGCTCATCATCTCCGGGCCGTCCGAGGATAGCAGCGAGCTGTACATCCGCATCAACCGCCTGATCCCGAAGCTCGAACGGCAGCAGGCCGAGGACGGGCCGGGCGATTACAGCGTCGATGAGAAAACCAAACAGTGTTTCCTCACCGAGGCCGGTCACCAGCAGGTCGAGGAGCTGCTGGCACGTGACGGACTGCTCGCCGAGGGTGCCAGCCTCTACGATGCCGGCAACATCCGCCTGATGCACCACCTCACCGCCGGGCTGCGGGCGCACGCGCTGTACAAGCGCGATGTCGAGTACATCGTCAAGGACGGTGAGATCGTCATCGTCGACGAGTTCACCGGGCGCACCATGCCGGGCCGGCGCTGGTCGGACGGGCTGCACCAGGCGATCGAGGCGAAGGAAGGGGTGCCGGTGCGGTCGGAGAACCAGACCGTCGCCTCGATCACCTTCCAGAACTATTTCCGCATGTATGACAAGCTGTCCGGCATGACCGGCACGGCGGATACCGAGGCCTTCGAGTTCCAGCAGATCTACGGCCTCGAGGTGGTGGTGATACCGACCCACAAGCCGATGGTGCGGGCCGATCACGCCGACCTCGTCTACCTCACCCAGAAGGACAAGTTCGCGGCGATCATCGAGGATATCCGCGACTGCCAGAAGCGCCAGCAGCCGGTGCTGGTCGGCACCACCTCGATCGAGACCTCCGAGTACCTTGCGGGGCTCCTCACGCGCGAGTCCGTGCCGCACCAGGTGCTCAACGCCAAGCAGCACGAGCGCGAAGCGCTGATCATCGTCGATGCCGGACGTCCGGGTGCTGTCACCATCGCCACGAACATGGCCGGTCGCGGTACCGACATCGTGCTCGGCGGCAACCTGCAGGCGGAACTGGCGGCACTCGGGCCCGAGGCGCCGGAGGAGGAGCGCGCACGCCGGCGTGCCGATTGGCAGCAGCGCCACGATGCGGTGCTCGGTGCCGGTGGGCTGCACATCGTCGGCACCGAACGGCACGAGTCGCGGCGCATCGACAACCAGCTGCGCGGCCGCTCGGGTCGTCAGGGCGATCCCGGGTCGAGCCGCTTCTACCTGTCGATGGAAGACAACCTGATGCGCATCTTCGGCGACCCGCAGCGCACCAAGGCGCTGCTGGCGCGGGTCGGCATGCGGGAGGGGGAGGCCATCGAGAGCAAAATGCTGTCGCGGCAGATCGAGAAGGCCCAGCGCAAGGTCGAGGCCCACAACTTCGACGCCCGCAAGAACCTGCTCGAGTACGACGACGTCGCCAACGAGCAGCGCAAGGTCATCTACCAGCAGCGTAACGAGCTGATGGCTGCCGAGGACGTCGCCGACGCCATTCACGGTATCCGCGACGAAGTGGTCGGCACCATGCTCGACGAGCACATCCCGCGCGAGGCGCCCGACGAGCAGTGGAACCCGGCCGGTCTCGAGCAGGTCCTGGAGCGGGAGTTCGCGGTGGCGGTGCCGGTGCGCCAGTGGCTCGCCGAGGAGCGCACGCTCGACGCCGATGGACTGCGCACGCGCGTGCTCGAAGCGATGCGCGCGGCCTACGAGCAGCGTTGCACCGACATCGGCCCCGGCGTGATGCGCCAGCTCGAGAAGGCGGTCATGCTGCAGCAGCTCGACCACCACTGGAAGGAACACCTCGCCGCCATGGATTACCTGCGCCAGGGCATCCACCTGCGTGGCTACGCGCAGCGCAACCCCAAGCAGGAATACAAGCGTGAAGCCTTCGAGATGTTCGGCATGCTGCTCGAGCAGGTGAAGCGCGACGTGGTCACGATCCTCGCCCGCGCGCGGCTGCGCACCGAGCAGGAGGTGGAAGCCGTCACCGAGGGGAACCGCCCCGACGAGCGGCGCATGCAGTTCACCCATGCCGAGGCGCCCTCGGCCGTGGCCCCGCCAGCACCCGAACCGGCTGCGGCCGGGTCGGGACCAGCCGGGCGCGCGCCCGGCCGCGGCCTGCCGACGCCGGCTGCCGCCGGTTCGCCCTTCGTGCGCGATGGCCGCAAGGTCGGCCGCAACGAACCCTGCCCCTGCGGTTCAGGCAAGAAATTCAAGCAGTGCCACGGCCGCATAGACTGACGGCCCACGCCCACCCGTGAGCGCCGCCAGCCCGGAAGGCGCCGAGCTGCACGTGGTCGCTGGCGTGCTCGTCGACATAGCGGGGCGGGTCCTGATTGCCCAGCGTACGGCCGGCCGGCACCTGGCCGGTGCCTGGGAGTTTCCCGGGGGCAAGGTCGCGCCCGGGGAGACGCCGCTCGCGGCGCTGGTACGCGAACTGCGCGAGGAACTCGGCATCGAAGTGCTCACCGCCGAGCCGCTGCTTCGTCACCGTCACGCCTATCCAGGACGTACGGTCATGCTCGACACCTGGCGGGTGACCCGTTTCGACGGCGAGCCGCGCGGGCTCGAAGGCCAGCCGCTGCGATGGGAGGCGGTGGACCGGCTGCTCGCTGCCGGACTGCTCGAGGCCGACCGGCCGATCGTCGCGGCGCTTCTCGGCGAGTGCGCGGTCAGCAGACCGTGAGCTGAAAGCGCACGTCGCGGGTGGTCTGCACCGGGCGCGACTGCGCGTCGGACCACTGCATGAAGCGCATCGTGAAGCGGTGGTGGCTGCCGCTGATCTCCGGGTACAGCGCTGCACCCGGCGGCAGGCCGACGCGCAGCAGCCCCGCCGTGCTGTCCTTGCTGAGGACGTGGTGATAGACGCCGTTCGCCGCGACCTGCTGGGTGGGTGGCGTGCTCTCGCGTATCAGCCAGAGCAGCTCGGCGATGCCGTTGCACAGCGGCCGGATGGTCGACATCCAGCGTTCGATGTCGGCGACCCGGTCGGCGTAGGGCTGGCGCAGCCAGTGGCTGTACTCGGGCAGGTCGAACTCGCAGGCGCCGCCCGGGATGGCGCTGCGGTGCTTGATGGCGCTGAGGAACTCGTTGTCGCGCAGCGGGTGCAGGTACTGCGAGCCCACGGCCATGAGTTCCTCGCGCAGCTGGCGCAGGTTGCGCAGCACGCCCTTGAGGCGGCTGTCGTCCACCGACGGCATGTTCTGGTAGCGGTCGAATACCCCGAGCTGGCGGTCGAGGTCCTTCAGCACGTCGTTGCGCACGTCGCCGCGGTTGAGGATCGTGATCATGTCGAGCAGGCTCGCCACCACGGCGCGCGAGCCCCAGGGCGAGGGCTCGCCGACGTGGAACAGGAACTGCTGGTACAGCGCCTCCAGGCGCAGGAACGTCCGCATGCGTTCGGCCAGCGGCTGCTCGTACAGCACTGGGGCGGGCGCGGCGGAAGGCGTGCTGAGCGCCTCGGCGGTCGACGTCATGGTCAGGGCGTATCCGGATCGGGTTCTGGTCGGGGCCGGCAGGCGCGCGCCAGCCGGCCCGCGAAGGCTGCCACGGCCGGGGTATTCTGCGCCAGCCCACCGGGCAGGGCAATGCAGGCGACGAGTCAGTCGCCGTGGTCGCGCGTGCGCGCCAGCGCCAGGTAACGCTCATGCAGCCGTGCCACCTGCGCCGCTGCAGCCTCGGGCGTGCCGCCGTTGTCGACGATGTCATCGGCGCGCTGCAGCCGCTCGGCGCGTGGCAGCTGGGCAGCGAGGATGTACTCGACCTGCTGCGGCGTCTCGGCGTCGCGCGCGAGCAGGCGTTCGCGCTGCAGAGCTTCCGGGCAGTCGACCACCAGGGTGCGATCGACGTGGCACTCGAATCCGGATTCGAACAGCAGCGGCACCACCAGCACTTGGTAGGGACCACCGGCGTTCTCGCAGTCGGCCAGCGTCTCGCGCCCGATCCGCGGGTGCAGGATCGCCTCGAGGCGGGCGCGGGCCACCGGGTCGGCGAAGACATGCGCGCGCAGCCTGCGCCGATCGAGTGCGCCGTCCGGGCCGATGAACCCGGCGCCAAAGGTCGCGGTGATCTCGGCCAGTGCTGGCGAACCGGGAGCGACCACGCGGCGGGCGATCTCGTCGGTGTCGATCACGGGGACGCCATGCGCCGCGAACAGCCGGGCCACGGTGCTCTTGCCGCTGGCAATGCCGCCGGTCAGGCCGATGCGCAGGGGGCGGGCCGGCATGCTCAGCCGCCTTGTCCCGTCACAGCCCACTCATGCCGAGGTAGGCATCGATGATGTCGTGTCCCCAGAGTAGGGCCACGAAACCCGCCGCGGCGAGGTAGGGTCCGAACGGGATCGGCAGCTGCCGGTCGCGGCCGCGGACGACGATGAGCAGGATGCCGACCACCGCGCCGACCAGCGCCGAGAGCAGGATCACCACGGGCAGCACCTGCCAGCCGAGCCAGGCGCCGAGCAGCGCGAGCAGCTTGAAGTCCCCGTAGCCCATGCCTTCCTTACCGGTCGTGAGGCGGAACAGCTGGTACACGCACCACAGGCTGAGGTAGCCGGTGACAGCGCCGATGACGCTCGCCTCGAGATTCGGGATCACCGCATAGTCGAGTCCGAAGCGCTCGCCGGCGAGCGCCATGCCGATGCCGAGCCACAGGAGCGGCAGCGTGATGACATCGGGCAGGATCTGGTGGTCGAAATCGATACAGGAGAGTGCGATCAGCGCCCAGCTCAACACCAGCAGTCCGGCGCTCTCCGGCGTCAGTCCGAAACGCAGCACGACCACTGCCGAGACCAGACCGGTGAAGGCTTCGACGAGCGGATAGCGCGGCGATATCGGTGCCTTGCAGGCGGCGCAGCGGCCGCGCAGCCACAGCCAGCCGAACACCGGCACGTTGTGGCGGGCCCTGATCGGTGTGCTGCAGGCGGGACAGGCCGAGGCTGGCCGCGCGAGGTCGAAGGGTGGTCCTTGATCCGGTGCGGGCTGGCCGGGCGAGAGGAGTTCCTGGCAATCACGGCGCCATCTGCGATCGAGCATGATCGGCAGGCGGTAGATGACGACATTGAGGAAGCTGCCGACGACGAGGCCGAACAGCGCGGCGAGCGCAGCTACCGGCAGCACTGCTGCATCCGGTCCGCCGGGGGCCGGCTCAGATCACTGCACCCATCTTGAAGATGGGCAGGTACATGGCCACCACCAGGCCGCCGACCAGCACGCCGAGGATGGCCATGATCATGGGTTCGAGCAGGCTGCTCATCGCGTCGACGGCGTTGTCGACGTCGGCCTCGTAGAAATCAGCCACCTTGGCGGACATGGAATCGAGCGAACCCGACTCCTCGCCCACCGCGATCATCTGCACCACCATGTTCGGGAACAGGCCGGTGTTCTCCATGGCGCGCTGCAGGCGTTGGCCGGTGGCGACCTCGTCCTTCATGGCCAGCACGGCGTTGGCGTAGACCACGTTGCCGGTGGCACCGGATACGGACTCGAGCGCTTCGACCAGCGGCACGCCCGCACTGAACATGGTCGACAGCGTGCGTGCGAAGCGGGCGATCGCCGCCTTGACGAGGATCGGGCCGATCACCGGCATCTTCAGGGCAATGCGGTCCTGCGTCTCGCGCAGGCGCCGCGAGCGCTTCTTGGCCTCGAGGAAGCCCCAGATGGCCGCGACAGTCACCGCGAGCAGCAGCCAGCCCTGGCTGCGCATGAAATTTGATATGTCGATCACCATGCGGGTGAACGCCGGCAGATCGGCGCCGAAGCCCTTGAACAGGGATTCGAACTGCGGGATCACGAAGATCATCAGGATCACCGTGACGATGATCGCCACCACGACGACAGCTGCGGGATAGAACAGCGCCTTCTTGATCTTCTTCTTGATCGCCTCGGTCTTTTCCTTGTACGTGGCGACCTTGTCGAGCAGCGAATCGAGCGAGCCGGAGTGCTCGCCGACTTCGACCAGGTTGACGTACAGGTCGTCGAAGTACAGCGGATGCTTGCCGAGGGCCTCGGCGAGCGCCGTGCCGCCCTCGAGATCCTGTTTGATGGCGAGGATCAGCTTCTGCATGGCCGGGTTGTCGTGCCCGGCACCGACGATCTCGAAAGCCTGCACCAGCGGAATACCGGCCTGCAGCATGGTGGCGAGCTGGCGGCTGAAGAGGGCGACATCACCGGGAGTGACCTTGCCGCCGCCCTTGAAGAGAGACGACTGCTTGCGGATCTTGACCGGTACCACGCCCTGCTTGCGCAGCTCGGCGCGCACGGCGATCTCGCTCGCCGCCACACTCTTGCCGCGCACGCGGTTGCCGCGGCTGTCCGTGCCTTCCCAGAAGAAGGCGACCTGCTTGCTGGCAATGCTCTCAGCCATGACCGCACCTGGAACCCGAAGTATCCCGACAACGACGCCTGGCCCGCCGCGCACCGGCCGGGCCCGAACCCGCACCAAACCTAGTCAATCGTAACCCGGTTGATCTCCTCCAGGCTGGTAACCCCGTCCTTGACTTTCTGTAAAGCGGCGCGACGCAGGTCCCAGATTCCGTCCTTTACGGCCTGGTCGGCGATCTCCTGGGCGTTGCCGCCCTCGAGGATGATCCGCTGGATGGCTTCGCTCATGGGCAGCACCTGGTAGATGCCGGTGCGACCCTTGTAGCCGTCGGTGCAGGCCTTGCAGCCCACCGGTCCGAAGATGCGCAGCCCGCTGCGCACGGCCTCGGCGCTGAAGCCCTCCTGCAGCAGGGCTTCTTCGGGGATATCCCTGATTTCCTTGCAGCTCTCGCACAGCCGTCGCGCCAGGCGCTGGGCGATGATCAGGTGCACCGTGCTCGCGATCGCGTAGGGCTTCACGCCCATGTCGACCAGGCGCGTGAGCGTCTTCGGGGCGTCGTTGGTGTGCAGGGTGGATAGCACGAGGTGGCCGGTCTGGGCGGCCTTGATGGCGATCTCGGCAGTCTCTAGGTCGCGCACCTCGCCGACCATGATGACGTCGGGATCCTGGCGCAGGAATGCGCGTAGCGCCGCCGCGAAAGTGAGACCCACCTTCGGGTTGACGTTGACCTGGTTCACACCGGGCATGTTGATTTCCGCCGGGTCCTCGGCGGTGGAGATGTTGCGGTCCTCGGTGTTGAGGATGTTCAGACCCGTGTACAGCGACACCGTCTTGCCGCTGCCGGTCGGCCCGGTGACGAGGATCATGCCGTAGGGCTTGGCGAGTGCATCGAGATAGGCGCGCTTCTGGAAGTCCTCGTAGCCGAGTGCGTCGATGCCGAGCTTGGCGCTCGAGGGATCGAGGATACGCAGCACCACCTTTTCGCCGAACAGCGTCGGGCAGGTATTGACGCGGAAGTCGATCGCCCGGTTCTTCGACAGCTTCATCTTGATGCGGCCGTCCTGAGGCAGGCGGCGCTCGGCGATGTCGAGCCGCGCCATGACCTTCAGGCGCGCCACCACCTTGGATGACAGCGCGATCGGTGGCGCGGCCACCTGCTTCAGCACGCCGTCGAGGCGGGTGCGCACACGGTAGTTCTTTTCATAGGGCTCGAAATGGACGTCCGAGGCACCGCGCTTGATGGCGTCGAGCAGGACCTTGTTGACGAAGCGTACCACCGGAGCGTCCACGGCCTCGTCGCGGCCGGCTTCCTCGGCTGCTTCGTCCTCGCCGCCGGTGACTTCCAGGCTCTCGAGGTCGAAGTCGTCGTCCGCCATGTTGCTCATGGAGGTGTCGACGGCGTCGAGCGCCTTGCCGACGATCTCCTCGAGCTTGTTCTGTTCGACCACCACCGGGTCGACGCGGAAGCCGGTCTGGAACTTGATCTCGTCGATGGCCTGCAGGTTGGTCGGATCGGCCATGCCGAGGAACAGGCGCTTGCTGCGCAGGAGCAGCGGCAGCACCCGGTGTTTGGACAGCAGCTGGCGATCGACCGACTTCACCGCGTCGAGATCGGTCTCCATGGCATCGAGGTCGAGCAGCGGCACCCCGAACTCGCTCGCTGCGGCGATGGCGATCTGGCGCGCGTCGGCGAGGCCCCGGGCCACCAGGTGCGGCACCAGCCCGCCCGGATCCGCGCGGCTGTTCGCCAGGGCCTGCAGCACGACCTCCTCGCCGACGATGCCGTCCTGGACGAGGCGTCGCGGGAGGCCCGAGAGCGGCGAACTGGTGGGACTGACGGCCATCGGTATCCGGTTCTCGGCGAGCTGGGGAATTCCTGAAGAGTCAGGCAGATGGAAGGCGTAGTGTTACTGATGTTCCTGTCTGGGCGCAACCGGACGGGTGTCGCATTTCCGAGACGTACCCCACGAAAAGAAGAAGGGGGGCCGAAGCCCCCCTTCCGTCACGCAAATGTGTGACTGCAGACCCGCCCGATTAGCCGCCCGTGCGGCAGTTCGCAGGCAGGTAGGGCTCCTCGACATCCGTACCGTCGGTATCGGCATCCATCGGGCCCGTCGCGTCGGCCGGGTCGTCGGCATAGCCGCACTTCCAGGACACGCTGTTGTCGGCGCTGACGAAAGGCGTCAGGACGAGCACGTCGCCGGTGATGTTGCTGTGCGCCGCGTTGCCGTAGGTCACGACGATCTCGCCGTCGACGATGTTGACAGACTCGACGTACTTGCCGTTGGTCTCCGAGCCGTCACCCGCGGCATCGAGCATGCCGGCTTCACCACGGTTGGCTGGAGAGGTACCGCGGCTGGCCCAGGTTTCGGCGACCGCGGCCTTCGCGGCGGCAGCCATCGTCAGGCCTTCCGACACCTGCGCGCGGATCGTGTAGTCCTGGTACGCCGGGATCGCGATGGCGGCCAGGATGCCGATGATGGCGACCACGATCATCAGTTCGATGAGCGTGAAGCCCTTCTGGATTGTCTTCGTCATGTGTAGCTCCTGTTGAAGTGAATCGAAATGAATGGCAAAAACCATGTCGGGCGGATTATTTGCAAGCCCTGTGCCAGCCTTGGGGCAGTGGCGATAACTCCATGGTGCGGAAAGGATTTACCGGATTCATCCGAGGGATCTATCAAGCACCGCAACATAATCGAACCGGTGCCGGCCGTCCCGGGTGACGCTGGACGTCAGGTTGTGACGTGATGCGTCCCTCGAGCGCAGGTCGCGACTGGCGTCGCTCCCACACAGGACTTTCCCGGGGTCGCGACTGGCGTCGCTCCCACAGGTGATTCGATCCGCCATGGGCTTGCCCCTGTGGGAGCGGCGCGAGCCGCGACTCCTCACTCCATGCCGAGCTTTTCCATGCGGTAGCGCAACGCCCGCAGCGTGAGCCCCAGTTGTCGCGCCGCAGCGGTCTTGTTGTAGCGGTTGGCTTCGAGCGCCTTCTGGATCGCCTCGCGCTGCACGGAATCGAGCCGTTCGCCGAGCGCGTTGCTGTCCTCGGCCAGGGCTGCAGCGGTGGTTGCCTGCAGCTGGATGTCGTCGGCATCGATGGCGCCGCTGGCGCAGAGCGCGACGGCACGCTCGAGGATGTTCTCGAGTTCACGCACGTTGCCGGGAAACGCATAGGCGGCGAGCTTGGCTGCGGCTTCGGCGCCGAGCACGGGCACCGTGAGGCCGTGCTCGCGCGCCTGGCGTTCGAGCAGGTGCCGGGCGAGCAGCAGGATGTCGCTGCTGCGCTCGCGCAGCGGCGGTACGCGCAGCTCGATCACGTTGATGCGGTAGAACAGGTCCTCGCGGAACTGCCCGGCCGCGACCAGCGCGCGCAGGTCCTTGTGCGTGGCCGAGAGGATGCGCACGTCGACCGGCACCTCCTGCGGCTGGCCGATGGGGCGCACGGTCTTCTCCTGGATCACCCGCAGCAGCTTCACCTGCATTGGCAGCGGCAGCTCGGCGATCTCGTCGAGGAACAGCGTGCCGCCCTCGGCCGACTGGAAGAGACCCGGCTTGTCGCCGACCGCGCCGGTGAACGAGCCCTTGCGGTGGCCGAAGAACTCGCTCTCCATGAGCTCGCCCGGGATAGCGCCGCAGTTGACCGGTACGAACGGCCCGGCGGCCCGCGCGCCAAGCTCGTGGATCATGCGCGCCACCAGTTCCTTGCCGGTGCCCGATTCGCCGGTGATGTGTACCGGTGCTTGGCTGCGCGCCACGCGCGCGACCATCTCGCGCAGCTTCTGGATCGGCACCGAGTCACCGAGCAGGCGCACGCGCTCCCCGGCGGCAGGCGCCGGTGTCGCGTCGGACAGCCGCAGCGCATTGGCGACGA
The DNA here is from genome assembly GCA_964415505.1 of uncultured Chromatiaceae bacterium. Lineage (GTDB taxonomy): Bacteria > Pseudomonadota > Gammaproteobacteria > Steroidobacterales > QUBU01. Next base: position 7,892 of record CAYQAR010000060.1, on the reverse strand, counting down.
GCTTGCGCAGGTTGGCGAGGTCGAGCGGCTTGGAGATGAAGTCGAAGGCGCCGGACTTGAGCGCCCGTACCGCCGTCTCGACGTTGCCGTGGGCGGTGATCACGGCCACGGGCGTGCGCAGGCCCTGCGCCTGCATCCAGGCGACCAGGTCGAGACCGTCGCCGTCGGGCAGGCGCATGTCGGTGAGGCAGAGCTGGAACTCGCGGCTGCGCAGCTGCGCCTTGGCGCTGCTCACGTCGGCCGCGGTGCGGGTCTCCACGTCCATGCGCTGCAGGGTGAGCGCGAGCAGTTCGCGGATATCCGGCTCGTCGTCGACCACCAGTGCCAGCGGCTTGCCCATGTGCTCAGTTCCCCCAGCGCGCCGGGTCGGCGAAGACGATGCGGAACACGCTGCCGCCGCCCTTGCGCGGCTCGTAGAGCAGGGCGGCGCGGTTGCACTCGCACAGTTCGCGCGAGATGTAGAGCCCGAGACCCGTGCCGCCGCTCGGTCCGGTCGCGAAGGGCTCGAACACGCGGTCCTGCATGACGTCGTGGATACCCGGCCCCCGGTCGGCGACCTCGAGGTACGGGCGTCGGCTGCCCGGCATGCGCCCCCAGGACAGCTCCACGCTGATGCCGCCGGCGGCCTCGCTGGCGTATTTCACGGCGTTCTCGCACAGGTTCCACACCACCTGGTGCAGGTGCCCGGGATCCATGCGCACCTCGACGTCGTCGGCCGGCAGCGCCGCCACCTGGCCCTCGAAGAGCTCCATGGTCGAGGTGAACTCGGTGACGAAGCCGCGCACCCAGTCGGCGAGCGACAGGAGTTCGGGCTTGCTCGCCTCGCGGCGCGAGAGCTGCAGGATGTTGTCGACGATCTCGCTCACGCGGCGCGAGTTGGTGCGGATGATCTGCAGCAGCCGGCGCTCCTCGGCGCCGATCGCGGGGGATTCCTCGAGCAGCTGCCCGGCATGGCTCATCGCGCCGACGGGATTGCGCACCTCGTGGGCGATGCTCGCCGTGAGACGCCCCAGTGCCGCGAGCTTCGACTGCTGAACCTTCTCGGCGAGCGCGCTGGCATCCTCGAGGAATACCAGCACCGGCCCGTCGTTGTGGCCTTCCAGCGGGGCGATGTAGGTGTTGATCTGGCTGCTGCCGTCGGCCGAGGTGAAGGCGGGCGGTTGCGCGTTGCGCTCCTCGCCGCGCCGCCAGGCATCGAGCACGCGCGCCAGCTCTCCGGACACGCGTCGCAGCGGCTGGCCGGCCATGCGCAGGCGGAAGCCGAGCTGCTCGGCCGCCGGCTGGTTCATGAGCCGCACCACGTTCTCGGCATCCACCACGACGATGCTCTCGCGCAGGTTCTGGATGATGTACTCGTTGAGCTGCGCGAGGTTGGCGAGGTCGATGCCGCGCTGGTGGGCGAGCGCCTCGCTCTCTTCGAGCCGGCGGGCAAGCGGAAATGCGGCGGCGGCGATCGCGAAGATGATCGCGCCGAGGATCCCTGAGGCAATGAAGTCGTTGGTCTCGCCGAGGCCCTGCGAGAAGGCGAGCAGCTGCTCGCCGAGCACGGCCAGCGTGGCGAGCGCGGCCGCGAGGAAGGCATGGCGCCCAGGCAGCGTCAGCGCCGCGGCGCCGACGAACACCACCAGCAACCCACCGATGCCGCTCGTCACCCCGCCGCCGGTGTGCAACAGCACCGAGACCGCCACGATGTCCACCGTGAGCAGGACCGGGACGCGATAGGGGCCCGGGATGGGGTAGCGCTTCTGGTAGAGCAGCAGTACCGCAGCCAGCAGCGCGTAGCTGGCTGCCACCATCCGGAACGGGCCCGGCGAGCGTTCGGCAAGCGCCGGGATATCGCCCGCGGCGAGCGAAACCGCCAGCAGGCCGAGCGCGGCCAGCAGCCGGAAGTAACCGACGAGGCGCACCACGCGTCGCGAGGCATCCGGGGCGATGGGCCGCGTGCCATCGCTCATTGCCGTCCGGAACTGTGCCGGCAGGGTCTGCTCTGTCAGCGCCATGGAATTGTCGCCATCCGAAGCTGGGGATTATGTCGGATCCCGGCGCCAACGGCGTGATCCCGTTCGCGTTTCCCGGTGTGCTCCCGGTGGCTGGTCGCGACTGGCGTCGCTCCCACAGGACCCGGGAAGCGTCGGCTGTAGGAGGGGCGCAAGCCCCGACCGGGCCAGGGTCGCGACTGGCGTCGCTCCCACAGGCGCGTTCCATCCTGTCACCCTGTTTGACTAAACCCCGCCATCCCGCACAATACCGCCCTTTCCCCCAAGGCTCGCCGATTCCATGAACCTTCACGAATACCAGGCGAAGCAGCTCTTCGCCCGCTACCGCATCCCCGTCACCCGTGGCGAGGTCGCGGCCACGCCGGCCCAGGCCAGCGCCGCCGCCGATCGGCTCGGCGGCAAGCTCTGGGTCGTCAAGGCCCAGGTCCACGCGGGTGGCCGCGGCAAGGCCGGGGGCGTGAAGCTCGCCAAGAGCGCCGACGAGGTGCGTACGGCCGCCGCCGGCATGCTCGGCACGCGCCTGAAGACCAAGCAGACGGGCGCCACCGGCCTGCCGGTAAACCTGGTGTTCGTCGAGAGCGGCAGCGCCATCGCCCGCGAGCTGTACCTGTCGCTGCTGGTCGATCGTTCGCGCGAGCGCGTCGCCTTCCTCGCCTCGGCTGCCGGTGGCATGGACATCGAGGAAGTCGCGGCGAAGACCCCGGAGAAGATCCTCACGGCCGCTGTGCACCCGGCTGCGGGCCTGCAGCCTTACCAGGCGCGGCAGATGGGCTATGCGCTCGGACTCGAGAACGACCAGCTGCGCCAGTTCATCGACATCTGCCAGAAGCTCTACCGGCTGTTCTGCGACTGCGACGCGAGCCTGATCGAGGTCAACCCGCTGATCGTCACCAGCGACGGCAACCTGCTCGCGCTCGACGCCAAGATCAACATCGAGGAGAACGCCCTGTTCCGCCAGGCCGAGCTGCAGGCGATGCGCGATCCCTCGCAGGAAGACGAGATGGAGCGGCGCGCCGCCGAGCACGACCTGAACTACGTCTCGCTCGACGGGAACATCGCCTGCATGGTCAACGGCGCGGGCCTGGCCATGGCCACCATGGACCTCATCAAGCTGCACGGTGGGGAGCCGGCGAACTTCCTCGACGTCGGCGGTGGTGCCACGCCCGAGCGCGTTGCGGCCGCATTCCGGCTGATCCTGTCGAATCCGGCGGTGAAGGCCATCCTCGTCAACATCTTCGGCGGTATCGTGCGCTGCGACCTGATCGCCGAGGGCATCATCCAGGCGGTGCGCGACACCAGCGTGAAGGTGCCGGTCGTGGTGCGCCTCGAGGGCACCAACGTCGACCAGGGCCGCGCGCTGCTCGCCGGCAGCGGCCTCGACATCACCGCCGCCACCGACCTCACCGACGCCGCCCGCAAGGTCGTCGCCGCCTCAACCCCGTCGTAGGAGCCGAATCCGTAGGAGCGGCTTCAGCCGCGAACCCCAACCGCAGGAGCGGCTTCAGCCGCGACACACCGCGAGCCCATCATGAGCATCCTCATCGACAAGACCACCCGCGTCATCTGCCAGGGCCTCACCGGCCGGCAGGGCCTGTTCCACGCCCAGCAGTGCCTGGAGTACGGCACGCAGATCGTCGCCGGCGTCACGCCCGGCCGCGGTGGCGAGAGCCACCTCGGCGTCCCGGTCTACGACACCATGCCCGAAGCCGTGAAGGTCACCGGGGCGACGGTCAGCGTGATCTTCGTGCCGGCGCCGGCGGCTGCCGACGCGATCCTCGCCGCGGCCGATGCCGGTATCGCCCTCATCGTCTGCATCACCGAGGGCATCCCGGTGCAGGACATGGTCAAGGTCAAGGCCGTGCTGCGCGAGCGCAGTTGCCGGCTGATTGGCCCGAACTGCCCGGGCATCATCACGCCGGGCGAGTGCAAGATCGGCATCATGCCGGGCTTCATTCACCAGCCGGGCCGTATCGGCATCGTCTCGCGCTCCGGCACGCTCACCTACGAGGCCGTGCACCAGACGACGCGCAACGGCCTCGGCCAGAGCACCTGCGTCGGTATCGGCGGCGACCCGATCCGCGGCATGAACTTCATCGATTGCCTCGAACTGTTCCAGCAGGACGGCGCCACCGAGGGCATCGTCATGGTCGGGGAGATCGGCGGCACCGACGAGGAAGCCGCCGCACGCTACATCCGCGACCATGTCACCAAGCCGGTGGTGGCCTACATCGCCGGCGTCACCGCGCCGCCCGGCAAGCGCATGGGGCATGCCGGTGCGATCATCTCCGGCGGCGCCGGCACCGCGGCGGCCAAGTTCGAGGCGCTGGAGGCAGCCGGTGTGCGTACCGTGCGTTCGCCGGCGGAACTCGGCAGCGCGATGCGGGAGCTGCTGGGGTAACGGATCGCGGCTCGCGCGGCTCCCACAGATCGAAGGGATCTGCTGTGGGAGGGGCGCAAGCCCCGACGCGGCATCCTCCCTGTAGGGGCGGCTTCAGCCGCGATCCTCATTCTCACGCTAGCAAGCGGCTGTTGCCGGGCTACTGGCGGCGGGCGTAGAGGGCCAGCGAAGCAGGACGCGTAGCGCCAGCCCGAGACGAGCGAGCACCGGCCATGGACGGCCGGTGCGAGCGTCCCGCCACCAGTAGCCCGGCAACAGCCGCGGTACCGGGCCGATCAGGAAGTAGCAGCTGGCGCCGCTCCCACAGGTTTCAGAGGCGCTTGTGGGCGCAAGCCCCGACTGCCGGAAAGCAGCTGCCGCGGCGATTCCGGTAAGCTGCCCGCAGCATGACAACCCGCCTGAAACTGGCGCTCGCGCAGCTCAACCTGCTTGTCGGTGATGTGCCTGGCAACGTCGCCCGCGTGCGCGCGGCGCTCGACGCGGCGCGCGCTGCCGGTGCCGGCCTCGTCGTCTTCCCCGAACTCGCCATCTGCGGCTATCCGCCCGAAGACCTGCTGTTCCACGCGGGACTGCGCCGCCAGGTCGCCGCTGCGCTCGATGAACTGCGCGCCGCCACGGCCGGAGTGGCCGCGCTGGTCGGCTACCCGGAGTACGCGGGCGATGCCATCCACAACAGCGCGGTGCTCTTTGCCGACGGCGCCGTCGTCGCCAACTACCGCAAGCAGCTCCTGCCGAACTACAGCGTGTTCGACGAGGACCGCTACTTCCGGCCCGGTGCCGGCCCGGTGGTGGCCGCGGTGCGTGGCGTGCGCATCGGCATCGGCATCTGCGAGGACCTGTGGTCGCCCGGACCCTGTGCAGCAGCACGCGCCGCCGGAGCCGATCTCATCGTGGTCCCGAACGGTTCGCCATTCGAGGTGGGCAAGCAGCGCCGGCGCGAACAGGTGCTCGCCGCGCGCTGTCGCGAGACCGGCCTGCCCATCGCCTACGTGAACCTCGTCGGCGGCCAGGACGAACTCGTCTTCGACGGCGGGTCCTGCCTGGTCGACGGTGCTGGCGAGCTGCGGCTGCGCGCCCCGGCGTTCGACGAGGGCCTGCACTTCGCCGAGATCGAACGGGGCCCCTCGGGAGTGCGGGTCCTGCCGGGGCCGATCGCCGCGCTGGCTGACGACGAGGCAAGCATCTACGCGGCGCTGGTCACCGGCGTGCGCGACTATGTGTGCAAGAACGGCTTTCGCGGCGTGGTGCTCGGCCTGTCGGGCGGGATCGACTCGGCGCTGACGCTCGCCATCGCGGTGGATGCGCTCGGCGCTGCAGCGGTGCAGGCGGTGATGATGCCCTACCGCTATACCTCGACGATGAGCATCGAGGATGCGCAGGCCCAGGCGACCGCGCTCGGGGTCGCCTACGAAGTGTTGCCGATCGAGCCGATGATGGCTGCGACGCGCGGCACGCTCGCCGGTCTGTTCGCGGGGCTCCCCGAGGACGCCACCGAGGAAAACCTGCAGGCGCGCTGCCGCGGCATCCTGCTGATGGCGATCTCCAACAAGACCGGGCGCATGGTGCTTACCACCGGCAACAAGAGCGAGCTGGCCGTGGGCTACGCCACGCTCTACGGCGACATGGCCGGCGGCTTCGCGCCGATCAAGGACTGCACCAAGACCTGTGTCCGGGCGCTGGCGCGCTGGCGCAACGGCCACGGGGCGGTGATCCCGGAGCGCGTCATCACGCGTCCGCCGACGGCGGAGCTGCGCGCGAACCAGCAGGATTCCGACTCACTGCCGCCCTACGAGGTGCTCGACCCGATACTCGATGCGCTGCTGCTCGAGAACCGCTCGGTGGATGACATCGCCGCGGCCGGTTTCGATCGCGCCGTCGTCGCGCAGGTGCTGGAGATGGTGCGCCGCGCCGAGTACAAGCGCCGCCAGGCTGCTCCCGGCGTGCGCATCAGCAGCCGGGCGTTCGGGCGCGACTGGCGCTACCCGATTGTGTCGGGGTATCGGCACCGGGGTTGAGGGGGTCCGCTGTGGGAGGGGCGCCAGCCCCGACGGCAGAAAGGGTCGCGGCTTGCGCCGCTCCCACAGCCGCGCCCAGACAGCCTCACCAGAACTTGTACCAGGGCTCGTCTTCGGACTTCGCCTGGGCTACTGCTTCAGCGGGGTACGACGCGGCCAGCACCTCGCGCGTGCTGTCGGCGAGATCCGTCATGCCGAGCGCACGGTAGGCTTCGATCATGATGCGCAGCGACTCGGCAACCGCCGGGGCGCCGTCGTAGGTGCGCATCACGTTGTCGGCGCGATTGAGCGCAGCGAGGTAGGCGCCGCGCTCGAGGTAGTAGCGGGCCACGTGGTTTTCGTGCTCGGCGAGGCGGTTGCGCAGGAACACCATGCGCTGGCGGGCGTCGGCGGCGTAGATGCTTTTCGGAAAGCGCTGCAGCAGCTGTGCGAACGCCGAAAACGACTCGCGGGCGCGCACCGGCGGGCGACGTGACAGATCCACCCGCAGCAGGCGGTGGAACCAGCTTGACTGCCCCTCGAAGGTGGCGAGGCCGCGCATGTACAGCGCGTAGTCGACGCGCGGGTGCGTGGGGTTTTCGCGCTCGAACGTGGTGGCAGCGTCGATGGCCGACTCGCGTTCGCCGTTCTTGTAGTAGGCGTAGATGAGGTCGAGCTGCGCCTGCTTGGCCTGGTTGCTGAACGGGTAGCGGGCCTCGAGCGCCTCGTAGTAGGTGATGGCGTTGCGGTAGTTGCCGCTTTCCATCGAGGCGTGGGCGCGGCCGTAGAGCTGCTCGGCTCCGGACTGCAGTTCGCGCTCGTTGTCGCCCGCGCAGCCGGCGAGGACGAGTGCGAGGACGAGGCAGGCGTGGCGGAAATGGACTCGGCGGAGCAACGGAGATCCGGGATTGGCAGCGTTCGAGGCGGCAGAGTATAGCCTAAGCAGTCGGGGTGACCGGGCGGGCGCCCGGTACACTACGCCCATGCATACGTCCCGAAATGACCAGGCGGTTCACCACCTCGTCACGATCGAGCCGGCACAGGATGGGCGGCGGCTCGACCAGGCGCTGGCGGAGCTGCTGCCGGATTACTCGCGTTCGCGCCTCAAGGACTGGATCGTGGCGGGTGCGGTGCGGCTCGATGGGGAGCCCGCGGAGCCGCGCACGCGCGTGAGTGCCGGGCAGCAGGTGGAGGTGACAGCGCGGGTCGCGGTGCACCGCGAGGTGCAACCGCAGGCGGTCAGCTTCGAGATCGTCCACGAGGACGACGAGGTCATGGTGGTCCTGAAGCCCGCAGGCCTCGTCGTGCACCCGGGCGCCGGCAATCCGGACGCGACGCTCGAGAACGGCCTGCGCCACCATGCGCCCGCGCTCGCTGTCCTGCCGCGCAGCGGACTGCTCCACCGGCTCGACAAGGACACCAGCGGCCTGGTGCTGGTGGCGAAGACGCTGCCGGCCCACACGCATCTCACCCGTGACCTGCAGGAGCGGCGCATCACGCGCG
>CAYQAR010000059.1:0-18365 GCA_964415505.1 uncultured Chromatiaceae bacterium | reverse complement strand
CGCTCGAGCAGACGCCGCCGGAACTCGGCGCCGACGTCGCCGAGCGCGGCATCGTCCTCACCGGCGGCGGCGCGCTGCTGCGCAACCTCGACAAACTGCTCATGGAGGAGACCGGCCTGCCGGTGGTGGTGGCCGACGACCCGCTCACCTGTGTGGCGCGTGGCGGCGGGCGCGTGCTCGAGTTGATGGACGAACAGGGCCCCGGCGTCTTCAGCCTCGACTGAGGAGTCTTTTCAGGGATGGGGACTGACGGCGGAGTTACGGGCAGGACGGTAACTCCACACCATGGCGCTCTCCACCCCCGATAGCGAACCGCGCCTGTTTCACGGGCCCGGCCCGGGCCTGCGCCTGGTGCTGCTGGTCACGCTCGCGGTCGTGCTCATGGTGCTCGACCACCGCAACCAGCATCTCGTCCAGGTCCGCAACCTCATGGCCGCCGCCCTCTATCCGCTGCAGCGGGCGGTGAGCGCCCCGTTCGCCGCAGCGCGCTGGGCGGGCGACAACCTGGCCAGCCGCGAGGTCCTGCTGCACGAGAATGCCGAATTCCGCCGCCAGCTGCTCGAGCAGGCAGGAAGGCTGCAACGCATGGCCGCACTCGAGGCGGAGAACGCCCGCATGCGGGCCCTGCTCGATTCCACCGCCAGGATCGGCGACGACCTGCTCATCGCCGAGATCGTCGCGGTGGACATGGACCGGCAGCGCCACCGCGTCGCCCTCAACCGCGGCGGCGACAGCGGCGTCACCGTCGGCCAGGCCTTGGTCGATGCGCACGGCGTCGTCGGCCAGGTGACCCGCGATCGTGGCGCCAGCGCCGAGGCGCTGCTGATCACCGACCCGGACCATGCCGTGCCGGTCGAGCTCGTACGCACGGGCCTGCGCACCATTGCCGTCGGCACCGGCGATCTCGACCGGCTGTCACTGCCCTTCGTCGCCCGCAACGCCGACATCAAGGTGGGCGACCTGCTGGTCAGCTCCGGGCTCGGCGGCCGCTTTCCGGCAGGCTACCCGGTCGCCAGGGTCAGCGAGGTACGCGGCGATTCGGGCGAAGCCTTCCTCGACGTCTCGGCGCGTCCCGAGGCTGAACTCGACCGCGTGCGCGAAGTTCTGCTCGTGGCGCCCCAGCCGGCGCCGGCGACTGCGCCAGCCGGACTCCCCGCGGACGCGGCACCGCCGACGCCATCTGCCCCGTCCAGGCCGGCCGCGACCGCCCCGGGAGTCGCGGCGACCGGATCGCCGGTCGCGTCTCCCCCTGCCGCTGGGATCGCGCCGGCGCCTGCTGCTGCGGAGGACCGGCGTTGAGTCGCAACCGCACCAGTCCGCTCACGCTCTGGCTGTCGCTGCTTGGCGCACTCGCCCTCGCCGTGCTGCCGCTGCCGCCCGTGCTCGATGCCTTCTGGCCGCCGTGGGTGACGATGGCCCTCGTCTACTGGGGGATGATGTGGCCGCGGCTGTGCGGAATCTTGACGGCCTTCGTCATGGGGCTGGCGCTCGACCTGCTCGGTGGCAACCTGCTCGGCCAGCATGCGCTGTCGCTCAGCGTCGTGTCCTACCTCACCCTGCGCTTCCACCTGCGCATCCGCATCTTTCCGCTCTGGCAGCTGACGATGACCGCGTTCATGTTGCTGGCGATCGACGTCTTTTTGGTGTTCTGGGCCGATGGCATCGCCGGCCTGCCCACGGGTGGCATCGGGCGGTGGACCCAAGTGCTGGCCGGCGGCCTTGCCTGGGCTCCGGTGATGGCGCTGCTCGATCACCTGCGGTTGCGCAGCGAGAATCGCGGCAGCCGCTTCGCCTGACGACCGTACCGATGGCCCGCAACGCACGCATCAAGGATCACTGGGCCGAACAGCGGCTGTTCCTCACCAGGCTCGTCGTCGCCGGCATCTTCATCGCGGTACTCACCACGGTCATGCTCACGCGCCTGGTCCAGCTGCAGCTCGTGCAGTACGACTTCTACTCGGCGCAGTCGCAGGGCAATCGCATCCGCCTGCAACCCGTGCCGCCGACGCGCGGCCTGATCCTCGACCGCAACGGGCGTGTGCTCGCCGAGAACCAGGCGAGTTTCGACCTCGAGCTCACCCCCGAGCAGGTACCCGATCTCGATGACACGCTCAACCGGCTGGTCGGCCTCGGGCTGCTCGCCGCCGAGCGGCTGCCCGAGGTCCGCGCGGAGATCGGTCGGCACCGGCGCTTCGATGCGGTGGCGATACGCACGCGGCTCGGCGACGAGGACGTGGCGCGCTTCGCGGTCAACCGGCCGTTCTTCGAGGGCGTGGAAATCCGCCCACGCCTCTCGCGCCGCTATCCGTACGGGCCCGCGCTCGCCCATGCCCTCGGCTACGTCGGTGGCATCAGTGCCGCCGACCTGCAGGAAGTCGATCCGGTGGCCTACGCCGGCACCCAGGCGATCGGCAAGGTCTCGGTCGAACGGGCGTTCGAGGCCGACCTGCACGGCCAGTCCGGCCGCGAACAGGTGGTGGTCAACGCCCGTGGCCGCAGCCTGTATACGCTCGAGCGCTCGGGCGCGCGCCCCGGCGAGGACGTGGTGCTCGCACTCGACCTCGACGCCCAGCTCGCCGCCTGGGAAGGCCTTGCCGGCCGCCGCGGTGCCGCCGTGGCCATCGACCCGGCCACGGGTGAGGTGCTGGTGTTTGTGAGCACCCCGGCTTTCGACCCGAACGTCATCAGCGCCGGCCTGAGCCGCAAGGCGTACGCGAGCCTGCAGGAAGACATCGACAAGCCGCTGTTCAACCGCGCGCTGCGCGGCACCTACCCGCCGGGGTCCACGATCAAGCCGATCGTCGCCCTCGCCGCCCTGCAGGCCGGCACCATGACCCCGCAGGACCGGGTCTGGTGCGGCGGTTCCTACTCACTGCCGGGCAGCTCGCACCGGTACCGCGACTGGAAACCCGAGGGTCACGGCTCGATCGACATGCAGGGTGGCATCGAGCAGTCCTGCGACGTCTACTTCTACAGCGTCGCACGCGAACTCGGCATCCAGCGCATGGCCGATGTGCTCAAGGAGTTCGGGCTCGGCGCGAACACCGGCCTCGACATGCCGGGCGAGAAAGGCGGCCTGGTCCCCTCGCCGGCCTGGAAGCGCACCGCCTTCCGCAATCCGGGCAACCAGGTCTGGTTCCCCGGCGAAACCCTGATCACCGGCATCGGCCAAGGCTACATGCTGGTCACGCCACTGCAGCTTGCCCATGCCGCAGCCGCCATCGCCCAGCGTGGTGTCCGTTTCCAGCCGACCATGCTGCACGCCATGCGCGACCCGATCAGCGGCCAGCTGCACCCGGTCAAGCCAGCACCGCTGCCAGGCGTCGACATCGGCGAGCCCCATCACTGGGACGCCATCGTCGCCGGCATGCACGGTGTGATGCACGGTGCCCGGGGCACAGCGCGGGCGGTCGGCGTGGGCGCACCGTTCCAGATGGCCGGCAAGAGCGGCACCGCGCAGGTGTTCACGGTGGCGCAGACCCAGAAGTACCGCGCTGCCGACGTTGCCGAGCGGATGCGCGATCACGCCCTGTTCATCGCCTTCGCACCGCTCGAAGCGCCGCGGATCGCGGTCGCCGTGGTGGTCGAAAACGGCGAGAGCGGCAGCAAGGTGGCCGCACCGATCGCACGCCGGGTCATGGAAGCCTACCTGCGCACGCCGGCGGGGGGCGCATGAGCGACGCCGACCGACGCGAGCGTGGCAGCGTGCTGGCGCGGTTCCTGCGCTGGGCCCACCTCGACCCGCCGCTGCTCGCCGGCACGCTCGCGATCCTCGCGTTCGCCACGCTGGTGCTCTACAGCGCCACGGGCCAGAGTCTCGGCGCCATGCAGGCGCACGCGGGCAAGGTCGCGGTGGCGCTCGGCGCCATGCTGGTCGCCGCGCGCGTCGATCCGACCTGGATGCGCCGGGGCGCGCCCTGGCTGTACGTGGTCGGCCTCGGCCTGCTCGGCCTGGTGCTGATCACCGGCGACATCGCCAAGGGTGGACAGCGCTGGCTCGATTTCGGCGTCCGCTTCCAGCCCGCCGAGATCATGAAACTCGCCGTGCCGATGACCCTCGCCCGGTTGCTGCACGACCGGCCCCTGCCGCCATCCCTGCCGCTGGTAATCGGCTGTTTCGTGATCGTCCTGGTGCCGACCGGCCTGATCGCCGTCCAGCCGGACCTCGGCACGGCGGTGCTGATCGTGCTCACCGGCGTGACGGCGATTTTTCTCGGCGGCCTCGGCTGGCGCTACATCGTCGGCGGCGGGGCGCTGGCGCTGGCGGCACTGCCGGCGCTGTGGATGGTGATGCACGACTACCAGCGCAAGCGGGTGCTCACCCTCCTCGACCCGGACAGCGATCCGCTCGGGGCCGGTTACCACATCATCCAGTCGAAGATCGCGATCGGCTCGGGCGGCTTCTTTGGCAAGGGCTGGCTCAACGGCAGCCAGGGCCAGCTCGAGTTCCTCCCGGAACGTTCCACCGACTTCATCTTCGCGGTGATCGGCGAGGAATGGGGCCTGATGGGAGCGGTGGCGCTCGTCGGCCTGTACCTGTTCGTCGTCGGCCGCGGGCTCTATATCGCCGTGACCGCGCCGGACACCTTCACGCGCCTGCTCGCCGGCAGCCTGTCAATCACCTTCTTCTTCTACGCCTTCGTCAATTCGGCGATGGTGACCGGCCTGCTGCCCGTGGTGGGCGTACCGCTGCCGCTGGTGAGCATGGGCGGAACGTCGATGGTGACGCTGCTCGCCGGATTCGGCATCCTCATGTCCATCCAGACCCACCGCCGCCTCGGTGACGCGGTGCGCCGCTGATCAGGCAGAATAGCCAACCGATGAAGCACCTGGTACTGCTCGCGGCAACGGCCGCCACGACCTTCGCCGCCCCGGCAGCCCTCGGCCTCGACGTCGACCGGCCCGAGGTCCAGGCCTACGTCAACGAACTGGTGAGCGAGCACGGCCTCGATGCGGATTACCTGCTCGTCATGCTGGGAGGCGCCACGACCCAGCAGTCGATCCTCGACGCCATGGCGCGGCCAGCGGAAAAGACCAAGCCGTGGAAGGACTACCGCGCGATCTTCCTGACCCCCGAGCGCATCGAGGCCGGGGCGGCTTTCTGGCAGGCGCAGCAGGCCCGTCTCACTCAGGTTGCCACGCGCACCGGCGTGCCGCCGGAAATGCTCACCGGCATCGTCGGGGTCGAGACCTTCTTCGGCACCCGCGCTGGGCGTTTTCGCCTGCTCGACAGCCTGGCCACGCTCGCTTTCGATTACCCGCCGCGCGCGAAATTCTTCCGCAGCGAGCTGACGCAGCTGTTCCTGCTGGCCCGCGACGAGGGTCTCGACATCAGCCAGGCACTCGGGTCCTACGCCGGCGCCATGGGTGCGCCGCAGTTCATCCCGAGCAGTTACCGCAACTTCGCCGTGGACGGTGACGGCGACGGCAAGCGCGACCTGTTCAACAGCTGGGACGACGTGCTGGCGAGTGTCGCCAACTACTTCGTCGTGCACCGCTGGCGGCCGGGAGAGCCGGTGGCGACGCGCGCCACCCTGGTGAAGCCCACGGACCGCACGCCCGCCGACAACGAACTCACACCGGGCTCGACGGTGGCCGGACTGCGCTCGCTCGGCGTACGCTTCTCGACCGACCTCGGACCCGAGGCACCGGCCGGCCTGGTGGTACTCGATGGCGATGCCGGGCCCGAGTACTGGGTCGCCTTCCACAACTTCTACGTCATCACGCGCTACAACCGCAGCACTATGTACGCGCTGGCGGTGTACCAGCTCGGCCAGGCCATCGGCACCGCGGTGCGCAGTGGTCCCGACGGCCCGCTGCACATCGCCAGGGACCAGTGAGCCGCAACCCCACACCTTTGCGCGCCCGCCAACCCACGCCGAGGCTTGCCACCGCGGCCCTGGTCGCGTGCATCGCCGGTTGCACCCTCGCACCACCGGAGCCCGAGCGCTCGATCCCGACCCTGCCCGGCCCAACCCACGAACACGCCCGCATCGAACCAGGCGCACCGCCCAGGCCCATTCCGCCGGCTGGCAGCTCACCCGGCAATCCGCCGTTCTACGAGGTGTTCGGCGAGCGCTACTACGTCCTGCCCGACAGCTCGGACTACACCGAACAGGGCGTGGCCTCCTGGTACGGCCGGGAGTTCCACGGCCGACGCACCTCCAACGGCGAGGTCTACGACATGTATGCGCTGAGCGCAGCCCACAAGACGTTGCCACTGCCGACGCGGGCGCGGGTCACCAACCTGGCCACGGGCAAGAGCATCGTCGTGCGCATCAACGATCGCGGGCCGTTCAAGAAGGGTCGGCTGATCGACCTCTCCTATGCCGCAGCGCGTGAACTCGGGTTCGTCAATGCCGGCACGGCCATGGTGGAAGTCGAGACGCTCAGCGCCGAGGCTGCCGGCGCCGCGCCGGCAACGCGGCCGCCGCAGCTCATGTTCGTGCAGGTGGGCGCTTTCGCGCAGCAGCAGAATGCCGCCGATCTCAAGCGCCGCCTCGAAACACAGGGTTTCGACAACGTGGTCATCCGTTATGATGCACGCACCCAGCCGGCGCTCTATCGCGTGCGTGTCGGCCCGGTGCGCGATGCGGCGGAATTCGACGCCGTCGTCAATCGGGTCGGCCTGCTCGAGGTCAGCACGCCGCGACTGGTCGTAGAACCGGTCGAGGCGGCCAATTCGCCGCTTGGCGGCCAGGGTCTGCCGGGCGGTTGAGCCCGGCGCCAGCACTACCACTGTTCGGAGCCAGCACCCATGAGAAAGTCGCTGGAAGCCTGTGGGCTTCTCCTCGCCCTGTGCCTCGTCGCCGCCCTGCGCGGCGCCGTCGCAGCCGTGCCGCCGCCACCGGCGATCGCTGCCAAGGCCTATGTGCTCGTCGACTTCCATACCGGCAAGGTCCTCGCTGCGCAGAATGAACATGAACGGATGGAGCCGGCGAGCCTCACCAAGCTGATGACGGCCTACACGGTATACAAGGCCCTCGGCGACGGCGCCGTGAAGCTGACCGACGCGGTACGGGTGAGCGAGCACGCCTGGCGCACCGGCGGGGCCGGGTCGGGCGGTTCCACCACCATGCTGCCGATCAACAGTTCCGCGACCCTGGAGGTCATGCTAAAGGGCATGATCATCCAGTCGGGCAACGACGCGAGCATCGCGCTGGCCGAGCACGTGAGCGGTTCGGAAGAAGCGTTCTCCGATCTCATGAACCGGCACGCGAAGGAACTCGGCATGACCGACAGCCACTTCGTCAATGCCACCGGCCTGCCGCACCCGGACCACTACACCTCGGCTGCCGATATCGCGAAGGTTTCCCGCGCCATCATCGCCGAGTTCCCCGAGCACTACTCCTGGTACGCCGAGAAAGATTACGTGTTCAACGGCATCCGCCAGGGCAACCGCAACCTGCTGCTCTACCGCGACCCGACGGTCGACGGCATCAAGACCGGCCACACCCAGAGCGCCGGGTATTGCCTGGCGGCCTCGGCGAAGCGCGGCGAAACGCGCATGATCTCGGTGGTCATGGCCATGGCGAACGAAGAGGCCCGCGCCAAGGGTTCGCAGGAGCTGCTGAACTACGGTTTCCGTTTCTACGAGACTCGCCGTCTCGCCGAAGCCGGCAAGCCGCTCGCCGAGGCACGCGTCTGGAAGGGTGCCGCCGAGAAGGTCGCTCTTGGCGTCGCGAGCGACGTCTGGGTAACCTTGCCGCGGGCCGAGGCCGAGCAGGTGCGCAGCGCCGTGGAAGCGCCGCGCGACCTCGAAGCCCCGCTCACCACCAGCAGCTCCGTCGGCCGGCTGCGCATCACGCTCGGCAACGAAACCCTGGCCGAGCCCGCGCTGGTGCCGCTCGTCGCTGTCGCGGAAGGCTCGCTCTGGCGGCAGGCAGTCGACACCGTGCTGCTGTGGTTCGAGTAGCCGCGAGGCAACCGCCGACATGGCCCGCGCCCTGCCCATCGCCTGGTTGAATGGCACATACCTGCCGCTCGCCGACGCCCGGGTGTCGCCGCTCGACCGCGCCTTCCTGTTTGCCGATGCGGTATATGAGGTCGTCGCCGTGTACGGCGGCCGGCCGTTGCTCGTCGAGGAGCATCTGACGCGCCTTTCGCGCAGCCTGCGCGAACTCGACATCGCCGATCCCCACGACGATGCCGCCTGGCGAGCGCTCATCGCCGGGCTCATCGAACGTAACCGCAGCGCGACGCCCGCCGGCCACATGGGTGTGTACCTGCAGGTCAGCCGCGGCGCCGACGCCGGGCGCGACCACGGTTTCCCGGCCGGCGTACCGGCGACAGTGTTCGGCATGGCGAGTCCGCTGGCGGCGTTCGACCCGGCCGGCACCGGGCTGCGCGCAATAACGGCGCCCGACAACCGCTGGACACGCTGCGACATCAAGTCCACAGCCTTGCTCGGCAACGTCCTGCTGCGCCAGGCTGCCACGGCGGCGGGCGCCCATGAGTGCATCATGCTGCGCGCCGGACAGCTGACCGAGGGCTCGAGCAGCACGGTCGCCATCGTCGAAGGCCGCACCGTGATCACCCGGCCGGATGGCCCCGAGGTCCTGCCGGGCACGACCATCCGCCTGGTGCGCTCGCTCGCCCCGAGCTGCGGCCTCGACTGGCGCGAGGAGGACATCGCCGAGTCACGGCTGCGCCAGGCCGACGAGATCTGGATCACCTCCGCCATGCGCGGCGTCCTGCCGGTGACGCATCTCGACGGGAAGCCGGTCGGCGCCGGAGTTCCCGGACCCGCGTGGCGTACCATCGCTGTCGCCTATGAGCGCTGCACCCGGTCCTGACGGCGACGAGCCGTTCACCTTTCCCTGCCGCTTCCCGATCAAGGTGATGGGGCGGCAGGAGGCAGGGTTCGAGGCCCTGGTGCTCGGGCTGATAGCCGAGCACGTCGGCACCGTCGGTCCCGACAGCGTACGCCGCCAGGCCAGCAGCAACGCCCGGTACGTGTCGGTCACCGTGACCATAACCGCCGAGAGCCGCGCGCAGCTCGACAGCGTCTATCGCAGCCTCACCGCCTGCGCACAGGTGCTGCTCGTCCTGTGAACCTGCGGGTCGAGCGCCGGGGCCGCGTGGACTATGCCGAGACCTTCGCGGCCATGCGCCGGTTCACCACGGACCGCGGCGTCGAAACTCCCGACGAGATCTGGCTGCTCGAGCACCCGCCGGTCTACACGCTTGGCCTGAACGCCGACCCGGCGCACGTGCTCGCCGCGGGCGACATCCCGGTGCTGCGCACGGACCGCGGCGGCCAGGTGACCTACCACGGCCCGGGCCAGCTTGTAGCCTACGTCCTGCTCGACCTCGGCCGGCGCGCGCTCGGGGTGCGCGCACTGGTGAGCCTGCTCGAGCAGGCGGTCGTCGCTACGCTCGCACGCTACGGCATTGAGGCCGCAAGCAACCCGCGGGCGCCTGGCGTGTACGTCGCTGGCGCCAAGGTGGCGAGCCTCGGCCTGCGCATCCGGCGCAACTGCAGCTACCACGGGCTGGCATTGAATGTGGCGATGGATCTGGCCCCGTTCGCGCGCATCAACCCCTGCGGCTTCGAGGGCCTGCGGGTGACCCAGCTCGCCGAGCTCGGCGGCCCCACGGATCTCGACCGCGTCGGCCGCGACCTGGAAGCCGCGCTGCGCGCGGGGCTCGGCACACTGCCGGACGATGCGGCGGATCGGCCGGGCATTGGGGAACAGCCGCGCGCCTGATCGCTACGCTCCGGCCAACCGTTCCGGCGTGCCGACGTCGCTCCAGGCACCCGTGAACAGCTCGCCGGTCACCGCGCGGCGCGTCGCTGCCGCGCGCAGCAATGGCGCCAGTGGAAATCGCCCCGGGACACAACCCTCGAAGAGCCCCGGGTCGAGGACCGCGATACCCGCGTAGGTGAACCGGGCGGCGCCCTCGACCGCCACGTGCCCGCCAAGGAGCGCGAAGTCTCCTGCCGGATGGTGCACGGGATTTGCCACCAGGACCAGGTGCGCGAGGGTGCCGGCCGCCAGCGTGTGCGGCGCGTAGGCGTAGTCGCAGAAGACATCGCCATTGACCAGCCAGAACGGCCGCTCCCCAAGCAGCGGCAGGGCACGATGGATACCGCCACCGGTCTCGAGTGCCGGGTAGCCTTCCTCGCTGAAGGCGACCCGCAGCCCGTAGCGCGTGCCATCGCCGACATGGTCGCGGATCTGCGCACCGAGCCAGCCGAGGTTGATCACGACCTCGTCGATACCGGCGCGCGCGAGCGCCGCCAGGTGGTGGTCGAGGAGCGGTCGCCCGCGCACCGGCAACAGCGGCTTCGGCACCGTATCGGTGAGCGGACGCATGCGCTCGCCGCGACCGGCCGCGAGGATCATGGCTTTCATGGCGGCATTCTGCCAGTCCGCCGGCACGCGCCCAACACGGGCGGCGCCACCGCATATAATCCCGCATCGTTCTGCGTCGCCGTGGCTGGGCCCATCGTTGTACCGCCTCCTGCTCGGAATCCTCTGCTGCGTGCCGCTCGCTGCCGTCGCCGGTTCGGATCGGCCCGCCGACCGGCTGCTGCTCGGTTGCCCGATCGATACACTGCCGGAAGTGCCGCAGCTGCCACCCGGCAACCCGCTCGACGAGCGCATCGAGCTGTTCACAGACCGCGCCGAACTCGATATCGACACCGGCGCCCTGTTCAAGGGCGAGATAGCCCTGCGCCGTGGCGATGCGGTGCTGACGGCTCCGGGCGGCCGCTACGACAAAGAGAGCGGGCGCTTCGACCTCGATGGCGGTCTGAAGTACCGCGACCCTGCCACGGCCATCAGCGGACGGGAAGCCTGGTTCGACGCACTCGCCGGTGAGCTGCGCATCGAGGGTGCGGAGTTCCACGTGCTCACGGTACCGGCACGCGGGAGCGCCGGATCGATCAAGGTGGAGCGCGACCGGCGGCTGCAGCTGAAGGACGTGACCTACACCACCTGCGCAACCGGCGATGAGGACTGGTTGCTGCGCGCGGGGAAGATCGACATCAACCGCGACACCGGCATCGCCACCGCGCGCGACGCCCGGCTCGTGTTCAAGGGCGTGCCGATCCTCTACACCCCCTGGATCGCCTACCCGGTCACCAACGAGCGCACCAGCGGCTTCCTGCTGCCGGCGATCGGCCGGTCCGAGAGCCGCGGCGTGGAGTTCCAGATCCCTTATTACCTCAACCTCGCGCCGAACTACGACGCCACGCTGACGCCGCGCTACATGTCCAGGCGTGGCCTGGAGATGCTCGGCGAGTTTCGCTACCTCTGGCCCGGGCACGACGGGGAACTCAACGCCGAGTTCCTGCCGAACGACGACATCAGCGGCGAGAACCGCTACCTGTTCGGCTGGGAACACCAGTCGCAGCTCGGCCGCGGCTGGCGCGCCACGCTGGACGGCGAAACGGTCTCCGACACCGGCTACTTCGAGGACATGTACGGCAGCCTGGCAGCCACCAGCCAGACGCACCTCGAGCACGTGGTCGACGTCGAGTACTACGACGACCTGTGGGCGGTGCTGATGCGCCTGCAGTCCTTCGAAACGCTCGACGAGTCCCTCACCGGCAGCGACAAGCCCTATCGGCGCGCCCCGCAACTCGCGGCCGGAGTGTTTCTGCCCGACGGCCTGCTCGGCCTCGACTGGCGACTCGACGGTGACTTCACGGCCTTCGAACGCAACACCGGCACCACCGGGTCGCGCCTGTACCTGGCACCGGCCATCGCGCTGCCCCTCGACTACCGCGGCCTGCATTTCGAACCGGCAGTCGCCGTCACGCATACCGCCTACTACAACATCGAGAATCCGGATCCGGGCATCGCCGAGGAACCGAGCCGCAGCGTCGCGATCTGGAGCATGGATGCCGGTGCCGTGTTCGAGCGCGGTGCGCGTGGCGGCGGTGGCTGGCTGCAGACCCTCGAGCCGCGCGTCCAGTTCGTGCATATCCCCTACAGCGCGCAGGACGACCTGCCGGTGTTCGACACCATCGAGCCCGACTTCAACATGGTGCAGCTGTTCCGCAAGAACCGCTTTCAGGGACTCGACCGCATCGGTGATACCAATCAGCTCAACATCGGCTTCACCAGCCGGGTGATCGACGCCGACGACGGCAACCAGTACCTCACCGCCACCTTCGGGCAGACCCGCTTCTTCACCAGCCAGGACGTCACCCTGCCGGGCGGCACGCCAGTCGACAGCAACTCCTCGGACTGGCTGGCAGAGCTCGGCGTCAACTTCCGCCAACACTGGAAGCTCGACCTCGGCTACCAGTGGAACAACGAAGAGAGCAATACCCAGCGGGCGCAGGGCCGGCTGCAGTACCGGCGCGACGGGCGCCATGTCGCCAACCTCGCCTACCGCTACCGACGCGACCAGGTCGAGGAGCTCGACGTGTCCGCCGCCTGGCCGCTCAGCACCCACTGGAGCGCCGTCGGGCGCTACGACTACTCGCTGCTCGACGACGAGCTGCTCGAGGGCTTCATCGGCATCGAGTACCAGAACTGCTGCTGGGGGCTGCGCCTGGTCTACCGCAGCTACGTCGCCAGCCGCGACGGCGAGAAGGACAGCGCCATTGCAGTGCAGCTGGTCCTCAAGGGCCTGACCAACGTCGGCGACTCCGCGGACCGCCTCCTCGAACGTGGTATTCTTGGCTACGAAGCTGACTGACCCCCCGCCGATGCACCGCCGATTCCCCGCCCTCGCCCTCGCTGCCCTGTGCGCCGCAACCGCTGTGCACGCGCAGGATCGCGAGCTGTCGGCGCGCGGCGAACTGCTCGACGGCATCGCTGCCGTGGTCAACGACGGGGTCGTGCTGAAGAGCGAGCTGCGCACCGAAATGGATCGTATCGTGCGCCGCCTGCAGGAACAGGGCACGCGCCTGCCGCCCGAGAAGACGCTCGCCCCGCAGGTGCTCGAACGCCTTGTCATCGCGCGGATCCAGCTGCAGCGCGCCGAGCGCGTCGGCATCCAGGTCTCCGACGAGACGCTCAACAACGCCCTCGCCAATATCGCCGAGCGCAACAACGTCACGCTGGCCGAGCTGCCGCAGGTCCTGGCGCGCGAGGGTCTCGACTACCAGGCCTACCGGCGCGAGATGCGCGACCAGATTGCGATCGAGCAGCTGCGCCAGCGCGACGTGCTGGCGCGCATCAACGTCACGCCACGAGAGATCGACGAGTATCTCTCGCGCCAGGCCGGGCGCGCGTCGGAGAACATGGAATTCTCCCTGTCGCAGATCCTCGTGGCCGTGTCACCGACAGCGGGTCCGGACGCGATCAGTGCCGCCGAAAAGCGCGTCGCGGATATTTCGCGGCGGTTGCAGGCCGGCGAGGACTTCGCGCAGCTCGCGGTCGCCTATTCCGATGGGCAGCAGGCGCTCGACGGCGGGCGCATGGGCTGGCTGAAGGGCAACGAACTGCCCACGGTATTCGCCGACGTGGTGCCCGGGCTCGACAAGGGGCAGGTCGCCGAGCCGATCCGCAGCAGCAGTGGCTTTCACCTCGTACGGCTCGACGACCGCCGTGGTGGCGAGCCGGTGATCGAACAACAGGTGCATGTACGCCACATCCTCGTCACGCCGAACGAGGTCCTCGACGATGATTCCGCGCACGAGAAGATCCGCGCCGTCCGCGCGCGCATCCTCACCGGCGAGGAATTCGCCGCCACTGCCCGGGCCGTCTCCGACGACCCGGGATCGAAGAACGACGGCGGCGACCTCGGCTGGGCCGCACCCGGCATCTATGCACCGGAGTTCAAGGCCATGGCCGAGAAGCTCGAGCCGAATGTGCTGAGCGAGCCGTTCCGCACCGCCTTCGGCTGGCACATCATGGAGGTGCTCGGCCGGCGCACGCAGGACACGACCGAGGAAGTGCGCCGCCAGCAGGCCGCGTTCGCCATCCGCAACAGCCGGCTCGGTGAGGAAACCGAACTCTGGGCCCGGCGCCTGCGCGACCAGGCGTTCGTCGAGTACCGTATCTGAGGCGCCAGCGCCCGGTGCCGGCCGGCACATGACCCTGCGCATCGCGCTCACCACGGGCGAGCCCGCCGGAATCGGCCCGGATCTCACGGCAGCGATCGCCGCACGCGGGTGGCCGGCGGAGATCGTCGCCATCGGCGATCCGCAGCTCCTGGCCACGCGCGCCGCTGCCCTCGGCCGGCCGCTCACGCTCGAACCCTGCCGCCGCGGGATACCACCACAGCCGGCACCGGCGGGCACGCTGCGCGTCGCGGCGGTGCCGCTGCGCGTGCCGGCGCGGGCCGGACAGCTCGACCGCGCCAATGCCGCCTACGTGATCGAGACCCTGCAGCAGGCCACCGCCGGCTGCCTCGACGGTGAGTTCGACGCTGTCGTCACCGCACCGGTCCACAAGGGCATCATCAACGACGCCGGCATCGCCTTCTCCGGTCACACCGAGTTCATTGCCGGGCTGACCGGCGCAGCCTGTCCCGTGATGATGCTGGTCGCCGGCGGGCTGCGGGTCGCGCTCGTCACCACGCACCTGCCGCTGCGCGAGGTGCCGGCGCAGGTCACGCGCGTGCGCCTGGAAGCCGTGCTCGACGTCCTGCAGGCCGGCCTCACCGGGCAGTTCGGCATCGCCGAGCCGCGCATCGCCGTGCTCGGCCTCAACCCGCACGCCGGGGAGTCCGGCCATCTCGGCAGCGAGGAGTGCGAGATCATCGAGCCCGTGCTCGCCGTGTCGCGTGGGCGGGGGTTGCAACTCCTCGGACCGTTGCCCGCTGACAGTGCCTTCACCCGCGAGCGTCTGGCGGCCTGCGATGCGGTTCTCGCCATGTACCACGACCAGGGCCTGCCGGTGCTCAAGTACGCTGGCTTCGGCACCGCAGTCAACGTGACCCTCGGGCTGCCGATCGTGCGCACCTCGGTCGACCACGGCACCGCCCTGGAACTCGCCGGCAGCGGGCGCGCCGACGCAGGCAGCCTCGTGGCGGCACTCGAGCTTGCCATGACGCTCGCCGCATCGCGTAAACGCTGATCCGCCGTGCGGCCGCACAAGTCCCTCGGCCAGCACTTCCTGCACGACCCGCGCATCATCGCGCGCATCCTCGCCGCCGTGGCGCCGCAGCGGGGTGAGCACTTCGTCGAGATCGGACCCGGCCGCGGCGCCCTGACGCTGCCGCTGCTCGCTGCCGGCGTCGCACTCGACGTCGTCGAACTCGACCGCGATCTCGCCGCCGCCCTCGTGCGCGATCACGCAGGGTCCCGGCTGGTCGTCCACCAGGCCGATGCGCTGCGGTTCGACTTCCACCGGATCGCTGCCGCACCCGGCTCGCTGCGGCTCGCTGCCAATCTTCCCTACAACATCTCCACGCCGCTGCTCTTTCACCTGCTCGACCACGCCGGGCTTTTCCGCGACCTGCACGTGATGCTCCAGCGCGAGGTCGTCGAGCGCATGACCGCAGCGCCCGGCAGCCCGGCCTATGGCCGGCTCACCGTGGCCCTGGCGGCGCGCTGCCATGTCGAGCGCCTGTTCGTGGTCCGACCGGGGGCCTTCACGCCGCCACCGCAGGTCGACTCCGCCGTGGCACGCCTGGTCCCCGATGCCGCGCTCGGCGCGCGCATCGCCGACCCGGCCGTCTTCGACCGCGTGGTGACCCGCGCCTTTTCCATGCGGCGCAAGCAGCTCGCCAACGCACTCGCCGGGGTGCTCGGTGCGGCCGATATCCTCGCCTGCGGCCTCAACCCAGCCATGCGACCGGGCGAGGTATCGCCGGTGGGCTATATCGAGCTGGCGCGGCGCGCGGCCGGTGCAGATTGACGCCCGTCACATTCACCGCCGACCCGACGTGCCCTGTGCCACAACCCGGCCGTCCCGGGCGTGCGCGTCACGCTGCTGCGCGCCACAATCCCCACAGCGTAGCGTCGAGAGGAGGCGCAGGATGTGCCGCTTCACGTTCTACAAAGGCAAGCCGCTGCTGCTCGCGGCACTGGTCACCGAGCCCGAACACTCGCTCATCCACCAGAGTGCCCATGCGCGCGAGCGCGACGAGCCGCTGAACGGCGACGGCTTCGGTATCGCCTGGTATGCCGAGGGCCACGACGAGCCGGCGCTGTTCCGCTCGGTCACCCCCGCCTGGAGCAACCAGAACCTGCGCGAGCTCGCCCGCGTCACCACGAGCCACTGCGTACTCGCCCACGTACGTGCCGCCACCCAGGGACTGCAGGTCGGCGAGCCGAACTGCCACCCGTTCCGCCGCGGCCCGCTCGCCTTCATGCACAATGGTGACATCGGCGGCTTCGCCGCGATCCGTCGTCCCCTGCTCGCGGGTCTCAGCGACGCGGCGTTCGCCGGGATTCGCGGCTCGACCGACTCCGAACATTTTTTTGCCCTGCTCTGCGACGAGCTCGCCCCGGCGGGCAGCGAGCCCGGCTCGGCCGCCATGGCCGCGGCCCTGCGCCGGGCTCTCGCCCGCATCCTCGAACTCGGCGCGCGGCATGCGCCCGGCGAATACGTCTACCTCAACGCCGTGCTCACCGACGGCGAGGCCGCGGTGGCCTGCCGCTTCACCACGGATGAACCCGGGAACGCCGACACGCTCTACGCCAACCGCGGCCGGCGCTACGTCTGCGAGAGCGGCATCGGCCGCATGCTCGACCCCGGCGAGGTGAATGGCAGCGCCGTCCTGGTGAGCTCCGAGCCGCTGAGCGGCGATGCCGGCTGGGAGGCCGTACCGGTCAACCATCTGCTGCGCGTCGAGCCGAACCTGTCACTGGCCGTCGAACCTGTTTCGCCCTGAAGCCCCGCCGACCGTGCTGCCCGCTGGACCGCGTAAGGCTAGAATGGCGGCATGGAGACCACACCACGGCGCACCGCGATCAAGGTCGAGGTCGAGACCAGCTACCTGGCGGAGCAGTCCGACCCCGATGCGGCACGCTACGTGTTTGCCTATACCATCACCATCCGCAACACCGGCAAGGTTCCCGCCACCCTGCTCACGCGCCGCTGGATCATCACCGACGCCAACGGCAAGGTGCGCGAGGTCGCCGGCGACGGCGTCGTCGGCGAGCAGCCGTGCATCGCACCGGGGGGCGCCCACCGCTATTCGAGCGGTGCGGTGATCGAGACTCCCGTCGGTTGCATGGAAGGCAGCTACGGCATGGTCACCGAGGACGGTACCGCCTTCCCCGCCTCCATCCCGGCGTTCCGGCTCGCGGTCCCGGGCATCCTTCACTGAGCCGGCCGCGCGCGGATGGCCGTCTACGCCATCGGTGACGTGCAGGGCTGCTACGACGAGCTCGCCCGGCTGCTCGATGTCCTGAGGCCCAATCCGCTCAGCGACGAACTCTGGTTCGTCGGCGACCTCGTCAACCGTGGGCCACGCTCGCTCGAGGTATTGCGGCTGGTGAAGTCACTCGGGCGCGCGGCCGTCGTCGTGCTCGGCAACCACGACCTGCACCTGCTGGCGCTCGGCCTGACGGGCCGGTCGCGCGCCCGGCGCGAGGACCTGCACGCCGTGCTGACGGCTCCCGACCGCGACGAACTGCTCGACTGGCTGCGCCACCGCCCGCTCGCCCACTACCGACCCGACCTCAACACCCTCATGGTTCACGCCGGCGTGGCGCGCGACTGGGACCCGCTGTTCACCATCAAGCTGGCCCGTGAAGCCGAACGCACGCTGCGCTCCGACACCGGCGTCGACTTCCTGCGCGAGATGTACGGTGACGAGCCGGCGGCCTGGTCGAACCAGCTCACCGGTACGGCACGGCTGCGTTTCATCGTCAATTGCCTCACGCGCATCCGCTATTGCCACGCCGACGGCAGGCTCGATTTCGCCGACAATGGCCCACCCGGCTCGCAGGGCCCTGGCCTCCTGCCGTGGTTCGAGATCCCGGGACGCGCCTCGCAGGCAGTGCGCATCGTCTTCGGGCACTGGTCGGCGCTGGGCTTCCTGCAGCGGGCGAACCTGCTCGGCCTCGATACCGGCTGCGTGTGGGGGCGCACGCTGACTGCCGTGCGCCTCGATGGCCCGGCCCGGGTCTACACGGTTCCGGCGCGGACCGAGCGCCAGCCCCCGCAGGAGTGAGCTCGGCCCGGACGCGCTCAGACCGCAACCGGTGCGCGGATCGCCGGGTGACTCTGGTAGCCCTCGAAGGCAAAGTCCTCGAACCGGTAGTCCGAGATCGACGGCGGCCGCTGCCGCAGCACGAGCTGCGGCAGGGGCAGCGGCTCGCGCCGGAGTTGCTCGTCCGCCTGTTCGAGGTGGTTGAGATAGAGGTGGCAGTCGCCGCCGGTCCAGATGAACTCGCCGGGCTCGAGCCCGACCTGCTGCGCCACCATGTGCGTGAGCAGTGCGTAGGAGGCGATGTTGAACGGCACGCCGAGGAACACGTCGGCGCTGCGCTGGTAGAGCTGGCA
>CAYQAR010000058.1:0-19110 GCA_964415505.1 uncultured Chromatiaceae bacterium | reverse complement strand
CGCGCTTGCCGCGGTACTCGCGGTAGAAGCGCGCCAGCGCCTTGCGGAAGGCGTCGTCGCCGAGCTGCAGGCGCAGCATGTGGAAGCCCATCAGCGTCTTGCCGTAACCCACCGCTTCGGTGGCGGCGCTGTGGCGCGAGCGGAACTCGCGCAGCGGGAAATCGCCGCTGGTGGCAGCGTAGTCGCGGTATTTCTTCAACACGTCGCGGCGGTACTCGGCGCCGCCGCCCTCGACTTCCTTCAGCAGGTGGTCGGCGAGGTAGGCGGTCAGGCCCTCGCACCAGTTGCCGGTGGCGTAGTCGACGTAGACCGAGTTGCCCCACCAGTTGTGCAGGATCTCGTGCGGGTAGGAGGAGTTGAGGATGAACGGGAAGCGGATGATCTGCGGCCCGAGCAGCGTGTAGGAGGGCATGCCGTAGCCGGTTTCCCAGAAGTTCTCGACCAGCGCGAATTTCTGGTACGGATAGGGCCCGAGGAGGGCCTCGTACATGCGCAGGTAGCGGCTGGTGGCGTCGAGGTACTTCGCCGCCAGCGCGGTATCGGGCTGGCGCAGGTACACCTGCGCCTCGATGCGGCCGGCCGGCGCGGTGTAGGGCGTGAGCGGGCCGCCGGAGAGCGAGATCTCGTCGACCGGTGCGGGCGAGTGCCAGTGCGCCTCACCGTCCGCGCCGCCGGAATCGCCGTCGCCCGGGGCGATCAGGTGCCAGCCCGCGGGCGTGTTCACGCTGAGCGTGTAGGTGATGAGCTCCGTGGCCTGCTGGCCGGTGAGCTGCGGATACCACAGTGTCGAGCCGGCGAGGTACACGCCCTTGGGGTCGACGATGCCGGGGGTCTCGGAGAAGCTGCGCGCGTATTCCTCGGGGCTGACCTCGGGCTGCATGTCGACGAGGCCCGCGTACTCGAGCCGGAACTTCGCCGTGCCGGCCGGCAGCGCCAGCCGGTAGCGCGCCACGCCGCGCCGGCGCGCCATCGCCGCGCTGGTGCCGTTGATGCCGGAGAACGCCTCGTCGCCGGCCTGTGCCGGCAGCTTCGTCGCCGCCGGGTTACTTGCCGTGAGGGTGAAGTTCCCGCCCAGTACGACCTCGATCGCCTGCCCCGCGAGCGCTGTCGGCAACTCGACCTCGGCGTTCACCTGCAGCCGGTGCGCCGCCGGGTCGATGGTCGCGCGCAACTGGTAGTCCGGCCAGTCGGCGGCGGCTGCGGTACCGGCCATGGCCAGGCCGGACAGCGCGAGGACGAGGTCGACGGCGATGGCGCGGGCACGCCCGGCCAGGGAGCGGGGGAGGAGCATGGTGAGCCTCGGGAGATCGTTATGTAGCGTAGCCGCCAAGTCTGCCAC
Source organism: uncultured Chromatiaceae bacterium (assembly GCA_964415505.1). Taxonomy (GTDB): domain Bacteria; phylum Pseudomonadota; class Gammaproteobacteria; order Steroidobacterales; genus QUBU01. The sequence continues at coordinate 17,771 of CAYQAR010000058.1, read as the reverse complement.
GCCAGCGCCCGCCGTTGCCGGCCGCACCCTGCGTCATCGCGCCGCAGGGCATGACACTCGCGGCCTCCCCCCTCCCCGTAGGAGCGGCTTCAGCCGCGATCGTCCTTGGGGCCTGAAACCCCGTCTGTCGCCCGGCCACCGGCGACGGGACGCTCGCTCCGGCCATCCATGGCCTGCGCTCGCTCGTCTCGGGCTGGCGCTACGCCTCCTGCTCCGCTGGCCCTCTACGCCCGTCGTCGGTGGCCGGGCAACAGACGGGGCACCAAGCTGGATGAGGAGTCGCGACTGGCGTCGCTCCCACCGGGTGGCGGGGATGTCCCCTGTAGGAGGGGCGCAAGCCCCGACCTGCAGGCGCCGCGCTCAGCGCTTGCGCCAGCGCTGCATCGAGCGCTCGTGGCAGGGCTGGAACTTCGCCTGGTCGACGTTGCGCTCCATGAGCTTCGCCAGGTACATCGGCGCGGTCAGCGGCGACTCGGCCCAGTGGATATAGCGCCAGCCGGCGGCCGTGCGGCGCAGGAGCGCGCTCACGCGCACGTCCTCCCCGATCGGGCGCCGGCCGATGATCTTCATCTCGAAGTGCATCCACCAGGCCGCGAGCGCGAGTCCGGGCGCCGGGAACTTCACGTGGATGTCGCGCATCTCCTCGCGGATGCCCTGCACCGCGGGGCTCGGCTGCGCGGGGGCGAGGTAGGCGCGCAGCCGGTCCCAGCCGATGAGCCAGTCGTCCTGTTCCTCGGCGAGGTAGAACGGCACGGGTTCTGCCGGGTCCCAGAGCTCGAGCACGCGCGCGAACTCCTGCGAGTTCCAGGCGTCGGCGGTGGCGTGGATGACGGCGATCACCTCGGCGCGGGCTGCATCGCCCGCGTCGGCGCTGGCAGCCGCTGCCGCGGGCGCGAGCGGTGTCAGCGTGGGTTCCAAGCGCTGCTGGACCTTGCGGGGTGGCATCGGGGCGCTTCCTTGGCCGGTTGGCGGGTGCCCATGATGCGCACCGGCGCGGGTGTCGTCCACGTTGCAGCGGCGCAAGACCTGACCTGAACAGTCGCGACTGGCGTCGCTCCCACAGAATTGCCGGAGGTGCTGGCTGTGGGAGGGGCGCGAGCCCCGACCGGAACAGTCGCGACTGGCGTCGCTCCCACAGAATTGCGGGGGGCTCCTGTGGGAGGGGCGCCAGCCCCGACCGGGGAGTCGCGACTGGCGTCGCTCCCACAGGACTGCGCGTGGTCGCGCTCAGTCGCTGCCGTCGCGGTCGATCGTCACGTCCTTCGTCCAGGTGCCGGTGGCTTCATCGCGGGTGGCCGTCACGCTGCGGGTCGTGGTGTTGCCCTGCGGGCCGGTGGTCGTGGTTTCGCGCGTGTAGCCGTCCTCGGTGCGCGTGGTCGTGTCGTCGACGCTGCGCGTCTGGCCCTGCGGGCCGGTCCAGGTGACATCGCGCTCGCGGGTACCGGCGTCCTTGTCGACCACGACGGTGGCGTCGCGCGTCGCGGAGTTGCCGTTCGGGCCGGTGTGCACGGTCGAGCGCGTGTGGCCGTCGTCGGTGCGGGTGACGACGTCGTGGGTCGTCGCGGTCTTGCCGCCCGGTCCGGTCGTGGTGACGTCGCGCGTGCGGGTGCCGGCATCCGGGTCGCGCGCCACGGTCTCGTTGCGGGTTGCGGTCCTGCCGTCATTGCCGGTCCAGGTCGTGTCGCGACGATAGCCGTCGTCGGTCTTCTGGTGCTCGACGTGCTTGCTTTCCCAGCGCGGCCGCTGCTGTGGCGCCGCCTGCGTGGGCTTCGGCCGGTGTGCAGGGCGGTCTGCCAGTGCGGTCGCCGGCACGGTGCCCGCGAGGCCGACCAGAAGGGCGGCGGCGAGCGTGAGGGTGGAACGGGTGTGGCGGGTGGACATAAGACGGGACCTCCGGTGCAGGGGAATGATGGCGTGTCGGAGGCAAGAACGCGGTGACGGGGTTGGCGTTGACAGCGGGGGAGGGTTCCCCGGGGGCGGTTGAAAGAATATTCGCGGCTGAAGCCGCGAATATTTCCCTCCTCCCTACCGCGCGAGCGCCCGCATGGCGCGGTCGAGGCCGTCGAGGGTGAGCGGGTACATGCGCTCGTCCATGAGCTCGCGGGTGAGGCGGATCGAGGTGTGCACATCCCAGCGTTCTTCCGGCTGCGGGTTCAGCCACACGCTGTGCGGCCAGGTGTCGAGCATGCGCTGCAGCCACACGGCACCGGCTTCCTCGTTGTGGTACTCGAGCGCGCCGCCGGCGTGCAGGATTTCGTAGGGACTCATGGTGGCGTCGCCGACGAAGATCACCTTGTAGTCCTGCGCGAAGCGGTGCATGAGCGCAGGTACCGGGTAACGGTCGGTGTGGCGGCGGCGGTTCTCGCGCCACACGCTCTCGTAGAGGAAGTTGTGGAAGTAGTAGTGCTCGAGGTGCTTGAACTCGGCGCGCGCGGCGGCGAACAGCGCCTCGCAGGTGCGCACGTGGTCGTCCATCGAGCCGCCGACGTCGAGGAACAGCAGCACCTTGACGGCGTTGTGCCGTTCCGGACGCAGCCGCAGGTCGAGCCAGCCGGCGTTGCGCGCGGTGGCCCCGATGGTGCCATCGAGGTCGAGTTCCTCGGCTGCACCCTCGCGCGCGAAGCGCCGCAGCCGGCGCAGCGCGAGCTTGAGGCTGCGCGGGCCTAGTTCCTCGGCACCGTCGAGGTCGCGGAACTCGCGCCGGTCCCAGACCTTCACCGCGCGGCGGTGGCGCGACTCGTGCTGGCCGATGCGCACGCCCTCGGGGTTGTAGCCGTAGGCGCCGAAGGGCGAGGTGCCCGCAGTGCCGATCCACTTGTTGCCACCCTGGTGGCGTTCGCGCTGCTCGGCGAGCCGCTGGCGCAGGGTTTCCATGAGCTTCTCCCAGCCGCCGAGCGCCTCGATCGCCGCCTTGTCGGCCTCGCTGAGGTTCAGTTCCGCGAGCCGGCGCAGCCACTCCTCGGGCAGGCTCGCGACGAGATCCGCCGGCAACTGCGCGACGCCACGGAAGTAGGCGGCGAACACGCGGTCGAAGCGGTCGTAGTGGCCCTCGTCCTTGACCAGCGTGGCGCGTGCGAGGTGGTAGAAGTTCTCGACGCGGTAGTCAGCCACGCCGCGGTCGAGCGCCTCGAGCAGCACCAGGTATTCGCGGATCGTCGCCGGCACGCCGCCGGCGCGCAGCTGCAGGAAGAATTCGTCAAGCATCGCGCCGCGACAGGAACACCAGGCGCTCGAACAGGTGCACGTCCTGCTCGTTCTTGAGCAGCGCACCGTGCAGCGGCGGGATGAAACTGCCCTTGTCCGGGTTGTGCAACGCCTCGGGCGGGATGTCCTCGGCGGCGAGCAGCTTCAGCCAGTCGAGCAGTTCCGAGGTGGAGGGCTTCTTCTTCAGCCCCGGCACCTCACGGATGGCGAAGAAGGCGTTCAGCGCCTGCTGCATCAGGCGCTGCTTGATGCCCGGGTGGTGCATGGCGACGATGCGCGCCATGGTCTCGCGGTCCGGGAAGCGGATGTAGTGGAAGAAGCAGCGGCGCAGGAAGGCGTCGGGCAGCTCCTTCTCGTTGTTGCTGGTGATGATGATCGCCGGACGGTGCTGCGCGCGCACCAGCTGCCCGGTCTCGTAGACGAAGAACTCCATGCGGTCGAGCTCGCGCAGCAGGTCGTTCGGGAACTCGATGTCGGCCTTGTCGACCTCGTCGATCAGCAGCACTGCCGGCACCGGCGACTCGAATGCCTCCCACAGCGGCCCGCGCCGGATGTAATGCGCGATGTCCGCCACCCGCGCGTCGCCGAGCTGCGAGTCGCGCAGCCGCGCCACGGCGTCGTACTCGTACAGCCCCTGCTGCGCCTTGGAGGTCGACTTCACATGCCACTGCAGCAGCGGCCGGCCGAGGGCGCGCGCCACCTCCACGGCGAGCATGGTCTTGCCGGTGCCCGGCTCGCCTTTGATCAGCAGGGGCCGCTCGAGCACCAGCGCGGCGTTGACCGCCATCATCAGGTCCTCGGTGGCGACGTAGGCATCGGTGCCGGTGAAGCGCATGGTCAGGTGTCCGGTGACGGGCAGGGGTGGTTGACCCGGCTAGGATAGCCGGCCGGCGCCGGCTTGCCGAGTCAGCGCATCTGCAGCTCGGGTACCGGCCCGAAGTACATCTCGAAGCCGATCCCGGCGCCCGGATTGGCGTCGCGTTCCTCGTCCGGGTAATCCTTCGGCCAGGTGAGGCTGCTGCGCAGCTCGAGGAACAGCCAGCGGCGCCATACGCTGCGCCGGAAACGCAGTTCCAGGCCGTAGTTGCGCACCGGCACGTCGGTGTTGACCACGCCGTTGACGAAGGTCGTGTAGGCGAGGCCGCTGCGGTCGCCGAGACTCTGGAACGTGGTGACCCCCGAGTACCACTCCAGCCGCTCGACGTCCTCGGCGAGCGTGGCGCCGTTGTCCCAGCGCAGTAGCAGCCTCTCGGTGAGCAGCTTGTCGAAGGTGAGTTCGGTGATCTCGCCCCAGCCGCGGCTGTCGCGCCAGAACACGGTCTGGCGCGCGCGCAGCGCCATGTCGTCGCCGAATACGAAAGTGTGCCGGTAGGTGCCCTTGGTGTACGGGTCGACGGGCGTGCGCAGGCGCACGCCGGCGCCGAAGTCGAAGCCGTTGGAGAGTTCGCCCTGCTTGGAGTAACCAAGGCCGAGCAGCCAGGACTCGTCGCGCACCTCGCCGAAGCTCGATGGCAGGCTGGTGCCCGCCTGGCTCTGCGAGTCGCCATCGACCTCCTGCTCGTCGACGCGGCCAATCAGCAGCTTCAGGCGTCGTTCGGCGGTCGGCAGCGCGACGCGCACGCGCAGCTTGACCTTCTCGTCGAAGCCGTTGCGGTCGTCCCAGTATTCGCCGATGCCGAGCCGCCCGAAAGTCTCGTCGGAGTCCTGGTCGAAGCGGCGCGTGCCGAACAGGCCATCGAACCAGCGCGCCGTGCCGCAGACGCTGACGTAGACGCCGCGTTGCACCTTGTCGACCAGTGCGCTCTGGTCGGAGCCCGGCTCGGCGCACTGGTACTCGGCCGGCGTTTCCGGTGGCGTCGGGCTCGTCGCGGGCGCCGGCGGCCCTGCGGGCTGTGCAGGCGCCGGGTCGGTCACGGTGTCCGGCATCGTGCTCGCCGGTGCTGGTCCCGCTGCGGTTTCCGGCACTGCGCCCGCCGGTGCCGGATCTGTCGCTGCATCCGGTGTCGCACCGGCCGGTACCGTGTCGTCCTGCGCCCAGGCGCCGTGCACGACGAGCAGCGCCGCGAGCATCGAAGCCCGGCGTGCGCGATCCGGTGCGCTGCAGTGTGAAACGCCGTCCATGGCCCATCCTGGGTGGTCCACCGACATCCCATCCTATACCGCACCGTCGACCGCATGGCACGACCCAGGTCGCGCTTCCGCACCTGCGGGCGGGGCGCAATCCCCGACGCGGTACTCTCCTCGTAGGAGCTTCAGCCGCGATCTTCTTCGGGCCTGGCACCACGGCTGTTGCCGGACCGCCCGCAGCGGGACGCTCGCTGCGGCCATCCCTGGCCTGCGCTCGCTCGTCTCGGGCTGGCGCTTCGCATCCTGCTCCGCTGGCCCTCTACGCCCGCCGCGAGCGGTCCGGCAACAGCCTCGCCATCGTCTGCAGACTGCGGTCTCGTGTCTCTTCTTTCCGTAGGAGCAACTTCAGCCGCGACATCCCGGCGATGGCAGGCGCTCTTGCGGCGGGCACTGCGCCCAGCGGTTATGATGGGCAAACCGCGCCGCTGCGGTCGGTTGTACCGCGGGGTGCGCCGGTCGCGCGCTGCGCCGGCCGGAACCCATATCCGCCATGCCAGTCATCAACTTCGGCACGCCTTGCTCCGGGCAGTCGGTGGTCCGCTCCGGATCCGGCCGGCAGCCCGTGGATCTGGCAGGCCCCGCAATGGACGGCACGCTTCGGCGCCCGGGCAGCGGGCGTAGAGGGCCAGCGGAGCAGGATGCGAAGCGCCAGCCCGAGACGAGCGAGCGGAGCACAGGGATGTGCGCAGCGAGCGTCCCGTTGTGCGGGCGCCGAGGTGCGCCGTCCCGTCGCTGCGATGGCCGGCTGGTGATCGACCCAATGCGGCTCACCCGACGGGATGGCTAAGCGCAACGGCGCCCGGCGCGGCTCCTGGCTCGCGCGCCTCGGCCGGGGCGTGGCAGCGATGCTGCGCGGCCTGTGGCGGCTGCTGCGCCTGCGCGTGGTGTGGATCCCGCTCGCGCTGGTGGCGGTGGGTTTCGCCGCCTACCTCGTCTATCTCGACCGTCTCGTCGTCGGCCGCTTCGACGGCCGGCGCTGGGACCTGCCGGCCCACGTCTACGCGCGTCCGCTCGAGATCTACGCGGGCCTGCCGCTGTCTGCCGACGGTCTGGTCGCCGAGCTGAAGCGCCTCGGCTACCGCAACGTCGCGCGGCCGACGCAGCCGGGCAGCTTCCAGCGCTCCGGCGGGCGGGTCGAACTCGTCACGCGGCCGTTCGACTTCTGGGACGGCAAGCAGGCGGCGCAGCGCGCCGCGGTGGCGTTCTCGGGCGCTGCGGTGGTCGGCCTGCGCCAGCCCGACGGCGGGCCGCTGCCACTGGTGCGGCTCGATCCGCTGCTCATCGGCAGCGTGTTCCCCGCCGATGGCGAGGACCGCATCGTGCTCGGTCCCGAAGCGGTGCCGCCGCTCATCCCGGCGGCGCTCAAGGTCGTCGAGGATCGCCGCTTCGAGGAGCACCCGGGTATCGACGTGGTGGGGATCGCGCGCGCCACCTTCGTCAACATCACCTCGGGCGCGGTGCGCCAGGGCGCGAGCACGCTCACCCAGCAGCTGGTGCGCAGCTACTTCCTCAGCAACGAGCGCACGCTGACGCGCAAGCTGCGCGAGGCGCTGATGGCGCTGCTGCTCGAGCTGCACTACGAGAAGGCGGACATCCTCAACGCCTACGTCAACGAGATCTACCTCGGCCAGGACGGCAGCCGCGCCATCCACGGTTTCGGCCTGGCGAGCCAGTTCTACTTCGGCAAGCCGCTCGCCGAACTGCAGCTGCACGAGATCGCCACGCTGGTGGCCGTGGTGCGCGGGCCGTCGTACTACGATCCGCGCCGCCATCCGCAGCGGGTGCTGGAGCGGCGCAACCTGGTGCTGCGCCTGCTCGCCGCGGAGGGTGTGGTGAGCGAGGGGGAGGCGAAGAAGGCTGCCGGGCGCCCGCTGACGCTGGCGCTCGAGCGCAGCAGCGGTGCGACGTATTTCCCGGCATTCCTCGCGCTCGTCAACCGCGAGCTCGCCGCGAGTTACCGCCACGACGACCTGACCACGGCGGGCCTGCGCATCTTCACCAGCCTCGATCCGATGCTGCAGTCGCGGGCCGAGCAGGCGCTCGCCGACGGCGTGAAGCGGCTGCAGCGGCCGAAGAAGCCGCCGCTCGAGGGCGCAGCCGTGGTGGTCAATCCGCAGACGGCCGAGGTGCTGGCGGTGGTCGGCGGGCGGCGCGCCGGCTTCGAGGGCTACAACCGCGCGCTCGACGCGCGCCGGCCGATCGGCTCGCTGGCCAAGCCGGTGGTTTACCTGGCCGCGCTAGAGGAGGGGCGCACGCTCGCCACGCGCATCGACGATGCACCGATCGAGGTCAAGCTGTCGCGCGGGCGCAGCTGGAGCCCGCAGAACTACGACGGTGTGGCCCACGGCGAAGTGCCGCTGGTGCGCGCGCTCGCCGACTCTCTGAACCAGGCGACGGTGCGCCTCGGCATGGAGATCGGTGTGCCGCGCGTGGTCAAGCTGCTGCGCAAGCTTGGTGTCGAGGGCGAGATCGCGGCGAACCCGTCGCTGCTGCTCGGTGCACTCGACCTCGCCCCGCTCGAGGTGGCGCAGCTCTACGGCACGCTGGCGAGCGGTGGCTTTCGCACGCCGCTGCGCGCCGTGCGCTCCGTGCAGGGACCCGACGGCGAACCGCTCACCCAGTTCCCGCTGCAGACTGAACAGGCGGCCGATCCGGCCGCGGTCTACCAGCTCGACCAGGCCCTGGTGCAGGTCATGCAGCGCGGTACCGGGCGCGCCGCGCGCAGCCGCCTGCCGGCCGGGGTCGTCGTCGCCGGCAAGACCGGTACTTCCAACGATCTGCGCGACAGCTGGTTCGCCGGCTTCTCGCAGGACCTGCTCGCCGTGGTGTGGCTCGGCTACGACGACAACCAGCCGACCGGGCTCACCGGCGCGAGTGGCGCGATGTCGGTGTGGGGTGACCTGCTCGCACGCACGCCGCTCGTCTCCTTCGAGGTGCCGCCACCCGAGGGGCTGGTCATGCTCGGCATCGACTATGCTACCGGCCTCGGCGCCGTGCCTGGCTGCGGCGACCTGGTGCAGGTCCCGGTGCCCGTGGGCACCGCGGTGCCGCTGCTGCCAGGTTGCCCGGGCGGCGAGGCGCTCCTGGAGAACCCGCTGCAATGGTTGCGCGACTTCGTCCGCTGATCGGCATCCTGGCGCTGGTGCTGCTCGTGGCCGGCTGTACGGTGCCGGTCTACGAGCCGCCGCCGGCGCGACCCGTAGCGCTGCCGCCCGCACCACCGCCGCCGCCCGCACCGGGCAGCGTCCCGGAGATCCCGGTGCCCGTGCCCGAGCCGCCGCCACCGGCGCCGATCCCGCCCCCACCACCACCGCCGCCGTCGAGCGGGGCGACGGCTGCGCTCCTCGAGCAGGGGCGTGCCCAGGCAGCAGCCGGCAATCTCGCGCTCGCGACCTCGTCGCTCGAGCGGGCGCTGCGCATCAACCCGCGGGACGCCGAGCTGTGGTGCGAACTCGGCCGCGTGAAGCTGCAGCAGGGTGACCGCGCGCAGGCGCAGAACATGGCGCAGCGCGGCCTCGCCGTCGCCGGCAACGACCCCGAGCGGCGCGCCAGCTGCGAAGCCCTGCTCGCCGCTGCCCGCCGCGGCAGCTGACAAGGGACAGTCGCGGCTCGCACCGCTCCTGCAGGCCGGGCGAGTCTGCTGTGGGAGGGGCGCCAGCCCCGACCGGAAGAGTCGCGACTGGCGTCGCTCCCACAGGAAGTCAAGAAACATCGGACCGGCTGTTGCCGGGCCGCCCGCGGCGGGCGTAGAGGGCCAGCGGAGCAGGACGCGGAGCGCCAGCCCGAGACGAGCGAGCGCAGGCCATGGATGGCCGCAGCGAGCATCCCGTTGCGAGCAGCCCGGCAACAGCAGTGATACGAGGCCGACCGGGGAATCGCGGCTGAAGCCGCTCCTGCGACGGGGCGGGGGGCAATCGCGCTAGACTCGCGCTCGCTGGGGGCTGGTCGCGGGGGAGTGCATGGGTCGTTTCGGGTTCGTCGTCGTCATGTTCGCGGTGCCGGTGCTGTGCGCGCAGGCAGCGGGCGATGCGGCACGCGGGCGCGACGTCGCGGCCGTGTGCGCGCCGTGCCACGGGTTCGACGGTATCAGCGCTGACGCGGCGACGCCCATCCTCGCGGGCCAGCACGCGGTCTATCTCGCCAATTCCCTGCGCGCCTATCAGGCAGGGCAGCGCTCCGATGTCGCGATGGGCGATGCCGTGCGCGCGCTGACCGACCAGCAGATCGAGGACGTGGCGGCGTGGTACGCGACCCAGCGCAGGCTCGCCGCCGGGCCTGCATCGCGCAGCGCGCCACGCCAGGCGACGCCCGCGCCGCCCCAGGCCGCGGCGCGAAGCGCCCGCCCGACGAACCCGGCGTCTGCGCAGGCTCCCGCTGCCGCTGCAGTCGGGAGCGCGGCGGCCGGCGGACCACCGACGCGCGAGGACGAGCGCGCCGGCTGCCCCGTCGACAACCCGAACCTGCCGCCGGCGCAGGATTTCGACCGCGACGGCCTGCCCGACCGCTGGGACGCCGCGCCGGCCGACGCCAGCGAGTTCGTGCGCGATGCCGATGGCGACGGCTGGTACGAGATCTGCGACATCCGCCAGCTGCAGGCGATCCGCACGCTCGGCAGCGGCGCCGGCAACGCCAGCGGGCTCGACTGGGCGGCACGCGCGGCACGTCGCTATGAACTCGCACGCGACCTCGATGCCGAGCCGCTCGCACAGTTCCAGCCAGTCGGTGACTGCGGCCCGCAGGGCGACTGCCTGCTGGCGGGCGAGGAGTTCGGCTTCGCCGGCAGCCTCGAAGGCCACGGGCACGTCATCCGCCGGCTGCGCATCGCGCGCCCGGAAGAAGACGGCGTCGGCCTGTTCGGCGTGCTCGCACGCGCCGGCAGTGTGCGCGGTGTGGTGCTGGAGAAGGCCGAGGTGACCGGCCGCGACGACGTCGGCGCGCTGGTGGGGGCGAACTTCGGGCTGGTGGCTGATTGCCGTGCGAACGTGCGCGTCACCGGCAGGCATGCCGTCGGGGCACTGGTCGGGCGCCACACAGGCCGGCTGCTCGGCTGCGCAGCGGACGGCGAGGTTGCCGGCAGCGATGCGGTCGGCGGCCTGGTCGGCGAGGTGCGCGGCAGCGTCGCGCGCGCCGGTGCCGGTACGCGAGTGACCGGGCGCGACGGCGTCGGCGGCCTGGCCGGCCGCAGCACTTCCGGCACCGTGGTATCGAGCGGCGCCACGGGTCGCGTGCGCGGCCGCGACGGCGTGGGCGGACTGGTCGGCATCGGCACGGCTGCGACGGTCGGCGAGAGCTATGCCACCGCCGCTGTCGAGGCGAGCGGCACCGGCGCCGGCGGCCTGGTCGGCGTCAACACGCGAAGCCAGGTGCGCAACAGTTACGCGCGCGGCGACGTGCGCGGCGTACGCAGCGTCGGTGGCCTGGTCGGCAGCAACGGCGGCAGCATCCGCGCGAGCTACGCGACCGGTGCCGTGCGTGGCAAGGCCAGGCTGGGTGGCCTGGTCGGCGACAACTCCGGTGGGACGCTCGCCGCGAGCTACTGGGACCGGCGCGGGACCGACCGGGTCTTCGGCGCCGGCAACGACGACGCTGCCGCGGAGGGTGCCGACAACAACCGCGTCGACGCGGGTGAGACCAATACCCTCGAGGCTTACGGCAAGACCGCACAGGCCCTGCGTGTACTCGCCGGTGGCAGCACCGGCTGGCTGCCGGGTCACGCCGCGGGAACGGGGGCACTGGACCCGGCCGCCTACTACTGCGACGCCGATGCCGACGGTGCCGTCACGGCCGGCGAGCAACGGCCGGACAACGTGGCCTGGGATTTCGGCAACGAAGCCGAACTGCCGCGGCTGCGCTGCGCGGGCACCGACCTGGCGGCACAGCCCGCGCGTTAGCGGGTTGTGGCCGGGCGGCCGGCTAGCGCCGCAGCAGGTGACGCGTGTAGCTGAGGTAACGCAGCCGTCCGGGTAGCGCGAGGCTGCGCAGGTGATGGTGCCAGGCCGGCTTCAGCTGACCCTGCTCGAGAGCGAGTGTCGAGCACGCGTGGTGGGCGCTGCCGAGCTTGTAGCGCAGCCTGCGATTGATGCGGGCGGGAAGCCCGAGTTCGAGGATCGCCTCGAGCGCCGGGACCGTGCCGTAGGTGTAGGCGGGCGACTTCGACAGGCTGCCAGCCATGTCGTGGATGCGGTACGTCGGTGTATCGAGGACGCGCAGGCGCAGCCGCGCGGCGAGCCGCAGGGCGAGCCAGGTCCACTCGAGGTAGGTGGGCATGGCGGCAAAGTCTGCGGGTGGGACCGCACTGCTGCGAAAGGTGCCGCCGCAGGAAGCGAGCCAGTTGTCCGCGACGAGCGTACCGAGCGGGTCGGCCTCGATGGCCGCACCCGGCAGTGCCAGCATCGGTGCGTCGCCCTGTGGCGTCCTGCGCCAGCCGGCAGTGACGACGAAACCGAGTCCCGGGTCGGCGTGCAGCGGCGCGAGACGTGTCGCGAGCGCATCGTCGAGGTATTCGTCGTCGTCGTCGAGGAAGGAGAAGAACGGGGTGCGCACCGCGGCGCGCCCGGCGCGGATCGCCTGCGGCAGCCCTGCTTCGGGAAGCTGCAGGTGGTCGATGTCGGTGCGTGCCTTCAGGGCGCTGACCAGTGCGGGCGAGCAGCGTGGGCCGTTGATCACGACCAGCACGCGGCTGGCGGCGCCGGCGCCCTGGCCCGCGCTCGCGATGGCCCGCTCGAGCTGTACCCGGCGCCGTTCCTCGGCGGTGGTCGGGATGATGACGGTGACTTCGGCGGTGGCCATGGCGACGCTCAGGCGCCCAGGTCGAATCCCAGGGCGACGGCGCCGAGCACGAGGGTGCCGAACACGATGCGGTACCAGGCGAACGCCGCGAAGCTGTGGGAACTGACGTAGCGGATGAAGCCACGCACCGCGAGGAGCGCCGTGATGAAGGAAAACGCGGCGCTCAGCAGCAACGGGCCGAGCGCATCGCCGGTCAGCAGGTCGAAGCTCTCGACCAGTTTGTAGGCGGTTGCGGCGAGCAGGGTCGGGATGGCGAGGAAGAACGAGTACTCGGTCGCGAGCCGCCGCGACATGCCCATGCTCACGCCGCCGATGATCGTCGCCGCGGCGCGCGAGGTGCCCGGGATCAGCGCCAGCGCCTGCCACAGGCCGAGGCGCAGCGCGAGCGCGGGGCGCACGTCGTCGGCAAAGCGCAGGGTTGCCCGCTCCTCGCGCCGGTCGACCAGCAGGATCAGCACGCCGCCGACCACCAGTGCAATTGCCACCGGCACCGGGCGGAACAGGTAATGCTCAATCTCGTCCTTGAACGCCAGGCCAAGCAGCGCGAGCGGCAGGAAGCCGAGCAGCAGGTTCAGCATGAAGCGGCGCGAGGCCGGCTCGTGCGCGAAGGTGAGCGCGGTGCGGGTGAGCATCTGCCGGTACTCCCAGCACACGGCGAGGATGGCTGCGCCCTGGATCACTATCTCCACGGCCACTGCCTGGGCACCATGATAGTCGAGCAGCGCACCGGCGAGGATCAGGTGGCCGGTGCTCGACACGGGCAGGAACTCGGTCAGGCCCTCGACGATGCCGAGGACGAAGGCGGTGATCCAGTCGAGTTGCATGATGGCCGGCGGCTGCCCTGCGGCGATTCAGCGCGTCTTGTAGCCGACCGGCACGATGTGTGCAACGACGCAGTTCAAGGTGTGGCCGGTGAGGTGGCTACCCGTTCCCGGATCCAGGCGTCGATCCCCGTCTCGAGCACCGCGAGCGGCAGGGCACCGTCGACGAGCACGCGCGCGTGGAACTCGCGCACGTCGAAGCGTGCGCCGAGTGCGCGCTCGGCACGCGTGCGCAGCTCGCGGAACTTCATCTGGCCGATCTTGTAGGCGAGTGCCTGGCCAGGCCAGGCGATGTAGCGCTCGATCTCGGCCGTGGCGTCCGTCTGGCCGGCGGCGGTGTGCGCGAGCATGTAGTCAATCGCCTGCTCGCGCGTCCAGCCCTGCGCGTGCATGCCGGTGTCGACCACGAGACGCACCGCGCGCCAGGACTCGGCGAACAGGTTGCCGAGCTTCTGGTACGGGTCGGTGTAGAAGCCGAGTTCGTCGCCGAGGCTTTCCGCATACAGGCCCCAGCCCTCGACGTAGGCGGTGGTGATGTCGGGGCTGCGCTCCAGCGGGTCGTCGCTGCCGAAGCGGCGGTAGCGCGGAATCGCCGGGTTCTCGATGGCGAGCGCGACCTGGAAGTGGTGGCCCGGGATCGCCTCGTGCAGGAAGATGGTCTCGACCTCGTAGGCGGGCCGCGAGGCCAGGTCGTAGGTGTTCACGTAGAAGACGCCCGGCCGCGTGCCGTCGGCGGAGGGCTGGTAGTACTCGGCGGTGGCGGCTGCCTGTTCGCGGAACGGCTCGACCGGGCGGACTTCGAGCGCCGCCTTCGGCAGCAGGCTGAACAGGCGCGGTGTGGCCGCTGTCGCCCGCCCGAGCTGCCTGCGGTAGGCGTCGAGGAGCTCCGCCGCGGTGCGGAAGTGGAAACGCTGGTCTGTGCGCAGCGCCGCGGCGAGGGCGGCGACATCGCCGCGAAAGCCGATGCGCTGCATGACCCGGGCGATCTCCCCGTCGAGGCGCTCGACCTCGCGCAGGCCGGTCTGGTGGATCTCCGCCACGGACATGTCGGTGGTGGTGTACGCGCGCGCGAGATATGCGTACCAGCGCGCGCCATCCGGCAGGTCGCCGAGGCCGACGCTGGCGCGCGCCTGCGGCAGGTACTCGTCGCGCACGAAGTCGTGCAGCCGCCGGTAGGCAGGCAGCAGCTGCGTGCCGATCAGCTCGCGGTAGACCGCCACGAGGCGCGTGCGCTCGCCGGCAGGCACCGCCTCCGGAAAGCGGCCGAGCGGCTGCCAGAAGATGCTGGCCTCGGGGTCGGTCGCGAGCTGCGCGGCGAGCTGCGGGATCATGCGCTCGACGACCACGCGCGGCTGGACGATGCCGCGCGCCATGCCGGTGCGCATCGCTGCGATGCTGTGGTCGACCCAGACGGGGAAGGCGCGCAGGCGTGCGGCGAAGCGGTCGTAGTCGGCGGTCGTCGCGAAGGGCTGCACCGTCTCGCCCGAGCCGAGTTGGGCGAAGAAGCTGGCGCTGTTGTTGAACTGGTCGAGCGGCAGCAGGTCACCGGGGTAGGCGAAGTTCTCGACCGCGATACGCCGTCCGTACCCGAACACCGCGTAATCGAGCGCCGCCGCAGGGTCGAGGCCAGCGCGGTCGATCCGGGCGAGTTCGTCGAGGTAGCGCTGCTCGAGCGCCTGCGCCTGTGCGCGGTGATCTGCCGCCGGCAGCCGGTCGTCGTAGCGGTGGTCGCCGATGAAGGTGGCAGCGACCGGGTTGAGTGCCAGGTAGTCCTCGAAGTACCGCTCGGTGAGGGCGGTGACCGCTGCGCTGCGCGCGGTCGCGGGCGGGACCGGCGGTGGTGCCGGCGGCTGCCTGCCGCAGGCGACGGCCAGCGCGAGCAGTGGCACCAGGACGGCGAGGCGCAGGTTCATGGGTGGGGTCCCGTTGAGGTGTGGTGCAGCAGTGCTGGTGATTTTGACATAAGGCATGGCGCGTGGCTGGTCGGGCTGCACAGGTGTGCGCTACGCTGGTTGCCGGCAAGCACTTCTGCGCAATAGCGATAGGGATATCGACCATGCGTAACCTGTATTTCGCGGCGCCCGCCCTGCTCGGTGCGCTGCTTCTCGGCGGCTGTGGCGGTGGTGGCGGCGGCGATGCCGTCGACGGCGGTACCAAGGCCAGCACTGCCACGGTGGGTGTGCTGGTTACCGATGCGCCGGTTGGGCGTTGGGACGAGGCGCTGGCGACCATCACGTCGGTGAAGCTCATCGGCGGCCCGGGCCAGGTGACGTTGTTCGAGGGTGAGGAAACCCTCGACCTGCTGCGGCTCGGTGACTTCTCGGAACTCTTCGCGGTGTCCGATGCGGTGCCGGCCGGCAGCTATTCCAAGATCCGCCTGCAACTCGCCGACCTGGTGCTGAACGATCGCGACGAGTCGGGGGCGATCGTCACGAGCGTGAAACCGCAGCTCGTCGGCAACGGCAAGATCGACCTGAACCCGCGCGGCAGCTTCCGGCTCGCACCGGGCGACGTGATCGTGATCGAGCTCGATTTCGACATGGAGAAGTCGCTGAAGATCACCGAGACCGGCAACGGCAAGCTCATCGTGCGACCCGTCGTGTTCGTCGACATCCGTACCGAGAGCCTGCCCGATGCGCGGCTGACGCGCATCCACGGCGAAATCGTCGACATCGACGCCGCGGCACAGGCTTTCCGCCTGTGCCAGACGAAGTTCGCCTCCGAGTGGGACGACGACGATGACGATGATGGCGACGACGACCGCCACGACGACAGCGACCGCCGCTGCGTCACGGTCGATGCCGATGTGAATACCGGTATCTTCGCCGACAACGGCGAGCCGCAGGACTTCGGCGGGCTCGCTGTCGGCGAGCAGGTCACCGCCATCGGCCGGCTGCGCCCGCTCGACGACGACGATGGCGATGATGACACTGACGAGGACAACCACCACTTCGCGCTCGATGCGTACGTGATCGAGGAGGGCCCTCTCGGTACCTTCCGGCGCGTCCGCGGCTTGGTGGCATCGGATTTCGACATGGGCACGAGCCGCTTCGGTCTCGATGTCGCGCCTGGCCAGGGTCTTGAGACCGAGGGCCCGCTGCCGGTGCAGCTCTACGAGCACAGTCGCGTTTTCAACCGTGCTGGCGACGAGCTCGGGTTCGGTGCCATCCTCACCGGCCGTGCGGCACTTGCCGACGGCGTGCTGGTGGTCGGCGCGGACGACGTGCTGCGCTCGCCGCTGGTGATCCTCGGCGAGACCGAAGCACCGGAGGACGCCACCCTGGAGGGCGAGATCGTTTCGGTCGACGAGGGTGCGAAGAGTCTCCTGGTCAACGATGGCACTCTGGACCGCTGCGTCGACGCCGCCACGGCCGACATCTTCCTGGTCGACGACGACGACGGTTTCTCCAGCAGCCGCGGTGAGCTCGACGATCTCGAGCCGGGCCAGGCGGTAGCCATCTTCGGGGCCGAGGGCATCGACGGCTGCCTCGACGCCACCACGATCCTCGCCGAGGAGGACTGATCCGGGCACGCATGCCGGGCCTACAATGGCCCGGCATGCGCCTGCCACACCTGCCCCCGCTCTCGCTGTACGTGCACCTGCCCTGGTGCCTGCGCAAGTGCCCGTACTGCGATTTCAATTCCCACGAGGTCCGCGGGCCGTTTCCCGAAGCGGCCTACGTCGACGCCCTGCTCGCCGACCTCGATGCCGCCGTGCCGGCTGCGCAGGGGCGCGTGCTGCAATCCGTGTTCATCGGTGGCGGTACGCCGAGCTTGTTTTCCGGCGCGGCGATCGCGCGGTTGCTCACCGGTGTGCGCGCACGCCTGCCGCTCGCCCCGGCCGCCGAGATCACGCTCGAGGCCAACCCCGGTGCGGCCGAAGCCGCCCGCTTCGCGGCGTATCGAGAGGCGGGCGTCACCCGCCTGTCGCTCGGCGTGCAGAGCTTCGACTCCACGCGGCTGCGCGCGCTCGGGCGCGTGCACGACAGCGCCGAGGCGCAGCGCGGCGTTGAACTCGCGTTGCGCCACTTCGAGCGCGTCAACCTCGACCTCATGTACGCGCTGCCGGGCCAGGATGCGGCAGCCGCGGTGGCGGACGTGCGTACCGCGCTCGCCAGCGGGGTCGGGCACCTGTCCTGCTACCAGCTCACCATCGAGCCGAATACGGTGTTCGCGAGCCGCCCGCCCGCGGGATTGCCGGACGACGATGCGGCCGCGGCGATCGAGGCGGTGGTGCACGGCGAACTGGCCGGGGCGGGGTTCGTCCGCTACGAGGTGTCCGCCTGGTCGCGCCCGGACGAGGAGTGCCGGCACAATCTCAACTACTGGTGGTTCGGCGACTACCTCGGCATCGGCGCTGGCGCACACGCCAAGCTGAGCTACCCGGAGCGCATCGTGCGCGAGTCGCGCACCCGCGCGCCGGCCGACTACCTGCGGCGTGCGCGGTCAGGTGCGGCGGTGGCCGAGCAGCGTGAACTCGCGGACGCGGAGCGCGTGTTCGAGTTCCTCATGAATGCGTTGCGCCTGACGCGCGGCTTTCCGGAGAAGTTGCTCGCCGAGCGTACCGGCGCGTCACTGACAGCAGCAGAACCGGGCCTCGGCACCGCGATCGGGCGTGGCCTGCTCGAGCGGCGCGCCGGCGAGATCCGCCCCACCGCGCTCGGCCTGCGCTTCCTCAACGAACTGCTCACGCTCTTTCTTCCGCGCGCCACTCGCAGGCTCCCCCTCCCGTAGGAGCGGCTTCAGCCGCGACGCCGGGAAGAAGTAGAACGCGACCGGCTGTTGCCGGGCCGCTCGCGGCGGGCGTAGAGGGCCAGCGGAGCAGGATGC
>CAYQAR010000057.1:0-19338 GCA_964415505.1 uncultured Chromatiaceae bacterium | reverse complement strand
GCCGCAGGCCGCCCCGCAGGGGTGAGTGCCCGTACCCGGGCACGAATCAATCCCCGTCGGTGAGTTTTCCCCAGAGTGAGAACCCCACGGTTCGACAAATTTGCAGAGCAAATTTGGACGGCCGCAGGCCGCCCCGCAGGGGTGAGTGCCCGTACCCGGGCACGAATCAATCCCCATCAGTGACCTGTCCCGGTATCCCATCAGGAATCGCGTTCCCACCACCCGGGACCAGCAAACTCACGCAGCGTTGTATCCTGACGTGCCACCAACCGGTGACCACTCCGCCATGCGCCGACACGACAGCCTGGTCTCCTTCGCCCGCGATCACCATTCCGCGCTTGTCGTAGCGATAGGCCTGAAGCGGGTCGGCCGTGGCGAAGCACCGCTGCAACTCGCTGCCATCCGCGCCCTGGTCGTCGAATGGCACGACAGGCTGCAGCAACACTTCGCCGACGAAGAGCGCCTGCTGCCACCGTTGCTCACGGCCGAAGAGCGATCCCGTCTGACGAGCGACCATGGGCAGCTGCGCCGCGTCGTCGAGGCTGCGGAGCGGCAGCTCACCTGCGGCACGCCAGACACCGGCTTCTGCGAAGCCGCCGGTACCCTGCTCGAGCAACACATCCGCTGGGAAGATCGCGAGCTGTTCGCCCGGATCGAGATCCGGGCCAGCCAGGAACAGCTCGATGAACTGGCGCGCCAGACCAGCCGGCGAGCCGGGTAATTGACATGCGTGACACCCGCACGATCGCGACGATCGGCGCAGCCCATTTCGTCTCGCACTTCTTCATCCTGGTCTTGCCGCCGCTGTTTGCCTTCGTGCGTGAGGACTACGGTGTGACCTATACGGTGCTCGGCCTGGCGCTCATTGCCTTCAACGCAGCGTCGGCCATCCTGCAGACACCGGCGGGGTTCCTGGTCGACCGGATCGGTGCGCGCATGCTGCTGGTCGTCGCGCTGCTCCTCGGTTCGCTGGCGTTCGTCGTTGCGGGACTGACGGATTCATTCTGGCTGCTGGTCGCGATGTTCGCCGTCGCCGGTGTCGCCAATGCGATCTATCACCCGGCGGACTATGCGCTGCTGTCACAGGACGTGGCGGGCGAGCGCGTTGCCGGTGCCTATGCGTTCCATACCTTCGCCGGCATGCTCGGTTCGGCGGTCGCGCCGGTGACGATGCTGCTCATGCAGAGTCACTGGGGCTGGCGCGGCGCGTTTCTGGGCGCTGCGGTTCCGGGTGTTGCGGTTGCGCTCCTGCTCCTGGCCCGGCCGCCTGGACCGATACGTCAGCGCAACGTTGCGGCCCCGGCGACGAACGACGCCGCACCGGCCGGCTGGCGGCTGCTGCTGTCGCCACCGGTCATGCTCAACTTCGCCACGTTCACCCTGCTCGCGCTCGGCATGTCCGGGCTGCAGAACTACTCCGTAGTCGCCAGCGGTGCGCTCTACGGGACGACGCCCGTGGCGGCCAACACGGCGCTGACGGGCTATCTCGGATTCACGGCGGTTGGTGTCCTGGTCGGTGGGCTGCTCGCGGCGCGCATCGAACGCCACGCGGCCTTCACCGCCGGCGGCCTGTTCGCCGTCGCCGCAGGCGCCGGCCTGATCGTCAGCGGCGATCATGGCCCCGTCTGGCTGATTGTCATCATGGGCGCGATCGGACTCGCGAGCGGCATGATCATGCCGGCGCGCGATCTGTTGGTGCGGCAGGTGACTCCGCCCGGTGCATTCGGCGCCGTGTTCGGCTTCGTCACCACGGGTTTCAACCTCGCCGGGATGATTGCGCCGCTCGTGTTCGGGCTGGCGCTGGACTACGGCCGCCCCGCGCTCGTCTACCTGCTGGTGGCGGCATTCAGCCTGCTCGCTGTTTCTGCGGTGGCGGCGCAGCAGGCACGACCGGCATCCTGAGCGTTGGCCGCAATCTTGAAGTGATTCGCGGTGCCTGCTACGTTGCTTGGGCGATGTCAGCCGTGGCCGCATCGCGGCCCGGTTCCGATCCGCCTGTAGCTGCGCGGCGGCGCCGTATTCGATCAGAACAGAAGTTACTCATGAGTTTTTCATTGCCTGCTCTTCCTTATTCCTACGGGGCCCTCGCCGGGCGCGGCATGTGCCAGGAGACCCTGGAACTGCATCACGGCAAGCATCACCAGGCGTATGTCAGCGCGCTGAATGCGCTGGTTGAAAAGAGCGAGGCTTTGCAGAACAAGACCCTCGAGCAGCTGATCGCCCTGTCCCACGGCAGGAACGAGCTCGCACCGGTATTCAACAATGCGGGGCAGCACTGGAACCACAGCTTCTTCTGGCAGTCGCTCGCGGCTGAACAGGGCGGAGCCATGCCGGCGACACTGGCGAAGAAGCTCAGTGCCGATTTCGGCGGTGTCGATCAGTTCAAGGCGCAGTTCAAGGCTGCAGCCCTCGGACAGTTCGGCTCGGGCTGGGCCTGGCTGATCCTCGCGAAGAACGGCAGGCTCGAGGTCACGAAGACGCCGAATGCCGGCACGCCCCTGGCTGCCGGCGAGGGCAGACCGCTGCTGGTGCTGGACGTGTGGGAGCATGCCTATTACGTCGATTTTCGCAACCGGCGTGCGGATTTCACGGACAATTTCCTGAACCGCCTCGCCAACTACGAATTCGCCGCAGCGAACCTGCAGTCGGCCTGAGACGCGGCCTGTGTGGCCGGGGAGGACCGTAGCGCGCCATGCACACTGCCAGCACTGACAGGACGGCGCTCGTCACGGCCTCCACCGAGGGTATCGGTTTCGCCACGGCGCGCCTGCTCGCCGAGGAAGGCGCGCGCGTGTGGGTGCACGGTCGCGGTGGTGCCAGCCTCGACCGGGCAGTCACGGCCCTGCGCCGTGCGGTTCCGTCGGCGCGGGTCGACGGGGTGGCCGCTGACCTTGCCGCGGACGATGGCGTGCGCGTGCTGACCACGGCGGTGCCTGAGGTCGACATCCTCGTCAACGGCTACGCGGATACGCACCCCAAGCCGCTCGCAGCGGTGACGGATGCGGAGTGGACTGCGGCCCTGCGCAACAACGTTGCGGTTACGGCGATGCTGACCCGCCACTATTTCGAACGCATGCTCGCGCTCGGCTGGGGCCGCATCGTGTTCATCGCCAGCGATCTTGCGCTGCGGCCGTTGCCGGTCATGGTGCCCTATGCGGCCGGCAAGATGGCGCAGCTGACGCTGATGCGTGCGCTCGCCGAGGAAGCAGCGGGCACCGCAGTCACGGTCAATGCCGTGCTGCCCGGCTTCACCCGCACCGAGCGCACCGAGGGCTTCCTGCGTCCGCTTGCGGCGAGCCACGGCATGGGTTTCGAGGCGTTCATGGATGCCTACTTCAACGATCCGGCTTTCCCCTGGCGCGACGAGGTTGGCTTCGGCGCCTCGCTGGTGCGCCGCCTGCTCGAACCGGAGGAGGTGGCGTGTCTGGTGACCTTCCTCTGCAGCGCGCGCGCTTCGGGGATCACGGGAGCGTCCCTGCGCTGCGACGGCGGGACGACGGCAACGGCACTCTGAGGTTCCGAGATGACAACGAAACCCTGGGTCAAGATCGGCGAGGAACGTCGCCTCACTGCGGATATCAGGGCGCGGGCTGCCCGTGCCGCGCGCGGCTTCGAGCAGGCCGGAGTCGGGCCTGGCGATGTGGTCGCCACCCTGCTGCGCAACGACTTTCCCGTGCTCGAGGTCATGATCGGGGCCGGCATGGCCGGCGCCTACGTGGTGCCGGTGAACTGGCACAACACCGCGGATGAGGCCCGCTACGTCCTGGAGAACTGCAGCGCCAAGGTGCTGGTGATCCACGCCGACCTGCTGCGCAGGCTTCCCGACATCACGCGGCCGGGTGTGCAGGTGGTGGTCGCGAAGACACCGCCCGTGCTGTGTACGGCCTACCGGGTTGCGGTGGAGGATGCCAGCGTGCCGGCGGGCATGAGCGAGTGGGAGTCATGGCTGGATTCCTTCGAGCCGAAACCGCCCCCCTATGCGATCGCGCCCGGCTCGATGATCTACACGTCGGGAACCACCGGGCTCCCGAAGGGAGTGCGCCGCAATCCGCCGACGCCGCAGGAGTTCGAGGCGAACATGGAGGTCCTGCGGCTCGTCGGTGGCCTGCATCCCTGGGTCGGCCGCATGCACGAGGTGGTGATGCTGATCCCGGGTCCGGCCTACCACTCCGGCCCGAGCGTGTGGATGACCGGGCTGCTCGCACTCGGTGCGAACATCTGCCTGGAGCCGCGCTTCGACGCCCGGCGCACGCTCGAGCAGATCGAGCACGAGCGCGTGACCCATGTGCTCGCGGTACCGACGATGTACGTGCGCTGGCTCGCGCTCGACGAGTCGGTGAGGACGAGATACGACCTTTCCAGCGTGGCACACGTCATGCATATCGGCGCACCGTGCCCGCCGCACATCAAGCGCGCGATGATCGACTGGTGGGGACCGGTGGTCACCGAGTTCTACGGCAGCACCGAGATCGGCGCCGCCACCTACTGCAATGCGCAGGATTGGCTCGATCATCCGGGCACCGTGGGGCGGGTGATCGACGGTGCCGTGGTGGTGGTGATGGACCAGGCGGGCAACGCGCTGCCACCCGGCGAGGTGGGCGAAATCATGTGCGTGCGCGAAGTCTTTCCGGACTTCACCTACCACGGCGATGACGAGAAACGCCGTCGCGCGGCCCGCGGCCAGCTGATCGCCACCGGTGACATGGGTTACTTCGATGCCGATGGCTTTCTGTACCTGAGCGGCCGCACGAGCGACATGATCATCTTCGGCGGCACGAACATCTATCCGGCCGAGATCGAGGCCGAGCTGATGAAACTGCCCGGCGTGGCCGACTGCGCGGTGTTCGGCATTCCGGATCCCGCCTACGGCGAGCAGGTCTGCGCCTTCATCCAGCTGCAGTCCGGCGCGACGCTGGACGCAGACCGCGTGCGGCGCGAGCTGGGCGCGCATCTCGCGGGCTACAAGCTGCCGCGGCACATCGAATTCGTCGCCAGCCTGCCACGCGAGGAAAGCGGCAAGATCTTCAAGCGCAAGCTGCGCGACCCGTTCTGGGAGGGTCGCGACCGCAAGATCTGACGCTGTGAGCGGGATCTTGGACGGACCCGCCGGATTTACTCTACCATTCAGCGGGTTGTCGCTTCGCGGCGCGTAGGGCCGTCCGCCGTGTGCGGGCGGGCAGGGTGTGCTGGCCTCGTCTCTGAACCCATCGGCCTGGTACTGGTGTGCCGCTGTGGCACACGCGCTGCTGCTCGGCTACGTGCTCGTGGCCGGCGGCCGCGGGCTCCTGCGCTGGCTGTTGCTGGTGTTGGCTCTTGCCGGCATGGTGTGGAGCGGCGTGCAGGCAATGGCCTTCGCCGGAGGCGCGTTGCCGCCGCTCGATCCGGCAGGTTTCCTCGCCGAAGCGGTCTACAGCGGCAGCTGGTTCCTGGTGCTGCATCGGGTGCTGCGCGGCCCTTATGGCCAGTCCATGCCGGATTCGGTACGCCGCGTCCTGGCGCTGCTCTGGGTGCTGTTTGCGGCGCTCGGCGGATTGGCGGCCTGGCTGTGGTACGTGCGCGGGCAGGTGCTGGTTGCTTCCGGCATGCTCGATGCCACCGTCATCGCGGCGGCGCTGCTGTGCCTCGCCCTGGCCGCGCAGGTGCGCCGCGACGCTCCCGTCGAGGGGCGCCGTGCGCTGATGCGGCTCGTGGCTGCGGCAGCCATGGCGGCAAGCGGCGATGTCATCGCCAATGGTGTCGCATTGCTGGCCGGGACCGTGCCGGCGCCGGTGCTGGCTGCCGAGGCAGCCGCGACGACGGTTGCCGTCCTGCTGCTGCTCGGAGTCGTCTACCTGCAGCCGCAGTGGTCGCTGGCGATCTTTATTTCTCCACAGGCGCGCAGCTATGCGCCGCGATTCATCATCATCGCCGGCGTGTTCGTCGCGCTGCTCCTCGCGGTGCCGTTCTGTCGCTCGCTGGCGCCATCACTCGGGCCGTGGATCGCCGTGCTCGGCATCGTCCTGGGGGGGGTGCCGGTGGCGGCGCTGCTGTTCTCGCAGCGGCTCGCCGCCCGGGCGCGGGTGTGGCTCAGCAAGCACCTGCGTACCTACCGCTACAACTACCGCACCGAGTGGCTGCGCCTGATCGCCACGCTGTCGTCGCCGGATCCGCGCCTGCCGTTGCCGGAGCGGGCCATCAAGGCGGTGGCGCAGATCGTCAACAGCCCGGCCGGACTGCTCTGGCTGCGGCGCGAGCCGGAGGACCTGCTGGTCTGCACTGCGGGCTGGAACACCCGGATGTGGTCCGATGCGCGCGTGCGCCTCGACGATCCGACCATCGCGTTCATGGCCGAGAAGCAGTGGATCTTCGACACGGCGGAGCTGGCGCGCAACCCGGCGATGTACAACGGCCTGGCGCGGCCGCAGTGGCTCGAGCAGTTTCCCGATGCCTTGTTGCTGGTACCGCTGTTCAGCAATGAGACGCTCACCGGTTTCATGCTGCTGTTGCAGTCGAGCTCGGCATTCCGCCTGACGTTCGAGGAAATCGATCTCCTGCGTACCACGGGCCGGCAGGTTGCGGCGCACCTCGCGCAGTACGAGGCCGACCAGCAGCTTGCCGAGGTCAAGCAGTTCGAGGCGTTCAACCGCCTGACGGCGTTCCTGATGCACGACCTGAAGAACCTGATAGCGCAGCAGTCGCTGGTGGTCAGAAATGCCGCGCGCCACAAGGGCAACCCGGAATTCTTCGAGGACACGATCGCCACCATCGAGAATTCGGTGGCCCGCATGAGCAAGCTGCTCCAGCAGCTGCAGAGCGGAGAGACCAGCGGCCGGCGCACCCGCGTGCGCCTCGGCGCCAGCCTGCAGGAGGCGGTTGAGCGCTGCCGGGGTGGTGCACCTGAACCGCAGCTCGAGCCGGTCGACGAGCGGCTGTGTGCGCAGCTCGACCGCGAGCGCTTCGCCATGGTCACCGCTCACCTGATCCGCAACGCGCAGGACGCCACCGGGAGCGGTGGCCACGTCACCATACGGACGCGGCGCGAAGGCGGCCACGCGGTCATCACCATCGAGGACGACGGCTGCGGCATGGATGCCGAATTCATCCGCACGCGCCTGTTTCGCCCGTTCGACACGACCAAGGGGAGCAAGGGCATGGGCATCGGCGCTTATCAGGCGCGGACCTTCGTTGTCGACAGTGGCGGCTCGCTCGAAGTCGAGTCCGAGCCGGGCAGCGGCACCTGTATTACCATCCGCCTGCCACTGGCGGAGCCAGCCGAGGCGGTGGTTGAAGGGAGTGCGACGTGAGCGAGCAACGCCGACGGCTGCTGGTCGTCGAGGACGACAAGGGCTTGCAGAGCCAGCTGCGCTGGTGTTTCGCCGACTATGAGGTGCTGGTTGCCGAGGACCGCGAGTCGGCGCTGGCGCAACTGCGTCGCCACGAGCCTGCGGTGGTGCTGCAAGACCTCGGCCTGCCCCCGGATGCCGAGGGGGTGACAGAAGGCTTCGCCACGCTGGAGCAGATCGTGGCGCTCGCCCCGGCGACCAAGGTCATCGTCGTCACCGGCCACGGTGACCAGCACAATGCCGTCAAGGCGGTCGGGTTGGGTGCGTACGATTTCTACCAGAAGCCGGTCGACACCGACGTGCTGCAGTTGATCGTCGACCGGGCCTGGCAGATCCACGAACTCGAGCAGGAGAACCACCGCCTGCTGCGCGAGCGCAGCACCTCACCGCTCGACGGGATCGTCGCCGCCAGCGAGAAGATGCTGGCGGTCTGTCGCATGATCGAGAAAGTCGCGCCGACGAGCGTCACCACGCTGCTGCTCGGCGAGAGCGGCACGGGCAAGGAACTGCTGGCGCGCGCCATCCACTCGCTGAGCCCGCGCGTGCGCAAACCCTTCGTCGCCATCAACTGCGCGGCGATTCCCGAGGCCCTGCTCGAGAGCGAGTTGTTCGGCCACGAAAAGGGCGCTTTCACCGGCGCGGTCAAGCAGACGCCCGGCAAGATCGAGACCGCTGACGGCGGCACGCTGTTCCTCGACGAGATCGGCGACATGCCGCTGGCGCTGCAGGCGAAGCTGCTGCGCTTCCTGCAGGAGCGCGTGGTCGAGCGCGTCGGTGGTCGCGACGAGATCCCGGTCGACGTGCGCGTGGTGTGCGCCACCAACCAGGACCTCGACGCCGGGATCCGCGACGGACGTTTCCGCCAGGACCTCTTCTACCGCATCAGCGAGATCACGATCCGCATCCCGCCACTGCGCGAACGCGAGGGCGGCCGCCTGATCCTGGCCCGCACGCTGCTCGAGAAGGCGGCAGCCCAGCACGGGCGGCGGTTCAGCGGCTTCAGCCCGGATGCGCGCAACGCCATCGAGAACTTCGCCTGGCCGGGCAACGTGCGCGAGATGGAGAACAAGATCAAGGGCGCGGTGATCATGGCGGAGGGCAGGCAGGTGACCGCGGTCGACCTCGGTCTTGCTGAAGCCGACGTGAGTCCCCCCAACCTCAACCTGCGCGAGGTGCGCCGCGAGGCCGAGACGCGCGCCATCCGCCGCGCCCTGGCGACGTCGAACGACAATGTCTCGCAGGCGGCGAAGCTTCTCGGCATCACCCGCCCGACGCTCTACGACCTCATGGAGAAATACGGCATCCAGGCGACCGACGCGGGCTGAGCGAGCGCGCCTGCTCAGCGCGCCGGGGTATTCAGCAGGTGGCGTTCCCAGGCGAGCGAGGTGCGCACGATGGCGTCGAGGTCGTCGTGCAGCGGCTGCCAGCCAAGCACGGTGCGGATGCGTTCGGCTACCGCAACCAGTACCGGCGGATCGCCCGCGCGGCGTGGCTCCTCGCGTACCAGCAGCGCATGGCCCGCAGCGCGTTCCACCGCCGCGATCAGTTCACGCACGCTGTAACCGTGGCCATAGCCGCAGTTGAGCGTCACCGGTGGCCCGCCGCGGCGCAGGTAGCGCAGGGCGTCGACATGTGCCGTGGCGAGATCTTCGACGTGGATGTAGTCGCGCACGCCGGTGCCGTCGGGCGTGTCGTAGTCGGTGCCGAATACCGAGACGTGCGGCCGCTTGCCGACTGCTGCCTCGCAGGCCACCTTGGTGAGCAGCGTGGCGTGGCGGGTCGACTGGCCGATGCGCCCGAGCGGGTCGGCCCCGGCCACGTTGAAGTAGCGCAGTGTCACGTGGCGTAGTGCGGTGGCCGCGGCCAGGTCGCGCAGCATCCACTCGGTCATGAGCTTGGAGCTGCCGTAGGGATTGATCGGCGCGGTCGGACTGTCCTCGGCCGCCCGGCCACCTGGCGGAATGCCGTATACCGCCGCCGTCGAAGAGAACACGAAGTGCGCTATCCCGGCATGCTGGCAGGCGCCGAGCAGGTTGCGGCTGGCGCAGGTGTTGTTGCCGTAGTACTTGAGCGGGTCGGCCACGGACTCCGGGACGATCGTGTGGGCGGCGAAGTGCATGACGGTGTCGACATCGAACTCGCGCAGCACACGGCCGACGAGTTCGGCATCGCCCGTGTCGCCGACGACCAGCGTGCCGTGGGTGACGGCGGAGCGGAAACCCGTGCTCAGGTTGTCGAGAACGACGAGCCGCTCGCCCGCCTCGCCGAGCTGGCGTACGACGTGGCTGCCGATATAGCCGGCACCGCCGGTGACGAGGATGGCTCTGGCTGGCATGGGAAACGGCCCGCTGCGTTGATCGGGGAATTATAGGCTGCAGACGCGCGACCCGTCTGGCACTGCCGCACAGGCTTGACCCTGCGCCCGAGGCTGCGTCAACATCCGCCGCCTCCAGCATGGGCGCGCGCCGGGCGCGCCGGAAAACCAGCCGCGATGTCGCCACCTGCCGAAAACCTGCCACTGCTGTCGGTCGCCCCGATGATGGATGTGACCGACCGGCATTGCCGCTATTTCCTGCGCCAGATCGCGCCGGGGCTGCAGCTGTATACCGAGATGGTCAGCGCCGCGGCCGTGCTGCACGGCGACCGTCAGCACCTGCTCGGCTTCGACCCGGCCGAGCACCCGGTGGCCGTACAGCTGGCGGGCAACGATCCGGCAGCGCTCGCCGAGGCGAGCCGCATCGCTGCCGGTTTCGGCTACGACGAGATCAACCTCAACATCGGCTGCCCGAGCGCCCGGGTCAGCTCCGGCCGGCTCGGCGCCTGCCTCATGGCGGAGCCCGATCTCGTGGCCCGGTGCGTGGCGGCGATGCGCGCCGCCGTCACGGTGCCGGTGACGGTGAAGACGCGGATCGGCATCGATGACCACGATGACTTCGCCTTCCTCGCCGGCTTCGTCACCCGTGTCGCCGCCGCCGGCTGCGAGACCTTCATCGTGCACGCCCGCAAGGCGCTGTTGCAGGGGCTTTCCCCGCGCGCCAACCGCAGCGTGCCGCCGCTGCGCCACGAGGTCGTGTACCGGCTGAAGCAGGAATTTCCGCAGCTGCGCATCGTCGTCAACGGGGGCTTCGACTCGCTCGACGGCATCGCGGCTGCGCTCGAACGGGTCGACGGGGTGATGCTCGGCCGCAAGGCGGCCGACGATCCCTGGTTTCTCGCCGGCGTGCAGGCGCGCTTCCATGGTTCAGGCAGCCTGCCCGACCGCAGTGCCGTGGTGCGGGCGATGCACGCCTATCTCGGGCGTGAGCAGGCGCGCGGTGTGCGGCCCCATCACGTCACCCGTCACATGCTCGGCCTGTATCGTGGCGTGCCGGGCGCACGCGGCTGGCGCCGGTTCCTCGCCGAACGGGCCGGCGGCGACGACGCCACGGCCGACGTGCTGCTGCACTCGCTCGCGGCCGTGGCAGCGGCCTGAACCGGCCGCATAGGATCCCATTGCCAGGCTGGTGTCCCACCGGCCCCGGCCAGACCAACCCGATGAACAAGCCCCATGAACGAGGACTACCCGTGACGAGACAGACCAGGCGCGCCGGGGATCGGCGCCGGCCGACGCTGGCCGAGAAGGCCGACCGCTACGAACTCTACGAGCAAGCGGTGCACGACCCGGTGGCGGAGGTCGACTTCCTGCGCAGCACCTACCGCAAGCTGCACGGCCGGATGCCACGGGTCCTGCGCGAGGATTTCTCCGGATCGGCGAGCGCGGCCTGCGAGTGGGCCCGCCGCGGGCCGCACTGCCGTGCGTACGGCGTCGATCTCGATGCTGGCGTCCTGGCCTGGGGCCGGCAGCACCGGCTGTCGCGCCTGGGACCGGCGGCGCGTGCACGGGTGCGCCTCGTGCATGCCGACGTGCTCGAAGCACATCTGCCACGTGTGGACGTCGTGGCGGCCCTCAATTTCAGCTACTGGGTGTTCAAGGACCGCGCCACGCTCGGTCGCTACTTCCGCTGCGCGCACACCGGCCTGCGCCGCGACGGGCTGCTGGTGCTGGATGCCTTTGGCGGCTACGAAGCCAGCCGCGAGATGGAGGAATACACCCGCTTCCGCCGCTTCACCTACGTCTGGGACCAGGCCGAGTTCCGCCCGGTGACCGGCGACCTGACCTGCCACATCCACTTCCGCTTTCCCGACCGCTCGCGCCTCGAACGGGCCTTCACCTACGAGTGGCGCCTGTGGACGCTGCCCGAGCTGCGCGAGCTGCTGGCGGAGGCGGGCTTCCGCCGCTCGACCGTGTACTGGGAAGGCGACGACGGCCACGGGGGCGGCAACGGGGAATTCCTGCCCGAGGCCCTGGGTGACGCCGATGCGGGCTGGGTGGCCTATATCGTCGCGGAGAAATGAGCGGGAGGCGAACCGGTGCACTCCTTGCATCGGCCGGCCTTCCCGTATAATCCTTGCCGCGTCGTTTGACATATTCTGCTGACGGGAGCGCCGTGGCTGAAGGTCTGGGCAAGGAGGTCGCCATCCTGTTCGCGGACGTGGTCGGCAGCACCCATCTGTACGAGGCGATGGGCGACGATCGTGCCCGCGAGACCGTCCAGCAGTGCCTGAAGGTGATGCGCGAGGCCACCGAGCAGTTCGGCGGTACCGTCATCAAGACCATGGGCGACGAGATCATGGCGACCTTTCCATCGGCCGACGACGCGATGAGCGCCGGCAGCCAGATGCAGAAGCGCATCACCAGCGCCGGGCAACAGCGGCCCGAGGGCACGCGCGTGGCGATCCGCATCGGCTGCCATTTTGGCCCGGTCGTGGCCGAGGATCGCGACATCTTCGGTGCTGCCGTACACACCGCGAACCGCATGACCTCGCAGGCCAAGGCGGGGCAGATCCTCACCACCGCTGTCACGGTCGAGCAGCTCACCGGCGAATGGCGGGCACTTGCCCGCCAGATCGACGTAGCCACCGTCAAGGGCTACTCGAGCGAGATGGCGCTTTTCGAGGTGATGTGGCAGCCGGAGGAGGCGACCAGCATGTTGCCTTCGATCAGCTGGACCGCACCCGAGGTGCCTGCAGCGGGCAGGCTGCGCCTGCGCTTCCGCGGCAAGGAGCTGGTGCTCGGCGAGAGCAGCAAGACCGCGGCGAGCATGGGGCGCGCCGACGAGAACGACGTCGTCATCAAGGGCAACCTGATCTCGCGCGTGCACGCCCGCATCGACATGCGCAAGAACCGTTTCGTGCTCATCGACGAGAGCACCAACGGGACCTTCATCCAGCGCGACGACGGCGAGGAAGTCTACGTGCGTCGCGATTCCGCCGAACTCAGCGGCAGCGGTGTCATCGGCATGGGGCGCCTGGCGGCGCGCGGCACGCCACTCGCCATCGAGTTCAGCTGCGAGGAGTGAGCTGCACCGGCGCCGGACTGGCGCGCCGGCGTCGTTGTCCTGCCGGAGCGGTGGTTCAGCCGAGCGCAGCGACCACGCGGCGGTGCTCCGCCAGCAGGCCGGCCGGGACCCGGTCGCCGAACTCGGCGAAATAGGCGGCGATGTCCTGCATTTCCCGGCGCCAGCTGTCCGCGTCCACCGTGAGCAGCGAGTCGAGCACCGCTGGGTCGAGCGCGAGGCCCTGCAGGTCGAGTTCGGCCGGTTGCGGCAGGTAGCCAATGGGCGTCTCCCGGGCGCCGACGCGCCCGGCACAGCGATCGACGATCCAGCGCAGCACCCGCAGGTTGTCGCCGAAGCCGGGCCAGAGGAACCGACCGTCCTGGCCCTGGCGGAACCAGTTCACGTGGAAGACCTTCGGCAGCTGGCGCCTGCCGTCGTCGACGCTCAGCCAGTGCCCCCAGTAGTCGGCGAAGTTGTAGCCGCAGAACGGCTTCATGGCCATCGGGTCGCGGCGCGTCACGCCAACGGCACCGGTGGCGGCTGCCGTGGTTTCCGAAGCGACCGCCGCCCCGACCAGCACGCCGTGGCGCCAGTCGCGTGCCTGGTAGACGAGCGGCGCCAGTTCGCGGCGCCGGCCGCCGAAGATGATGGCGCTGATCGGCACGCCCGCCGGGTCGTCGGCGAGCGGCGAGTAGCTCGCGTTCTGGTGTGCGGCGACGGTGAAGCGCGCGTTCGGGTGGGCGGCCGGCCCGCTGCCAGGCGTCCATGGGCGGCCGCGCCAGTCGGTGACCGGCTGCTCCTTGTCCTTGTCCTCCCACCAGGGCTCGTTGCGGGCATTGAGGCCCACGTTGGTGAAGATGGTGTCGTGGCGGATCATCTCGAAGGCGTTGCGGTTGGTCTTGGCATTGGTGCCGGGGACCACGCCGAAGTAGCCGGATTCGGGATTGATCGCGCGCAGCACGCCATTGGCGTCGAAGTGCAGCCAGGCAATGTCATCGCCGAGGGTGCGCACTTTCCAGCCGGGCATGGACGCCGGTGGAATCAGCATGGCGAGGTTGGTCTTGCCGCAGGCCGAGGGGAAGGCCGCAGCGAGGTAGTGCTTCTCGCCGGCGGGGCTCTCGAGTTCGAGGATCAGCATGTGCTCGGCGAGCCAGCCTTCCTGGCGGGCCTGCCAGCTGGCGATGCGCAGCGCGTGGCACTTCTTGCCGAGCAGGGCATTGCCGCCGTAGCCCGAACCGATGCTCTGGATCAGCAGTTCATGCGGGAAGTGCATGATGAAGCGCCGTTCCGGGTTCAGGTCGCCGGTGGAGTGCAGGCCGCGCACGAAGCGGCCTTCGCGCTCGATACGCTGCAGGGCGGCCCGGCCCATGCGTGTCATCAGTTTCATGTTGGCGACGACGTAGGGGCTGTCGGTGATCTCCACGCCGCAACGCGCGTAAGGCGAGTCGATCGGGCCCATGCAGTAGGGGATGACATACAAAGTGCGCCCCCGCATGCAGCCCTCGAACAGGCCATCCATGCGGCGGTGGGCCTCGGTGGGCGCCAGCCAATGGTTGTTCGGGCCAGCCTCGGCCTGGTCGGGGGTGCACACGAAGGTCAGGTGCTCGACCCGGGCGACATCGGTCGGGTCGGAGCGATGCAGGTAGCAGTCCGGATAGGTTTCGGCGTTGAGCGGCAGCAGATCGCCGCGCTGGAGCATGAGCTGTATCAGACCGTCGTACTCGGCGTCGCTGCCATCGCACCAGTGGATGCGGTCGGGTTTCGTGAGGGTAGCCGTGGCTTCGACCCACTGGCGCAGGGTCTGGTTGCTCGTCGTCATCGCGTGTCCTTCGGGTGCGGTTCTCGACAGGGTGGTGACGGGTGGCGACCGTGACCGCGCCCGCC
The DNA here is from genome assembly GCA_964415505.1 of uncultured Chromatiaceae bacterium. Classification (GTDB taxonomy): domain Bacteria; phylum Pseudomonadota; class Gammaproteobacteria; order Steroidobacterales; genus QUBU01. The sequence goes on along the minus strand of CAYQAR010000057.1, from coordinate 4,754 downwards.
TTGTTGTCCCGGGGTGGGTCTGTCGTCCCGTGAACCACTTATTATACAGACCCGACCACGATGGTCAGCGTCTCCCGGCCTGGCGGCCGGGCCGTGATTTTATGTCGCCAGCTCACGATGCAATCGATGGCTACTTCCAGGACGGCAGCCCGCTGGCGGCGCAGTTGCACGGGTTTTCCCATCGCCCGGAGCAGCTCGACATGGCGCGGCTGGTCCGGCAGGCGATGCAGGTGGGCGGCCACCTCGCCATCGAAGCCGGCGCGGGGACGGGCAAGACGCTCGCTTATCTGGTGCCGGCGCTGCTCAGCGGCCGGCGGGTGATCATCGCCACCGGAACCCGCACGCTGCAGGACCAGCTCTACCACCGCGACCTGCCGGTGGTGGGCCAGAGCCTCGGCCGGCCGGTCACCGTTGCGCAACTCAAGGGCCGGGCCAACTACCTCTGCGGCTACCGGATGGAGCGCGCGCTGGAGCAACCCGCACACGGCGCGCTGCGAGCGGAACTGCGGCGGGTGCAGCGCTGGGCATTGGAGACGGTGGCGGGTGACGTCGGCGAGTTGCCCGGTGTTCCCGAAGGCTCGCCGGTGTGGCCGCTGGTGACCTCGACCGCCGACAACTGTCTGGGAGGGCGCTGCCCGCAGCTCGACGACTGCCACGTGGCGGCGGCGCGCCGGCGTGCGGCGGAGGCCGACATCGCCGTCGTCAATCACCACCTGCTGCTCGCCGACATGCAGCTGAAGGACGACGGCTTCGGGCGCCTGCTGCCCGGTGCCGACGTCGTCGTCGTCGACGAGGCGCACCGCTTTCCCGAGACGGCCCAGGCGCTGTTCGACGTCGAGCTGCGCAGCCGCCAGCTCGACGAACTGGCGCAGGACACGAGCGAGGAGGCCATGCAGGCGGTCTGCTGGAGTGCGGACCTGCAGGAGCGGCTGGCGGCCGTCGGTGCGGCGGCCCGCGAGCTCGTGGCGGCAGCCGGCGCACCGGTCGGGGCGGTGCCGATGGCTGACGCGGGTGAGGCACTCGGCGGCGCACTGCAGGCGATCGTCGAAACCCTGACTAGGTTGCAGGCGTTCCTCGCCGAGGGTGCCGAGGCGGGCGGCGGCCTCGGGCGCTGCGCCGAGCGTGCCGGTGCGCTGGCTGGCGCCGCGGCGCGCCTCGCCGACTGGCGGGAGCACGAGGACCTGTGCTGGTACCAGGCCGAGGGCGGAAGGGTGACGCTGCACCTGACGCCGCTCGACGCGTCACGACAGCTGCGCGAACTGCTCGAGCGCCAGGCCTGCACCTGGATCTTCACCTCGGCGACACTGGCCGTGGCCGGCGACTTCACGCATTTCTCACGGCGCATCGGCCTCGCGCCGCTCGCGACCCACCGCATCGACAGCCCCTTCGACTATGCCCGCTGCGCGCGTCTGTTCCTGCCGACCGGCCTGCCGGCACCGGATGCGGCCGATTTCACCGATCGCGTCGTCGAGGCGATCGAGCCGGTGCTGCAGGCGAGTCGCGGGCGTGCGTTCCTGCTGTTCACCAGCCGCCGCGCACTCGCGCGTGCCGCGGAACTGCTCGCCGCGCGTGCTACCGGGCACACGCTGCTGGTGCAGGGCACGGCGCCGCGTTCGCGGCTGCTCGAGCAGTTCGCGAGCGCCCCGGGTGCCGTGCTGCTCGGAACCGCGACGTTCTGGGAGGGCGTGGACATCCGCGGCCCCGCGCTGGTGGTCGTGGCGATCGACCGGCTGCCGTTCGCCTCGCCGGGCGATCCGTTCCTGCAGGCACGCCTGGCGCTGATCCGCCGCGTCGGTGGCGACCCGTTCCGCGACTACCAGCTGCCGCAGGCCGTGCTGGCGCTGCGCCAGGGGGTCGGGCGGCTGATCCGTGGCTATGACGATTACGGCGTGGTGATGATCGCCGATCCGCGCCTGACGACGCGCGGCTACGGGCGCACCTTCCTCGAGAGCCTGCCACCGCTGCCCGTGGTGCGTACGGCGGCCGAGGCCTGCGCTTTCCTCACCGAGTGGGAGCGACGCCAGTGAGCGGCCCTTGTGCTCTTGCTGTCGAAGCCGCCACCGGGCAGCTGAGCCTCGCTGCCTGCCGCGGCGCGCGGGTCGAGGTGCTCGAGTTGCAGCCGGCGCGTGAGCACACCGACCGCATCTACGAGCATGCGGCCGCCGTGCTCGCGGCCGTCGGGGCGGATTTTGGCGCACTCGATTGCGTGGCCTTCGGCTGCGGACCGGGCAGCTTTACGGGCGTACGTGTCGCGGCTGCGGTCGCCCAGGCGCTTGCCTTCGCGCGCGACCTGCCGGTCGTGCGCATCTCGAGTCTGGCAGTGCTGGCGGCGGGCGCTGCGCGTGTGCATGGGTCCGCCAACTACGGCATTTGCGAGGATGCACGCATGGGGCAGGCCTACGCAGGCCTGTACCAGGGCGGGCCGATGCCGGTTGCGCTCATGCCCGATGCGCTGGTCGAACCGTCCGGGCTGGAATTTCCGGGTGTCACACCGTTCATTGCACTCGGCGACGGCTGGGCTGCGTTTCCGGAGCTTCACGAACGCCACCGCAGCCGTCTCGTGGCGCTCGATACGGCGCTCTTGCCATCGGCGCGCGAGTTGTTGAGCATGGCCCTGGAGGAATTCCGGGCAGGTCGCACGCTGCGTGCCGAGCAGGCGCTGCCGGAATACCTCGGCCAGGCGCCGGCGCATGCGCCGGGGCAGGGCAACCGCTGAAACGGACCTGGAGAGGCGATGCAGACCGACGTACGGACCGTCAACGCGCTCGGCGCGCTCGCCTGTGCGCTGCTCATGGCCTATGCGCTCTACGCGCAGCACGTGCTGGGGCTCGAGCCCTGTCCGCTGTGCATCTTCCAGCGTGTGGCCGTGATCGCACTTGGTGTGGTGTTCCTCGCTGCAGCCGTCCATCACCCTGGCCGCCGCGGCAGGTGGGGTTATGTCCTGCTGCTGGTGCTCGCGGCCGGTGCGGGCGCCGGTGTCGCCGGGCGCCACCTGTGGCTGCAGAGCCTGCCGCCGGAGCGCGTGCCCGCCTGTGGCCCGGGCCTCGACTATATGCTCGAAGCCTTTCCCTTCACCGAGGTGCTGCAGACCGTGCTCAGCGGCTCAGGCGAGTGCGCGCAGGTCGACTGGCACTTCCTCGGCCTGGCGATGCCGGGCTGGGTGCTCCTCTGCGTGCTCGTGCTCGGTCTCGCCGGTGTCTGGAACAACCTGCGCCGCGCCTGAACCAGCTGTCCGGTCGTTGGCCTAGCGCGTGACCAGCATGCGCTCGAGGATCGCGGCGTAGACCTGCTGCACCCGCTCGAGGTCGGCCACCGCGACGTGCTCGTCGACCTTGTGGATCGAGGCGTTGATGACGCCGAACTCCACCACCTGCGTGCCCGACGGGGCGATGAAGCGCCCGTCGGAGGTGCCGCCGCCGGTGGACAGCTGCGGGCTGATACCGGTCACTTCGCTCACCGCCGCCACGACGCCATCGACCAGCGGCCCGCCGGAAGTGAGGAAAGGCTCGCCCGCGAGGTGCCAGCGCAGTTCGTAGTCGAGGCCGTGGCGATCCAGCACGCCTTCGATGTGCCGCTGCAACCGCTGGTGGGTCCACACGGTCGAATAGCGCACGTTGAAGCGCGCGTTGAGCCGGCCCGGGATCACGTTCGGTGCGCCTTCGCCGGCGGCGATCTGCACCACCTGGAAGCTCGAGGGCGGGAAGAACTCGTTGCCTGCATCGAGCGGCGTGGCATAGAGCTCGCTGATGACCGGAGCGAAGAGCTCGATCGGATTGCGTGCCAGCTGCGGGTACGCCACGTGGCCTTCCACACCGTTGACGGTGAGGATGCCGCTCAGCGAGCCGCGCCGGCCGACGCGGATGGTGTCGCCGAGTTGCGTGGCGCAGGTCGGCTCGCCGATCACGCACCAGTCGATCTGTTCGCCTCGCGTGCTGATTTCCTGCATGACGCGCAGCGTGCCGTCGCGGGCGCGGCCTTCCTCGTCGCTGGTGATGAGGAAGGCGATCGAGCCCGGGTGTTGCGGGTGGTTGCGGACGAAGGCGGTGGCCGCGTTCACCATCGCCGCGAGGCTGCCTTTCATGTCGGCGCTGCCGCGCCCGTAGAGCAGGCCGTCGCGGATCTCGGGCCGGAACGGCTCGCTGTGCCACTGCGTCAGATCGCCCGGCGGGACGACGTCGGTGTGGCCGGCGAAACACAGCAGCGGGCGGCCTTGGCCGTGCCGGGCCCAGAGGTTGGTGACATCGCCGAACGGCAGCGACTCGACCGCGAAGCCGGCGGCTCGTAGCCGCGCGGCCAGCAGTTCCTGGCAGCCGGCATCGTCGGGTGTGACGGAGGCGCGTGCCACCAGTGCGCGGGTGAACTCGAGCGTATCGCTCATCGCCCTGGCTCAGTCCTGCCGCAGCAGTTCGTTGATGGCGACCTTGGCGCGGGTCTGCGCATCCACGCGCTTGACGATCACCGCGCAGTACAGGCTGCACTTGCCGCCGGCCGACGGCAGGCTACCGGGGACGACCACGGCACCGGCGGGGACGCGGCCGTAGAGGATCTCGTCGCGGGCGCGGTCGTAGATGCGGGTGCTGGCGCCAATGTACACGCCCATGGAAATCACCGCGCCTTCCTCGACGATGACGCCCTCGACGATCTCCGAGCGCGCGCCGATGAAGCAGTTGTCCTCGATGATGGTCGGGCTCGCCTGCACCGGCTCGAGCACGCCGCCGATGCCGACGCCGCCCGACAGGTGCACGTTCCTGCCG
>CAYQAR010000056.1:0-19488 GCA_964415505.1 uncultured Chromatiaceae bacterium | reverse complement strand
GGCAGCCTCTCAACACCGCCACAACAGGAGACTGATCCAAGACAGTTGCTCCTACAGCATTCCCGACTGTCCTACAGAATACCCGACGGTAGGAGCGGCTTCAGCCGCGACCCCAGAAGTCCCGACGGTAGGAGCGGCGCCAGCCGCGATGACTGCCCATGCTACCCCTGCCCCCGCCCCGCCGCCGCCTCGAACGAGGTCGGCACCGGCACGAAACCCGCGACCGCCACCGGCCCGTAGCGCACCGCCATCACCGTGAGCTCGCTCGTCCCGCCCGGCGAGTGCAGCACGACCGTGTCACCGGCGCGCGCCTTCATCAGTGCCCGCGCCAGCGGCGAGACCCAGCTGACATGCCGGCGCGCGAGATCGATCTCGTCGACCCCGACGATGGTCACCGTGCCCGCCTCACCCGCCTCGTCCTCGTAGGTCACTGTGGCGCCGAAGAACACCCGCTCGGCCTGCGCTCCGGCACGCGGGGCGGCCGGATCCACGACCTCGGCGAGATCGAGCCGGCGGGTGAGGAAGCGGATGCGCCGGTCGATCTCGCGCAGGCGCCGCTTGCCGTACTGGTAGTCGGCGTTCTCGCTGCGATCCCCGTTGCCCGCGGCCCAGGCGACCACCGCGGTCACGTTCGGGCGATGCACGTCGAGCAGCCAGGCGAGTTCGTCGCGCAGCCGCTGCCTGCCGCCGGGCGTGATGTAGTTGCGCGTTCCGGCTGGCAGGGCCGGCACTTCCGGCTGATCGTCGTCCGCATCGTCCTGATCGGACTCGCGCGTGAAGGCTTTGCTCACGGTGGTCGCCATCCCCGGTGTGCGCGCTGCGCGCATGCCGGCAATAATAGGCAGGATCGGCCTCGTGCCATACATCCCGGTGAACCTGTGCCATGAGTCCACGTCCTGCCCTCGCCCTGCTGCTGCTCGGCGCAACCGCCGCCGGGACCGTATCCGCCGGCACGCTCACGGTCGTCGGCACCCACCTGGCAAGCGACACCGGTAATTTCGTCGTCCGCGTCTACCAGGACCCCGACAGCTGGCTCAGCGACCGCTGGCGCACGCAGAAGGTGATCAAGGTCGCCGGCAACCGCAAGGCCGATACGGTCACGGTCGAGCTGTTGCTGCCCGCCGGCGAGTACGCGCTCTCCGTGTTCCAGGACACCGACGACGACGGCAAGCTCGCGCGCAACTTCCTCGGCATGCCGAAGGAACCCGCCGGGCTGTCGAACAACGTGCGGCCGAAACTCGGCCCGCCGAGGTTCAAGGACGCGAAGTTCACCATCGGCGAGACGCCGGTGGAGCAGCGGATCGAACTGCGCTAGTGGCACGGCCGGCGGGCCAGTCTTTTCCCGGGCGCGTCGCTGCCCATCCGTCCGGCCGGGATCGGGGATTGAGCCGACTGGCACGCCCCGCCTAGAATCCGCGCATGCCTACCTACGACTATCTCTGCGAAGCCAACGGCCGGGTGGTCGAAGTCGCCCACCGCATGAGCGAGGACATCGCCAGCTGGGGCGAACTGTGCGCGCGAGCCGGGATCGACGCGGGCAACACTCCCGCCACCGCGACCGTACGGCGGCTCATCACCGGCGGCGCCGTCGTATCGAGCAGCAACCTCGGCAGCACCGAGCGGCCCTGCGACTACGGTTCGCCCTGCGGCGGCTGCGCCTGCGACAGCGGTGCCAGTTAGGCAGACGTCTTCAGCGCGCTGCGGGCGCTTCGATCACCTCGATCCACTCCCCGGCCGGGCCGACGGTGACGCCGGTCGTGTGGCCCCGGTACGGCTGGCCTGCGACCGGACGAGGCCTGCTGCGCCAGGTCACCGCCAGATCGTCGAGTTCCGGAGCCGTGAAGGTCACCATGGCCCAGCCGACCGGCAGCGCACCCGACGCCCGGCGTCGCGCCGGCGCCTGGTCCGGGTAGTCGTCGAGTTCCACCATGAAGTCACGGGGCAGCGCCGCCCCGGCCAGAGCGAACCGCGTTCCGGCCGGCAGGCTCCACGCCGCGGCGAGCACCCCGATCGGCCACTGGCCGTATTCGGTGAGCGGCAGCCCGAGCGCGTCGCGGTAGAACGCACGCAACGCGTCGAGGTCGCGCCCGCCGACGACCACGATGAAGACCCGGTCGACCGGCGTCGCGGCACGGCCGAGGTCTAGCCCGCTCGTGCCAGGCACGAAACGCGTCAGGTACAGCGCTTCGCCTTCCGGGCCGAGCACCTGCATGGCGCGCGTCGGGTTCTCGCCGGCGGCCAGGTTGCGCGGCGGCCCGATCATCCGGAACGCCGAGCCATCGAGCTGCAGGGCGAGCGCATCGGGGTCCGTGACCAGCAGTTCCGCCGCGTTCCAGCCGGTCGTGCGCAATGCCGTGGCCGGCGGTGTGCCGGGTGCGGCCTCGACGAGGCGCAGATGGACCTCGGCGCCGCTCGCCGGACGCATCAGCACGTAGTCGCGCCCGGCCATCGCGGGTGTATCCCAGACCCCGGCGAGTTCGCTGGTGACGGCACCGCGGTCGACGGCTTCGTAGTGAAGGTCATCGCGGTAGGCCGTCTCGGCGCTACCGAGATGCCGGACGACGAGGGTGACGACGGCGATGGCACGCAACATCGTGAACGGGCCTCGGGTGAGGGACCGACGTGAGTGTAGCGAGTGCGGCGGGTGTGCGGCAGGGTCGCAACGGGGATCGTCCCAATACCACACCGCGGTCAGTCACACACTGCCGCTGCAATCGGCAGGCCGCGGGCTGCCCAACGGTACGCCCGGCGAGCCATACTGCCACCCGCGAGCGGCTGCCGTGACAGCTGCGGAGCTGTCCCGCCGATGAGCGCCGATCGCCCACCATCGCCTGCCGGCTACCGGCTGGGCCCGCTCCAGTTCGCGAGCGGCATCACCGCGACCAACGCCTGGACGTATCTCTACAGCGCGTTCGCGATCATGCCGATCGTGAGTTTCCTCAGCTTCTCGCAGCCCTACGTGCTCACCGAAATCGTCGGCATTCCGCCGGAACGTCACGGCCAGGTCACCGGCTGGCTGACGACGATCCACGAAGTCGTGATCCTCGCGCTGGTGAGCATCGCCGGCGCGCTCTCCGACCGCGTCGGCCGCCGGCCGCTGTTCGCCGCCGGCACGCTGGTGACGGCGCTCGGCTTCGCCGTGTACGCAATGGCGAGCGGCATCGGGGATCTCTATGTGGGCCGCTTCGTCTACGCCGTCGGCCTCGGCTTCGTCAGCGTGATGATCGCGGTGACCGCGGCCGACTATCCGGCCGAATCCGCACGCGGCCGCATGGCCGGCACCACCGGCGTGCTCAACGGTCTCGGCGTCGGTCTCGCCACGGCGCTGTTCGCCGCCATGCCGGCGTACCTGCAGGCACGCGGCGTCGGCAGCGCCGAGGCGGGCCGCTACATGCTGTGGGCGATGGCCGCGGTGGCGGCCGGCACGGCGCTCGCCATGCAGCTCGGCCTGCAGGGTGGCACGCCGACCGGACAACGCACGCGCATCGGGCTCGCCCGCGTGCTGCAGATCGGACTGCAGCAGGGGCGCGACAATCCGCGCCTGCTGGTGTGCTACGCCGGCGCCTTCATCTCGCGCGCCGACCTCACCCTGGTGGCAACCTTCGTCTCGCTGTGGCTGCAACGCGCCGGCCGCGCGGACGGGCTCGACGGCCCCGAGGCCATCAAGCGCGCCGGCCTCATGTTCATGCTGATCCAGCTCTCGTCGCTGGTGAGCGCCCCGTTCATCGGCATGCTCGTCGACCGCTGGCACCGCCTCGCCTGCGTGCTGGCTGCACTCGTCGTCGGCGGCAGCGGCTACATCCTGCTCGGCCTGCAGGAGCACCCCTTCGGCCCGGCCGGATACGCCGGTGGCGTCCTGGTCGGTGTGGGCCAGATGAGCGTCATCCTCACGGTGACCGCGCTGCTCGGCCAGGAAACGCCCGTCGACCGGCGCGGCTCGGTGATCGGGCTCGCCGGCCTGTGCGGTTCGCTCGGCATCCTCAGCACCAGCCTCGCCGGCGGCTATCTCTTCGACTACTGGCGCATCTCCGGGCCGATACTGCTCGTCGGCGCCGCGAACTTCGCCGTCGGCCTGCTGGCGCTCCGGGTATGGCTGCGCGACGGGCGCCCGCTGCGCTTCGATCCGCGGGAAGCGCGCTCGGGGAGCGCGCTCGACGTCCTGCCGCACTGAACGCGGCTCAGTAGAGCATCACCTCGCGGCGCGTCTCGCGCCACGCCGCTTCGTCGCGGGCGGCGAGTGCCTCGAGATCCGCCGCAACGGCCTTGCGGTCGTCGACCCACTCGCGCAGCTGCGCCCCGCCGTTGATGACGTCGATCGCGAGCCGGTCGTGCTCGTACTCGTAGGGGAAGTCACGCCACAGCGGATAGTCCGGGCAGAGCGTACGCAGCGCCTTGAACAGCAGCGCCTGCAGCCGCCACGGACGAAAATGGCGGTGGTCGTAAGCCGGATCGTCGACATGCACCTGCACGCCCGCGCACAGTTGCCCGGCATGCTTGTGGAAGGTCGGCTCGAACCAGCAGGGGCGCAACCGGCAGCCCGCGAGCCACTCGGGCGCGAGCCGCTGCATGCAGGCGAGCAGTGCCGCGGGGTCGAGATCCGGCGCGCCGCAGATCTCGAGCGGCCGCGTCGTGCCGCGCCCCTCGGAGAGCGTGGTGCCTTCGAGCATCACGGTGCCGGGATAGCAGCGCGCCATGGCGAGGTTCGGCGCATTCGGGCTCGGGTTGACCCAGCTGCGCTCGCCCACGGGCCAGCCGAAGCCCGGTGCGGCTTCGGGTCGCCAGCCTTCGAGCGGCACCACGCGGTAGTCGAGGTCGAGGCCGAGCGTGCGGCGGAACCAGTGGCCGAGTTCGCCAAGCGTCAGGCCATGGCGCATCGGCAAGGGCCCGGCGCCGACGAAGCTCTCCCCGCCCGGACGCAGCAGCAGGCCTTCCACCGGACGGCCGACCGGATTGGGCCGGTCGAGCACCCACACGGTCTTGCCGCTGGCGGCAGCAGCTTCGAGCACGTAGCGCAGCGTGGTGACGAAGGTGTAGACGCGGCAGCCGAGATCCTGCAGGTCGACCAGCAGCAGGTCGAAGGTCTCGAGCATCGCCGCGGTCGGCCGGCGTACCGCGCCGTAGAGGCTGAACACCGGGATGCCGTGCACCGGGTCGTGGTAGTCCGGCGACTCGACCATGTTGTCCTGCTTGTCGCCGCGCAACCCGTGCTGGGGACCGAAGGCGCTCGCCACGGGGATGCCGGCCGCGCGCAGCGCGTCGAGTGCGTGCACGAGCCCGGCAGTGACGGAAGCCGGGTGTGCAAGCAACGCAACCCGCCGCCCGCCGAGTTCGCGTTGCAGCTGCGCGTCTGCCAGCAGGCGGTCGAGCCCGAATGTCGTCACGTCGCGCCCTGCTCCTCGAAGGCCGGCAGCTCCAGCGCGAAGCCGTCCGGGTGGTGGAAATCGGGCAGCCCCGCCGGGTGGCGCAGCGCCCAGTGGCTGATTGTGCCCGAACTGGTCTCGATCACGGCACTCAGGGCGAGACGCAGCGCGCCGGCAGCCAGCGCCGCGGGCAACTGCAACTCGAGGGCGAGCCGCGTGTCCGCGCGCTGCCAGCACGCCGTCGGCGGTGCGTCGAGTACGAGCGGTCTCATGCCGGTACGGCAAGCAGAAAAGGCGTACGCGGCCCAGGCACCGGACGGCGAAAAATTGAATTCGAGATAACCCGCGGCACCCGGCGCCGCGAGAAATGCCTCGAAGCAGGTGTGGCGCCACAACCCATCGGTACGCGTCGGCGGCGCCGGTGCCGGCAGACGCAGCGCACCCGGCACAAACCCGAGATCCCAGGCGAGCCACAGCGCACCGTCCGACCCGCGTCGCGCGCCGGCCTCGAAGCGCGTGACCGGCGCACCCGGCTCGCCCGGGTGCGGCAGCAACGGCACGGTTGCGCCGCTCATGCCCCGGACGGCGGCGGTTTCGCCTGCGTGGCGACGAACCCCTTCAGCGCACCCATGCGGGCCACCCAGGCCGCGACCTTCGGGCACTGCGAGTAGTCGAGCTGCCGGCCGAGCTTGGTCATGAGATACGCGGCGATGGCAAAGTCGGCCACGGTGAGCCCGCCGAGCAGGTACTCGCGGCCGGCGAGTTGCTGCTCAAGGATCTGCAGCAGCGGTGTCACGGCGGCCAGATCCTTGTCGTCGGCCGTCTTGAGTGCCCCCATCGCCGGCATCAGGTGGCAGCTCTGCCAGTGCAGCCAGCGGTCGAGGTCGGCGCGACCGCGGGCATCGGCCGGCACGGAGTGCGTCGCCGGGAACTTCGTGCCGAGATAGGTCAGGATCGCATTCGACTCCCACAACCGGAAGTCACCATCGACCAGCACCGGCACCTTGCCCATGGGGTTGAGCGCCAGGAATGCGGGCGTCTTCGTCTCATGGTCCTTGAAGCTGACATGGTGGACCTCGACGTCGAGGTCGAAGTGCCGCACGAAGGCTTCGACCTTGCGGTTGTTCGGCGTGACGGTGAACGTATGCAGGCGCATGGTGGACTCCGCGCAGCGGGCGCCGGTTGGCGCTCCGGCGGATTATCGCGCGCCACCGCCCGGGCTGTCATCGCGGCGGGCTGCCGCGCCCCACGACCTTGCGACTACAATGTCCGGCATGCGCCCGATACCGACTGCTGCCCTGCTGGCCCTGCTCGCATTGCTGGCCGTGCCCGCCCGTGGCGACCCGACGACCGCGAGCGGCGCAGAGATCTACCAGCGCTACTGCGCGAGCTGCCACGGCGCGGATGGCCGTGGCGACGGTCCGGCCGCCGCGACACTCGACCCGCTGCCAAGCGATCTCACTGCGATCGCGCGGCGCCGCGCCGGCAAGTTCCCGCACTCGGAGATCCACGAGATCGTCGATGGGCGTGCGGTACTACCCGCCCACGGCACGCGCGCCATGCCCGTGTGGGGTTACGAGTTCGAGGCGGGCGCGCCACAGGCTGCACCGGGCCGTGCGGCCGCCCAGTCGATGACCCAGCGACTCGTGACCTACCTGCAATCCCTGCAGCGTTAAGTCATCAGAAAGCGTTTCGATATCGTTGATCTGCCGACGGTCACAGCGCACCGGCAATTGGCCGCGAATTCGTTATGGTAAATGACACGTAACTTGCGGCCCGCGTGTGCGAACCGCGTGCTTGCCAAGGTCGATTCAGTCGCGTAGCGTCTTTCCCAGAACAGCGAACCGGCTCCGGCAACCGAACCAGAAAAGTGCGCTGCCGCAGCCCGCGTAACGGGGGAAACATGTCCGACCTTTCGAACCGGCATCGTCACCGCCATGAAGCTGTGCGGCCGTCATGCGCCATCACGCTCGCGCTCCTCCTGTCCGCCGCAACCACGACGGCGTCGGCGGTGACCATCGATTTCACCGCTGCCGGCGGCTCCGGCTCCTACGGCAACAACATGGTGTTCTCCGATGGTGGCATTACGGTCACCGTATCGGCCTGGGCGGAGACAGGCAGCGAGTCACCCGCCAGTTCCGGGTATTACCTGTTCCAGACCGCACAGATCTGGAGCTGGAGCACAGGGCTCGGCATCTGCAACCGCAACGAGGGCCTGGCGAACAGTTCCTGCGACAACAACGAACACGAACTCGACTCCGTCGGCCGCGATGACCTGATGGTCTTCTATTTCGACCAGGTCGTTGACTTCGACGCCCTGCAGGTTACCGTCGATCCCTACGACGGCTCAGGCAGCGACCCGAACGACCGCGACCTGCGTTACTGGGTCAGCACGGTCGGTGCCGCACCAGCGCTGGGCACTTACACATTCAATACGCTGGCGCCGACTTTCGGCACCGGCTTCCTGAGTTCGGCGTCGTCGAGCTACAACCCGTTCACGCACAACCTCGGCGGAGGCAGCGGTGGAGCCCTGACCGGCAATCTGTTGCTGATCAGCGGCAACTACGCCAACCGGTACTGCACCAACTCCAATGTCTCTTCGGACACGGAGTGCGAGGCCTACAAAATCTCGAGCCTGACGATCCAGGCCATCCCGGTTCCCGGCGCCGTCTGGTTCATGGGCTCTGCGCTCGGTCTGATGGCTTGGGTACGCCGGCGTATCCGCGACTGAGAATAGTCAACCGACGGACCGACACAGCAGAGCTGACCTGCGACGCCGGGATGGTGCCCGCTGCCGCCTATCCCACGACGACGGCGTGATGCGTTTGCGCAATATGCGCGTTGTGCCACGTTGGTCCGGGTCCTTCCGCCTGTCATCTGGACGAGTTCAGGTCCCGGATTATGTGAACTGACGGTGTGCTGCCGCGATTGACGCCAGTCCAGACCGGCGTAGACTCGGAACTGCGTCAGCCGCCGGAGAACAACGATGAACAATCGCGCGCGCGCTTCGCTCACCATCACCGCTCTCTCGCTGTTCGTGCTCGGCACGAGCGCCAATGCGGCCCTCTACAACGGCGTCGAATTCCCGCAGGGCGCCGCTTCGTTCGCCGACGCCGTGGCGAACTTCAGTCCGGGACCTGGGCCGGCGGCCGCATTCCTCGATCAGAACCAGTCGCTCGGCGTGCCCGACGTCACGCAGACGACCGGCCTGCTCTGCTTCCAGATGCCGACACCGCAGAACTGCAAGTTCACCTCGCTCGGCGACGGCGGCAGCCTGACGCTGCGCTTCACAAATAACGTCCTGACCGGAAGCAGTCTGAACGGCACGGCAGATGGCTTCAACGACCTGTGGGTTGTCGAGGTCGGGGTCGCCGAATCGACCAACGTCGAGATCAGCGCCAACGGCACGGACTGGGTCGACGTGGGCGATATCGTTGGCGGTGGTGGCAGCTCCATCAACGTATTCACCTACGGCTTCGACATCGACGCCTTCGGCTTCGACGTCAACGACAGCTTCACCTGGGTGAGGCTCACCGACGTGCTGACGGATCCGGATACGAGCCCCCAGGGTGCTGACATCGACGCCGTCGGTGCCATCCAGACCGTCATCCCGCTGCCGGCCGGCGCCTGGTTCCTGCCCGCTGGCCTGGTACTCGCGCGCTGGGTGCGTCGCCGCCCGGGACGCTGATCGTCCCCTGATCGTCCCCGCATGCTGCGGGCCATCGCGCCCCGGCCGGAGTGCGGCCCGGTCGGGATGCGACAGGCGCCCTGCGCGGCGCCCCGCAAGTGGCTGCGGCGGCCGCCATCGCCCTGCCGCAAGCGCGGCTTGAACCACTCCTGCCGGATGGCCAGGCGCACCCCCGGGGATGGTGGATCGCTGCTCCCGCAGGTACACTGCTGCACTGGGAGGATGTAAATCCGCCTGGGGGGACCTAAGGTCGTTCATCCTGCCGCCCGTCGCCGTTCCCGGTGGCGTGCGGCGGCATGGCACCGGAAGTTTCCTCCGACCGGCTACGAGACAGAGCGACAGAAGCGAAATCGGCTCCTAAACAGAACTGACAGCCGCTTGTGGCCACTCCGTCGTATACGAGCCATTCGATTGATTCGAGAGACCAGGAGCACAGATGGAATCTAAGTTGTACGTTGGCAACTTGTCGTACTCCACGACGGAGGATGACCTGCGCCAGCTGTTTGCACAGGCCGGAAACGTGAAGTCCGTGTCAGTGATCAAGGACCGCGATACCGGCCGTTCGAAGGGCTTTGCCTTCGTCGAGATGGGCAGCGATGACGACGCCCAGAAGGCGATCAGCCAGTTCAACGGCCAGTCGTTTCAGGACCGTTCGTTGAAGATCAACGTCGCGCGCCCGCGCGAGGATCGTCCTCGCGGCGGTGGCGGCTTCGGCGGCCCGCGCGGTGGTGACCGCGGCGGCCCGCGCGGTGGCGGCGGCTTCGGCGGCGGCGGTGGTGGCGGCGGCCGCGGACGTTCCTGGTAAGCGCTTCTCCCCGGCTCGTCCGGGGAGTTTTGGCTCGATCCGACGGTCAGGTGCCTCGCGCAGGCGGGGTACCTGACCTTTTTTTATCCGGGACAAGCGGTTGGAAGGTCGCGACTGGCGTCGCTCCTACGGGACGGGCGCGGCCGGGAGGTCTCCCCCTTGTGCCCCCTTGTGGGATGGGCGCAAGCCCCGACCTCACTCCACACCGCCGACGCCAAGCTCCACGCTGATCCACTCCCCGCCCCGCGCCTCGACCTCGCGCCGTTCACCGGCCTGGACGCGCGCTGCATCGATCGTCCCGCCAGCTGTCAGCGCCGTCACGATGGCCGCCGCCCGTGCGGTGCCGAGCGCATCGAGTTCCTCCGCGCCAACGGGCTGGACCCCCGCCAGGTCCGTGCGCAGGCGTCCGAGATAGGCGAGTTCGTCGAGCCGCGAGCGGCCCTGCGGATCGTCCGGCGGCGGCGCCTGGAAACCCGCCTGCAGTTCGTCGAGGCTTCGGTCCGGGAAACTGCGCTCGTAGAGCGACTCGATCACCTGGCGCGTGCGCCGCTCCAGCCCGCGCCCTGAGCCCGGCGCACCGGAGGCAGCCAGTTCCTGCTCGACGAGGGCATCGAGCTTCGCCGTGCGCAGCACGACCATATCGGCCGCGGGATCGACCACCGCCGGCACTGCCACGGTGAGCGCCGGGCGGCGCGCCAGCCCTTCCGCCACGCGCAGCAGCTTCTCCTGCTCCGGCGGCAGGAGGTCGGCGCGACCCGGCAGGAAATCGATGCGGCCGAGGTCCTCCGACTCGATGCCGAGCAACCCGCCGAGCAGGCGGAACGGCGCTGCCGCAACCTTCGTCACGAGGTTGACGAATGCCTTCCAGAGCACGCTGCCGATGCCGAACTCGGGATCATCGAGGCTGCCCGACACCGGCATATCGATGTCGATGCGACCATTCGCATCCTTGAGCAGGGCTACCGCGAGACCGAGCGGCAGGTCGACTGCGTCGGGGTTCGGCACCTTCTCGCCGAGTTCCAGCTGGTCGATGACGATCTTGTTGGTACCGACCATCTGCCGGTCGTGGAGCTGGTAGCGCAGGTCAAGGTCGATGCGCCCGCTGGCGATCTTGCGGCCCGCAAACTTGACCACGTACGGCGACAGCGGCGCCATCTCGATGTTGCGGAACACCACGGCGACGTCGGCAAGGTCGGTCGGCGAGCTGACGCGCACCTCACCGTCGACGCGTGCGTGACCGTACTCCGCCACGCGCCCCTCGAGCCGGATGCGCGACGGCGCCACGCTGCGCGTATCGATGGTGGTGAACTCGCCCTGCAGTTGCTGGACACGCGCAGCAAACGGCAGCGGCAGGCTGAGATCGGTGAAATCCACCTCGCCATCGCGGATGCGTACGGCACCGATCCGGGTGCGGAATGCCGGCGCTGCCGGGCCGGCCGGAGCTGGCGCCGGTGCCGTCCCTGCCACAGGACCAGCCGCCGTCTCCTCGACCAGCAGGTCGCCGATGTTGGTGGTCTGGTCACGCGCGATGAAGACGCGGCTGAACGGCCGCTCGATCCGCACACGGGTGATCCGCGCCTGGTTGCCGTCGAGCCGCAACTGCATGTCGTCGAGGCCGAGTTCGCGCCAGGCGAGGAGCTTCTCCTCTTTCCCGAGGTCGTAGGTATCGAGATCGTGGATGCGCAGGTCGCCGTCGAATGCCAGCTGCTCGCGCGAATCCGACCCGAGGTGCCCGTCGAGCGAGAGCGTGCCACCGCGGATCTCCACGCGCGCGATGTCGCTCACGTAGGGCTGCGCCTGGTCCAGCGCAATGTCCACCGCCTTGACCTCGGCGTCGAGCACGACGTCGGGCAGGACCGCGAGCGTGCCGGCGACGCGGATATCGCCACCCGCGCCGAGCCTGACCCCGGCCTCGAGCGGCATGCGCGCACCCGGCTCGGTGCTGACCTCGCGCAGGGTGACGTCGAGATCGGCGATCGTGTGCGTCACCGGTTGGGCCCGTGCGGCATCGGTGAACTCGATGGTCGCGTCGGAGAGCGCCGCCTCGGCAACGCGTACGCTCCACGGGGCCGCACCGTTGCCCGTAGCCGGTGCCGTCGCCGTGGTCGGGGCGGCGGCCAGCTCATGGGCCGCTGCCGGCGTGGAAACAGCAGCCGGTCCGTTCCCTGTGGGCGGCGCAAAGAACTGCTCGACGTCGATACGGCCGTCGGCATCCAGGCGGGCCCGCACCTTCAACCCGGTGAGCGCAACCGCCTGCACGTCCACCTCCTGTGCCGGCCAGCGCAGGGTGCCACCGGTCAGGCGCAACTCCGACCAGCCGAGGAAACCCGGTGCCGTGTGTGCATCCAGGCGCACGTCGCGTACCGTCGCCGCCAGATCGGTCACGCTCGCCTCCACGGCACCGCCCGTGGTGCCACGCAGGTCGAAGTGCAGGCCGATTTCGCTGCTGCCGCCGGCGATGTCGAACGCAAACTGGTCCCTGACGTAGCGATGCAGCAGGCCGAGGAACGGACCGGTCATCGTCACGTCGCCGGAGGCATGCAGCGGGTTGACGACGAGTTCACCCGCCACGGTCACCCGCGTTCCCGACTCGAGCCCGATCGCGAGCTGGTGGCGACCGGCGGCGTCGGGCAGCGTGCTCAGTTCGTCGAGCGCCACGTCGAAGGGCCCGACCTGGGTGCGGAACGGCGTCTCCGGCATTGCATCGGTGACATCGATCAGGCCACGGTTCAGGCGCAGCTCGCGCACCACGAAGCGTGGCAGACCGGCGGGGGCCGTGTCGGGTGCCGCCGGCTCCGGGGGCACCAGTTCGAGGAGATTGACGGCGCCGTCGCGCCCGCGCACCACGTCGAGGTATGGAGCGTCGATGCGCAAAGCGGCCAGCGTCGGTGCGCGCGCGACGAGACTGGCCAGGACCTCGAAGTCCAGGAAGAGCGCATCGAAGCCGGCGAGCGTACTGCCATCGGTGTCTGCGAGCCTGAAACCCTCGATCCGCAGCGTCAGCAGGAAGGGGTTGACCGCGACGCCGGCGACCGTGGCCTCGCGACCGAGCGCTTCCTGCACCACCCGCGGCAGCTCGCGTTCGACCAGCCAGGGCGCGAGCACGAAGCCGGCGAGCGCATAGCACGCGAGCACCACGGCCGTACCCACCGGCCAGCGCCAGCGGCGCAGCAAGCCCCGCAGCGCGCCCTGCCCATCTGCCATGTTCATCCGGGACATGAGTCGGGCTCCCGCGGGAAGTCGTGACCGCTCAGACCGGCGTCACGTCCTCGTAGAACTCGTGGCTGTGCTCGGGGAGGATGTAGGGGAACAGGTCGCGCGAGCGTCCGGCAGTGGCGCTCGAGCGTGCGAAGGCGAGGCGCTCCTCGACGCTGTCCCACTCCTCCACGAGGATGAAGTGCGTGCCCTTGACCGGTGGTGCAGGGTGGCGCGCGAACTCCTCGGCGCTGACCACCTTGCGGATGGCCTCGACCATCGTGCCGGTGCGTGCCCGCAGGATGCGCCGGCCGCGATAACCCCTGGCAGCGCGCAGCAGCGGCTCCATGTCCTGGTAGAAGCGCGTCACGTCGTCCTCGTGGCCGGGCTTGGCCCAGATGGTGGCGATGTAGATGACCATTCCTGACTCCAGCGTCGATACCGGCCGCCGGTAGCGCGGCCCTTGCGTGCAGTATAGACGAAGGCCCCTGGCCCACCGGCGGCGGCGTTGCATTGCCGGCCACCGCGCATCCATACGATAATTGCCGGCATCCCCATCGGTTGAACGCTCAGCAGGCCCCGATCCATGGCTGGCCAGGAATTCACGCTTCAGGTCAACGCCCGACTGCCGGACAAGATCGGCCGGCTCACCGATCTCGCCGGCAATTTCTGGTTCAGCTGGCACCGGCCGACGCGACAGCTCTTCGCCCTTCTCGACCGCGACCTGTGGTGGCGTGTGGGCCGCAATCCCAAGGTGTTCCTGCGCTGCGTCGACCAGGCCGTGCTCGACATGGCGGTGGAGAACGAAACCTTCCTCGCCTCGTACCGGCGCGTGCTGGCGGAGTTCGATTCCTACTGCGAACAGCGGCCCACGCGCTACGCGCCGGCGTCGATCGGTGCAGGGGATCTCGTCGCCTATTTCTGCGCCGAGTATGGCTTCCACGACAGCGCGCCGCTCTACTCAGGTGGCCTCGGGATCCTCGCGGGCGACCACTGCAAGACGGCGAGCGACCTGCGCCTGCCGTTCGTCGCCGTCGGGCTCCTCTACCGGAAGGGTTACTTCACGCAGCGCATCGACGAGAACGGCCACCAGCTGGTCGAGTACCGGCACACCCCGGCCGAGAACATGCCGGTAGTCCCGGCGCGCGATGCGCATGGCGGGGAGATCGTCGTGCAGGTCCGGTTCCCCGGGCGTCTGGTGAGCATCAAGGTCTGGCGTGCCGACGTCGGCCGGGTGCCGGTCCTCCTGCTCGACACCGACGTCGCGGAGAACACCGAAGCAGACCGGCAGATCACCCGGGCGCTGTACGGCGGCGACCAGACGACGCGCATCCAGCAGGAGATCGTCCTCGGCATCGGCGGCGTGCGCGCCCTGCGCGCGGCGGGCTTCGCCCCCACGGTGTGGCACATCAACGAAGGACATCCGGCGTTCATGGTGGTCGAGCGGGCCTGTGAACTCACGCGTGGCGGCCTGCCCTTCGCCGCGGCCCTCGAGGCGGTTGCGGCCTGCACCGTGTTCACGACCCACACGGTCGTGGCCGCGGGCCACGATGCCTTCCCTGCCGATCTCGTGCTCGAGTACCTCGGCGATCAGGTACGCGATCTCGGCATCGCCACCGAGGCCTTCCTCGCCCTCGGCCAGGCCGGCAACGGCGACCCGCGCTTCAACATGACGCGCCTCGCCGTCAACGGCGCGCGCTCGATCAACGGGGTGAGCCAGATCCACGGCGGCGTGTCCGCCAACGTGCTCGCCAGCGCCTGGCCGGACGTGCCGCCGCAGGAGAACCCGGTCGGCTACGTCACCAATGGCGTGCACGTGCCGACGTTCATGCGCGAGGAGTGGTCGGAACTGCTCGACCAGCAGGTCGGCGCCGCCTGGCGCTTCGACCTGATGGACCGCGCGCTGATCGACAGCATCATGAACATACCGGACGGGCGTTTCTGGTACGTCAAGCAACGGGTCAAGAGCGAGATGCTCAACGCCCTGCGCAACCGCATCGGGCGCCAGCACACGCGCAACCGCGTCAGCGGAGCCCACATCCACCGGCTGTTGCGCTACATCGATCCGGAGAACGCCAACGTCCTCACCATCGGCTTTGCGCGCCGGTTCGCGACCTACAAGCGCGCGACGCTGCTGTTCTCCGACCTCGGCTGGCTGCAGGAGATCGTCGATCACGACGAGCGTCCCGTGGTGTTCATTTTCGCCGGCAAGGCGCACCCGGCCGACGAGCCGGGCCAGCGGCTCATGCAGGAGGTGCACCGCGTCGCCAACCTGCCGCAGTTCTTCGGCAAGATCCTACTGGTCGAGGGCTACGACATCGACCTGGGGGGCCTGCTCACCGCGGGCGTCGACATCTGGCTCAACAACCCGATCTACCCGATGGAGGCGAGTGGCACGTCCGGGATGAAGGCAGCCATCAACGGCACGGTGAACCTGAGCGTGCTCGATGGCTGGTGGGCGGAAGGCTACGAAAGCGGCAATGGCTGGGCGGTACCGCCGGCGCTGCACAACGGTGACGATGGCGAACGCGACCGCCAGGATGCCCGCACGATCTACGAGATCCTCCAGGACGACGTCATTCCGCTCTACTACCGGCGCGACGAGAAGCTCGGCTACTCGCCCGGCTGGGTGGAAGTGTGCAAGCGCTCGATGGCCTCCGTGCTGCCGCATTTCAACAGCCACCGCGTGCTGCACGACTACGCCTGCAATTACTACGGTCCAGCTGCCGCGCAAGGCCGGCTCGTCACCGCGCAGGACTTCGCGCCGGCCCGCGAACTCGCCGAGTGGAAGGCGCGCGTGCACGCCGCCTGGGGTGGTGTGACCCTGCGGCTGGCGCAGCCGGTCACCGAGCGCATCGCGTTCGACGGGAAGGCGCCGCTCGAGGTTGCGGTTCGACTCAACGGGCTCACTGCCCGCGACGTCCGCGTCGAGTGCCTGCTGCATCGGGAGCTGTGCTCGGAAGTTGCCGTGCCGGTACGCCAGTACTCGCATCACGGTCGCGCCGGTGATGGCGTACGCCACCTCGGCACCGAGACCGTATTCGTCGCTCCGCTCGCACCGCAGGCCGAACAGGGCGAGGAAGTCGTCTACCGCCTCGATCTCGCTCCACCCTGGTGCGGCGGCCTGCGCTACTCGATACGCGCGCTGCCGCAGCACCGCCACCTCACCCACCCGCACGAGACCGGCCTGATGCGCTGGCTATGACGTGGCGGCCGGTCCCTTCAGAGTCCTGCCCGGCGAGCCGTTTCCCGCAGGTGCGACGGTCGGCAACGGCGGCGTCAACTTCGCGGTGTTCAGTCGCCAGGCCACGGCAGTCACGCTGGTGCTGTACGCGACCGCCGATGCGCGCGAACCGCTCCAGGAAATAGGGCTCGACCCGGTCGGCAACCGCACCTTTTTCTTCTGGCACGTATTCGTGCCCGACGCAGCGCCCGGCCTGTGGTACACGTGGCGCGTCGACGGGCCGCTCGACACGGCACGCACCGGACTGCGGCACGATCCACGCCGCGAACTGCTCGACCCATGGGCCCGCGCCGTCGATACCGCGCTCTGGGATCGGGTCGCCGTCGCGCACCCCGGCAGTACCGCACCCGGCATCCGCGCCGGTGTGATCGATCACGGACACTACGACTGGGAAGGCGACCGGCCGCTCAACCACCGTCCCGAGGACAGCATCGTCTACGAACTGCACGTCGGCGGTTTTACGCGCCATCCGAGCGCGCGCGTCGCCGCGCCAGGCACCTTCGCCGCCATCGTCGAAAAGATTCCCTACCTGCAGAGCCTCGGCGTCACCGACATCGAACTGATGCCGGTGATGGCCTTCGACGTCCAGGACGTGCCGGAAGCGACAGCTTCCCGCGGGCTCGTCAACTTCTGGGGCTACAGCCCCTTCGGCTTCTTCGCGCTGCACCCACCCTACTGTTCCGGCACCGACGAGCGGCGCGAGTTCCGCGACATGGTCAAGGCCCTGCACCGCGCCGGCATCGGCGTGATCCTCGACGTGGTGTTCAACCACACCGCCGAAGGCGGCGACGCCGGGCCGATGATCAGCTTCAAGGGCTTCGGCAACGACATCTTCTACCACCTCGACCCGGCCGACCGGCGGCGCTATCGCGACTACTCCGGCTGCGGCAACACCGTGAACTGCAACCACCCGCTGGTGGCGCGCTATATCGTGCAATGCCTCGAGTACTGGGTACGCGAGATGCACGTCGACGGTTTCCGCTTCGATCTCGCCAGCGTGCTCGCCCGTGGCGAGGACGGCCAACCGATGTACCACGCGCCGGTGCTGTGGAACATCGAATTCTCGGAGGTACTCACCCACACGCGGCTTATCGCCGAGGCCTGGGACGCCGGTGGGCTCTACCAGGTCGGCGATTTCCCCGGCTTCCGCTGGGCCGAGTGGAACGGGCGCTTTCGCGACGCCGTGCGCCGCTTCGTGCGCGGCGATGGCGGGCTGATCGGCGAGATCGCCTCGCGCATCTCCGGCAACAGCGACCTGTATGCGGGCAGCGGGCGGCTGCCGATCAACAGCGTCAACTTCCTGACCTGTCACGACGGCTTCACGCTGCACGACCTGGTGAGCTACGACCACCGCCATAACGAGGCCAACGGCGAGGACAACCGCGACGGCACTGCCGAAAACCTCAGCTGGAACTGCGGTGTGGAAGGTGCCACCGACGATCCGGCCGTACTCGCGCTGCGCCGGCGCCTGGCACGCAACCACCTCGCGATCCTCATGCTCTCCCAGGGCCAGCCGCTGCTGCTCGCCGGCGACGAGGTGCTGCGCAGCCAGCGCGGCAACAACAACGCCTACTGCCAGGACAACGAGATCTCCTGGTTCGACTGGTCGCTGGTAGAGCGGCACGCGGATTTCCTGCGCTTCACGCGCGAACTCGTGCGGCTGCGCCAGCGGCATCGCGCACTGCGCCGGCGCCGCTTCCTGACAGGCGCACCCGGCAGCGGCCAGAACGGCCTGCCAGACATCCGCTGGTATGGCACGACGGGCGCTGCACCGGACTGGTCAGGCCACGAGGCGCGCTACCTCGCCTTCACGCTGTCGCCGCGTGAGCCCGGTGAACCGACCTTGCATGTGATCCTGAACATGGGATCCGACGCGCACACCGTGCCACTGCCGCCCGTCGAGGGTGCGACATGGCGCCGTGCACTCGACACCTCGCTGCCGGCGCCGGCCGACATCGCTCCACCGGAGCAGCAGGAGCCGGTCCCGGGAGCGACCTACGCCGTCGCGCCACGCACGGTCGTCGTGCTCGAAGCCTGGCCCGGCTGAGCCTGCGGGAGGGACTCAACCTGTGGGAGCGACGCCAGTCGCGACCTTCCTGTCGGGGCTTGCGCCCCTCCCACAACCGCGACCCCTCCTGTCGGGGCTTGCGCCCCTCCCACAGCCGCGACCCTTCCTGTCGGGGCTTGCGCCCCTCCTACGGGGGAGAAGGCGACGGGTGCAGCGCCAGCACGATGCCGGCGAGCGGCGGCAGGGACACGACGATCGAGTGCGGCTGGTCCATCCACGGCAGCGGCTCGGCCGGCCGCGGGAAGGGGTTGCCGAGGTCGCTGCCGCCGTAGAAGCGCGAGTCCGAGTTGAATATCTCCTGCCACGCACCGGCCGCGGGTACACCGAGGCGGTAGCCGTGGCGGGGCACTGGCGTGAAGTTCAGCAGCACCGCCACCGCCGTCGACTCGTCGCGACGCAGGTACGCGATGATCGAGTGGTCGGCATCGTCCCAGCGCAGCCACTGGAAGCCGCGTGACTCGAAGTCGAAGCGGTGCAGCGCCGGCCGCTCGCGGTACAGCCGGTTCAGATCGGCCACGAGCTGGCGCACGCCGCCGTGGCGCGGATCGCCGAGCAGTCCCCAGGGCACGCTGCCGCGGTGATCCCACTCTCCCGGCTGCGCCAGCTCACCACCCATGAACAGCAGCTTCCTGCCCGGGAACGTCCACTGAAAGGTGTACAGCAGGCGCAGGTTGGCGCAGCGCTGCCAGTCGTCGCCCGGCATGCGGCCGAGGAGCGAGCGCTTGCCGTGCACGACCTCGTCGTGCGACAGCGGCAGCACGAAGTTCTCGGTGAAGGCGTAGAGCGGACCGAAGGTCAGCAGGCCGTGGTGGTGGCGCCGGTGTACCGGGTCGTGCGCGAGGTAGCGCAGCGTGTCGTGCATCCAGCCCATGTTCCACTTCATCGAGAAACCGAGGCCACCGTGGTCCGTCGGCCGCGATACCGCTGGCCAGGCGGTGGACTCCTCGGCGATGGTCACGGTCCCGGGACACTCGGCATGGGTCAGCTCGTTCAGCCGCCGCAGGAAGGCCACCGCCTCCAGGTTCTCGTTGCCGCCGTGAACGTTCGGCGCCCACCCGCCCGGCTCGCGCGAGTAGTCGAGGTAGAGCATCGAGGCGACGGCGTCGACACGCAGGCCGTCGAAGTGGA
>CAYQAR010000055.1:0-20222 GCA_964415505.1 uncultured Chromatiaceae bacterium | reverse complement strand
CGGCTCGAGCACGCCGCCGATGCCGACGCCGCCCGACAGGTGCACGTTCCTGCCGATCTGGGCGCAGCTGCCGACCGTGGCCCAGGTATCGACCATGGTGCCGGTGTCGACGTAGGCGCCGATGTTCACGTAGGAGGGCATGAGCACCACGCCGCGGGCGATGTAGGCGCCGCGGCGCGCCACCGCGGGCGGCACAACGCGCACGCCGCCAGCGGCGAACTCGGCCTCGCTGCGGCCGGCGAACTTCAGCGGCACCTTGTCGTAGAAGCCGGTGAACCCGCCCTCCAGGCGCTGGTTGGGCGTCATGCCGAAGTAGAGCAGCACGGCCTTCTTCAGCCACTCGTGCACCACCCAGCGGCCATCGATCTTCTCGGCGACGCGGGCGCTGCCCGCATCGAGCTGGGCGATGGCGGCATCCACCGCAGCGCGCAGGTCGGCCGGCGGGCGTGACAGGTCGAGTTCGGCGCGCCTGGCGAAGGCGTCTTCGATGATGCGCTGTGGTGCGTGCATTTCCTGTTCCATGGCAGCGGGTGACGAGCGGGGGCCTCAGGCGGCCTGGTCGAGGGCGCTGATCAGCGCCCGCTGCAGATCTTCGCAGAATTCGGCGGTGAGCGGCCGCCCGGCTCGGTCGGTGACGTGGAACACGTCCTCGGCGCGCTCGCCGAGGGTGACGATCTTGGCGGTGTGGATGGCGACCTGCCGGTCGCGCAGGACCTTGCCGACCTCGCTGAGCAGGCCCGGGCGGTCGCCGGCCACGAGCTCGATCACCGTACGGTTGTTGCGCTCGTCAAGGGCGAAGCTTACCAGCGTCGGGATCGAGAACATGCGCACCTGGCGCGGTGCACGCCGGGTGACGCGCGTCGGCATACCGTCGCTGCGGGCGAGGGCACGCTCGAGGTGGCGCCGGATCTGCTCGTGGCGGGCTGGATCGCCGATGCGCTCGCCACCCTGTTCGAGCACTACATAGGTCGACAGGCTGAAGCCGTTGTCGAGCGGGATGATGCGTGCGTCGGCGATGTTCAGGCCGAGTTCATCGAGCACCCCCGTGGCGAGCGCGAAGGTGTGCTGCTCCTGGGGCGCGCAGAGGAAGATCTCGGTGCCGCCGCTGCCGGGGTCGTCGTGCACGTCGATCAGGGTGCTCTGGCGCTGCGGGTCGAAGGCGGCGAGCTGGCGGGTATGCCAGGCGATGGTCTCGGGCCGGCAGCGCAGGAAGTAGTCCTCGGTGAGCAGCGCCCAGACCCGGTCGACCGTGCCGCCGTCGACGCCGCTTGCCTCGACCAGGGCACGGGCCGCGGTGCGCCGCTCGGCGAGCAGTTCGTCCTTGTCGATGGGCTTTTCCAGCCCGCGCCGCAGGGCGTGCTTGGTGGCCGCGTAGAGTTCTTCGAAGAGCTGCGCCTTCCAGGAGTTCCACAGCTTCGGGTTGGTGGCGCGCACGTCGGCGACGGTAAGCAGGTAAAGGTAGTCGAGGTGGGTCTCGTCACCGACCTCGGCGGCGAACTCGCTGATCACGGCCTGGTCGGCGATGTCGCGGCGCTGCGCCGTCATCGACAGCTTCAGATGGTGGCGCACCAGCCAGGCGGTGAGGCGCGCCTCGTAGCGGCTCAGGCCGTGCTCGAGGCAGAAGGCCTCGGCATCGACCGCACCGAGTTCGGAGTGATCGCCGCCACGGCCCTTGGCGATATCGTGGAAGAGGCCGGCCAGGTAGGCGATCTCCGGCGCCGGCAGGCCCTGCATGATCTCCGAGCAGCGCGGGAACTCGTGGTCGTAGCGCGACAGTGCGAAACGGCGCAGGTTGCTCACCACGAACAACGTGTGCGCATCGACCGTGTAGGCGTGGAACAGGTCGTACTGCATGCGCCCGACGATGCGCCCGAACGACGGCACGTAGCGGCCGAGCACACCGTAGAGGTTCATGCGCCGCAGCTCGTGGGTAACGCCTGCCGGAGCGCGCAGGATCTGCAGGAACAACCGGTGATTGCGCGGATCCTGGCGGAATTCATCGTCGACCAGGTACAGGCTGCGCTGGAGCAGGTCGACGGTGGTGGCGCTGACGCCTTTCACCTGCGGGTTCTGCTGCAGCAGGAGGAACAGTTCGAGGATTGCCGAGGGCTGGCGTTCGAAGACGTCGTCGCCGACGACCTGCAGGAAGCCATTGCGGATCTGGAAACGCTCGTTGAGCGGCTCGGCCTCGGCGTGCGGGCTGAGCAGGATCGCCTCCTGGAACAACTGCAGCAGCATCTCGTTGAGGCGACTGAGGTCCATGACGGTGCGGTAGTAGCGCTGCATCAGCTGCTCCACCGCCAGCATGTAGGTCGCATCCTGATAGCCGAACAGCCGCGCGATGCGTGCCTGATAGTCGAACAGCAGCCGGTCTTCCTTGCGCCCGGTGAGAGCGTGCAGCGCGAAGCGGATGCGCCAGAGGAAATCGCGCCCCTGGCGCAGCACGCGCAGCTGGCCGGGTGTCAGGAAGCGATGCGCGACCAGCGCCTCCAGGTCGCCGGTGCCGAAGTGCCGGCGGGCCACCCAGAGGATCATGTGGATGTCGCGCAGCCCGCCGGGGCTGCCCTTGATGTTCGGCTCGAGGTTGTAGGCGGTGTCGTCGTAGCGGCCGTGGCGGGTCTGCTGCTCCTTGAGCTTGGCTTCGAAGAAGCTGCGCGCCGGCCACACCCCGGGCGGGGCGCAGGCGGCCTCCATGCGCTGGAACAGCGCTTCCGGACCGAGCAGGCGACGCGCTTCCATGAGCGTCGTCACCGTGGTGAGATCGCGTCGGCACTCGTCGCGGCATTCGTCGACGGTGCGCGTGCTGTGGCCGACCTGCAGGCCGATGTCCCAGAGCAGCGTGAGGAAGGCCGAGACCGGCTCGCGCGCATCGCGCTTGTCACGTCCCGGCAACAGCACGAGCAGGTCGACGTCCGAGCACGGGTGCAGTTCGCCGCGGCCGTAGCCGCCGACCGCGGCGAGCACGGCGTCGGGCAGCTGCGGGCCGCAGCTGCGCTCCCAGGTGGTGCGGATCACGCGGTCGATCACCGCCGCCTGGTCGGCAACGAGGTCCGTGGCCGCCTGGCCGGCGAGAAAGCGCTGCACCAGAGCGCCGTTGGCCGTCTGCAGCACCTCGCGCAGCCGTTCCACGCTGCTGCCGGCGGCGGCGAGCGCGGCGTTGATGGCGGCCCAGTCGAGGTTCGTGCCGCCGCTGGCGAGGAAGCGCTGCCCGGCAGCTGCGGCGGCAGCCAGTGCCGGCGGAATCGCCTCGTTGGCGTCAGGGCTGCCGGTGGCCACCTTCATGGGCGCTCAGCGGCGCCGAGCGTGAGGATCTCGCAACCCGTCGCCGTCACCAGCACGGTGTGCTCCCACTGCGCCGACAGCGAGTGATCGCGGGTGACCACCGTCCAGCCATCCGGCAGCAGGCGCACGTGGCGCTCGCCGGCATTGACCATCGGCTCGATGGTGAAGGTCATCCCCTCGCGCAGCTCCACGCCGGTGCCGGCGCGGCCGTAATGCAGCACCTGCGGATCCTCGTGGAAGCCGCGGCCGATGCCATGGCCGCAGTATTCGCGCACGATCGAGAAGCCGTGCTCCTCCGCATGCTGCTGCACTGCGTGGCCGATGTCGCCGAGATGGCCGCCGGGGCGCACCACGCGGATGCCCTGCCACATCGCGTCGTGCGCGACCTGCATGAGGCGGGCGGCCTGGATCCCGGGCCTGCCGATGGCGAACATGCGGCTGCTGTCGCCGTGGTAACCGTCCTTGATGACGGTGATGTCGACGTTGACGATGTCGCCGGCGCGCAGCTTGCGGTCCCCGGGGATTCCGTGGCACACAACGTGGTTCACCGAGGTGCAGATGGAGCGGGGGAAGCCGCGATAGTCGAGCGGGGCCGGGATCGCGCCCTGCACGTCGACGATGTAGTCGTGGCAGATGCGGTCGAGTTCCCCGGTGGTGATCCCGGGCTCGACCCGCGGCCCGATCATGTCGAGCACGTCGGCCGTCAGCCGCCCGGCCACGCGCATCCGCTCCTGCTCTTCCGCTGACTTGATGGTGATGTGCATGGTTCGGTGGGGTCGCTCCGGCGCGAACGCCCCCGGGGCGTCGGCTGGGGCTGGTGGTGTGACCTTTCCAGGGCGTTTCATGGCTCTCGGCGCGGGGTGCGGGCAGGGCAGGCCACCGGCCGGCCACCGGCGCCTGGCCAGGGCCGTCGGGCGCGTTGTTGCAGGAAGGCGGTTATGGTATAAAGCGCGCGCCTTACAGGCAACGAAATCCACACATGTGTCGACACGTACGGCCGGGTGCCCTCTCGTTCGCGAGCGGGTTGCCGCTACGGGGCACATGGAGGCCAAACCCGACAAGGAGTCAACGTGGCAGAAGTCAGCATGCGCCAGATGCTGGAGGCCGGTGTACATTTCGGACACCAGACCCGGTACTGGAACCCCAAGATGGCGCCCTATATTTTCGGCGCCCGCAACAATATCCACATCATCAACCTCGAGCAGACAGTCCCGCTGTTTCGCCGGGCCTGCGGCTTCGTCCGCAACCTGGCGGCCGATGGCGGCAACATCCTGTTCGTCGGTACCAAGCGCTCGGCACGCGATTCGGTGCAGGCCCAGGCCGAGCGCTGCGGCATGCCCTACGTCAGCCATCGCTGGCTCGGCGGCATGCTCACCAACTTCAAGACCATCAAGCAGTCGATCAAGCGCCTGGACGAACTGCAGCAGATGCAGGCCGACGGCTCGATAGAGCGCCTGACGAAGAAGGAAGTGCTCACGCTGAAGCGTGAACAGGCCAAGCTCGAGCGCAGCCTCGGCGGCATCAGGACGCTCGGTGCGCTGCCCGATGCGGTCTTCGTCATCGACGTCGGTCACGAGAACATCGCCGTGCACGAGGCGCGCATCCTCGGCATCCCGGTGGTCGGCGTGGTCGACACCAATTGCTCGCCCGACGAGGTCGACTACGTGATCCCGGGCAACGACGATGCGATGCGCTCCGCCGAGCTTTTCGCGTTCGGCGTGGCCGATGCCGTCCTCGATGGGCGCGCCTCGGCACCGGCCCTGCCGGCTGGCGAAGATGAATTCGTCGAACTCGACGCCGAGGGCCGGCCCCGGACCCAGCCGGGTGCACGCCGCCCCGCGCCGGCGCGCCGCAGCGCCCGCGGCGGCAAAGCCGACGGCGCCAGGCCGGTACGCCGCACGCGTGCGAAGCCCGCACCGGCCGAGACCGCTGCCGCTCCCGCGGCTCCTGCTGCGGCCGATGGTGCCGACGCCCAGGAATAGCAGCCGCGACGGCGTCGTAGCAGCCCACGGAGAATCACGGATGACCATATCGGCGAGTGTCGTCAAGGAACTGCGCGAGCGCACCGGCGCCGGCATGATGGAGTGCAAGAACGCACTGCTCGAGGCGGCTGGCGACATCGAGGCGGCAGCCGAGATCCTGCGTACGCGCGGACAGGCCAAGGCCGACAAGAAGGCGAGCCGCGTAGCCGCCGAAGGCCGCGTCGAGATTGCGCTCGCCGCTGACGGCAGTGCGGGTGTCGTTGTCGAGGTCAACTGCGAGACCGATTTCGTCGCGCGCGACGCCAACTTCGCCGGCTTTGCGGGCGAAGCGGCACGGCTCGCGCTGGCCCACGCACCGGCCGACGTCGCTGCCCTCATGGCGCTGGCGCACGGCACGGGTGGTGGCACACTCGATGACCTGCGCAAGGAACTCGTCGCCAAGGTGGGCGAGAACATCAGCGTGCGCCGCTTCGAGCGGGTGCGTGCCGATGGCAAGCTCGGCACCTACGTCCACGGCACCCGCATCGGTGTCCTCGTCGACGTGACCGGCGGGGACGACGAACTGCGCCGGGACCTGGCGATGCACGTCGCCGCGAGCCGGCCCCAGCACGTCACTGCCGACGAAGTGCCGGCCGAACTCGTGGCGCGCGAGCGGCGCATCCTCAGCGAGCAGGCAGCTCAGGAAGGCAAGCCGCCGGAGATCGTCGGCAAGATGGTCGAGGGGCGGCTGCGCAAGTTCCTCAACGAAGTGACGCTTCTCGGCCAGCCGTTCGTCAAGGATCCCGATACCAGCGTCGGCAAGCTGCTGCAGGCACGCAAGGCAACCGTGCAGCGCTTCGTGCGCCTCGAGGTTGGCGAGGGTATCGAGAAGAAGGCGGCGAACTTCGCCGACGAGGTTCGCGCACAACTCCAGGCGCATGCCTGACCGCCTGCACCAGGGCCGGTTCGGTTGTCGCACGGCCCGCCGCCGTGGCGACAGGCACTACCCGCCGCCCTGCCATCACGACGACCCCGCCTGTGCGGGGTTCTTTTTGACCACGGGGTCCCGGAGCCAGCCATGAGCAGCACCGTCAAGCCGTTCGGCCGCATTCTGCTGAAGCTGAGCGGCGAGGCCCTGCTCGGCAGCGAGGACTACGGTATCGATCCGCGCATGCTCTCGCGAATCGCCACCGAGCTTGCCGAACTCGCCCACGGCGGCATCGAACTCGGCGTGGTCATCGGTGGCGGCAACATCTTCCGCGGCGCAGGCCTCGCCCGAGCCGGCATGGACCGGGTCACGGGCGACCACATGGGCATGCTCGCCACCCTCATCAACGCGCTGGCGTTGCAGGACGCGCTGGAACGCGCCGGTGCCTATGCCCGCGTGATGTCGGCACTGCAGATCCACGAGGTCTGCGAGGACTACATCCGCCGCCGCGCCATCCGACACCTGGAAAAGGGCAGGGTCGTGATCCTCGCGGCCGGCACCGGCAATCCCTTCTTCACGACCGACACCGCGGCAGCGCTGCGTGCCATCGAGGTCGGCGCCGACGTCCTTATCAAGGCGACCAAGGTGGACGGTGTCTACACTGCGGATCCGAAGAAGGACAGCAAGGCGACGCGTTACGAGCAGCTGTCGTACGATAAGGTCCTGACCGACAGGCTCGATGTGATGGACGCCACCGCGGTGGTCATGTGCCGGGACAACCGACTGCCGATCCGCGTCTTCGATCTCAACGCCCCGGGCGCACTGATCCGGGTGGCACGCGGTGAGCCGGTCGGTACACTGGTGACCGATACCTGAGGAAACCGGGGGCGGGCCACGCCACGGCCGGAGGAAGAACCGAATGATTGCCGATCTCAAGAAAGACGCCGAGCAGCGGATGGTCAAGGCGGTGGCGACCTTCGAGCAGGACCTCAGGAAGATGCGCACCGGCCGCGCGCATGCCGGCCTGCTCGAGCACATTCGCGTCGACTACTACGGTTCGATGGTGCCGCTCAATCAGACTGCCAACGTCTCGGTCGAGGATGCGCGCACGCTCAGCGTCACGCCCTGGGAGCAGAAGATGGTCGCGGTGATCGAGAAGGCGATCATGAACTCCGACCTCGGCCTGATGCCGGTCACCGCCGGTACCGTGATCCGCGTGCCCCTGCCGCCACTCACCGAGGAGCGGCGGCGCGATCTTGCCAAACATATCAGCCGTGAGGCCGAGCAGGCGCGCGTCGCCGTGCGCAACATCCGCCGTGATGTCATGAACGACCTCAAGGAACTGCTCAAGGAGCGCGACATCACCGAGGACGAATCGCGCAAGGCCGAACAGTCCGTCCAGGAACTCACCGATCGGCATGTGGGCCAGATCGACAGGGCTTCCGAAGAAAAACAGAAAGAAATCATGCATGTATAATGATTTCTTGCGAGCGTGACTGAGGCAAATGTCGCCGCAATCCACAGCCAGCCCGCCGTCGCAGCCGGTACCGCGCCACGTCGCCATCATCATGGATGGCAATGGCCGCTGGGCGGCGGCTCACGGCAAGGCCCGGCTCGCCGGGCATCGCGCCGGGGTGCGCACGGCGCGGGCAGCGGCGCGGGCGGGCCTGGCGGCCGGCATCGACGTGCTGACGCTGTTCGCGTTCAGCAGCGAGAACTGGCAGCGGCCGGCCGACGAGGTCAACGGCCTGATGCGCCTGTTTGTCGAGGTGCTGCAGCGTGAACTCGACGAACTGCACGCCAACGGCATCCAGCTGCGACTGATCGGGGCACGCGAACACCTGCCCGAGATCCTGCGCCGGCGCATCGCTGCGGCGGAGGCGCGTACATCGGCCAACGCGCGCATGACCCTGGTGCTGGCCGTCGCCTACGGTGGGCGCTGGGACCTGGTGCAGGCGGCGCGGCGGCTGGCCGCGAAGGCGCGTGTCGGCGAAATCAGCCCGGACGACATCGACGAGGCGGCTCTCGGGCGCCACCTGGCACTGGCCGGTCTGCCAGCCCCGGATCTGCTGATCCGCACCGGCGGCGAGCGGCGCATCAGCAACTTCCTGCTCTGGGATCTCGCCTACTCGGAGCTGTACTTCACCGATGCCCTGTGGCCGGATTTCGGTGCCGATGAGTTCGCGGCCGCGCTGGCGTCCTTCCAGGGCCGGCAGCGGCGCTTCGGACGCACGGGCGAGCAGGTGGAAGCGGTCGCGGACTGATCCGCGGCCGCTCGTGGTTCCGGCGCGGTTGCTCCTCGGGCGATGGCCTCGAATTCCCTGGTGCAGCGGATCCTCACGGCTGGCGTGCTGATCGCCGTGCTGCTGCCGGCGTTCCTGCTGCTGCCGAAATTTTTCGGGCGCGTCCTGATCAGCCTGTTCGTTCTCGGCGCA
This sequence comes from uncultured Chromatiaceae bacterium, assembly GCA_964415505.1. Taxonomy (GTDB): domain Bacteria; phylum Pseudomonadota; class Gammaproteobacteria; order Steroidobacterales; genus QUBU01. The sequence goes on along the minus strand of CAYQAR010000055.1, from coordinate 11,616 downwards.
GCCTGGGAGTGGGCGGCCTTCGTCGGCTGGCGCGGGCCGCTCGCGCGCCTGGGCTACGTGGCAACCGTGGCGGCATTGCTTGGCCTGGCGTACGCCTTCGCATCGCACCCGGCGGTGGTGCCGGCCATGGCGGGTGTCGCGATGCTCTGGTGGGCAGCAGCCTTCGTCCTGATCCTGCGCTTCCCCGTGGCGATCGGCCGGGCCGCAGTCTGGCTCGCCGGCCTGCTGGTGATGGTGCCGGCCTGGGTCTGCCTGGTGGCGCTGCTCGATACGCCGGTCGCCGGTCGCCGCCTGCTGCTGGTCCTGCTCGCCGTCGTCTGGGCGGCGGACGTCGGCGCCTATTTCGCCGGCCGGCGCTTCGGTCGCGTCAAACTCGCACCCCGGGTGAGCCCCGGCAAGACCTGGGAAGGCGTATTCGGCGGACTCGCGCTTGCCACCGTGGCGGTGATGGCCGGTGCGGCCCAGCTCGGCCAGGCCGTGCTCGCTGCGGTGCCGCTCGGGCTCAGCGTCGCCGCGGTGTCGATCGTCGGCGACCTCACCGTGAGCGTATTCAAGAGAAATGCGGGTCTGAAGGACAGCGGCAATATCTTTCCGGGGCACGGTGGGGTCCTCGACCGGGTCGACAGCATCACGGCCGCGGCCCCGCTCTATCTGCTCGCCGGCGGCTGGCTCGGCTGGCTCGGCCCGTGAGCGGATCCGGGTTGCAAGCCGCGCGCCGGCCTTGCCATGATGTCGTGCCGCGAGCCCGCCGCGCGCCGGCGTCGAGCGCCGCGGCGGCTCGTGGTCCCACGGTCACGGGTGTGCGCACACGGCTATGAACGTCCTGATTTCGGCAGCCGCTTTCCTGGTGGCGATCGGCATTCTCGTGGCCGTCCACGAGTTCGGCCACTACGCCGCTGCACGGCTGGTCGGCGTGCGCGTGCTGCGCTTCTCAATCGGCTTTGGTCGCCCGCTGTGGCTGCGCCGCGCAGGTCCCGACCGCACCGAGTACTGCATTTCAGCCATCCCCTTCGGCGGCTATGTCCGGCTCCTCGACGAGCGCGATTCCCCGGTCGCTGCCGGTGAGCAGCATCGTGCCTTCAACCGCCAGGGCGTGCCGGCACGGATCGCCATCCTCGCCGCCGGTCCGGCGCTGAATTTCGTCTTCGCCATCGTCGCCTACTGGGTCATGTTCATGCTCGGCGTGCCGGGCGCACGCCCCCTCGTCGGCGAGGTCGCTCCCGATTCGATCGCGGCGCACGCGGACCTCGCTGCCGGCGACGAGATCGTGGCGGTCGGCGGGCGGCCGACGGCTACCTGGGACGGGGCGGTGGTGGCGCTGCTCGACCGGATGCTCGAGACCGGCCGGATCGAGGTCGAGGTGCGCGACGGCAGCGGTGCCGGGCGCGTGCTGACGCTCGACACCACCGGGCGCGCGTCCGAACTCACCGAGCCCGGGCGCCTGTTCCCGGGGCTCGGCCTGGAGCCGTGGGCGCCAGTGCTGCCGGCGGTGATCGGCGAGGTGTTGCCAGGCGGGGCTGCCGAGCGCGCCGGCCTCGCGCCGCACGACCGGATCATCGCTGCCGGTGGCGAGCCGATCGCCGACTGGCCGTCGTGGGTCGGGTTCGTGCGGGCGCGACCCGGGAAGACCGTGACGGTCATGGTCGAGCGGGCCGGGCGGGAACTCGAGCTCACGGTCGCGATCGGGCAGGCCGCGGACGAGAGCGGCGAGATCGGCCGCATCGGGGCCTCGGCCGAGATCCCGGCGAATCTCTACGACGACGTGCGCGCCCTCGAGCGCTATGCGCCGCTGCCGGCGCTGCGCCAGGCCCTGGCGCGGACCTGGGAGATGTCGAGCCTGACGGTGCGCATGGTGGCGCGCATGGTGACGGGCGAAGTCTCGGTGAAGAACATCAGCGGGCCGATCAACATCGCGCAGTATGCCGGCTACAGCGCCAGCATCGGTGTCGTGCCGTTCCTGAGCTTCCTCGCCGTGGTCAGCCTGAGCCTCGGCATCCTCAACCTGCTGCCGGTGCCGATGCTCGACGGCGGGCAGATTGCCTACCAGCTGATCGAGGCGGCCAAGGGCTCGCCGCTCTCCGAGCGTTTCCAGGTCGTCGGCCAGCAGGTCGGCATCGCGCTGCTGCTGGTGCTGATGAGCTTCGCGTTCTACAACGACCTTTCGCGTCTGTTCGGCTGACACAGTGATTCTTTCCCGACCGTTCACCCGCCTGCGCGCGCGCGCCCTTGTTCTGCTGGCTGCGGTGCTCATCGCCACAGCGGTGGCGGCCGCCGACCAGCCGCGTACCGTGCGCGACATCCGTGTCGAGGGGCTGCAGCGCATCTCCGAGGGCACGGTCTTCAACTACCTGCCGCTCAACATCGGCGACCAGGTCAGCGAGCAGCGCGTGCAGGAGGCGCTGCGGGCCGTCTACGCCACCGGCTTCTTCAAGGATATCGAGTTCCGCTGGGACAACGGCACGCTGGTCATTGCCGTGGCCGAGCGACCCTCGATCGAGAGCTTCAGCATCAGCGGCAACAAGGACATCAAGACCGAGGACCTCAACGAGTCGCTGTCCAAGATCGGCCTCAAGGCAGGCAAGATCTTCAATCGCTCGGTGCTCGACGAGGTCGAACAGTCGCTGACCGACCAGTACTTCGGTCAGGGCAAGTACGCCGCACGCGTGGTCACGAAGGTCGAGGAGCTGCCGGACAACAAGGTGCGGATCGCCATCGACATCGTCGAGGGCGACCGCGCCCGCATCCGCCAGATCAACATCGTCGGCAACCAGAGCTTCGATGACGAGGAAATAATCGAGGAGTTCGCGCTCAAGATGCCGAACTGGCTGTCGTTCATCCGCCAGGACGACCGCTATTCGCGCGAGGCCTTGCAGGGCGACCTCGAGACGCTGCGCTCCTTCTACATGGACCAGGGTTTCGCCGACTTCCGCATCGAGTCGACGCAGGTGGCGCTGTCGCCGGACAAGAAGGACATCTTCATCACGGTCAACCTCGCCGAAGGCGACCGCTACAAAATCGCCGACGTCAGGCTCGCCGGCGAGCTGATCCTCGACGAGCAGCAGATCAACCCCTACGTGCTGGTCAAGCCAGGCCAGACATACTCGCAGCGCGTCATCACGCAGAGCGCCGACCTGATCCGGCTGCGCCTCGGCGAGGACGGCTACGCCTTCGCGACCGTCGAGCCGGTGCCCGAGCTCGACAAGGCGGCCAAGACCGCGTCGATCACGCTGTACGTCGAGCCCAAGAGCCGCGTCTACGTGCGTCGCGTCAACTTCAACGGTGCCGCGAGCGTCAACGACGAGGTGTTCCGGCGCGAGGTGCGCCAGTTCGAGGGTGGCTACCTGTCGAACAGCAAGCTCGAGCGCTCCAAGGTCCGCATCCAGCGCCTGCCGTACATCGAGAAGGTGGAGGTCAACACCAACCCGGTGCCCGGCACGCCGGACCTGGTCGACGTCGACTTCGACATCGAGGAGGGCTTGCCGGGGAGCTTCGGCGGCGGCATCGGTTATTCCGGCTCACAGGGCTTCCTGCTGAACGGCAATTTCGTCCACACCAATTTCGCCGGTACCGGCAACCGTATCGCCGCCGACGTCAGCACGGGCCAGTACCGCACCATCTACAGCCTGTCCCACACCGATCCGTACACGACCATCGACGAGGTGAGCCGCACGGTGAGCCTCGCCTACCGCGACATCACCCAGTACACCTCCGGTGCCTCGGATTTCTCCACCGAGACCGTTACCGCCTCGGTCGAGTACGGCTACCCGATCACCGAGTACCAGCGGGTGATCCTCGGCGTGAACTGGCAGGAGTCGAACCTGCTCGCCGATTCCTACAGCAGTGCCCAGGCCAAGGCATGGGTGCAGGAAAACGGCGACAGCTTCGCCGAGAAGCTCTCCGGTGGCGGCGAGATCTACGGCACCAACTTCAGCAGCTTCGATCTGGTCGCCGGCTGGGTCTACGACAGCCGCAACCGGGCGCTGTTCGCCGATCGCGGCGCGCGCCATCGCGTCATCCTGTCGAGCACCGTGCCGGGTGCCGAGGTCGAGTACTACACGATCAACTACAGCGGCGCGCAGTACGTCCCGCTCGGGCGCTGGTTCACGCTGGCATTCAACGTCGACCTCGGCTACGGCGACTCCTTCGGCGACACCACCGCCATCGTGCCGTTCAAGAACTACTTCGCCGGCGGCCCGGACACGGTGCGCGGCTTCCGTGAGAACTACCTCGGGCCGCGCGACAGTTTCGGCAACCCCTATGGCGGCAACATGCTGGTGGCGGCCCAGACCGAGGTGATCCTGCCGATTCCGGAGAAGTGGCGGGCCCGCTCGCGCCTCACGCTGTTCTTCGATGTCGGCAACGTGTTCTCCAGCGGTGACGTGGTGTTCACGGCGCCGTACCCGAACCAGACCGTGCCGATCGATTATGATTTCGACATGGGCAACCTCAAGCAGTCGGTCGGCATCTCGGCCCAGTGGCTTGCGCCGCTCGGCCTGTTCCGCTTCAGCTACGGTTTCCCGCTCAACGCCGACGACCCGACGGCGCTCTCCTACGGTGACGATACCGAGGAGTTCCAGTTTTCCATCGGCGGTGCCTTCTAGCCCTTTGATATTGAGAGGAATGTCGCGATGATCAAGAGAATGCCCCTGTTGCCGCTCTGCGCGGCCCTGGCGCTGCTGGCGCCGGCCGTGGCCGGCGCCCAGGCGGCTCCCGCAGTGAAGATCGGTGTGGTCAACTTCGCCCGGCTGATCCAGGAGTCGCCGCAGGCGAAGATCACCCTGAAGGCACTGGAAGACGAGTTCTCGCCGCGCCAGCGTGACCTGGTGGCGAAGCAGAACGAGCTCAAGGAGCGCCAGGCCAAGCTGCAGAAGGATTCGCCGGTCATGGGCGCCGAGGAGCGGCGCAACGCCGAGAGCAAGTTCCGCGACGACGAGCGCGACCTCGGCCGGCGCCTGAACGAGTTCCAGGAAGACTTCAACGTGCGCCGCAACGAGGAGATCGGCGAGCTGCAACGCGACCTGCTCCGCGAGGTCCAGGGTTACGCCCAGCAGAAGGGCTACGACCTCATCGTCGGCGAGGGCGTGCTCTACGCCGCACAGAGCGTCGACATCACGGCCCAGATCCTCGCCAGCGTCGAGGCGAGTTTCAAGGCCAAGAGCGGCGGCAAGCCCTGAGGCAGGCTGACGGTCGTGTGGCATACCCCGGGCAGGCGGTGTCGGCCATGGGCATGACCCTGGCAGCGCTCGCTGTGCGCCACAACTGCGAACTGCGCGGCGATCCGGACGAGGTCGTCGACCATGTCGCTACGCTGGCGGGGGCGGGCCCCCGCGCGCTCGCCTTCCTGGCCAACCCGCAGTATCGCGCCCAGCTCGCCGGCACCCGCGCGACGGCCGTGGTGCTCGCCAGGGCGGACGCCGCGGACTGCCCGGTGGCCTGCCTGGTGAGCGCCAATCCGTACCTGAGCTACGCCGAGATGGCGCACGAGCTGCACCCACCGGCACCGCTGCGCCCAGGCGTGGCCGAAGGCGCCTGGATCGCGCCGGACGCGCGGGTCGGTGCCGGCTCCCAGGTGGAGCCGGGCGCGGTGATCGGCAGTGGCGCGGTCCTCGGGGAGCGCGTCTACGTCGGTGCCGGCGTCGTGCTCGGCGCAGGTTGCCAGGTCGGCGACGACACCCGGCTCATGGCCCGCGTCACCGCCTACGATGGCGTGCGCATCGGCCGGCGCTGCCTGGTCCACTCCGGTGCCGTGCTCGGCGCCGACGGCTTCGGCATCGCCCGGGACGGTGAGGGGCGCTGTACCAAGGTCCCCCAGCTTGGCAGCGTGGTGCTCGGCGACGACGTCGAGATCGGCGCCAACACCACCATCGACCGCGGTGCCATCGAGGACACCGTCATCGGCGACGGCGTCAAGCTCGACAACCAGATCCAGATCGGCCACAACGCCGTCATCGGCCCGCACACCGTCATGGCGGCCTGCTCGGGCGTCGCCGGCAGCACCCGCGTCGGTGCGCGCTGCATCATCGGTGCCGACGTCGCCATGGCGGGACACCTCACCATTGCCGACGACACGGTGATCGGCGGCGGGGCGCGCGTGGCCAGTTCGATCCGCCAGGCCGGCGTCTACGGCGGCGTGGTGCCGGCCGACGAGGTGCGGCGCTGGCGGCGCAACGCGGTGCGCTTCGGGCAGCTCGACGACATGGCACACCGGCTGCAGCGCCTGGAGCAGGCGGCGCGCGACACCGACGGGAGCGGGCCGTGATTCATCCAACCGCCATCGTTTCCCCCGAGGCCGAGTTGGCCACCGGCGTCGAAGTCGGGCCCTACACGGTGATCGGGCCCGGCGTGCGGATCGGCGCCGGCACGCGCATCGCCGCGCACGTCGTCGTCCGCGGCCCGACCACGCTCGGCGAGCGCAACCGCATCTTCCAGTTCGCCTCGATCGGTGACGACCCGCAGGACAAGAAGTACGGCGGCGAACCGACCCGGCTCGAGATCGGCAACGACAACACCATCCGCGAGTACTGCAGCATCAACCGCGGCACGGTGCAGGACGGCGGCGTGACCCGCGTCGGCAACGGCAACTGGCTGATGTCATACACCCATATCGCGCACGACTGCCACGTCGGCAACGACGTCATCATGTCGAACAACGCCACGCTCGCCGGCCACGTGCACGTCGAGGACCACGCCATCCTCAGCGGCTTCTGCGCCGTGCACCAGTTCTGCCGCATCGGCGCCCACAGTTTCATCGGCGGCCTCTGCGGCATCACCCGCGACGTGCTGCCCTTCCTGATGGTCGCCGGCGTCCCACCCGAGCCGCGCGGCATCAACCAGGAGGGCCTCAAGCGGCGCGGCTTCACGACCGAGCAGCTGCGCAACCTCAAGGAGGCCTACCGCATCCTGTACCGCTCCGGGTTGCGCCTGGAGGAGGCGCGCGAGCAGCTCGGTGCGCTCGCCGCCAGCCAGCCGGAGGTGGCCACCATCGTCGCCTTCCTCGACGCCTCCGAACGCAGCATCATGCGCTGACCGGCCGGTGCCGGGTCGCAGTTCCCGCAGTCGCCGGCCCGATCGTCCTGTGTCGCATGCGATGGCGTCCAGGGTTGGCCGCCACCCCGGCCAGGAGCACGAGCACCACCAATGGCTTCCCGCGTGCTGATCGCCATTGCCGCCGGCGAACCGTCGGGTGACCTGCTCGGGGCCGACCTGATCCGCGCTGCGCGCACACTCGATCCCGCTGTCGAATTCGCTGGCATCGCCGGTCCGGCCATGCGGGCAGCGGGCTGTGTGGCCTGGTACCGCACCGAGGACCTCTCCGTCATGGGCCTCGCCGAAGTGCTGCGTCACCTGCCGCGCCTGCTCGGCATCCGGCGCGGCTTCATCGCGCGCGCCCGGCGCGAGCGACCGGCGGCATTCGTCGGCATCGACGCGCCGGATTTCAACCTGCCGGTCGCCGCGGCGCTGCGTGCGCCCGAGCTGCCGACGTTGCAGTACGTCTGTCCGAGCGTGTGGGCCTGGCGGGAGGGGCGGGTGCGCACGCTGCGCCGTGCCTGCGATCGCGTGCTTTGCCTGTTGCCGTTCGAGCCCGCGTTCCTCGCCCGGTCCGGCGTGCCGGCGAGTTTCGTCGGGCACCCGTTCGCCGACCAGATCGCCCCGGGGTTGCCGCGCGCGCCGGCGCGCGCCGCGCTCGGCCTGCACGGCGACCCGGTCGTCGGGCTGCTGCCGGGCAGCCGCGCCAGCGAGGTGGCCCTGCTCGGCCCGCCGTTCCTCGCGGCGGCTGCGCTGGTGCGCCGCGAGCTGCCCGGTGCTGTGTTCGCCGCGCCGATGGCCACTCCCGCGCTGCGCACCTCGTTCGCAGCGCAGGTCGCAGCAACGGCACCCGACCTGCCGCTCACGCTGGTCGACGGTCGTGCCCGCGAAGTCATGGCGGCGAGCGACGTCGTGCTCGCCACGTCCGGCACCGCCACGCTCGAGACCATGCTGGTCGGCCGTCCGATGGTCGTCGCCTACCGCGCCGCGCCGCTCACCTACTGGCTCGGGCGCGCACTGGTGCGCCTCACGCACTTCTCGCTGCCGAACCTGCTCGCCGGCGAGGCGCTGGTACCCGAACTGCTGCAGAAGCAGGTGACCGGGCCGGCGCTCGCCGCCGAAGTCCTCGAGCTGCTGCGTTCGGACGAGCGGCGCCGTGAACTCGAAGCGCGCTTCGCCGCGTTGGGCGCCATCCTGCGCCGGGACGCAGGCACCGCGGCTGCGCGCGCCGTCCTCACCGCAGCGCGGCGGATATAGGTGCCGGTACTTCGGTTTCGGAAAGTTCCGGAAATGTCTCATTGACGCTCCCGCTTCGCGAGCAGTTCACTCAGGCTGGAAGGTGCACGGCGCAGGCGGGACGCCACCTCGGACAGCGTTGCCGCCCCTTCCCGTATCGCTCGCCGGGCGATCTCCCTGCGGGCACTGACCAGGCAGGACAGGCGGCGTGGTGAGTCGAGGTCAGCCGGATTGACGCCCAGTTCATGAGCCACCTCATGGACGATCTCTTCGAGGTCCCGGGCTGCGCCGCCACGTGTTGGCCAAGCCGGCCGGGCCGCGTGTGGACCTGGAGCCGCCCATTCGCGGCCCGCACTCGGGTGAATGTGAGCGATGTCGTCATCGCGAGGCTGATCCGCCATGAACCTCTGATAGGCCATGATGGCAACGGCCCTGCCCGGGTCGAACATGTCCAGCGTCGATGCGACGTCCAGCCACCCGACGGAGACGGTTCCGAGGTAAGCCCGGTGACTGCTCCACCGATACGCCGTTGGATCGGCGACCAGACCGGCCCGCACGGGATTGAGGTGTATGTAGCGAACCAGGGTGAGCAGATATTGGTCGGCTGCGATTACCTTGGCACGGTATCGCCGCTCGAACAGGTGCCCGGTAGTCGGGACCATGCTCTGCTTGAGACGCGCGTACCGTGACGCCAGCAGATGCATGATCCGCCCCAGGGGCGGTTCGCTTACCTGGATGGCCAGATGGACATGATTCGGCATCCAGCAATAGGCGTGAAGCCGGGCACCAAAGCGCTCGAGCGCCGAACGGAGGATTTCTTCAAACGCGAGATAATCGTCCTCGGCCGTGAAAATAACCTGCCGGTGATTGCCCCGCAGGATGGCATGGTACAGGCCGCCGGGAGCGTGGACACGAGGCTGGCGCGGCATCGGCAGGCGGTTCCGAAAGAACTGCCAGCGAATATGACCGGGCGGCGAGTTTTCGTCTGCTCGCTAATCCTGCGAGTTCGTCGAGTTTCCGAAACCGAAGTACCGGCACCAATGGGGCGCTCTATAATCGCGGCGCGATGAGCGCGCCCACCCCAGACCGGTTTCCCCAACCAGCCGCAGATATGGTCGGCGGCATCGACGAGGCCGGACGCGGGCCGCTCGCCGGTGCGGTGGTGGCGGCGGTGGTGGTGCTCGCGCCGGGCCAGATGATCGCCGGCGTGTGCGACTCGAAGCTCCTCGGTGAGCGCGCGCGCGAGGACCTCGCGGCCCGCATCCGCGCGCAGGCGCTGGCCTGGGCGCTCGGTCGCGCCGAGGCGGCGGAGATCGATGCGGTCAATATCCTGCAGGCGACCTTCCTCGCCATGCAGCGCGCGGTGGCGGCCCTCGATATGGTGCCACCGCGGCTGCAGATCGATGGCAACCGCGCGCCGGTCTTTGCGGATTTCGCAGGTCAGGTCGAGACCGTGGTTGGCGGTGATCGTGCCTGCGCGGCGATTGCCGCGGCGTCGATCCTCGCCAAGGTGGCGCGCGATGCGGAGATGCGCCGCCTCGACGGGGCCTTTCCCGGCTATGGCTTCGCGCGCCACAAGGGCTACCCGACCGCCGATCATCGCGCCGCACTCGTCCGCCTCGGACCCTGCGTCGAGCACCGGCGCAGCTTCCGGCCGGTGCGCGAGGCGCTCGCGGCGGCCTGCCCGTGAGCGGGACCTTCGTCCACCTGCACGTCCACAGCGAGTACTCGCTGGTGGACAGCGTGGTGCGCATCCCGGAGCTGCTCGACGCGGTGCGCGCCGCCGGCATGCCCGCCGTGGCGCTCACCGACCAGGGCAACCTGTTCGCGCTGGTCACTTTCTACAAGGCGGCGCTGGCGGCGGGCGTGAAGCCGATCGTCGGCGCCGATGTCTGGCTGCGACTCGCCGACGACGGTCGCCCCCCGGCGCGTCTCGTGCTCCTCGCGCGCAACGCCGCCGGCTACGGCAACCTGGCGCGCCTGGTGTCGCGTTCCTACCTCGAGGGCCAGGAAGCGGGGCTGCCCGTCGTGCACCGGCGCTGGCTTGCCGACGGCGCCGCCGACGGGCTGATCGCCTTGTCGGGCGGCCGGGAAGGCGTGCTGGGGGCAGTGCTCGCCGCCGGCCGGCTGGAGGAGGCCGAGGCGCTGGCGCGCGAGCTGGCGGCAACGTTTCCCGACGGTTTCTACATCGAGCTGACCGCCACCGGGCGCAGCGGTGAGGACCGGCACCTGGCGCAGGCCGTGCGGGTCGCGGCCGCATCCGGCGTGCCGGTGGTGGCAACCAACGACGTGCGCTTTCTCGCCGCGGATGACTTCGAGGCGCACGAGGCGCGCGTATGTATCCAGGAAGGACGGGTGCTGAACGACCCGGCGCGCGTGCGTCGCTACAGCGACCAGCAGTACCTGAAAAGCCCCGCGGAGATGCGCACGCTGTTCGAGGCGGTCCCGGAGGCCGTCGAGAACGCGGTCGAGATCGCGTGCCGCTGTACCGTGGCGCTCGAGCTCGGCGGCGCCCACATGCCGGAGCTGCCGGTGCCCGCGGGGCTCAGCATCGGTGAATTCCTGCTGCAGCAGGCGCGCACCGGGCTCGAGGCGCGCTTCGCGCAGGCGGATATCGGCGACGCCGCGGCGCAGGCGCCGTACCGCGCGCGGCTCGAAGAGGAGCTCGCTGTCATCGGCCGCATGGGTTTCGCGGGCTACTTCCTGATCGTTGCCGACTTCATCCAGTGGTCGCGGACGAACGATATCCCGGTGGGCCCGGGGCGCGGCTCGGGCGCCGGTTCGCTGGTCGCGTGGGCGCTCGGCATCACCGAGCTCGATCCGATCGCGCACAGCCTGCTGTTCGAGCGCTTCCTCAACCCCGAGCGCGTGTCAATGCCGGACTTCGACATCGACTTCTGCATGGAGGGCCGCGACCGCGTCATCGACTACGTGGCCGAGCGCTACGGGCGCGAGCGCGTCTCGCAGATCATCACCTACGGCACCATGGCGGCGCGCGCCGTGGTCCGCGATGTCGGGCGCGTGCTCGGCCATCCCTATGGTTTCGCCGACCGGATCGCGAAGCTGATTCCGCCCGAGCCGAAGATCAAGCTTGCTGATGCGCTCGCCGGCGAGGCCGAACTGCGTGCGCTCTACGAGAGCGACGATGACGTGCGCACGGTCATCGAGCTCGCGCGCCCGCTCGAGGGCCTGGTGCGCAACGCCGGCAAGCACGCCGGTGGCGTCGTGATCGCGCCGACCCGCATCACCGATTTCGCGCCGCTCTACCGCGTCGAGGGCGAGAGCGCCACGGTGACGCAGTTCGACAAGGATGGGCTGGAGCAGGTCGGCCTGGTCAAGTTCGACTTCCTCGGC
>CAYQAR010000054.1:0-21284 GCA_964415505.1 uncultured Chromatiaceae bacterium | reverse complement strand
GCCCGAGACGAGCGAGCGAGGCCAGGGATGGCCGCAGCGAGCGTCCCGCTGCGAGCGGCCCGGCAACAGCCCTGGCACCAGATCGACCGGAGAGTCGTCGCGACTGGCGTCGCTCCTACAGGGAGAAGGGGAGCCGGGCCGTGGTCTGAGGTGATGACGAACTCCCGCGACAGCCGTCCCCGTCAAGCTCCGTCGGCCGTGAAGGTATCGCACTGCGCCGGGTCCCCCGTCTCCAGGCCGCGACGGAACCACTGCACGCGCTGCGCGGAGCTGCCGTGGGTGAAGGAGTCCGGCGTGACGTAGCCGCGTCCCTGCTGCTGCAGGCGGTCGTCGCCGATCGCCGCGGCGGCGGCCAGCCCCTCCTCGACATCACCCTGTTCGAGGATGGGCTGGGCTTGCTCGGTGCGGTTCGCCCAGACCCCGGCGTAGCAGTCGGCCTGCAGCTCGAGGCGCACCGACAGCGCGTTCGACTGCACCTCGTCCGCCGCCTGCCGCGCGCGCTGCACCTTTTCGGATGTCCCGAGCAGGTTCTGCACGTGGTGGCCGACCTCGTGGGCGATCACGTAGGCCTGCGCGAAGTCGCCCGGGGCCTGGAAGCGGTCGCGCAGCTCGCGGTAGAAGTCGAGGTCGATGTAGACCTTGCGGTCCGGCGGGCAGTAGAACGGCCCCATCGCCGCCTGGCCCATGCCGCAGGCCGATTGCACCATGCCGGAGAACAGGACCAGCCGTGGCGGCTCGTAACGGCTGCCGGATTCGCGGAAGATCTGGCTCCAGGTGTCCTCGGTGTAGCCGAGTACGGTGGCGACGAAGTCCGCCTGCGGGTCGGCGCCCGGCTCGAGGCCCGGTGCGGGTTCGCCCGGCGTCGGCGTGGTATCGAGCGGCACGTTCTGCAGCAGCAGCGTCGGATCGACACCGAGGAAGTACGAGATGGCGAGCACCACCAGCACGGTGCCGATGCCGCCGCCCACCATCCCGCCGCGGCGCACGGGCATGCCGCGGCGATCCTCGACGTTGTCGCTGCGTCGTCCGCGTTCCCATCGCATGTCCTGTCTCCTGCCGGGTTGCCTGGCCTATCCTCCGGTGGCGCGCGGGCGCGGTCAACTGCGGCAGCGCTGTCGTATCATGGCCCGATGCAGGACTTCGAAAAACTGGGTGTCTTCTACCTCGGGCGACGCGTGGGCACGGCAGGCGACGGGGGTAGCGATGACCTGACACTCTACGAATCGCGCGACCTCACCACCCACGCCGTCATCATCGGCATGACCGGCAGCGGCAAGACCGGGCTCGGGATAAGCCTCATCGAAGAGGCCGCGCTCGATCACATCCCGGTGATTGCCATCGATCCGAAAGGAGACCTCGGCAATCTGCTGCTGGCGTTCCCGGGCCTGGCGCCGGCGGAGTTCCTGCCATGGGTCGACAAGCGCGCCGCGGCCGAGGCCGGCCAGTCCGCCGAGGACTACGCCGCGGCGCAGGCGGCGGGCTGGCGCCAGGGGCTCGCCGACTGGGGGCAGGGGCCGGAGCGCATCGCCGCGCTGCGCGCGGCGGCGGATTTTGCGCTCTACACACCCGGCAGCACGGCCGGACTGCCGCTGTCGGTGCTGAAGGAATTCACGCCGCCGCCAGCCGAACTCGTCGCCGACGCCGAACTCTACCGCGAACGGCTGCAGGGTACGGCGACCGGCCTCATGGTGCTGCTCGGGATGGACGTCGATCCGCTGACGAGCCGCGAGCACATCCTGGTCTCGAACCTGCTCGACCACGCCTGGCGCGCCGGCCGCGCGCTCGACCTCGCCGCCCTGATCGGCGGCATCCAGAAGCCGCCGTTCGGCAAGCTCGGCGTGCTCGACCTCGAGAGCTTCTACCCGGCCGCCGACCGCCAGGCACTGGCGCTGCGGCTGAACAACCTGCTCGCCGCGCCCGGCTTCGAGGCCTGGACCCAGGGAGCACCGCTCGCGGCCGACTCGCTGCTCTACACTCCGGGTGGCCAGCCGCGGGTGTCGGTGATCAATATCGCCCACCTCGGCGATGCGCAGCGCATGTTCTTCGTCACGCTGCTGCTCGCCGAACTGGTCGCCTGGATGCGGCGGCAGAGCGGCAGTCCCTCGCTGCGCGCCATCCTCTACATGGACGAGGTGTTCGGCTACATGCCGCCGGTGGCGAACCCGCCGTCGAAGCTGCTGCTGCTGACGCTGCTCAAGCAGGCGCGTGCGTTCGGGCTCGGCGTGGTGCTCGCCACGCAGAACCCGGTGGACCTCGACTACAAGGGCCTCGCCAACGCCGGCACCTGGTTCCTCGGCCGGCTGCAGACCGAGCGCGACAAGGCCCGCGTGCTCGAAGGCCTGCTCGGCGCGGCCGGCGGCGAGCGGCTCGACGCTGCCGGGCTCGAGCGCACGCTCGCCGGGCTCGGCAAGCGGCAGTTCCTCCTGCACAACGTCAACGACGAGCGCCCCGAGGTGTTCCAGACGCGCTGGGCGATGAGCTACCTCGCCGGACCGCTCACGCGCGAGCAGATCCGCACGCTGGTGGCCGGTCGCGCCGTGGCGGCGGCAGCCGGACCGGCGCCGATCCCGGTCGCACCGCCGCCGGCCCCGACGGCCCGCAGCCGACCCGTGCTGCCGGCAGCCGTGCCCCAGTTCTTCGTGCCGGCGGCGCGCCTGCCGCACACGGGCGAGCGGCTGGTGTACGAGCCGCGCGTGCTTGCCGTCGCCGCTGTCGCCTGGCAGCACGCGAAACTCGCAGTGAACGAGCAGCGCGAATTCCTGCTCGCTGCTTCACCACCGGCAGGAGCCGGCGGTGTGGACTGGTCGGCGGCCGAGGAACTCGCGCTCGCCGCAACCGGACTCGAGAAGGAGCCGGAGCCCGACGCAGTCTTCGGTGAGCCGGGCGAGGCGCTGGCGCGGGCGGCAAACTTCGGGGAGTGGGAGCGCCAGCTGCGCCGCTGGCTCGGCGTCGAGCGTGCGCTGACCCTCTACCAGTGTCGCGCGCTCGACGCGACCTCGCGCAGTGGCGAGAGCGAGCGCGATTTCCGCATCCGCCTGCAGCAGCTCGGCAACGAGCGGCGCGACGTGGCGGCGGGGAAGCTGCGGCAGAAGTACGCACCGAAACTCGCCGCGCTCGAGGCGCGGGTGCTGCGCGCCGAGCAGGCGCGCGAGCGGCAGGCCGAGCAGTCGCGCGACGCGAAAGTCGGAGCGGCAGTCGCGGTGGGCACGGCGGTGTTCGGTGCCATCTTCGGGCGCGGCCGCTCGCTCGGCTCGGCGACACGGGTCGGCACGGCTGTCCGGCGCACGGGAACCATCGGTCGCGAGGCGGGTGACGTGCGTCGCGCCGACGAAACGCTCGCGCAGGTCCAGGCGGACCAGACGGCGTTGCAGGCTCAGTTCCAGCAGGAGCTCGACGGCCTGCAGGGCAGCTTCGACGCCCAGGCCGAGCCGCTCGAAGCCGTCGCGGTGCGGCCGAAGGCGGGCGACATCGAGGTGCGCTTCCTCGGCGTCGGCTGGGTGCCGTACATCGAGGATGCGGCCGGCGAGTTGCAGCGCGCCTAGCAGGATCCCGTGCAGGACGCGGCGATCGCCCGTGGCGGTGTCATCCGCCCGGCGCGCACGAAGTGGCCGCGGTAGTACGGCTGCTCGAAGCTGCCGATCGACACCGCCTGGCCGGTGGCCGGCGCGTGCACGAAGCGGCCCTCGCCGAGATAGATGCCGACGTGCGAGTCGCTCTTGCCCTGGAAGAACACGAGGTCGCCGGCGACGGCTTCCGCGAGCGTCACCGGAGCGCTGGCGCGGAGCTGCTCGCGCGAGGTGCGCGGTACGGCGAGCCCGGCGCTGCGGTAGGCGTACTGCACCAGGCCGCTGCAGTCGAAGCCGTCCGGTGACTGGCCGCCGTAGCGGTAGGGCACGCCGACCATCTGCAGGGCACTGAAGACGATCTGCGAGCGCACCGGGTCGGGGGCTGGTCCGCCGTCGGTCGCTGGCGCCGCCGGCACGGCCACGGCAGCAGCATCCGGCAGCGAGGTGGACTGCCAGCAGCCGCCCAGTACGAGGCTCGCGACGAGCGCTGTCACGGCACGTGCTGCGATGATCGACTCGCGCTGCATCAAGGGCCTCCACGCCAACCCTTCGGGGGATTCTAGACGAGCCGCAGGGTTGCCGGGTGGGGCGTGGCTCACGCCCTGCGGGTCAAGGCTGGCGCTCCTCCCACAGACGACCACCTCCGCGTCCCCCCGTAGGAGCGGCTTCAGCCGCGAATATTTCGTGGGAGCGGCGCCAGCCGCGACTTCCCGCTTGGCCTGGCTTGGCTCCACGGCTGTTGCCGGGCCACTCGCAGCGGGACGCTCGCTGCGGCCCTCCCTGGCCTGCGCTCGCTCGTCTCGGGCTGGCGCTACGCATCCTGCTCCGCTGGCCCTCTACGCCCGTCGCGAGCCGCCCGGCAACCGCCGGTAGCGTTCTACTTCTTCCCGGTGTCGCGGCTGAAGCCGCTCCTACCTGTGGGGGCTGCGTATACTGCGTTCCCGCCTGGAGGTCGTTCGTCATGTCGATTCGCGTCGCGGCTGTCGTGTTCGTCGTCGTGCTGGCTGCTGCCTGCACCGGTGCAGGCGAGCGTGCGCCACCGCCGGCGGACACATCCGCGTCGGCCCAGCCGCTGCCGCCGGCAGGCGTGAGCCTGGGCCTGCCGCCTGCGCAGCGCTCGCCGGCAGCGCCGCAGCCCGCCGTGGCACGCATCAGCATCGCCGGCTATCCGACGCTCGGTGCGGCGGAGGCGCCGGTGACGATCGTCGAGTTCATGGACTACGAGTGCCCGTATTGCCAGGGCTGGGCGCAGGACACGCTGCCGCAGCTGCAACGCCAGTATGTCGACACCGGCAAGGTGCGCTACGTCGCCCGCGATTTTCCGCTGCCGCGTCATCCGCGGGCGCGCCCGGCGGCGATCGCTGCGGCCTGCGCGGGCGAGCAGGGCCGGTACTGGGAGATGCACGAAGCGCTGTTCGCCGCCGCTGGCCAGCTGCGCGACGCGGACTTCACCGCACACGCCCGCCACCTCGGCCTCGACCAGGCGCAGTTCGACGCCTGCAGGAGCGACCCGCGGCACGCAGTGCGACTCGACCGTGCCTTCGCCGAGGCGCGTACCCTCGGCGTGGCGGGAACCCCGACACTGCTGATCGGCGCCAGCGCAGGTGAGCTGGCGCAGGGACGGCTGGTCACCGCGCCGGACTTCGCGGCGCTAGAGGAGTTGCTGGCGCACTACCTCGGGCGGTGAGCCGGGTGATTCACTGCTCGAGGACCTGGACCGCGTAACCCGCGGCGCGCAGCTCGCGCAGGACCTCCTCGAGGTGGCCGCGGTCGCGGGTCTCGAGGGTGATGTCGAGGTACGAATCGCGCGCCGGCAGCGGCGTGAAGATGCGCTGGTGCTGCAGGTCGAGGAAGTTGCCCTCCAGGCGTGCGACCACGGTGGCGACGCGCGCCACCTGGCCGGGCACATCGGAGATGATGATGCGCAGGCGCGTGATGCGCCCCTCGCGCACCATGTCGCGCGTGAGGATCGCCGCGAGCAGCCTTGGATCCATGTTGCCGCCCGAGAGCACGGTGCCCACGCGCCGGCCGCGAAAGCGCTCCGGGTACTGCAGGAGTGCCGCCAGGCCGGCGGCGCCGGCGCCCTCGACGACCGTTTTCTCGACGTTGAGCAGCAGGCTCACGGCGCGCTCGAGCTGAGCCTCGTCGACCAGCAGGATCTCGCGGACGTGCGCGCGCATCAGCGCCAGCGTGTGGCGCCCCGGTGCGGACACCGCGATGCCCTCGGCGAGGGTGTCGCCACCACTGGCGCGCCCGACGCCGTCGAGGGCGGTCTTCATCGCCGGATAGAGCGCGGCTTCCACGCCGACGATCTCGATGTCCGGCTCGAGCGCACGTGCGGCAACCGCCATGCCGCTCACCAGGCCGCCGCCGCCGACCGGCACCAGCAGGCAGTCGAGCCCGGGCGCGGCAGCCAGCATCTCCAGTGCCACGGTGCCCTGTCCGGCGATGATGTCGGGGTCGTCGTACGGGTGCACGAACGCCAGCTGTTCGCGCGCGGCGACTTCGGCGGCGAAGGCCGCGGCTTCCTCCAGCGTGCGGCCTTCGAGCAGGACCCGGGCGCCATGGCGCTCGGTGTGCTTGACCTTCACGTAGGGCGTGTTGCGTGGCATGACGATCGTCGCCGGAATGCCGAGCCGGCGCGCGTGATAGGCCACGCCCTGCGCGTGGTTGCCGGCCGACATGGCGATCACGCCGCGCCGGCGGGCCTCGGCGTCGAGCCGCGCCAGCTTCCAGCAGGCACCGCGATCCTTGAACGAGGCGGTGAACTGCAGGTTCTCGAACTTCAGCCAGAGTTCGGCACCGGTGATATCCGAGAGCGTGCGGGAGTGGGCACAGGCGGTGACCGATACATGCCCGGCGATGCCGGCGGCGGCCTGCTGGATGTCGGTAAGCGTGATCATGGGTCCCCGCAGTGGGTCAGAAACGCAGGAATATCTTCATCCGGTGCAGCACTGCAGCCACCAGCAGCAGCGACAGCAGACGCGATCCTGCTTCGATCAGCGGCTGCCACTGGCCGAAAAACAGGTCCGCGCCGAGGAGCCACGACCAGGGCGCGACGAGCGGCCAGCGATAATAGACCGCCAGCACGTAGATCGTGATGGCATTGCTGCCGAGGGCCACCAGTGGCCAGCACCAGCGGCGACGCCGGGCATCGTCCGCCAGGTGCAGGCAGGCGGTGAACAGCAGCAGCACGATGCCGGAACTGAACACGACCCACGACGGTGTCCAGATGCTCTTCACCAGCGGGCACCACCACTGGCCCAGCCACCATCCGGCGGCTACGGCAGCGGCACCGGCGAGCCACAGCCGGCTGCGCCCGACCGCCGGCGCCGCGGCGAGCGCGCGCGCAGTCCAGGCGCCGGCCAGCATGCTGGCCGCCGTGGGGATGAAATTCAGCGTCTGGTAGCCGTGCGGCTCGAAGGCGAACGGCACGGCCCGGGGCAGCGTCGCGAACAGCCAGGCATCGAAGGCCGCCGCGAGGTTGGTGTTCTTGCTCCAGTGCGCGAACGCCCCGTCGAAGGTCTCGCCGGGGCGCACGCCGAGCGCCGCCAGTTCGAGTCCGGGCGGCGGCAGCGGATACAGGCGGAAGGCAAGCCAGTAACCGGCCAGCAGGACGGCGATTGCGGCGACCTGCAGCGGCAGGCGCAGCCGGCAGATGGCGTAGGCGAGCGGATAGGCGAGCGCGACCTGCATCAGCAGGTGGCTGAAGTTGTAGTCGCCGAGACCATCGAGATCGCGCGCCAGGCGCACGACACTCGCCACCAGCACCAGCCAGAACCAGGCGCTGCCCGCGCGCGCCCAGCTGGCGGCAGCCTGCGCGGCGCCAAGCCGCGGCGCCAGTTCGCGCCACGGCAGGGCGGTCGACAGGATCACCGCCGGCCAGAGGAAGTCGAGCAGCGAGCGCACCGGCAGCAGCAGGCTCATGCCGAGCACGAACAGTGCCGTCACCCGCTGCACCAGGTGCCCGAGCAGGGCGCGGTCGGATTCGCCGCGCCCGCGCCGGGCGGCGAGCGACAGGTGCAGCGCCGCACCGATCATGAACACGAAGCTCGGCATGACGATGTCCCAAGCCGTGCCGCCGGCCCAGTCGGCGTGCGTGAACCAGCGGGCGAGGGTCTGCCACGGCTGCACACCAGGCTCGCGTTCGGCCATCTGGAAGAAGCCGAAGCCGCCGCCGACGTTCGGCACCAGCACCAGCATCACCAGGCCGCGGAAGATGTCGAGGGCTGCAAGCCGCCCTGGTGCGGGGGCGGGCGTGACGCGGTCCGGATTCATGGACGAACCTCCGCGAGGCGTGACTTCAGCCCGGCAGCCGGCTGCGGACCTTTCCCAGCGCAGCTCGCAGGAATCGGAGTGTCATCTGCTCCGGCGCATCGCGCCGGCCACGGGCGACGAACAGCAGCAGCATGGCGCCTGTGTACACCGCAGCGCCGACGACGGCAACCACCGCGAGCTGGGTTGCCTCCGGCGCCACGTTCCAGAACCACCCGGGATGGCCGAGCAGCGGCTGGATCGCCGTGAACATCAGCATGGCGCACAGCGCCGGGCGCCACATGCAGCCAGCGAACGCGCGCAGGCGGTAGCCGAGGATGCGCCGTAGCGCAAATGCCGCGATCACCACCAGCAGCGAATTGGCGACCAGCATCGCCCAGGCGGCACCCCGGTAGGAAGCCAGCATGGCGCCGAGTGTCAGCAGCGGGATCAGCAGCGCGGCACCGGTCGCCTGAAGTGCAGCATTGGTACGGAAGTGGCCGACGGCGAGCAGCGCCACACCCATGTTGGAGCCGAGCCCGGCCACCATGCCGGAGATCGCGAGGATCGACAGCACTTCGGCAGCCACCGTCCAGTTCGGCCCGAAGAACAGGTCGACCAGCGGCCGGGCGCAGGCCGCCAGCCCGATGCCCATCGGGATGAGGAAGATGGCCAGCTGCCCGGTGAGCTGGTCGAAGCGCCGGGCAATGCCGGCCGGGTCGCCGATGGCGCTGAATTCGGGTAGCGCCACCCGATTGACCGGCGCCACCACTTCGGTGCTCACCATCGACGAAACCTCGTTGGCGAGATTGAAGGAACCGACGATGCGGGTCGTCGTGGTCCGCCCGAGGACGAAGTCCGACAGGCGCATGCGCACGAACTGCACGAGATTGGCCATGAACAGCCACCACGAGGCGTGCAGCAGCTCGCGGTGCGAAGCCAGCGTGAACCGCGGCCGGTAGGGGCGCATCGCGTAGCCGAGAGCCAGGCCGACGAGCTTGCCGCTGGCGATGCCGATGACCAGGGCCCAGTGGTTGCGCAGCAGGAACGCCGCCGTGATCGTGACCGCCGTGGTCGTCAGGCGCCGGCCCGCCATGAAGACGAACTCGCGGTCGAAGCGCATGAGCTTGCGGAACTCGACGATGCGGATGTTCGCGAAACCGTCGACGAACATGGCGGCAGCCAGCACCGTGATGATCACGCGCAGGTCGGGCTGGCGGAAGAATGCGGCCGCCAGCGGCGCGACCAGCGCGAGGACCGTGGCGCAGGCCGCACCGATGCCGACCTGGATCGTCCAGGCGGTGTCGAAGTCCGCGCGCGTGGCGTCCTTCTTCTGGATGAGCACGGCGTCGAGGCTGAAGGCGCCGAGCAGTTCGACGAAGGCGGCCACCGAGGTGCCGAGCGCCACCAGGCCGAAATCGTCGGGCACCAGCAGCCGTGCCAGCACCATCACGCTGGCGATGCCGGTGATGCGGTCGAGGATGCGAAAGCCGAGCACCCAGGCGACGCCGACCGCCATGCTCTGGCGCGGTGGTGAGGGGGGCGCGGCGGATTCGGGGCTCATCGGGCGGTGCCGGCCGTGCCGGAGCCGAGGATCACGCTGTCGGTCACGAGGGCTGCCTGTCAGAAATGGCTGCGCCACCAGTCGATGGTGTGCGCCAGGCCGCGGTCGAGGTCGAACTGCGGGCGCCAGCCTAGTTCCTGCTGCAGCGCTGCCGGATCGCCGACCACCAGCGGCAGGTCGTTGGCGCGCGCCGGCAGCGCGCCGATGCGCAGCAGGTCGGCGCGCCCGGTGAGTGCGCCGATGCGCTCGACGATGTGCCGGATGGTGACGGCGCGTCCCGAGGCGATGTCCCAGGCACCGCTCGCCGGTGAGTCGAGCAGCGCCACCAGCGCGTCGGCGACGTCCTGCACGTGCATGTAGTCGCGGACCTGCTCGCCGTGGGAGGAGGGCGCCTCGCGGCCGGCGAGCAGCGCGAGGATGACCGACGAGACCAGCCGGCGCGGGTTCTCGCGTGGGCCATAGAGGAAGTAGACCCGGCCCCAGGCGCCGGCGAGGCCCGTAGCGGCGCAGTAGCCGCGGAAGGTCTCGTACAGGCCGTTCTTGGCGCAGCCGTAGAGCGTATCGGGCGTGCGCGGGGTCAGCGCGGCGCTGAGATAGCCGTAGCGCCAGTCGTACTCATAGCAGGAGCCGGAGACGACGCAGCGCTCACCGCCCTGCTCGCGGAAAGCACGGATCAGGTCGAGGCTCGCGCTCACCCAGCGCAGGTTGTCGGGGGCGGCGATCATGCGGCCGGGCTCGACGTACCAGGCGAGGTGCAGCAGGTGCGTGGCGCGGGCCGCGTCGACGACGCGCGCAGCCGCACCCGCTTCGAGCAGGTCAGCGGCGAGCCAGGTTACGCCGGGCAGCGCCGGCGGTTCACGCGAGCAGTGGGTCGCGATTACCTCGAAGCCGCGTTCCACCAGCGGCGCCAGGCAGTGGTAGCCGATGAAGCCGGTTGCACCGGTCACCAGCACGCGGCGGCGGGCAGTTCCGGCAGCGGCCATGGCCGTCACCTGCCGGCGCGCGCGGCGCGCAGTGCGGCCAGCGTGCCCCAGTTGCGGTCGGCAGCCGACACCAGGGTGACCGGTACCGGCCAGGCGATGCCCACCTCGGGATCGTCGAAGCGCAGGCCGGTGGCGTGGGCCGGCGCGTAGGGGTGCGAAGCGAGGTACTGGATCGCGACGTCGTCGCACAGCGCCTGGTAGCCGTGCGCACAGCCCGCCGGCACGTGCAGCATGCGTCCGTCGGCGGCGCCGAGTTCGACGCCGAACCAGCGCCCGAAAGTCGCCGAGCCGGGGCGCAGGTCCACGAGCACGTCGAAGATTGCGCCGCGCGTGCAGCTGACCACCTTGGTCTCTTCGTGCGGCGGGGTCTGCAGGTGCAGGCCCCGCACGGTGCCCTGGCGCAGGGTCTGGGCGACGTTGACCTGCGCGATGGTCATCGGCAGCCCCTGCGTCGCGAACTCCTGTGCGCACCAGGAGCGCGCGAAGAAGCCGCGCTCGTCGCTGCGTCGCTCGGGCTCGATCACGACCGCGCCGGCGATCGGGCCGCGGATGAAGATCATCGCCACACCATCCACGGGCAGTCGCCGTGCGACTCCATGCGGTCGAAGACGATCTTGTCCTTGAATGTATCCATGGCGCGCCAGAACCCGGTGTAGGGGTAGGCGGCGAGCTGGCGCTGCGCGATCAGCCGCGCGAACGGCGCCTCGACCAGTTCCTCACCTTCATTGATGTAGTCGAAGATGGACTGGCGCAGGATGAAGAATCCGCCATTGACCACCGCGGCCTGCTGGTCGAGCGGGCCGATGTCGGTCACGAGGCCCGTATCGTCGACGCGCACGGCGTGGAAACTGGAGGCGGGCCGCACCGCCGCGAAGCTCGCCACGACCTGGCGGGCCTCGAAGTCGGCGATCATGCGGTCGAGCGGCAGGTCCGACAGGCCATCGGAATAGTTGGCGAGGAACACCGGCTCGTCGGCAAGGTGCTTGCGTACGCGCAGCAGGCGCTGGCCGATGTTGGAGTGCAGGCCGGTGTCGACGAAGGTGATGCGCCAGTCGTCGAGGTCACGGCTGTGCAGTTCGACCTTGCGACCGCCGTCGGACAGGGTGAAGTCGTTCGACAGGCATTCGTTGTAGTGCAGGAAGTAGTCGCGCACCATCTCGCCGTGATAGCCGAGCGCGAGCACGAAGTCGCGGTGGCCATAGTGGGCGTACCAGCGCATCAGGTGCCAGATGATCGGCCGCACGCCGATGTTCACCAGCGGCTTCGGGATCGTGGCCGAGTGCTCGCGCAGGCGCGTGCCCAGACCACCGCAGAACAGGACGACCTTCATGATGCTACCTCGGGGTCCTGCCAGACCAGCTTGCGGGCGTGGAACGCCTCGGCGTAGCCCGACGGGGCGTTGCACTCGGTGCCGCGCACACGCAGGTGGCCGAGAAACAGCTCGCGACTGAACCAGGTGCGACTGTGCTGCGACGGGAAGCTGTCCATGAGCATGTCGGCCTTGCGCGTGGCGGTGGCTGCCGCGAGCGTGACATACAGGTTCGGGTGGCCGAGATCTCCTTCGTACTTCGGGATCTCGTACTCGAGCACGGCGTGGTCGCGGAAGGTGTTCCAGGTGAGTTCGGCGAGCAGCCGATGGTCCTGGTGGCGGTCGGCGAGATGGTGCGTGAACACCAGGTCCGGCTGCAGCCGGCGTGCCGTCGCCTCGAACTCGTCCTTGACGGCAGCGCCCTCCCACGGCAGGTAGCTGCCGCGGAACCGGTGCACCACCACCGTGCAGCGCGCGCCGAGCAGCGCCGCCGCCGCGGCGCGCGATTCGGCCTCGCGCACGGCATCGCCGCTGAAGATGACCCAGTGGAAGTGCAGTGCGGGATGGCGCCCGGCGAGCGTGAGCAGCGTACCGCCGCAGCCGATCTCGATGTCGTCGCAGTGGGCGCCGATGCAGAGCACCGTCGCCAGGTCGCGCTCGGCGAATGCCACAGATCGCAAGCGTTGCCTCCCTTGCCGCTGCCCGGCGCATGGTCATGCGCCGGACGAGCAGAATACTGCCGGCCATGATCGCACATGGCGAAACACGGCGGCTGACGCCGTGTCACGGATTTGTTTCGGCAGCTCGCCCGATCCCGCCGGCACCACGTCTCCGCCAGCCGCTTGACACCCCCCGCCACTGACCTATAGTGCCCGCCCTTCCCGCCGCCGGCGGCGTGCCGGCAGCGACGAAAATCCGGGAGCAGCATGACCGATCGTGACCTCCATGGACGGGCCACCCCGGCGGCGCAGGGTTACCGCATGCCCCCCGAGTGGGCCCTGCACCAGGCCACCTGGCTGTCCTGGCCGCACAACCCGGATACCTGGCCGGGCGTGCTGCCGCGGGCCGAAGCGGCGCTGGCGCGGGCTGTCGGTGCGCTGACCGAAGGCGAGACCGTGCACATCAACGTGCTCGACGAACGTCACGAGCGCCACGTCGCCGGGCTGCTCGCCGGGCATGCCAACCCTGCACGCCTGTGCCTGCACCGCAACCCGACCAACGACGCCTGGTGCCGCGACCATGGCGCGATCTTCGTCACCCGCGCGTCCGGGGAAGCGCCGCTGCTCGCCCTCGACTTCGGCTACAACGCCTGGGGCGGCAAGTACCCGCCCTTCGATCTCGACGACCAGATGCCGCGGCGGATGGCCACGCTCCTCGACGTGCCCTGCCGGACGGTCGACATGATCCTCGAAGGCGGCTCGATCGACGTCAACGGCGCCGGCACGCTGCTCACCACGGAGCAGTGCCTGCTCAATCCGAACCGCAACCCGCGGCTCACGCGCGCGGACATCGAGCAGCGCCTGTGCGACCACCTCGGTGTCCGGCAGGTGCTGTGGCTCGGCGAGGGCATCGTCGGCGACGATACCGACGGCCATATCGACGACATCACCCGCTTCGTCGGCGAGGACACGGTCGTGACCGTGGTCGAAGAGGACCCGGCCGACCCCAACTACCTGGCCTTGCGCGAGAACCGCGAGCGCCTCGCCGCCATGCGCCTGGCCGACGGCCGCCCGCTGCAGGTGGTCGACCTGCCCATGCCCGCGCCGGTCGCGCGCGGTGCCGAGCGCCTGCCCGCCAGCTACGCCAACTTCTATATCGGCAACCGCGTCGTGCTGCTGCCCGTGTTCGGCTGTCCCCGCGACGAGGAGGCCGCCGCCATCCTCGCCCGCTGCTTCCCCGGCCGGCGCATCGTCGCCGTCGACTGCCGCGACATCGTCGTCGGGCTCGGTACCCTGCACTGCCTGACCCAGCAGGTTCCGGCCGTCTGAGCCGGTGACCCTGCCGCCTGTTAACTCAGCCGACTCCTTGTTCTAAGCTTGCACCGCCACCTTCCGCCCACCCACCCGCCGAGACCGAACCGCATGGGCCAGATCAGCGACTTCATCCATCACCACTACCGCCACTTCAATGCGGCGGCACTCGTCGATGCCGCCGATGCCTACGTGCGCCATCTCGACAAGGGCGGCCAGATGCTGGTGACGCTCGCCGGCGCCATGAGCACCGCCGAGCTCGGCCTGTCGCTCGCCGAGATGATCCGCCGCGACAAGGTGCACGCCATCTGCTGCACCGGTGCGAACCTCGAGGAGGATGTTTTCAACCTGGTCGCCCACGACCACTACGTGCGCATCCCGCACTACCGGGAGCTGAGTGCGGCCGACGAGGAGGCGCTGCTTGCCCGCCACCTCAACCGCGTCACCGACACCTGCATACCCGAGGAGGAGGCGATCCGCCGGCTGGAGAAGGCTGTGCTCGAGGAGTGGGTCGCGGCCGATCGCGCCGGTGAAGCGTACTTTCCGCACGAATTCTTCTACCGCATCCTGCGCTCGGGCAAGCTGCGCCAGTACTACCAGATCGACCCGCGCCACAGCTGGCTCGTCGCCGCCTGCGAGAAGAACCTGCCGATCATCGTGCCGGGCTGGGAGGATTCCACGCTCGGCAACATCTTCGCGAGCCACGTGATCGGTGGGGACGTGAAGCGCGTGCATACCGTGCGCACCGGCATCGAGTACATGGTCGAACTGGCGCGCTGGTACCAGGCCACCTGCCGCCGGCACTCGATCGGCTTCTTCCAGATCGGCGGCGGCATCGCCGGCGACTTTCCGATCTGCGTCGTGCCGATGCTCGAGCAGGACCTGCATATCCACGACATCCCGCGCTGGGGCTACTTCTGCCAGATCAGCGACTCGACCACGAGCTACGGCTCGTACTCGGGTGCCGTGCCGAACGAGAAGATCACCTGGGGCAAGCTCGCCGCGGACACGCCGAAGTTCGTCATCGAGTCGGATGCCACCATCGTCGCGCCGCTCGTGTTCGCCTGCGTGCTCGACCAGTAATCAAGAGGAGGACCAGAGGAGATGGCCAAGGGACGTACCGGTGCCGTGGAACGCGAGGAACCAGCATT
This sequence comes from uncultured Chromatiaceae bacterium, assembly GCA_964415505.1. Taxonomy (GTDB): domain Bacteria; phylum Pseudomonadota; class Gammaproteobacteria; order Steroidobacterales; genus QUBU01. Next base: position 6,487 of record CAYQAR010000054.1, on the reverse strand, counting down.
GCCCCAACCCGAGCCGTGGAGCGCCGAGCGCTCCGCCGAGCTCTATCGCGTCGACGCCTGGGGCGAGGAGTTCTTCTTCATCAACGGGCAGGGTCACGCCGCCGTGCGCCCGTTCCCCGAGAACGACCTCGCCATCGACATCGTCCAGGTGGTGAGCGAGATCCGCCGGCGCAACGGCGGATTCCCGGTGCTGATCCGCTTCCAGGACGTGCTGCGCGCGCGCGTGCGCCGGCTCAACGAAGCCTTCGCGACGGCCGTCGCCGAGGCCGGCTACGGCAACGTCTACCGCGGCGTCTACCCGATCAAGGTAAACCAGATGCACGAGGTCGTCGCCGAAGTGCTCGATGCCGGCCGTCCCTGGCACATGGGCCTCGAATGCGGCTCCAAGGCCGAGCTCGTGGCCGCGCTGCCACACCTCGACGACGAGGGGCTGCTGCTGTGCAATGGCGTCAAGGACCGCACCATGCTGTCGCTGATCCTCTCGGCGCAGCAGCTCGGGCAGAAGGTGCTGCCGATCGTGGAGAAGTACTCCGAGTTCGAGCAGCTGCTTGCACTCGCCGATCAGGCCGGCGTCCGGCCGCGGCTCGCCGCCCGCATCCGGCTCGCCACGCAGGGCTCGGGGCGCTGGTTCGAGTCGGCTGGCGCGCGTTCGAAGTTCGGCATCGCCATTCCCGAGCTGGTGCGCATGGTGCAGGAGCTCGAGCGGCGTGATGCCCGGGACTGCCTGCAGCTGCTGCACTTCCATCTCGGCAGCCAGATCGCCGACATCCAGGTACTGAAGAAGGCGGTGACCGAGGCCTGCCAGGTCTACGTGAGCCTGGTCAAGCAGGGTATCGGCGTCACCCACCTCGACGTCGGTGGTGGTCTCGGCGTGAACTACGGCTCCGGCTACGCCCGCGACGAGGACGGCATCAACTACGGCCTGCAGGAGTACGCCAACGCCGTGGTCTACGCGGTCAAGGAAGTGTGCGATGCGCGCGAGGTGCCGCCACCGGTGCTGGTCTCGGAGAGCGGGCGCGCGATCACCGCGCATCACTCGGTCCTGATCGTGCCGGTGCTCGGCACCCACCGGCCCGACACCCCGCAGGAATGCAGCCTGCCCGACAAGCCGCACAAGACCGTCAAGGGCCTGAAGAAGATCCTCGACGGCCTGCGTCGCCGTCCCTGTACGCCCGAGGAACTGCTCGAGGCGTACCACGATGCCAAGGACGCGCGCAACGAGGCCGATCAGCTGTTCGCCCTCGGCTACCTCGCGATCGACCAGCTCGCGGCCGTCCAGCACCTGTATTGGAACGTGTGCGCCGAAATCCTGCCGCGGCTGCGTGCCGCCGAACTCGACCCGGTTCCCAACGAGCTTGCCGAGCTCGAGGAACGGCTCACCGACCTCTATCTCTGCGACTTCTCGGTGTTCCAGTCGATGCTCGACCACTGGGCGATCGGCCAGGGTTTCCCGATCATGCCGATCGACCGGCTCGAGGAGAATCCGAACCGCCGCGGCGTGCTGGTCGACCTCACCTGCGACTCCGACGGCAAAGTCAGCCATTACATCTCGGCGCTCGATGACAAGAGCTTCCTGCCCGTGCACGGGCTGCAGGCCGAGGCGCCGTACTACATCGGCGTCTTCCTGGTCGGTGCCTACCAGGACATCATGGGCGATACCCACAACCTGTTCGGGCGCGTGCCCGAGGTGCATGTGTACGCCGACGCGGAGGAGCCCGGCAATTTCTGGATCGAGAAGGTGATCCCGGGCATGACCGTGCACGAGATGCTGGCGCAGGTGCAGTACTTCCCGAACGACCTCAACCGGCGCATGAGCGAGTTGGTTCGGCGCAAGATCGACGCCGGCCAGGTACGCCCGGGCGTCGGCATGCAGATCCTCGACCAGTACACGGCCTGCTTCAACGAGACCACCTATTGCATTCCATGAGCGCCATGACGCAGCCCGCGACCACCCTGAAGCTCGCGCTGGTGCAGATGCGCATGGGCGCCGACCCGGCGGCGAACCTGCAGCGTGCCCTCGAACTCACGCGCCAGGCGATCGAGGGTGGCGCGCAGCTGGTGTGCCTGCCGGAGCTCTTCCGCTCGCGCTACTTCTGCCAGAGCGAGGACGCCGGCAACTTTGCGCTCGCCGAGCCGGTGCCGGGTCCCACCACCGAGGCCTTCACCCGGCTCGCTGCCGCACACGGCACGACCATCGTGCTGTCGCTGTTCGAGCGGCGCGCCGCCGGGCTCTACCACAACACCGCCGCGATCATCGACGGGCGCGACGGGAAGGCAGGGGTGGTCGGCCGTTACCGTAAGATGCACATCCCCGACGACCCGCGTTACTACGAGAAGTACTACTTCACCCCGGGCGACCTCGGCTTCCAGGCCCACGATACAGCCGCCGGGCGGCTCGGCGTGCTGGTGTGCTGGGACCAGTGGTACCCGGAAGGCGCGCGGCTCACCGCGCTCGCCGGCGCGGAGATCCTCATCTACCCGACCGCGATCGGCTGGCACCCCGAGGAAAAGGCCGCGCTCGGTGCGCGCCAGCATGCGGCCTGGGAAACCATCCAGCGCGCCCATGCCATCGCCAACGGTTGCTTCGTCGTCGCCATCAACCGCACCGGCTTCGAGCCCGAACCGTCATCTCATGGCACGGGCGCCAATGCCGCAGCGTCATCGGGCAGCGAGGCCGGTGCGGGCGGCATCGAGTTCTGGGGCCAGAGTTTCGTCGCTGCTCCCGACGGGCACCTTCTCGTCAAGGCTGCCGCCGACGAGGAAACCGTGCTCTACGCCGAAATCGACCGCGCCGACATCGAGCGCCAGCGCCAGGGCTGGCCCTTCCTGCGCGACCGGCGCATCGACGCCTACGGCGACATCACGCGCCGTTTCCGCGATACCTGACTGCCCGCTGCCGCTGCGCCACGGCGCGCAGTCCGGCATTGCGGGTTCATCGCGATTCCCGTTGTGTCTCGCAGACGCAGCGCAACCGTAAGCCTCGCCAGGCGGTGCACGCGGGAGATCTCCCGCACGGTGTCGCGGCCTCCGTCGATACTGCTGTCGACCAGAAACGGGATCGCACCAGCAGCGGCAGGCACCTTTTCCGCGAGCCGGGGCCGATGGCTGTACAGATGGTGCAGCTGGTGTTTCTGGATCCGCAAACCCGCCGGCTGGACCTGCAGCAGGCGGCTCGAAATCCGTTGTTGACAGTCGATGGAAAAGCGGCGTACTCCATCCCGGCAGCGACAAGAATGATCGCGACGCGAAAGGCGCCACGCAACGCAGCACTCGACATCGCGGACGCACACCGGCAAGACGGAGCACGGAACGCTGGTGCTGCAAGCCACACCCACCGGGCGCTGCGCGTGGCCTCGTGCAACCGATGCAGGAGGGATACGCCATGTCCGAGACCCAGCCACGCAGCGTCGGCAGATGCCAGTCTGGTGCGCTGATTCTTGTCTTCGGCATCGTATCGATGCCAGTGCAGGCAACTGAGTTCTTCAACGCGAGCCTGTCGTTCGAGACCCGCGATCAGAGCATGTGGGCAACCGGCGACGCCTTCATCTTCGACTACAGGCAGGAGTTCCTGAGCCCGGCCTTCAGCACCGGCAGCATCTTCATAAACCCGGGCGCCGTCAGCGGCGGTGGCATCACCGTCGATCCCCGCTTTGCCTTCTCGGCAACCGGGCAAATGGGCGTCGCCGCGGGGTTCTACCTCAACAGCGGCTCGATCAACGCGAACCTGGACTATGGCGTCAGCATCGGCGCTGCCTCGCCTGTCAGGACGGGCGACTTCTTTCGTTTCCAGGGTTCCGCCGTGCTCGATTCCTCCTCGATGCTGATTTCGAGGTCGCCGACAATTGAAACCTACCTGGACGGTATCCTGCGGATCAGCGTCAATGACTACTACGAGGCCAAGGTGAGCGGCGGTACGATTTTCAACGGCGTTACCAACGGCACTTTCACCAGCCAGCGTGACCCCAGTCATGGCGGCCCGCGCGTCGATGTCGACGAGCAGATCGAAATGTTTGGATTCAACAGCGGTGGCCGGGGCCGTCTGGTCTGGAAGGGAGCTGATCTGGGCGGGGTGGGCGACGTCATCGAGGTGGGCAATCCGCTGGCGCCCGTTGCCGAGTTCACGATCGGAGACTGGCGCATCGATGCCGCCGGCGGGGTCGATGACAGCGTGCTTTCGGCCGAGGGCCAGACGACCCTGCTGACCACCCTGATCGATGTCGATGCAGCGGTGGTGGGTCCGGCACTCGGGCCATCCATCGACGTCGGCCTCGGACCCAACCTGCAGCTGTCAGCGGGTTACGACATAGTCGACTTCGATGTCACGCTGGCCACCGGATACCGGCAGCAGTTCATGCTGGTGCCATCGGTGGCGGTGACGTTGAACTTCAGCGACAGCGTGCTCGTCCGCGATGTGAATGGCCAGGTGACGGAGACAGACACAGTATCCGCTTCGTCCCTCGATGCGCTGCCGGAAATCGCCTTGATCGGCAGTTCGGTGGATGTCACACCGGTGTTCACGATCAGTGCTGACCTGTACAACCAGACCGACATCCTGCTCGACCTGCTGCTGCAGTACAAGGCGCTCGACGGGCATTTGGATCTCGATTTCAGCAGTCCGTTCTATTCCAATGACGACCTGTACAGCGCTGGTTTCGGTCCCATGGTCAGCTGGGAAAGCGACATCGCGCCGCTGGACCTCGAGGTCTATAACCAGGCGTTTGCAATCGGTGGATTCAACAGCATTGCCGGCGCTACCTTCACTCTGGCTGCCGTGCCTGCGCCGCCGGCGCTGTGGCTGTTCGGTGCGGGACTGGCAGCTGCTGCACGCTGGTCCAGGGTGCGAAAGAACGCGCGCGACCGGGCCGGCAACGAGTGCCACTGAGTCTGGCCGCGCACCAACGACGGCTGCTGTCGTACGAGCGGCTCGCTGTCCGGGCAGGCGCCGGTTCAGCCCGCCATCCGCAAGCGGCTGGTGCCGCTCCCGGCGCGTCCGGGCGCAAGGCCGCAGATGACACGCGCCTCGGCGGGCGTCGCGATCGGTCGCTGCAGTTCAGCGGCGATCCGTACCACGCGCTCGACCAGCTGCCGGTTGGTGGCGAGTACCGTGCGCGCGCTGTCGTAGTGGATCGAGTCCTCGAGGCCAACGCGCACGTGGCCGCCGGCGACGATGGCTGCCGCGTTCATCGGCAGCTGGAACTGGCCGAGGCCCGCTGCACCCCAGGCCGAGTCCGCCGGCAGCGCCGCGACCAGCGTCGCCAGGGTGCCGAGTGTCGCCGGCGCGGTGTTCAGGTTGCCGAGCAGCAGGTTGAAGTACTTGCGCCCCTCGATGAGGCCGTTGCGCTCGAGGTAACGGGCGAGGTTGAGCATGCCGAGGTCGAATACCTCGAGTTCCGGCTTCACGTCCTGGTCCTTCATCGCCAGCGCCAGGCGCTCGACCATTTCGATCGTGTTCCTGCTCGCGCCAGTCAGGAAGTTGAGCGAGCCGAGGGTGAGGCTGCCCATGTCAGGGCGCGCAGCGGCATCGAGGTATAGCACGGCGGAACGGCGCTCGAAATCCGCCCAGTTGCGACCTGAAGTCGTCGCGGCGCAGATGAGCTGCGGCCGCTCGCGGCGGATGCCGGTGATGATCTTCTCGTACAGCGCCGGATCAGGCGTGGGCAGGCCGTCGGCGTCGCGCGCGTGGAGGTGCACGACATGGGCTCCGGCGTCGCAGACCGCCACGGCGTCGGCGACGATTTCCTCGACCGACAACGGCACGTGTGGCGTCTGCTCCCGCGTGGGGATCATGCCCGTCAGGCACACGTTGATGATGAGCGGCGGGTAGGGCGCGAGCGGGTGGGCGTCGTTCATTGCCATGTACTGTTGGCGCTGGCGCTCCCGGGTCTCGCAGGTGGCGAAGTATGCGTCGAGATCGGTCTCGAGCGTCGTCCAGTGATCGACGTCCTCGAGCCCGAAGGAACAGAGCTTGCGCAGCGTGCCGACCGGGCGGTAACCGTAGTGCTTGCGATACCAGAGGATGGTGTCCGGCCGGTCGGCATTCGTCGTCAGTGTCCGGACACCGGCCCGGTGCATCACGTCCATGCGCCGCTGCTGGAGCGCCTTGCCGACGCCATGTCCGCTGTAGTTCGGCAATACGCCGAGCAACGTCGTCTTGCCGTGGCCCGGTTCGAGCAGGCGGTAGCCGGCGGCACCGACGATGCGGCCGTCCAGCTTCGCGACGAAGAAGCAGTCGAGGTCGAGCTCGTCCATCTCCACCGAGGGGACGTGGTGCATGTTGTAGTGGCGCATCACCGCAAGGATCGCGTCGCGATCGCCGGGAGCAGCCTTTTCGACAGTGAAGCTCATGACTTGCCTTGTTGTTGGTCTGGAATCTGAACGGCGCCTACCCACTCGGTGCCGGGTCGCAGTTGTCGCAGTTGTTTGTTGCGGCGCAACAACAGCGACAACAGCGAACCCGCCCCGGGGGAGGCACCCGGAGAACCAAACA
>CAYQAR010000053.1:0-21760 GCA_964415505.1 uncultured Chromatiaceae bacterium | reverse complement strand
AGGTAACGCCTGGGGGGCGCGAGCCCACGGAAAGTGCCACAGAAAATATACCGCCTCGGGTCTTCGGGCCTGCGGTAAGGGTGAAAAGGTGCGGTAAGAGCGCACCGCGCGGGTGGTAACACGCCGCGGCACGGAAAACCCCACCTGGAGCAAGGCCAAATAGGGAAGCAGCGGCAGCCGGCAACGGTTGTCGCACCGTCGCCCCGCGGGCTTCCGGGTAGGTCGCTCGAGGCCGCTGGTGACAGCGGTCCCAGATGGATGATCGCCCTCGACAGAACCCGGCTTACCGGCCGGCTCCAACTTCCTCTTCCCCAGCGCCTGATCGCGGCCCTGTCGGGCCGTTTCGGCAGCAGCGATATGCCGCGGCCTGCCCGTCGAGCGCGGTGACGGTGGCATCCCACATCGTCATGCAATGCTGAATCGCAGAAAAATCTCCTAACTTCCTGATTTCATTTTCACTGCTTGCAAGAGCTCAGCCGGCGACGCCAGACGCGCCGCTAACTTGCTGTCCGCACAAGAAAAAATTTCACGAAGACGGTTGACGCTTCGAGGCCGCAAAACTATAGTGGCCGAAGGTGGTAGAAAGTGGGAGGAAATGGGCCTTCGTGCCCGGTCCACTGTGTTTCGTGGGGCGACAAAAATCATCCTGGATGCCAAGGGCCGGCTGGCGTTCCCGGCCCGGTACCGTGACCGGCTGGCCGCGCGCTGCGAGGGTCATCTGGTCTGCACGGTCGACCCCGACCATTGCCTGCTGATCTACCCGCTCCCGGACTGGGAGGAGATCGAGCGCAAGCTGATGCGGCTGCCGTCGCTGAACCGCAAGTCGCGGCGCCTGCAGCGGCTGATGGTGGGCTATGCCTCGGAGCTGGAGCTCGACAGCCACGGCCGGATCCTGATCCCGCGTGAGCTGCGTGAATTCGCGTCCCTGGACCGGCAGGCGATCCTGTTCGGGCAGGGCAGCAAGTTTGAATTGTGGGACGAGGCGCGCTGGAACGAGACCCGGGCGAGCTGGCTGGCGGACGACACCGATGACGGTATCGCGCTGCCGGCCGACCTCGAGCAGCTGTCCTTCTGAGCGGTACCGGCAGTCTCGCTGGCGGGTGAGTTGCGGCTCACTGCGGTGACGCTGGGGGTTGGAGGTGGACAGCCATGTTCCGGTGCTCCTCGACGAGGCGCTGCGCGGGCTCGCCATCAGGCGCGATGGCAGCTACGTGGACGCCACGTTCGGCCGGGGCGGACACAGCCGGCGGATCCTCGCGGCTCTCGGTCCGGGCGGGCGGTTGCTCGCCCTGGATCGCGATCCCGAGGCGGTGATGGTGGCGCGCGAGCTGCAGGCAGCGGACTCGCGCTTCGCCATACAACAAGAAAGATTCGGACAGTTGCGGCGGATTCTCGAAGTGCAGGGCGTGCAGCGCGTGGATGGCATTCTGTTCGACCTCGGCGTCTCCTCGCCGCAGTTCGACGCGCCCGCGCGCGGCTTCAGCTTCCAGCACGAAGGCCCGCTCGACATGCGCATGGATCCGGCCAGCTCGCCCTCGGCGGCCGAGTGGCTCGGCAGGGCCGATGAGCGCGAACTCACCGACGTGTTCCGCCGGCTCGGCGAGGAGCCGGCCGCGCCGCGCATCGCGCGCGCGATCGTGCGCCGCCGCGCCGAGCGGCCGATCCTCACCACGACCGACCTCGCCGCGGTGGTCGCCAGTGCCACCGGGCGCGGACGCCCCGGCCGGCATCCGGCGACGCGCGTGTTCCAGGCCATCCGTCTCCTCGTCAATCGCGAGCTCGAGGAACTCGAGGCCGCGCTGGTGCAGGCCCTCGAGGTGCTCGCCGCTGGCGGGCGGCTCTGCGTGGTGAGCTTCCACTCGCTTGAGGACCGCATCGTCAAGCGCTTCATGCGCGATGCGAGCCGGGTCGATCCGCGCCTTGCCGCGCTGCCGGTGGTGCCGGCCTCGGCACGGCCGCGGCTGCGCTTGGTCGGCCGGGCAATCCATCCGGGTGAAGTCGAGATTGCCCGCAACCCGCGCTCGCGCAGCGCCGTGCTGCGCGTGGCGGAGAAGCTCGCATGAACCCGCAGCTGCGCCGCCACCTGCCGTTCGTGGTCCTGGTCGTCACGGTCATGGCGAGTGCCGTCGCCGCGGTCTACGCCAAGCACGAGAACCGCCAGTTGTTCACCGAGCTGCAGGTGCTCACGGCGGAGCGCGACCGCCTCGAGGTGGACTGGAGCCGCCTGCAGATCGAGCAGAGCACCTGGTCGACACACGCGCGCGTCGAACAGCTCGCACGCGGCCAGATGGGCATGCGCAGTCCCGTGCCGGCCGAGCTGCGCCTGGTGACCCCGGAGGGCCGTCCATGAACGACGCCGAGCGCCAGCCGCGCGATGCAGCTGCCGGCTTCCGGCTGCGCTGGATTGTCGCCAGCGTGCTGGTGGCGCTGTTCGGCGTCGTGCTGGTGGCGCGGGCCACCTACCTGCAGGTGTTCAACAAGGATTTCCTCATCAGCCAGGCCGATGCGCGCCACGTGCGCACTGCGCGCCTCTCGGCCAACCGCGGCGTGATCACCGACCGCAACGGCGAGCCCCTGGCCGCTTCCATGCCCGTCGACAGCCTGTGGTTCAGCCCGCAGGAGCTCGCGCAGGCGCCAGAGCAGATCCCCGAGCTCGCCCGCGCGCTCGGCCTCGACCGGCGCGCGCTCGAGCAGCAGGTCGCCCGCAACGTCGACAAGGACTTCATGTACCTGCAGCGGCACATGAATCCGGCCGATGCGCGCGCGGTGCTCGACCGCGGCATCCCCGGCGTGCACGTGCTGCGCGAGTACCGCCGCTACTACCCGGCCGGCGAGGTCACCGGCCACCTCGTCGGCTTCACCAACATCGACGACGAGGGCCAGGAAGGCATGGAGCTCGAGTTCGACGAGTGGCTGCGCGGGCGCGCGGGGCGCAAGCTCGTGCTGCGCGACCGGCTCGGGCGCGTCGTCGAGGATGTCGAGCGGCTCGAGCTGCCGAGCCCGGGCCGCCAGGTCGCCGCCTCGATCGACCTGCGCATCCAGTACCTCGCCTACCGCGAGCTGAAGGCCGCGGTCCAGCAGAACCGTGCCCTCTCGGCCTCGGCCATCGTCATCGACGCCGAGACCGGCGAGGTGCTGGCGATGGTGAACCAGCCCTCGTACAACCCGAACGACCGCGCGCAGTACGCGCCGGGGCGCTTTCGCAACCGCGCCATCACCGATCTGTTCGAGCCGGGCTCGAGCCTGAAGCCGCTGGTGGTTGCTGCCGCGCTCGAGAGCGGGCAGTGGCACGTGGACAGCCGCGTGGACACCTCGCCCGGGATGATCCAGGTCGGCAACAAGGTCATCGAGGACAAGCACAACCTCGGCGCCATCGACCTCGCGACGCTGCTGGCCCGCTCGAGCAACGTCGGCGCCGTCAAGCTCGCCATGTCGGTGCCGTCCGAGCAGCTGTGGAGCGTGCTCAACCGTTTCGGCCTCGGCCGGCCGACCTCGAGCGGTTTTCCCGGCGAGGCGGCGGGCCTGCTCAGCCACTACGAGAACTGGCGGCCGATCGCCAAGGCGACGCTCGCCTACGGCTACGGCCTGTCGGTGACGCCGCTGCAACTCGCCCAGACCTACGCTGTGCTGGCCGCCGACGGCGTCATGCGCCCCGCCTCGTTGCTGCGTGTCGAGCGCCCGCCGATCGGCCGCAAGGTGATAGAGGCGGACACGGCCCGTGCCGTGGTCGCCATGCTCGAGCAGGTGGTCGGCCCGGGCGGCACCGGCATGCGCGCCGCGGTGGCCGGTTACCGCGTCGCCGGCAAGACCGGCACGGCCCGCAAGTTCGACGTCGGCGGCTATTCCGAGGAGCGCTACACCGCCGTGTTCGCCGGCGTGGCGCCGGTGTCGCGGCCGCGGCTTGCGGTCGTCGTGATCGTCGACGAGCCGCGCGCCGGGCGCTACTACGGCGGCGACGTGGCGGCTCCCGTGTTCTCGAAGGTCGTCGAGGGCGCGATGCGCATCCTCGCCATCGCCCCGGACCGCCTGGCGCCGGCAGGCACCGCCTTCGGTCCGGCCCTGACTGCAGCCAACGCCCCATGACGGCGACGGTGACCCACGACATGGACCTGCGCCGCCTGCTGCCTGGCCTGGTACCGGAACCACCGGAGGTCGACGTCGTCGATCTCGCCACGCACAGCGACGCCGTGGTGCCGGGCGGCCTGTTCCTCGCCTGCGCCGGCGCGCGTGCCCACGGTCTCGCGTACCTGCCGCAAGCGCTGCGCCACGCGCCGCGTGCCGTCGCCTGGGAGCCTGGCTCCGGTATCGCTGTACCGGCGCTGCCGCGCGACGTGGTGAGCCTGCCGGTCCCCGGCCTCGGCCGGCGGCTCGGCGCGATGGCGAATGAGTTCTTTGCCCGGCCCTCCACCGCGCTCGAGGTCATCGGGATCACCGGCACCAACGGCAAGACGACGGTCGCCTGGCTGCTGGTGCAGGCACTGGCGCATCTGGGGCGGCGCGCCGGCTACCTCGGCACGCTCGGCTACGGTCTCGGCACCGCGGTGACCCCCGACGCGCTGACCACACCCGATTGCATCACCGTGCATCGCCGCCTGCGCGAACTCGCCGACCGCGGCGCCGCTGCCGTGGCGATGGAGATATCCTCGCACGCGCTCGACCAGGGTCGCGTCGATGGCGTCGCTTTCCGCATCGCGGCCTTCACCAACCTGAGCCGCGACCATCTCGACTACCACGGCGATCTCGACGGCTACGGGCGGGCCAAGGCGCGCCTGTTCCTCGAGCACGCGCCCGGCAGCGCCGTGATCAACGTCGGTGATGCCTTCGGCCGCGAACTCGCTGCGCGCCTGCCGCGCGCCGGGCGTTGCATCACCGTTGCGGTGGCGGGCGTCGCCGCGGCCGATCTCGAGCTGCGCCGGCTTGCGGCTACGCCAGGCGGCGTGCGGCTGCAGCTCGAAGCCGACGGACAGGCAGTGTCGTTCGAGACGCGGCTGCCCGGCGCGTTCAACGTCGAGAACCTCGTGGTTGCGGCCGGGATCCTGCGCGCAGCCGGGTTCGGGCTGGAAGCGACGGCGGCGGCGCTCGCCGCCGCCGCGGCACCGCCCGGGCGCATGGAACCGATCACCACGGCGGGCGGCCCGCGCGTCATCGTCGATTTCGCCCACACGCCCGATGCGCTGCGCCGCGTGCTCGAGGCGCTGCGAAGCCACACCGCCGGCCAGTTGTGGTGCGTGTTCGGCTGCGGCGGGGAACGCGATGCGGGCAAGCGCGCTCCGATGGGTGCAGTCGCCCGCGAGCTGGCGGACCAGGTCGTCGTCACCGACGACAACCCGCGCGGCGAGGATCCGGAAGCGATCGTCGCTGCCATCCTCGAAGGCACTGGTCGCGGGAGCGCCGTCGAGGTGATTCGCGACCGCGCGGCGGCCATCCGCCGGGCGATCGGCGCTGCGGCAGCGGACGACGTGGTGCTGATCGCGGGCAAGGGCCACGAGGCGGTGCAGATCGTGGGCAGCGAGCGGCGGCCGTTCTGCGACCAGGACGTGGCGCGGCGCGCGCTGGCGGAGCGGTCGTGAGCATGGGCAGCCTGGCGATGGTGGCGGAGGCGACCGGCGGCACGCTGTACGGGGCGGACGTCGGGTTCGACTCGGTGTCCACCGACACCCGCGAGCTGGTTGCGGGCCAGCTGTTCTTCGCGCTGAAGGGCGCGACGAGCGACGGTGGCGCCTTCCTCGGTGAGGCTGCGCGTCGTGGTGCAGCCGGTGCCGTGGTGGCCGCACGCCAGGCAGCGGCTCTGCCACAGGTGGTCGTGGCCGACACGCGCCTCGCGCTCGGTGCGCTTGCCAGGTCCTGGCGCGCGCGCTTCGCCATCCCGCTGATCGGCATCACCGGCTCCAACGGCAAGACCACGGTCAAGGAGATGGTCGCCGCGATCATGCGCGAGCAGTTCGGTACCAGCACCACGGTCACCGGCGGTTACGGCATCGAGGGCAGTGCGACTGCGGCGGGGGGCGATCCGGTACTGGTGACCTGGGGCAACCTCAACAACGAGATCGGCATGCCGCGCACGCTGCTCTGGCTCAATGCCAGCCACCGTGCGGCGGTGATCGAGATGGGTGCGGCGCGACCCGGCGACATCGCCTACCTCGCCGGCATCGCCGCGCCGACTGTCGGCATCGTCACCAACGCGGCGCGCGCCCACCTGCAGGGATTCGGCAGCGTCGAGGAGGTGGCCGCCACCAAGGGCGAGCTTTTCGATGCGCTGCCTGCCGGCGGCACGGCGGTCATCAACCGTGACGACGCCTTCTTCCAGTCCTGGTGGGAGCGCAGCACCGGGCGGCGGCGCCTGTCCTTCGGCCTGCACCCGGATGCCGACGTGCGCGCCAGCGCGGTGACGCAGGATGCGGCCCGCGGCGGCGCGCGCCTGCGCTTCACGCTGCACACGAGCGGCGGGGAAGCGGCGATCGCGCTCGACATGGCCGGCATGCACAACGTGGTCAACGCGCTCGGTGCGGCAGCGGCGAGCGTGGCCGCTGGCGCGAGCCTCAAGGCGGTGGCGCGCGGGCTGGCCGCGGTGCGCAACGTCCCCGGGCGGCTGCGCCGGGTGCAGGCGCGCTGCGACGCGCAGCTCTACGACGACAGCTACAACGCCAACCCCGGCTCGGTGCGTGCCGCCATCGGCTTTCTCGCCTCGCTGCCCGGCGAGCGCTGGCTGGTGCTCGGTGACATGGCCGAACTCGGGCCGCAGGGCGCCGCCATGCATCGCGAGATGGGCGAGGCGGCGCGCGCGGCCGGCATCGAGCGTCTGTACTGCGCGGGAAGTGCGAGCCGGCACACGGCCGCAGGCTTCGGCGTCGATGCGCGCTGGTGCGCCACCGTGCCCGAGATCGCCTCGCTCCTGCAGGGCGAGCTGCGCGACGGGGTGACGGTACTGGTCAAGGGTTCGCGTTCGTCAGGCATGGAACGCGTGGTGCAGGCGCTGGCCGCCGGGGCGGGGGACTGAGCCGTGCTGTACCTCGCCGCGGAATACCTCACGCGCTTCGTGTCGGGCTTCCACCTGTTCACCTACCTCACCATGCGCGCCATCATGGCCGCGCTCACAGCGCTGGTGATCTCGCTCGTCTGCGGCCCGGGGCTCATCGCCTGGCTGACCCGGCGCAAGATCGGCCAGACGGTGCGCAACGACGGCCCGGGCACGCACCTGACCAAGGCGGGCACGCCGACCATGGGCGGGACGCTGATACTCCTCGCCATCGGCGCGGGCGCGCTGCTCTGGGGCAACCCGCGCAGCGCCTACCTGTGGGTCGTGCTCGGCGTCACCTTCGGCTACGGCGCGATCGGGTTCATCGACGACTACCGCAAGCTCACCCGGCGCAATCCGAAGGGGTTGTCGGCGCGCGCCAAGATCCTGTGGCAGGCGCTGATCGCGCTCGCTGCGGCAGGCACGCTTTACGCGCTGGCCGACCGGCCGCAGGAAACCGCGCTGCTGGTGCCGTATCTCAAGAGCGCGCTGATTCCGCTCGGCGGCTTCTACGTGGCGTTCACGATGCTGGTGATCATCGGCACCAGCAATGCCGTGAACCTGACCGACGGCCTCGACGGGCTGGCGACCATGCCGGCGGTGCTCGTCGGCGGCGCCCTCGGTGTCTTCGCCTACGCGGCCGGCAACGTCATCTTCGCCCGCTACCTCGGCATTCCCTACGTCGACGGTGCCGGGGAGATGCTGGTGTTCTGCGCGGCGCTGGCGGGCGCCGGGCTCGGCTTCCTGTGGTTCAACAGCTATCCCGCACAGGTGTTCATGGGTGATGTGGGCGCGCTCGCGCTGGGCGGGGCGCTCGGCACGGTTGCCGTGGTCGTGCGCCAGGAGCTGGTGCTGGTGATCATGGGCGGCATCTTCGTCGCCGAGACCGTCTCGGTGATGATCCAGGTCGCGTCCTTCCGCCTCACCGGCAAGCGCGTCTTCCGCATGGCGCCGCTGCACCACCACTTCGAGCTGAAGGGCTGGGCCGAGCCGAAGGTCATCGTGCGGTTCTGGATCGTCACGGTGATCCTGGTCCTGATCGGGCTGTCGAGCCTGAAGATCCGATGATCGCCGCAAACCACAATATCGGACACGAGCAGGCCGGGGCGACGCGCACCGTGCTGGTGCTCGGCATGGGAGCGACCGGCGCTTCGCTCGCCCGCTTCCTGGCGGCGCACGGCCGCAGCGCGTGGTTCGCCGATACCCGCACCGCGCCGCCGGAACTCGCCGCGATCCGCACGGCGATGCCAGGCGCCGGCCTGCTGCCCGGTGCACTGCCCACGACCGTGCCGGCCGGCGTCACGGAACTGGTGATGTCACCGGGCGCTGACCTCGACCTGCCGGTGCTTGCCGATGCGCGCCGCCGCGGCCTGCCGGTGCTGAGCGACCTCGACCTGTTTGCGCGCGCCTGCCGCGCACCGATGCTCGGTGTCACCGGTTCGAACGGCAAGAGCACCGTGACCACGCTGGTCGGCAGGATGCTGCACGCGGGCGGCTGGCCGGTCGGCGTCGGCGGCAACCTCGGTACGCCGGCGCTCGACCTGCTCGACCCGGCCGCGCGCGCCTACGTGCTCGAACTGTCGAGCTTCCAGCTCGAGCGCAGCGCACCACTGCCGCTTGCGGCTGCGGTCGTGCTCAACGTTGCCCCCGACCACCTCGACAAGCATGGCACCATGGCCGTGTACACCGCCGCCAAGGCGCGGATCTACGCGGCGTGTACCGTGGCTGTGGTCAATCGCGACGAGCCGGCCCTCGGTGAACTCGTACCACGGGGCACGCCGGTCGTCGGCTTCGGCCTCGGCACGCCGCGCGACGGCGATTTCGGGCTCGTCGTCGGCCCGGGCGGCGAGTCGCTGGCGCGCGGCCGGGAGATCCTTCTGCCGGTGCGCGAGCTCGGCGCATCCGGCCGGCACAACGTGTCGAATGCGCTCGCCGCACTGGCGCTCGCCGATGTGGCTGGTGCGGACCTCGCGGCCTGCACGCGCGCGCTGCGTGACTTCCGCGGCCTGCCGCACCGCTGCCAGGTCGTGGTGCATCGCGACGGCATTACCTGGATCGACGATTCGAAGGCCACCAACGTGGCTGCAGCCGTCACCAGCATCCGCAGCGTCGGCGGACCGCTGGTGCTGATCGCCGGTGGCGACGCCAAGGGCCAGGGCTTCGCGCCGCTCGCCGCGGCGCTGCGCGGGCGCGCCGCCACGGCGATCCTCATCGGCCGCGATCGCGAACAGGTTGCGCAGGCGCTCGCCGCGACCTGCACCGTGCAGCTCGCCGACGACCTGCCGCAGGCGGTGGCGCTGGCGCGCTGCGCCGCGCTCGCCGGCGGTACGGTGCTGCTCGCCCCGGCCTGCAGCAGCCTCGACATGTTCAAGAGCTATGCCCACCGCGGCGAGGTCTTCGCCGCAGCCGTGCGCGGAGAATCACGATGAGCGCCGGCAGCGGGACACTGCGGGCCTGGGACGCGGTCGGCGAAGCCGACTTCGACGGCGTGCTCGTGCTCGCGGTCGCAGCCCTGCTCGGTATCGGCCTGGTGATGGTGGCCTCGGCCTCCATGTCGCTCGCCGAGCGCGATTACGGCGGGCCGCTGTACTTCTTCTGGCGCCAGCTCGGTGCTGTCGCCATCGGGCTTGCCGGCGCGTGGTGCGCGCTGCGCATTCCGACGGCGGTGTGGGAGCGGGCCGGCCTGGCGCTGGCACTGCTCGCCTTCGCACTGCTGCTCGCGGTACTGGTGCCCGGCCTCGGTCGCACGGTCAACGGCAGCACCCGCTGGCTGAGCGTGGCCGGCGTGAACGTGATCCAGGTGTCCGAGCCGGTCCGGCTGTTGCTGCTGCTCTACCTCGCCGGCTACGCGGTGCGCCGCAACGCCGAACTACGCGCCTCGTTCACCGGCTTCGCCCGCCCGCTCGCCGTGAGCGTGGTCGCCTGCGGCCTGCTGCTGCTGCAGCCGGACTTCGGCGCCGCGCTGATGCTGATGACGATCACCCTGGCGGTGCTGTTCATCGCCGGGGCGCGTCTGCGCGACTTCTGCCTGTGCGCCGTGGGTGTGGGTATCCTCGGCGCCCTGGCGGCGGTCGCGGCACCGTATCGCGTGGTACGACTGACCTCGTTCCTCGATCCCTGGACCGATCCGTTCGACACCGGTTTCCAGCTCACCAACTCGCTGATCGCGATCGGCACCGGCGAGTGGTTCGGGCTCGGCCTCGGCGGCAGCGTGCAGAAGCTGTTCTACCTGCCCGAGGCCCACACCGACTTCGTGTTCGCGGTGATCGCCGAGGAGTTCGGCCTGGTCGGCAGCATCGTGCTGCTCGCGCTCTACGGTGTGGTGGCGTGGCGGGCACTCGTCATCGCGCGTGCGGCCGGCGAGCGCCAGCGCTGGTACGCCGCCTGCGTCGCCTTCGGCTTTGCCGTGTGGCAGGCATCCCAGGTGTTCATCAACCTCGGCGTGAACATGGGCATCCTGCCAACCAAGGGCCTGACGCTGCCGCTCGTCAGCTACGGGCGCAGCAGCATGCTGGTGACGCTGTTCGCCTTCGGCCTGCTCATGCGCATCGACGCCGAGAACCGCCAGGGCGGCGGGCAGGCGCGCCGCCGCATGCCTGCCGCAGCGAGGAGTCCGTCGTGAGCCGCGCCCCGGTCCTGATCATGGCGGGTGGCACTGGCGGGCATGTGTTCCCGGCGCTGGCGGTCGCGCGTGCGCTGCGCTCGCGCGAGGAGTGCGTCGTGTGGCTCGGCACGCGCACGGGCCTCGAGGCGCGGGTCGTGCCCGCCGAAGGCTTCGAACTGGAAACCATCCGTGTGGCTGGCCTGCGTCGCAAGGGCCTGCTGGCCTGGCTGCTGGCACCCGCGCGCCTGGCGGTGGCGCTCGCCGATGCCCTCGTGGTTCTGCGCCGGCGCCGCCCGAAGGTCGTGCTCGGCATGGGCGGCTTCGCCTCCGGGCCTGGCGGCCTGGCGGCCTGGCTCACCGGCCGGCCGCTGGTGATCCACGAGCAGAACGCCGTCGCGGGGCTGACCAACCGTCTTCTGGCTGGACTTGCCCGGGAAGTGCTGGAAGCCTTCCCGGGCAGTTTTTCCGGCCGACGCGCCGTGCGCTTCACCGGCAACCCGGTGCGCGCGGACATCGCTGCACTGCCTGCGCCGGCGCTGCGCCTGGCGGGGCGCGAAGGACCGCTGCGCGTGCTGGTGCTCGGCGGCAGCCAGGGCGCACGGGCGCTGAACGAGACTGTGCCGCAGGCGCTGGCACTGCTCCCGCCAGCCAGCCGGCCGCAGGTGTGGCACCAGGCAGGCGAGGCGACGCTTGCCGTGGCGCGCGAGGCCTATGCGGCAGCGCGCATCAGCGCGCGCATCGAGCCATTCATCACCGACATGGCGAGCGCCTACGGCTGGGCGGATGTCGTGATCTGCCGCGCTGGAGCGCTCACCATCGCCGAACTTGCCGCCGCCGGGCTTGGCGCACTGCTGGTGCCGTTTCCGGGTGCTGTCGACGATCACCAGACCCGCAACGCCGCGCACTTCGTCGCTGCCGGAGCCGGCGTGCTGCTGCCGCAGGCGACGCTGACCCCCAGCCAGCTTGCCGCGGAACTCACTGCGCTCGACCGCGGTGTCGTGCTGGCGCGCTGCGAGCACGCTCGGGCACTGGCACGACCGCAGGCCACCGAGGAGATCGCCGCGCTCTGCCGCCGACTGGGGGAGGCTGCATGAAGGACCGCATGCGCCGCATCCACCGCATCCACCTGGTCGGCATCGGCGGAGTTGGCATGGGCGGTATCGCCGAGGTGCTGCTCAACCTCGGCTACGAGGTGCAGGGCTCGGATCTGAAAGAATCGGCGATGACTGCGCGCCTCGCCCGCCTCGGCGCCCGCGTGTTCATCGGACATCGCGCCGAGAACGTCGGTGCGGCCGACGTCATCGTCGTGTCCACCGCGATCGACCCGACCAACCCGGAGATCATCGTCGCGCGCGCCGAACGCAAGCCGATCGTGCGCCGTGCCGAAATGCTCGCCGAGCTGATGCGCTTCCGCTACGCCATCGCGGTGTCGGGCAGCCACGGCAAGACCACGACCACGAGCCTCGTGGCGAGCGTGCTCGCCGAGGCCGGCGAGGACCCCACCTTCGTGATCGGTGGACGGCTGAAGAGCGCCGACACCAACGGTCGGCTCGGTGCCGGCAGCTACCTGGTGGCCGAGGCCGACGAGAGCGACGCCTCGTTCATGCACCTGCAGCCGATGATTGCCGTGGTCACCAACATCGACAGCGACCACCTCGGCACCTACGGCGGCGACCTCGGGCGCCTGCGCCAGACCTTCGTCGAGTTCCTGCACAACCTGCCGTTCTACGGCCTGGCGGTCCTGTGCCTCGACGATCCGGGCGTCGCCGCCATCGCCGGGGAGGTGCAGCGGCCGACGGTCACCTACGGTTGCGGGGAAGGTGTCGACGTGCGCGCCAGCGCGATCCGCGCCGACGCACTGCGCACGCATTTCCAGGTCACGCGCCCGGGACGCCCCGAGCCGCTGGCGGTCACGCTCAACCTGCCCGGTCACCACAACGTGCTGAACGCGCTCGCGGCGATTGCGCTCGCCCACGAACTGGAGATCGACGATGCCGCGGTGGTGCGTGCGCTGGCCGAGTTCCAGGGCATCGACCGGCGCCTGCAGGTGCTCGGCAAGGTCGACATCGGCGGCGGCGAAGTGCTGCTGGTCGACGACTACGGCCACCACCCGACGGAAGTCGCCGCCACCATGCGTGCGGCGCGCGACGCCTGGCCGGGCCGCCGCCTGGTCGTGGCATTCCAGCCGCACCGCTTCACGCGCACCCGCGACCTGCTCGACGACTTCGCCGACGTACTGTCCGCGGCCGACAAGCTGCTCGTGGCCGAGGTCTACGCCGCCGGCGAGGACCCGATCGCCGGCGCGGACGGGCGCGCGATCTGCCGTGCGGTGCGCAGCCGCGGCCTGGTCGAGCCGGTGTTCGTGCCGAAGCTCGACCGCCTGCCGCGGCTGCTGGCCGGCGTGCTCCAGGACGGGGACGTGGTGCTCACGCTCGGCGCCGGTGACATCGGTGCGGCGGCCCAGAAACTGCCGGCGGCGCTCGCGCGCCGCGCCGGCCTGAGGCGCACGTGAGGGCGGCGGCAATGGCAGCACCGGAAAAGGCACGCGTGCGCTACGGGGAACCGATGGCACGGCACACCTCCTGGCGCGTCGGCGGGCCGGCGGACGTGTACTTCAAGCCGCGCTCGCGCGACGAGCTGGTGCAGTTCCTGCAGCGCCAGCCGCCCGGTACCCCGGTCAGCTGGGTCGGGCTCGGCAGCAACCTGCTGGTGCGCGACGGTGGCGTGCGTGGCGTCGTGATCGCCACCGCCGGCTGTCTCGAGCACCTGCGCCATCTCGGCGACGGGCTGGTCGAGGCCGAGGCCGGCGTGCCGTGCACCGTGCTGGCACGCCACTGTGCCCGCTGGCGCGTCGGCCCGGCGGAGTTCTTCGCCGGCATTCCCGGCACCGTGGGTGGTGCGCTGGCGATGAACGCAGGCGCCTTCGGCGGCGAGACCTGGCAGTGCGTCGAGGCGGTCGAGACGGTGGATCGCGCCGGCGTGGTGCGCCGCCGCCTGCCAGCCGACTTCCAGGTCGCCTATCGCGAGGTGCGCGGTCCGGCGGGGGAGTGGTTCCTGGCCGCGCGCCTGCGCTTCGATCCGGCGCGCCCGACCAGCATGGACGGGGTACGCAACGTGATCCAGCAGCGCCAGGAGAAGCAGCCGCTCGGCCGGCCGAGCTGCGGCTCGGTGTTCCGCAACCCGCCAGGCGACTTCGCCGGCCGGCTGATCGAAACCGCCGGCCTCAAGGGTCATCGCATCGGCGGCGCGCAGGTCGCGGAGAAGCACGCCAACTTCATCATCAACACCGGCGGTGCCACAGCTGCCGATATCGAAGCGTTGATCGCCCACGTGCAGGCCACCGTGGCCGCCGTGCACGGCGTGAGCCTGGTACCCGAGGTGCATGTCCTCGGCGCAGCGACGGAGACAGCCCCATGAACGCGCTGACCATGGAGCCGGTGACGGATCCGGCCCGCTTCGGCAAGGTCGCCGTGCTGCTCGGCGGGATCTCCTCGGAGCGCGAGATCTCGCTGCTGACGGGCGAGGCCGTGCACCAGGCACTGTTGCGCAAGGGAGTCGATGCCCACCGCGTCGACCCCGCCAACGACTTCCCCGGCGCCCTGCTGCGCGGTGGCTTCGACCGCGCCTGGATCGCCCTGCACGGACGCGGCGGCGAGGACGGCACGATGCAGGGGCTGCTGACCTGCCTTGGCCTGCCATACACCGGCAGCGGGGTGCTCGGCTCGGCCATTGCCATGGACAAGCTGCGCACCAAGCGGCTGCTCACCGCGGTCGGCGTGCCGACTCCCGTGTTCCGGGTGCTGCGCGGTGAGCGAGATTTCGCTGCGGCACTCGCCGAACTCGGCCTGCCGCTCATCGTCAAGCCGGCCTGCGAGGGCTCGAGCATCGGCATGACCAAGGTGCAGCGCGCCGAAGACCTGGCGCATGCCTACGCGGCTGCGGCGCGCTTTGGCAGCGAGGTGTTCGCCGAGCAGTGGATCGCAGGTGCAGAGTACACGGCGGCGATTCTCCGCGAGCGCGTGCTGCCACTGATCCGCATCGAGGCGCGTGCGATCTTCTACGACTACCAGGCCAAGTACTTCAGCGACGACACGCGCTACCTCTGCCCCTGCGGCCTGTCGGCCGGGGACGAGCAGCGCTACGCCGAGGTCGCAAGCGCGGCGTTTGCCGCGGTCGGCGCGGGTGGCTGGGGTCGCGTCGACATCATGGCCGGCGCCGACGGCGTGCCGCGCGTGCTCGAGATCAACACGATCCCGGGCATGACCAGCCACAGCCTGGTGCCGATGGCCGCGGCGGCGGCTGGCATCGGCTTCGACGAACTCGTGTGGCGCATCCTCGAGACCAGCTGCACTGGCGGGGCAGGGGGGCAGGCGCATGTTCCGTAGACGCAACCGCCGGCGGCCCGACCGGCCGGCGCTCACGCTGCCCGTGGTCAACTGGCGTGCGGTCCTCGCAGCGGTCGCAGTGCTGGCCGCGCTCGGTGGCGGTTTCGTCGGCGTGGTGCGCATGCTCAATCGCCCCATCGACACGCTGGCGATCAACGGCAGCTTCGCGCGCGTCTCGGCCATCCAGCTCGAGGCCATCGTCGAGCCGTACACGCGGGCGGGCTTTCTCGACGTCGACCTCGCCGGTGTGCGTCGTGACCTGGTTGCGCTGCCCTGGGTGGCTGCCGCCGAGGTGCGCCGGCGCTGGCCCGGCACGCTGCTGGTGGCCGTGCGCGAGGAAACCCCGGTTGCCTGCTGGGGCGAGCGTGGGCTGCTCAACGCCGACGGACGTCTGTTCGTCGCTGAGAGCGACCACGTGCCGGCCGAACTGCCACGCCTCGCCGGTCCACCGGGCACGGAGCTGCAGGTGACGCAGCGCTGGTTCGAGGTCCAGCGCCAGCTCGAGCACCGTGGCATGGCCGCGGTCGCCATGCAGCTCGACGAGCGCGGAGCCTGGACTTTCGTCACCGGCGGGGGGCTGCAGGTACGACTCGGATCGCACGGCGTGGATGAGCGACTGGCACGCTTCTTCCAGGCTCTCGACGTCACGCTCGCCCACCTGCCGGGCGAGGTGGACTACGTGGACATGCGTTATCCGAATGGCTTTGCCATCGGCTGGAAGCACCCGGGTGCGGTGCAGGCCACTGCTGCGAGGGAGCAGAAACCGAATGCCTAGGAAGACGGAACAGCGGCTGGTGGTTGGCCTCGACGTCGGCACCTCGAAGGTGGTGGCAATCGTCGGCGAGCTGCAGGACGACGGCTCGCTCGAGGTGATCGGCTTCGGCATGCACCCGTCCCGCGGCCTGAAGCGGGGCGTGGTGGTGAACATCGAGGCCACCGTCGCGTCGATCCAGCGTGCGGTCGACGGAGCGGCACTGATGGCGGACTGCGAGATCCACGCCGTGTACGCGGGCATCGCCGGCAGCCATGTGCGCAGCCTCAACTCGCATGGCATCGTCGCCATCCGCGATGGCGAGGTCACCCGCAGCGACGTCGAGCGCGTCATCGAAGCAGCCAGCGCCGTGGCCATTCCCGCCGACCAGAAGATCCTGCACGTGCTGCCGCAGGAATTCATCATCGACGGCCAGGAGGGCATCCGCGAGCCAATCGGCATGTCCGGCGTGCGCCTGGAGGCGCGCGTGCACATGGTCACCGGGGCGGCCAGCGCGGCGCAGAACATCGTCAAGTGCGTCCAGCGCTGCGGCCTGGAGGTCGAGGACATCGTGCTCGAGCAGCTGGCTTCGAGCCACGCGGTGCTGACCGACGACGAGAAGGACCTCGGCGTGTGCCTGGTCGACATCGGCGGCGGCACCACGGACATCGCGGTCTTCAACGCCGGTGCCATCCGCCATACGGCAGTGATCCCGATCGCCGGCGACCAGGTCACCAACGACATCGCGATCTCGCTGCGTACCCCGACGCAGTACGCCGAGGAGATCAAGGTCAAGTACGCCTGTGCGCTGTCGCAGCTCGCCACTGCCGAGGAGACCATCGAGGTGCCGAGCGTCGGCGAGCGCCCTGCCCGCCGGCTCGCGCGGCACACGCTCGCCGAGGTGGTCGAGCCCCGCTACGAGGAGCTCTTCGGCCTGATCCGCGACGAACTGCGGCGCAGCGGCTTCGAGGAGATGGTTGCCGCTGGCGTGGTGCTCACCGGCGGCAGCGCCAAGATGGAGGGCGCCGTGGAACTGGCCGAGGAGGTCTTCCACATGCCGGTGCGTCTCGGCCTGCCGCAGCACGTCCGTGGTCTCGGTGACGTGGTGCGCAACCCCATCCACGCCACGGGCGTGGGCCTGCTGCTGTTCGCGCGCGACCGCGCGCAGCGCCAGAGCGTCGAGGTGCCGGTGTCGTCCGGCATGAACGATGTGTGGAACCGGATGAAGGCCTGGTTCCAGGGAAATTTCTGAAAAAAGGGGCCCCGCTCACGAGGCCCCACGGGTGCGTTGTTGTTGTTGTGGAGGAGTAAAGACCAATGTTCGAACTCATGGATGGGAACAGCCAGAACGCTGTGATCAAGGTGATCGGCGTGGGCGGTGGCGGCGGCAACGCCGTCAGGCACATGGCCAGTTGCGGTATCGAGGGCGTGGATTTCATCTGCGCCAATACCGATGCCCAGGCGCTGCGTGGCTCCAATGTGCGCACTGCCCTGCAGATCGGCTGCAACATCACCAAGGGGCTCGGTGCGGGCGCCGATCCGGACGTCGGGCGCCAGGCCGCGATGGAGGACCGTGACCGCATCATCGAGGTGATCGAGGGTGCCGACATGCTGTTCATCACCGCCGGCCTGGGCGGTGGCACCGGCACGGGCGCGGCACCGGTGGTGGCCCAGGTCGCCAAGGAGCTCGGCATCCTCACGGTGGCGGTGGTCACCAAGCCATTCCGGATGGAGGGGCGCAAGCGGCTCGGCGTCGCCGACCAGGGCACCCACGACCTGGCGAAGTACGTCGACTCGCTGATCACCATCCCCAACGAGAAGCTGCTCGCCGTGCTCGGCCCGCAGACCACGCTGCTCGACGCCTTCCGCGCCGCCAACGAGGTGCTGCAGGGTGCGGTGCAGGGCATCGCGGAGCTCATCACGCGTCCCGGTCTCATCAACGTCGATTTCGCCGATGTGCGCACCGTGATGGCCGAGATGGGCATGGCGATGATGGGCTCGGGCACGGCCACCGGCCAGGACCGCGCCCGCGAGGCTGCGGAGGCCGCCATCTCCAGCCCGCTGCTGGAAGAGGTGAACCTGTCCGGTGCACGCGGCATTCTCGTCAACGTCACGGCCGGGATGGACCTGTCGATCGGCGAGTTCCACCAGGTTGGCGAGACGGTCAAGCAGTGCGCCGCCGACGATGCCACGGTGGTGATCGGTACCGTCATCGACCCGGAGATGTCGAACAGCATCCGCGTCACCGTGGTCGCGACCGGCCTCGGCCGCGAGGCCGTGCGCAGTGCCGAAGAGCCGCCGATGCGGGTGGTGCGTGCGGTGCCGGCTGCCAGTGCTGCTGCCGCGGCTCCCGTCGAGGCCCCGGCACCGAACTACGGCATCTACGAGCAGCCCTCGGTGCGCCGCCGTGCGGTCAACGAGTCGCCGCTCGCGCCACCGGCGGAGGCCAATTTCGAACTGCTCGACATCCCGGCGTTCCTGCGCCGGCAGGCTGACTGACAGGGCGCGTGTTGCGGCAATTTGACGTTCCATGGTACTGTGCGCCCCGTTCGTGCGGGCGGGGCGCGGTACCTTGGTTTCAGCAGGCTTGATATTCAAGCACTTGTCGATGTAACCGCTGCGCGAGCATTGATCGTTCCAGGCCGGGAAAAGCGGCCTTTCCGCTCACCCGGTGTGGTGTTGACGCGACAGATTTGATCTCCAGGAGGCGAGCAGCTTGCTGCCACGCCAGGGAGCGCATCCATGATCAGGCAGCGCACGCTAAAGAACGTCATCCGCGCGACCGGTATCGGCCTGCACACGGGCCGCAAGGTCTACATGACACTGCGGCCCGCTGCCGAGAACACCGGGATCGTGTTTCGTCGCGTCGATCTCGAGCCGCCGGCCGACGTGCCCGCCGACGCGCTGCACGTGGGCGAGACCATGCTCGGCACCACGCTCGTGAAGGGCGAGGTCAAGGTGGCGACGGTCGAGCACCTGCTTGCCGCCATGGCCGGGCTCGGTATCGACAACGCCTACGTCGATCTTACCGCGCCGGAAGTGCCTATCATGGACGGCAGCGCGGCACCGTTCGTGTTCCTGCTGCAGTCCGCCGGCATCACCGAGCAGGCGGCTGCGAAGCGCTTCATCCGGATCCGGCACGCGGTGCGCGTGACCGACGGCGACAAATGGGCGGAGTTGCGCCCCTACGCGGGTTGCCGGCTCAACTTCCGCATCGAATTCGACCACGCTGTCTTCAAGCGGCATTCGCAGGAAGCGAGCGTGGACTTCTCCTCGACGTCGTTCCTCAAGGAGGTCAGCCGGGCCCGTACCTTCGGTTTCGTGCGCGAAATCGAGGCTCTGCGCTCGCGCAACCTCACGCTCGGCGGCAACATGGGCAACGCCATCGTGCTCGACGACTTCCACGTGCTCAACGAGGACGGCCTGCGTTTCGAGGACGAGTTCGTCAAGCACAAGATCCTCGACGCCATCGGTGACATCTATCTCCTCGGCCACGCGCTGATCGGCGAGTACAGCGGCTACAAGTCGGGTCACTCGGTGAACAACCAGCTCTGCCGCGCCCTGCGTGCTGCGCCGGATGCCTGGGAGATCGTGACCTTCGACGACGCCGAGCGCGCCCCGATCGCCTTCCTCGCTACTGCTGCGACGGCCTAGCCGCCGCCCGGCGGACCCGCCACCCGAATCTTCAGGCGCAATGCCGCCGGTTCCCGCCCGGTGCAGGCGTTGAGCAGCCGTGCCTCCTCGAAACGCAGCCGGGCAGCCCAGGCCGGGCTGGCCGCGGTCACCACCAGGGTCCCGTCCTCGTGCAGGCTGGCCGCGCCGAGCGCAGCGGCCAGATCGGCCGGCAGTGCCCGGCGCAGGCTCGCCGCCAGGTCCAGGCGCTCCTCGGCCTCGCGGGCGAGCCCCGCCAGGGCGCTCCCCGGCCGGGCCATCACCTCGGCGAGCGGGCGTAGGGTCTTGTTCGACATACGTCACACTTCCCGTGGGCCGGACTGTGATGCCGCGTTATTGTCATAAAGGTCTCGTGCGGGCATAGTGCCCGGAGCGAAAAGGCAAACCCGTCGAAAGGCGGGGACGCAAAGCCACCGGTCTACAGGAGTAAATCCTATGATAGCGGGGTTGCCGAACGCGGGCGCGCCGGGGTGCGCAGCCCGGGCACGCACCGCGGTGCGCCGGCCACATGGCCGTCCACCCGCCACCGAGAGAACAAGACCAACGAACGGGCCCGGGGCCCGCGGGGGGCGTTCCACATGAACCTCATCGTCTTTTGCCGTGGCACCCACGGTACGCGCCATTTCGCGCTGTCGCCGGTGCTGCTGGCCGGCCTTGCCCTGTCGGTGCTCGGCCTGCTGGCGGCCAGCTTCGGCATGGGCTACGGCGTGGCCCGGGTGCGTGGATTCCTGCCGACCGACGAGCGCATCGTGGTCCTGCAGGAGGAACTCGCGGCGCAGCGCAGCGCGGTGACCGCGGCGCGCGACGCCGCCCGCGACCGCGTCGGCGCGCTCGCGATCCGCGTCGGCGATCTCAATGCCAATGTCATCCGCCTGAACGCCCTCGGCAGCCGCCTGGTAGAGATGGCCAAGCTCGGCGGCGGCGAGTTCGACTTCTCCGGCCCACCCGCGCTCGGTGGGCCCGATGAGCCGGTCACGGGTCACGCCGTGGTTGCCGGTCTCGACGAGGATCTCGACGTGCTGGCCGAGCGGCTCGAGCAGCAGCAGTTGCAGCTCTCGCTGCTGTCGAACTACCTGGTCGACCGCAAGCTGAGTGCCGAGATCAACCCGCGTGGCCGGCCGGTGCGCAGTGGCTATATTTCGAGCTTCTTCGGGAAACGCCGTGATCCGTTCACCGGCCAGCCGCGCCAGCACCGCGGCATCGACTTTGCCGCCCGCGCCGGTACCGAGATCATCGCCGTGGCCACCGGAATCGTCACCTGGTCCGGGCCGCGGCAGGGCTACGGCCGGATGGTGGAGATCAACCACGGCAATGGCTACATCACGCGCTACGCCCACAATCTGAGCAATCTCGTCGTTGTGGGCGAACATGTGCAGCAGGGCGAGGCTATCGCACTCATGGGCGCCACGGGTCGCGCCACCGGTCCGAACCTGCATTTCGAAGTCTGGCACCGCGGGCGCCCGGTCGATCCCGGCCGGTTCATCCGCCAGTCCGCCACCTGAAGTCCCTGCCTGCTGTCCGGCGGGCGTATCGCTTCCCCGCGCGGCGGGGATCCGCCTTAGAATAGGCGCCCCGACGAGAGCGGGCGGCCTCACGTGCTGCCCATCAGACCGCTGACCTGTGTGCGGCCCGCTGGGCACAGCGTGCCCCCGGCCGTATGGAGCCCGAAGCTTGTTCGCCAGTTTCCTGACCCGGATCTTCGGCAGCCGCAATCAACGCATGCTGCGCCGCTACGGTGCGATCGTGGCGCGCGCCAATGCCCTCGAGGCGGCCGTTCAGGCGCTCACGGACGAGGCGCTGGCCGTGAAGACCACCGAATTCCGTACCCGCCTCGCCGCGGGCGAGACCCTCGATGCGCTGGTCCCGGAGGCCTTCGCCGTGGTGCGCGAGGCGGCGCGTCGCACGCTCGGCATGCGCCATTTCGACGTGCAGCTCGTCGGCGGCCTGGCGCTGCACGAGGGCAAGATCGCCGAGATGCGCACCGGCGAGGGCAAGACGCTGGTGGCGACCCTGCCGGCCTACCTCAATGCCTTGCCGGCGCGCGGCGTACACGTGGTGACGGTCAACGAGTACCTGGCCCAGCGCGACGCCGGCTGGATGGGTCCGGTGTACCGCGCGCTCGGCATGACCGTGAGCGTCATCCGCGCCGGTCAGAGCCACGCCGAGAAACAGGCGGCCTACGCGGCCGACATCACCTACGCCACCAACAACGAGCTCGGCTTCGACTATCTGCGCGACAACCTCGCCTTCCGCCGCGAGGACCAGATGCAGCGCGCGCTCGCCTACGCCATCGTCGACGAGGTCGATTCGATCCTGATCGACGAGGCGCGCAC
>CAYQAR010000052.1:0-22354 GCA_964415505.1 uncultured Chromatiaceae bacterium | reverse complement strand
GGGGTCTCGCAGCGTGCGGCGGCCTGCAGCCAGTGGCGACAGGCTGCACGCACGGCGTCGCCGATCACGCCGTCGGAGTCGTCAGCACGTTCGAACCACGCGGCATCGGCTGCGATGAAGGTCTCGAAGAGCGAGAGGGCAGCTGAAGGATCCTTGGGGAGCAGCTCGCGCGCTACCTGTTCCAGCCAGCCGTCGAGCATGCGGCCGAACTCATGGGCTTCGCGGTAGCCGCGGAACCTGGTTGAGCGTCGCCAACCGGACAGCGTCTTCTTGAAGCCGGCGGCGAGCTTGTCCGGCCGATCCGCCAACTGCATGCGCGCAAGGCGTGCCTGAACGGCCTCTTGGTCTTTGGCGAGTTCCAGCAGCACGGTGACGAGGTCCCCCGCGTCCTGACGGCGGAGGAAGGTTTCCAGATCTTCGGTGGGTGGTTTCGACACGGCTTGGGGTAGGGCCTTGCGGTTCAATCCGACGGTGTGCCTTGGCTCAAGTCCCAGAACGTGCCCTGCCAGTTCGAGATCTGCCCCTCGGTGCCGCAGGCGAGGCAGCGCCATACAACGACATCATTCTCGGTGATGCCAGTCTCGACGGCATGCTGATCGCGCTTACGGCACTTGAAACAGACCGGGCCCGGCGTGTCGTCCGGTCGGTCGAAGTCGGAGGCGTGGGCGACGACCGCAGTCAGGAAGTCGGCCATTTTTTGTGCCGGACCGCGCTCGGGAGTGATGCTGCCCTTGGAGTCGAGGTAGTGGGTGAGGTCGGTCACGTACGTCAACGATTCAACTCCTGCTGATCGAGCATTGATTATGATCGACGAGCAGCTTGCTCGCAGATTCGTATCCTTGGGAGGTCTCGACGTGAGAGGCAGACAACGGATAGCGAATGTGACATGGGGGAACGGGACCGCGATCCAGTCAAACGGGACGGGTGAGCGGGCAAATGGCACAGGACCGATAGACGCTCGTACGCAGGTATCGGGCGCCCGGGCAGCTCGCATCCATGATATAGCCCAGCTTCGTGAATGCCCGTATGAAGCGAATAACGGGCTTTTCAATGTACCAGCCTGTCTGATACATTGCTGCTCCATGAAACGCCGTGAAACGGGACTTATGGGAGATCAAGTAGACCCCCCCGGACCTCAGCATGCTGAAGGCTGAGGGGCGAAGCCGTCTGTCTGCCGTACTGCGAGGGGGGCGGACGTTAATCACCGTCGACGATGCCACGCAGGCTCTCGGGATCAGCCGTAGCGCCGCAGCAAAGGTCCTCGCGCGCTGGCAGCGGCAGGGCTGGATTACGCGTGTTCAGCGCGGCTTGTACGCCCCCGTGCCGCTTGCTTCCACGCCCGGTGATCAAGTCATCGACGACCCGTGGACACTGATTCCCGAGTTGTTCGGTACCGCTTATGTCGGCGGCGCCAGCGCCGCCCATCACTGGGACCTGACCGAGCAGCTGTTTCGCAGCGTCTTTGTCTGCACTACCCGGCCCGTCCGCCGCAAGACGCACATCGTCCACGGCACCACATTCGTCCTTCGGCATGTGGCCGAGGACAAGTTATTCGGTACACGAGTTCTCTGGCGCGGAAGCACGAAGCTCCAGGTGTCTGATCCGCACAGGACCGTCATCGACATGCTCGACGATCCGGCCTCGGGTGGCGGTATTCGCCACATCGCCGACTGCCTTCAGAGCTATTTGAAGCGACCCGATGCGTCACCGGGAACGCTGGTCGACTATGCCGGAAGGATCGGCAACGGCGCGGTGTTCAAGCGTCTGGGTTTTCTCGCGGAGCGTGCCGGTGCACCGAATGCTCTGATCGCAGCTTGCGCCGAGCGCATCAGCATGGGCAACGCGAAACTCGATCCCGCACTGCCTTGCCCGCGCCTGATCCGCCGGTGGCGGCTATGGGTTCCGGAGAGCTGGAAACAGGGGACGGCCGATGATTGATCGGTCGGAAATACTCGAAGTCGCCACCGATCTCTCGCTCGCGCCCGAAGTCGTCGAGAAGGACTACGTCCTCGGATGGCTCCTGGCCGGCATCTACCGTAACGAGGCACTGGCCAATACCTGGACCTTCAAAGGCGGGACGTGCCTGAAGAAGTGCTATTTCGAGACTTACCGTTTTTCGGAAGATCTGGATTTCACTGTCGCTGCGGAAGCGCAGATGGACGGCGGCTTCCTCAAAGCCGCCTTCACCCAGGTCGCCGAAGCTTTGTACGATGAGGTGGGTCTTGAAATACCTGTGGACCGGCTCCGTTTTGAGGTCTACCGCAACAAGCGCAACGGGCTGAGTTGTGAAGGTCGCATCTACTATCGTGGGCCACTCCGTCGGTCGAGCGACCCTGCTCGCGTCAAGCTGGACCTGACGGTCGACGAAGTGCTCGTGCTGCCACCAGTCGAGCGTCAGGTAGGTCACCCCTACAGCGACCTGCCCGAGGGCGGCATCACGGCGCGCTGCTACGCCTACGAGGAAGTCTTCGCCGAGAAGGTGCGCGCTCTCGCGGAGCGCACCCGACCGCGCGATCTGTACGACGTAATCAACCTGTTCCGGAATGGGGAGTTCCGGCCGTCGGCACACGCCGTCCTCGATGTTCTGAGAAGCAAGTGCGCGTTCAAGCGCATCGCGGTTCCGACCTTCGCGAGTCTGGCCGGTGCCACGGACGAGCTGCTTGGCGCCTGGCAGGCGATGCTTGGTCATCAATTGCCGATGCTGCCGCCATTCGAAAGTTACTGGGACGCATTGCCGGAGTTCTTCGATTGGTTGCAGGGCCGTGCAACAGCGGCCGAACCCGCGACCGCGCCGATCGCGGCCGATGAGATGGTGTTCAGGCCGGCCGTCGGATCTCTCCGGCGCCAGGGCATGGCTGGCTCGTCGCATCTGGAGATCATCCGCTTCGCCGCATCCAACCATCTCTGCGTCGATCTCGGCTACCAACGCAGCGTTCGCCGTATCGAGCCGTATTCGCTGCGGCGCACGCAAGCCGGCGATATTCTGCTGTACGCAGTCAAGACCGATACCGGCGAGCCGCGCAGCTACCGGCTCGACCGCATCGAGAGCGCGCAAGCGACATCGCAGGCCTTCACGCCGCGTTACGCCGTCGAGCTCACTCCGACCGAGACGGGACCGATTCTGCCCACCATGCGAAGTGCTGGCGGCAGCGGGTTTCATCGCACGCAGCCGATTCGATCCTCTCCCCGTGCATCCGCCTTCCAGGCGCGTGGACCGACGTTCATCTTTCAGTGCGGGGTGTGCGATCGCAAGTTCGAGCGCAAGACCTCCGACTCGACGCTTAGGCCGCACAAGACCGAGCAGGGTTGGCCGTGTTCAGGACGGACGGGTTGGCTAGTGGAGACCAGGTACAAATGATGGCCGGACAATTTCACGCAAGGGCACTTGTTGGTGGCAGCCGCGGCGTCTGGTATCGCCTTAAGTGAGTGGAAAAAGAAAACCATGACGCAACAGCTCGCGCCTGGCCTGCGTGTGGAGATCCGCGACGCCGAGTGGCGTATCAAGCGCATCGACCACACCACCGACGGTGGCCAAGTCCTTGCCTGCGAGGGGCTCTCGGAACTGGTGCGCGGGCGCGAAAGCCTCTTCCTCACCAAGCTCGAACAGAGCATCCGCGTGCTTGCCCCCGAAAGCACCCAACTGGTGGACGACGTCAGCAGCGGCTATCGCGCCAGCCTGCTCTACCTCGACACGCTGCTGCGCAAGGCACCGCCCACCGACGGCAAGATCCACGTCGCCCAACACGCGACGATCGATCAGTTGCCCTATCAGCTGGACCCTGCGCTGCAGGCGCTGAAGCAGCCGCGTCAGCGCATCCTGATCGCCGATTCGGTCGGCCTGGGCAAGACACTCGAAGCCGGCATTCTGGTCAGCGAACTGATCGCCCGCGGGCGAGGCAAGCGGATTTTGGTTCTCGCGACGAAGTCGATGCTGGCGCAGTTCCAGCAGGAGATGTGGAACCGCTTCTCGATCCCGCTCATCCGGCTCGACTCGACCGGCCTGCAGCGCGCGCGCAGCCGCATCCCGACGAACCACAACCCGTTCCACTACTTCGACCGTTCGATCATCTCCATCGACACGCTCAAGCAAGACATCGAGTACCGCCACTATCTCGAACAGTCCTACTGGGACATCGTCATCATCGACGAAGCCCATAACGTGGCCGACCGCAACACCGGCGCACAGCGCGCGCGCCTCGCCAAACTGCTGTCCACCCGGTCCGACACGCTGATCCTGCTTTCCGCGACGCCGCACGACGGCCGGCCCGAGAGCTTTGCCAGCCTGATGAACATGCTGGACCCGACGGCCATCGCTAACCCGAAGGACTACGCCAAGGAAGATTTCCGCGACAAAGGCCTCGTCATCCGTCGCTTCAAGAAAGACGTGCGCGACCAGCTGGCCGAGAGTTTTCCCGAGCGCGAAATCGACACCATGCGCGTGCCGGCCTCAGACGCCGAAGAGCACGCCTTCGACCTGCTGCGCGAAGCCAGCTTCCACACCCTGAACGGAAGCCGCGCCGGCGCCGGCCAGCTGTTCCGTACCACGCTCGAAAAGGCGCTGTTCTCAAGCCCCGCCGCCTGCCTGTCCACCATCAACAACCGTCTCAAGCGGCTGCAGGACAAGGCGAACGAACCCAACATCCGCGGCGACATCAGTCAACTCGAAGGCCTCAAGCTCGCCGTCGAAGCCATCACCCCGAAAAAGTTCAGCAAATACCAGCGGCTGGTGGCCATGCTGCGCGGGGAAGGCGACTCCAGCCTCGGCTGGTCCCCCCGCCACGCCGACGACCGCCTGGTGATCTTCACAGAAAGCCTCGTCACGCTGGACTTCCTGCGCGAGCACCTCCCGCGCGAACTCGGCCTCAAATCCGACCAGCTGATCGCCATGCGCGGCGACATGCGCGACACTGAACTCATTGCTGCTGTCGAGCAATTCAACCAGCTCAACAGCCCGGCGCGTGTCCTGCTCTGCTCCGACGTGGCCTCGGAGGGCATCAACCTGCACCACCTCAGCCATCGCATGGTGCACTTCGATATTCCGTGGTCATTGATGGTGTTCCAGCAGCGCAACGGCCGTATCGATCGCTATGGCCAGAAGCGCCAGCCGCAAATCCGCTACCTGCTGACCGAGTCGGCGAACCCGGCTGTTCGTGGTGATCTCCGCGTGCTCGACGTGCTGATCCAGAAGGACAGCCAGGCCGGCAAGAACATCGGTGACCCCTCCGAGTTCATGGGCCGTTTCAATGTGGAAGAGGAGAAAGCGCTCACCGCGGCCGTGATGGAGGCGCGCAGCGCGAACAACCGCAGCGACGACGACATCAGCGACATCTTCGCCGAGCTGATCGGTGACGCCGGCCAACCTCCAATCGACGTACTCGCGCAGTTCACGCCCGCCACCGCACCCACCACCCAGACCGAAGGCGTGCTCGCGTCCAGGCCCCGCCTGTTTGCCGACGACATGGCCTACGCCCAGGCCGCCATCCGCTGGCTGAAGGAAATCGGTGCCGAGCTGCAGGCCGAGTTTTCAGGCGACACCCTGCGCCTCACGGCACCCAGGGACCTGCAGCAGCGGCTGCGCTACCTGCCGTCCGAGGTACGCCCGGAGTTTGACCGCTTCATCCTCACGCCCACCAAAAGACGCATCGACGATGAGCTCAAGCGCTGCCGCGAGGAAGACACCCCCTGGCCGGAGATCCAGTTCCTCTGGCCACAGCACCCGGTGATGGAGTGGCTCGCCGACCGCTCGCTCAATGCTTTCGGCCGCCACACCGCACCGGTGGTCCGCTTGCCCGGCCAACTTCAGGCCGATGAGTCCATCGTGCTCATGCAGGGCGGCTTCCCCAACCGCCGCGGTCACATGCAGATCCATGACTGGATCGCCGTCACACTGCGAGGGGGCGCTGTCCAGGCTTCCTGCGGCATCGATGAACTGCTCGCCAGACTGAAGCTCGCGTCCGGCACCCTGGCAAACCGGGGTATCTCTGCCGACGCCGCTGATCTGCAAGAGCTTCTCCCCGCAGCCGTCACTTGCGCCCGCGATGCGCTGCGCCGCCTGCGAACCCGCCGCGAGAGCGAGGGCGATGGCCGATTGAACAAGCAACTGCAAGCCTTGGAAGAACTGAAGGGCCGGCACATGACCCAACTCGAGCTGGACCTCTCGGCTTCCGACCAGCCCGAAGCCTTCAAGCGCGCCAAGCGCGACGAGCGCAGTGCGCACATCGAGCGTGTTTTCGCCGACTATCTGGATTGGCTGGAAAACACTCAAATCACCGAGCAAGAACCCTACATCCAGGTGGCTGCCGTCTTCACTGGCCAGGCGGTGCCGGAATGAACTGGACAGGCATCACCAACGAGAACGAATTCTACAGCCAGCACTACCTGGGCGAAAAGCTCTCGGACGACCTGCGCGGGGTGCTCGAAGGCTGGGCCGAGCGCGAGAACCAGGCGCGAGAAGCCGCCAAGGCGCAAGGTGAGCGCGAACCCGCTTGGCGGGCCCCGCACGCCATGCTGGCCAGCACGAGCCGCGAAGCGCTCCGTCAGCTTGAAACGCTTCGCCGCTCCCAGCCGCCGCGCGACCGGCTAATCGCCGGCCGTGCGCTTCTCCAGCAACTGCTGCGCAACTTCGACCTTCCCTGCGAGCCGGTCCGCCAGCCCCTCACTGAAGGCGGCGACCTCGAACTACCGTTGCTGGGCGAGCTGCGCACCGCACAGGGCGAGCCGCTGCTCTGGGTGCTCGAAGCGCAGGCGCTGGAAGACGCGGACGACCTCGACGCGGACCCGCTCAGCCTCAAGGTCCACGCTCAGCAATTGCTCAGCCTCTCGGCCACGCCCGTGCCTCGCGCGCTGCAAGGTGCAGACGCGCCGGACTGGCAAAAGCTGCTTTCGGCCAGTGTCTTCACCCAGGCCCGTCCGCCGCGCTGGGTCCTGCTGGTGAGCCCCTGGCAATGGGTGTTGCTCGATCGCACCAAGTTCGCCCAGCACCGACTGCTGCGCTTCGACTGGGTGGAACTGTTCTCGCGCCGCGAGATCGAGACGCTCAAGGGCGCCTCCGTGCTCCTGCACCGCAACAGCCTGCTCGACGCCCAGGGCCTGAGCCTGCTCGACACGCTGGACGAGAATGCCCACAAGCACGCGTACGGCGTCTCGGAAGATCTGAAGTACGCGCTGCGTGAAAGCATCGAACTGCTGGGCAACGAAGCCGCACGCCAGCTCGTGGAGCAGGCGCGCGAAGACCAGAAGGGCATCTTTACCGGCGCACGGGCGCTCGACCCCGGTGAGCTGTCGCTCGAATGCCTGCGCTACATGTACCGGCTGCTGTTTCTCTTCTACATCGAGGCGAGGCCAGAGCTGGGCTACGCACCCGTCGATTCCGAGGTCTACCTGTCCGGCTACTCGCTGGAAAGCCTGCGTGACCTGGAGCTGGTGCCGCTGACCACGCAAGCCGAACGCGACGGTCGCTACCTGCACGACAGCATCCAGATGCTGTTCCGCCTGGTGGCCGAAGGCACGCCGGCACTCACGGCGCAGGCGAGCCTGCTCTCCAGTTCCGCCCGCCAGTCAGGGCGTGATGCATTCCAGATCCAGCAGCTCCGCAGCCACCTGTTCGATCTGACCCGCACGCCGATGCTGAACAAGGTGGTGTTCCCGAACCACGTCCTGCAGCGGGTCATCCAGCTGATGTCGCTGTCCCGCCCGACAAACGGAGGCAGAGGGGGCAGAAAGCGCCGGGGCCGCATCAGCTACGCACAACTCGGCATCAACCAGCTGGGCGCGGTATACGAAGCCCTTCTGTCCTACCGTGGTTTCTTTGCCAGGGAAGACCTCTACGAGGTCAAGAAGGCCGGCACCGACCCCACGCTGCTCGACACCGGCTACTTCGTCAACGCCCAGGCGTTGCAGAGTTACTCCGAAGACGAACGCGTGTACACACGTGACGAAAGCAACGGCCTGCAGCAGCTGCGCCTGCATAAGAAAGGGAGCTTCATCTACCGTCTTGCCGGGCGCGACCGCGAGAAGAGCGCCTCGTACTACACGCCCGAAGTGCTCACCCGCTGCCTGGTGAAGTACGCGCTGAAGGAGCTGGTCAAGGAACAGCTCGACGCGCTGCCCGATGATCGCGCCCGCGCACTGCGCGTGCTGCAGTTCAAGGTGTGCGAGCCGGCCATGGGCTCGGCGGCGTTCCTGAACGAGGCCATCAACCAGCTCGCCGAGCTGTATCTGGCGCTGATGCAAAGCGCGCGCGGCGAGCGCATCGCCCAGCACGACTACCCGCAGGCGCTGCAGGGGGTGAAGATGTACCTGGCCGACCACAACGTGTTCGGCATCGACCTGAATCCGGTGGCGGTGGAGCTGGCCGAGGTGTCGCTGTGGCTCAACGCGCTGAGTCGCGACTGCTTCGTGCCCTGGTTCGGCCTGCAACTGCACGCCGGCAACTCGCTGATCGGCGCGCGGCGCGAGGTGTTTGCCGCGCACCAGCTGCAGCGTAAGGCCAGCGACGACGAGAGCTGGCTGTGTACGGCACCGCAGCCCATCCCCATGACACAGCCGCGTGCGGCGGGCCAGATCTGGCACTTCTTGCTGCCGGAAAGCGGCATGGCGAACTACACGGACAGGGAAGCCAAGCAGCTGTATCCCGACGATTTCAAACGCCTGAGCGCCTGGCGCAGGGACTTCACCAAGCCCTTCGACAAGACCGAGGTGGCGCGGCTCGAAAAACTCAGCACCAAGGTCGAAGATCTCTGGCAGGAACATGCCACCGCGCTCGCCCGCCTGCGCCAGCGCACCACTGAGCCCTATGCCATTTATGGCTTCGAGGGCGATGGGGAGGTCAGTGACCTCGCCTTCAAGGATCGCGCCCTGCATGAGCTGGAGGCGAGCGACCTCGACAACACCGGCCCCGGCCGCCGCCTGAAGCTGGTGATGGACTACTGGTGCGCATTGTGGTTTTGGCCGATCCGCGAGTCCGAAGACCTGCCCGATCGGGAGGCCTGGCTCTTCGACCTAGAAACGGTGCTGCTGGGCGACACCATCGCTCCCGGCCATGTGGGCGAGCAGCAGACGCTGTTCGCCAGCACCCAGCCGCGCCAGGAAGTGCTGCGTTTCGTCGACCGCTTTGGCGTGCTCAACCTGACGCGCCTCTTCGCCGCCTCGCCGCGGCTGAAACGCGCCGACGCCATCGGCCGTGCGCGCCGCTTTTTCCATTGGCCGCTGGCGTTCGCGGATGTGCTCGCCGAGAACGGCGGCTTCGACCTGATCCTGGGCAACCCGCCGTGGCTGAAGGTCGAATGGAACAGCGGCGCCGTGCTGGGCGACTTCGAGCCCCGGTTCGTCCTGGGCAACTTCACCGCGCCGCAGATGGCGCGGCTGCGCGACGAGACCTTCCAGCGAATCCCGGAACTGCAGATTGCCTGGCGCAGTGAACTGGAGGAGAGCGAAGGGACGCAGAATTTTCTGAACGCGACCGCCAACTACCCGGCGCTCAAGGGCATGCAGACCAACCTGTACAAGTGCTTTCTGCCGCGGGCCTGGGCGAATGGCTCGGTACATGGCGTGGCCGGGTTTCTCCATCCGGAGGGCGTGTACGACGATCCCAAGGGAGGATCGTTTCGAGTTCCACTTTATGGCCGGTTACGTCAGCACGCGCAATTCGAAAATCAGCTCACGCTGTTCGAGGAGATTCATCACAACACAAAGTACAGCGTCAATGTCTATGGTCCGCTGCGCGACATACCGGCTTTCGCCCACATCGCCAACCTGTACGCCCCCCAAACGCTGGATGTGTCGACCGTCCACGACGGCAGCGGTCCCGTCCCGGGCATCAAGGAAGAAATCGAGGACGAGGCCGGCCGCGTGACCACGCGCTGGAACACCCAGGGCCACCGCCAGCGGCTGATCCACGTCGGCGAGGCCGAGTTGGTACTGTTCGCCCGCCTCTATGACGAGCCGGGCACGCCGGCGCTGCAAGCCCGCCTGCCGGCCTTGCACGCGCAGCCCCTGCTGTCCGTGTTGCACAAGTTTGCCGAGCAGCCGCACCGGCTGGGCGATCTGCAGGGGCAGTACGTCTCTACTGTGATGTTCGACGAAACCAATGCCCAGAACGACGGCACCATCCGCCGCGAGACGCGCTTCCCGCGCGATGCGAGCGAATGGATTCTCTCCGGCCCGCACTTCTTCGTCGGCAACCCGCTGTACAAGACGCCGCGCGCCGAATGCACACAGAGCAGCCATTACGATGTGCTGGATCTGGACTTGCTGCCCGACGACTACCTGCCCCGCACGAACTACGTGCCGGCGTGCAGCGCTGATGAATATCGGGCACGCACACCGAGGGTGAGCTGGCTGGAGTCGGGGGAAATCGAGGCGCGGCGGGTGACGGACTACCATCGCTTCGTGAATCGCGAGATGTTGAGCCAGTCTGGAGAGCGCACCCTCATTACGACGCTGCTTCCGAGGGGTGCTGGCCACATCAATACCTGTCTCGAGACCGTCTTCCGTAACCCGGTGGACATGCTCGACTTGTGCTGCATGGCGCTGTCACTTCCTATGGACTACCGGGTTAAGAGCACGGGCATGGGGCACGCCAACACGACGCTCATCAACCAGCTCCCGATCATGTCGAACGAGCTGCAAAGGCCGGGGCTTCACGCGCGAACCCTTGCGCTGATTGCCCTGACTACTCACTACGCCGACCTTTGGCAAATCGCCTGGCGAGCTGAATTCCAGCAACAGGGATGGTCTATCCGGCCCGGCAGTTCCCACCCCGGCGCCCGCACGCTGCCTCACGACTTCTTCTCCCGGCTTACACCGCATTGGCAGCGCCACAACGCCCTGCGCAGCGACTACGCGCGCCGCCAGGCACTGTTGGAGATCGACGTGCTGGTGGCGCAGGCCCTGGGCCTGACGCTGGAAGAGCTGCTCACCCTTTACCGCGTGCAATTTCCGGTAATGCGCCAGTACGAGGCCGACACCTGGTACGACCAGCGCGGCCGCATCGTCTTCACCCCCAGCAAAGGTCTGGTCGGTGTTGGGCTTCCGCGCACTGCGCGCAGGAGCGACCTGGCCATGGGCACCTCCTATGCCATCGACGCCCCCACGCCCACCGGCACCCGGCGCCGCGAAACCGGCATCGCTCTGGGCTGGGCCGACATCCAGCACCTCAGCACCACCACCGCGTCAGAGCTTCCCGCCGGCACCGTGAGCAAGACATTCCTCGACGACACGCTGCCCGGCGGCCCGGTGTCACGCACCACCACCTACCACGCCCCTTTCTTCAAGCCCGACCGAGAAGAGGACTACCGCGTCGCCTGGGCGTTCTTCGAAAACGGAGCCAATCAATGAGCACACCGGGAACCTTCACCGTCGTGAACGACGAGGCGCTGTGCGCGGCGATCGCGGCGACGACCGAAACGCTGGTCTACGTGGCACCCGGCATCAGCAAGCTGGTGGTCGAGGCCATCGCCAGGGCCCATGACGACAAGCCGAACCTCGTGGCCACCGTCATCGTCGACCTCGATCCCGAGGTCTATCGCCTGGGCTACGGCACGGAGGAAGGCCTGCGCGCGCTCCAGTCCCTGGTCGACCGGCAACATCTGGAACTGCGCCAGCAACCGGGACTGCGGGTGGGACTGCTGGTGACCGACCAGCAGACGCTGGTCTACTCACCCACACCGCTGCTCATCGAGGCCGGTTCCACCACCGAAGAGAAACCCAACGCGGTGGTCATCGCACGCGGCAGTGAATCCACGAAAACGCTCTTGTATGCCTGCGGCGCAGCGGGTTCACCGGATCAGGCGACACCCGCACCCCAGGACGCCGAGATCGGTCGTGCTCCGGCGACGCCTCAGGAGGTCGACCGGTCCTTGGCCGAGCTGAAGGAAGTGCCGCCCAAGAAGTTCGATGTCGCGCGCATCGAGCGCGTTTACGAGTCGAAGATCCAGTTCGTTGAGCTGGAACTGACGGGTTACCGGCTTTCTTCCAAGCGCGTCAGCATCCCCAATGACTTGCTCCTTGGCGAGGACAAGGCCTTCAAAGAGCGCTTGAAGAACAGCTTCCTGTTGCTGCAGGGCGAGCAGACGATCAGCGTCGACATGCCCGAACTCGACTCGAAGTTGCTCGCCTCGAAACTGGGCCCGGACGGCAAGGCAATTCTGGTCAAGTGGTCGGAGGCGGAACTCGAGAAACAGCGCAAGGCGCTCTACGACGACTTCCTGATCAATGTGCCGCGATTCGGCCAGATCATCATGCGGCGCAACCGGCCGGCATTCGACGAGCGCGTGGCGCGGCTGAAGGCTCAGGTTGCCGCTTTCAGCACGGCCGTTCAAAAGGCGCTGAACCAAAAACTCGGCGCGGCGATCGATGCGTTGGCGCTGACGCTCCTGCCGCGGGTGCGCGCCAACCTGCCGCTGCGATATGCTCGATGCCTGGCGGTTGCGGTGCCTTCCGACGATGACTTGCTTGCGTTGCTTCGGCACGACCTCGAAGACAGCTTCGGCAGCAGCGCCGAGCTTTTCAAGCCGGAACTGCGGTGGGTCTTCAAGGATGTGACCTACGAGTCCATCAGCGACAAGACTTTTCGCGATGCATTGAGCAAGTCGCTGCGAGATACAGGTGGCGAGCGCTTGGTGGCGCAGCTTTTCTCCGAGCACGATGCCGCGCCCGAGGCAGACGCGAACGTGAAATAGGCTAACCTGCGGATATGAATCCATGCTGCCGATAGTCATCACAAGACAGCTGCTGGAAGGCTTGCGCGACTTCCTGCGCACGACTTTCCCGGTTACGACGCCGGGTTTCCTGCGCGAGGACGGTCGCTCATTTGTCGATGATTTCCTGGAAGCGGAATCGTCGCTGGCCAAGGGGCCCTGGCTGGAGGTGAAGCTGCCGTTCCGGCGGGCACAGGGCGAGACCGCGCCGTTTTCGAAGTTCCCGCTCAAGTTCATTCCCTGGCAGCACCAGATGCGCAGCTTCCAGCGGCTGTGTGGCCCCTCGCCCCAGTCGGCGATCGTGGCAACCGGCACCGGCTCCGGTAAGACGGAGTGCTTCATGTACCCGCTGCTCGAACACTGCCTGCTGCACCGGGGGCGCGGCATCAAGGCCATCGTCATTTACCCGATGAACGCACTGGCTACCGACCAGGCGCGCCGTTTCGCACGGGAATGTCATACGCTCAACCCAAAGCTCAGCGTGGGCTTGTACACGGGTGACGACGACACCGAGAACCGCGCGATGACGCCCGAGCAGGTGATCACGCACCGGCAGACGCTGCGGGAGAATCCGCCCGACATTTTGCTGACCAATTACAAGATGCTGGACTTTCTGATGTTGCGGCCGTCGGATCAGAAGCTCTGGCGCTTCAACAAGCCGGGCACGCTGCGCTATCTGGTCGTCGACGAACTGCACACTTTCGATGGGGCGCAAGGGACCGATCTGGCCTGCCTCATCCGGCGGCTGCGCGACAAGCTGGGCGCGGGCGACGAACTGGCCTGTGTGGGGACGTCGGCAACCATCGGCAATGGCCCGGATGCGGTGGCAGAGCTTTGCGCCTACGCAACGCAGGTCTTCGCGACACCGTTCGACGAGCCGTCCATCATCCTGGAGGACCGGCTCTCGGTTGACGAATACCTCCGTGACCACGCCGGCAACAGGGAAGCCATCGCTCGCTGGCCGACCGATGAGCTGGAGGCGCTTCAGCCAGTCGACGCAGGCATCGGCAGCCGGGGTGTGTATCTGCGGCGGGCGGCTCAGGCCTGGACCGGGCAGGGCTTTGCGTTCGATGCAGACGACGAATCGTCCCGGCTGAAGGCAGCGGTCGAACTGGGGAAGGTGCTGCCCAGTCTGACGGCGTTCCAGGAACTGCTTCGGGAATCTCATCAGCTGCAGGACATCGGCAAGCTGGCCGAGGTCTGGCAACAGCGGCTGCGGCTGCCCGGTCGCCGAGATGCCGAGGTTTTGATCGATAGCCTGTGCACGCTGGTTTCGGCGGCGCGGCTGATGAAGTCGGACGTGGAACCCGCAGGCGAGATCACCGGGACGGAAGTCGCACCTTTCCTTCAGGTGCGCGTCCAGCTTTGGCTGCGAGAGCTTCGGCGCATGGTCGGCAAGGTCGCCGTCGTGCCGGAACTGATCCACGCAGACGACGTTCGCAATTTGTCGAGTCCGCTGCATTTGCCCGTGCTGCATTGCCGGGAGTGCCACGCCGTCAGTTGGGGCAGCGTCTGGCCCGCGGGTGAGCCCAAGCTGAAGCCGGACCTGCAGGCGTTCTACCAGGCGTGGTTCAACAGGAAGCCCGACGCGCGGCTGATCTATCCCGCCTCAGCACGGCCCGCCACGGCATCGGAGTCCGAGCTGCGCTGGCTATGCCTGAGTTGCTTGAAGATTACGCCGCTGCGTGGCGGTGACGGCACGTGTCAGGACTGTGGCGGTCAGCAACTGGCCACCTGGATGCCCGAGATTCGCAGGCGCGTCGAGCGCCGGGACCACGTTGCTACCGAGGTCAGTGCGGACTGCCCGATCTGCGCCGGACATGAGTCGCTGAGTGTCCTGGGCTCGCGTGCAGCGAGCATCGCGAGCGTGCTGATCGGCGACCTGTTCGGGTCGACGTACAACGACGACCACAAGCTGATCGCGTTCTCCGACTCTGTGCAGGATGCGGCCCATCGTGCCGGCTTCTTCGGGGCACGGACCTACAGCCAGGTGCTGCGCCAGGCCATGGCCGACTTCATCCGTCACGAGGGCGACGGCCTGCAGCTCACCCGCTTTGCCGATGAACTGCCAAGGTACTGGCGCAAGCGGAGTGGGTCCGACGAAACCTTCGTCGGCACCTTCATTGCACCCAACATGGAGTGGTTGCAAGGCTTCCGGAGCCTTCGCGAGCAGGGCTCGATTCCAGCCGGCAACGACATCGCCGATTTGGTGGCCAAGCGCCTGCGTTGGGAAGCGCTGGTCGAGTTTGGTCTGCGCAGCCGGATCGGGCGCACGCTGGAACGCACCGGTACAGCCAGCGTGGCACTCGATGAGACAGGCCTGAAGGCGACGGCCAATGCGCTGGGGGCCAGGTTGAGGGAGGAACTGGGCACGCTGAAGGACATTGCGGATGCCAAGGTCGAGTTCTTTTTGCTCGGCCTGCTGACCCATGCGCGGCACAAGGGCGCCTTCTACGACGACGTGCTGCAGGCCTATGTGCGGGATGGTGGCAACGACTATCTGCTGACGCAGATACCGTTCATGCCCGGCTATGGACAGCGTACGTCGCCACCGGCGATGCTGAGCCTGGGCAAGGTGTCGAGCAACTTCGAAACCGTGCTGGGGAAGGATCAGTGGTATCTCCATTGGTTCAATAAGTGCCTGGCGGTCAATCAGCCGCTGGCCACTGCGGAGTACGAGCAGGCCTACACGCTGACGTTCGAGATTCTCGAGCGGCAGGGCTGGCTGCTTGCGCAGACGGCCAGGCAGATGCCGGTGTGGGGTCTGAACCCGGCGCGGTGGACGGTAACGGCGCATGCGCGCGACATGGTATGCGACACATGCAATCACCGGCTGCCGGTCTCCATGCAGCAGGACCACATTGCAACTGGGCTTGCATGCTTGCGCAATGGATGTTTCGGCCACTACCGCGCGGGTCCCTTGCGCAAGCGCTCGAGTCCTTACAAGGTGCAGCCGCACCGCCTGGTTGCCGCGGAGCATACGGCGTTGCTGGACGGCCAGCTTCGTCATCAGATCGAGCAGTCGTTCATTTACGGCAGCAACAGCTGGGACATCAACCTGCTCTCGGCGACGCCCACGCTCGAGATGGGCATCGACATCGGGGACCTGTCGACGGTGCTGCTCTGCTCGGTGCCGCCGGCGCAAGCGAACTACCTGCAGCGCATCGGCCGCGCCGGGCGGCGTGATGGAAACGCCCTTGCCCTGACGATCGCCGGTGGTCACCGGCACGACTTGTACTTCTACACGGCGCCGCTGGAGATGCTGGCCGGTGCGGTCTCCACGCCCGGCGTGTTCCTGAACGCGATGGCGGTGCTGGAACGGCAAATGCTCGCCTTCTGCTTCGACCGATGGGTGGCCACTGGCGTGGATGCGTCGGCGCTTCCGGGTTTGATGCGGGAAGTGCTGGATGCGGTGGAGACCGACAAGGCAGACGGCTTCCCCTACAACCTGCTCGGTTTTGTCGACGCCAACGCCACCGAACTGCTCGATGACTTCTGCGCTATGTTCGACGCCATGGACGCAGAAGGCCGCGTACACCTGAAGGGCTTCATCGCCGGTACCCAGGCGGAAGGTACTTTAGGTTGGAGGATTCTGAACCGGCTCAAGGAACTCGCGCAGTCCCGCAAGAGCCTGAAGGATCGCATCGACGAACTGAAAAAGCGCATCAAGCAGTTGGAATTGCAGCCGCCGGACGAAAGCCGAGATCAGCTGCTGAACGGCACGCGGGACGAGCGGTCCGCACTGATCGAGCTGGCCAGGAGCATAAACGCTCGACCGACCCTCAACTTCTTCACCGATGAAGGGCTGCTGCCGAACTATGCCTTCCCTGAGGAGGGGGTCACGCTGAACTCGGTGATCCTGCGGCGCCGGGAGGTGACACAGGATGGCGGGGAGAAGCGCCGCTACGAAGCGCTGAGCATGACCTTCCAGAGGTCGGCGCACGCGGCGCTGGGGGAACTGGTGCCGGAGGCGCGGTTCTACGCCGCCGAGCACCAGCTGAACATCGACCAGATCGATCTGAAGCTCACCAAGCCGCAGAGCTGGCGGTTG
Organism: uncultured Chromatiaceae bacterium; assembly: GCA_964415505.1. GTDB lineage: Bacteria > Pseudomonadota > Gammaproteobacteria > Steroidobacterales > QUBU01. Next base: position 5,605 of record CAYQAR010000052.1, on the reverse strand, counting down.
TGCCCAGCGTGCCACTACAGCGAAAACCTCGAAGAAAGTGGCGACCCGCATGCCGTTTGCCCGCGTTGCGGGAATGCGATGTGGGCTGATGCCGGGCAGCGCCGGACGATGCTGAGACTTCGGCAGGTCTATGCCCGCGCCGATTCGAGGCGGGATCGCATCGGCGACGACAGCGATCAGCGCGAGCACGCCACCTACCGGCGGCAGTTGCTGATCGATGTTCCCTTGCAGTCGCAGACCGGCGGCTTCCGGATCGACGACCCGGAGCTGCCGTTCGGCTTCGAGTACATACGCGACGCACGTTTCAGGGAGGTCAATTTCGGTGAGCCGGGGGACGCCTCGGACGCTTTCAATGTCGCGGGCCGGCAGGAGTCGCGCAAGGGATTCCAGGTCTGCAAGCACTGCGGCACTGTACGGCGCAAACGACTGAGGAAGGGGCAGTTCGCTCACGCGCTCGACTGCGTCCTGTCAAAGCAGGGTGCGAGCGAGCAGGAATCCGACTGGATCGACAGCCTCTACCTATACCGCGAGTTGAGTTCGGAAGCGATCCGGATTCTGCTGCCGTTGGCGGATGTAGCGGAGTCGGACATCACGCGGCACTCCTTCATCGCGGCCTTGAACATGGGGCTGAAGCGGTACTTCAAGGGGAACGTGCAGCACCTGGAGATCGCGGAGATGCAAGAGCCGCCGGTCGGGGGGCATTCACCCAAGCAATACCTGGTGGTCTACGACCGCATTCCGGGTGGGACAGGCTACCTGAAGGAGCTGATGCGGTCCCCAGACATCCTGCTCGGTTTGTTGCAGCAGGCGCATGACCATCTGGCTGGCTGCGAATGCGTCAAGGACACTGAGCGTGATGGCTGCTACCGGTGCATCCTGGCTTACCGCGATAGTCGCAACATGGACGAGATCTCGCGCAAGGCAGCGCAGGAGTTGCTGAAACGCGTACTGGACTCGCGACATCTGCTCAAGGCGGTCGAGCGCCTGAGCGACATTCAGGTCAATGCGATGTTCGACAGCGTTCTTGAGGCGCGCTTCGTAGGTGCGCTGTCGAACCACCCCGCGCTGATCGTCACCAAGCACATGGTGAATGGCAAGCCAGGCTACTGGATCGGAACCGCCGGTGACGAAGCGGGTGCGCCGATGTGGGAACTGGAGCCTCAGGTCATGCTCGGCAGCGCACAGGGGGTTGCGATACCCACTCAAGCCGACTTTGTCTTGCGGCCGGTACGTCTTGCCGATCGCGAGCAGCTTGGTGAGTGGGTAATCTACCTCGATGGGTTCGGGCCGCACCACCCGATTCAGACTGACGACACGCGCAAGCGGATGGCAGTGCTGCGGTCTGGCAGGCGGGTGTGGACACTGACGTGGCATGACATTCCGAACACGGGCACCAAGCCCGATTCCGTGAACGCGACCTACCTGACGCGCCACCGCTCACCGCAATGGCTGCAGGCTTACGATAAGCTGGCCGAGCGCTTTGGCTGGAGCATGTCCGGGAAGCTGGATGAGCTGATTGAGGCTGGGCCTTTTGGCGTGTTGGTCCGCCTGATCACTCTGCCGGTGGCAACGTTGAGTCAACTGCGCGAGTTGCCGATTGCATTGGCGATCAGTTGGCTGCACAGGCCGTCGCTGGATGTAGCGATGCTCGATTCGACCGAGATCGACGCACAGCGTGTGCTTCCGGCAACAGTCCGAAAAGCCATGGCGGATAGTTGCGAGCACTTGACGGTCGGTGGCCTTCTGCCGGGTATCGGTCGCGATGTCATGCCGGTGCGCGTGCTGTCGGTGTTGCCGAAAGCCGCGCTGACCTCGAAGGATCGCCTGTTGTCGCAGCTGAGTTGCCACCTGTGCCTGGACGAGAAGGTTGTTACCCAGACCAAGGAGTTCGAATTGATCTGGCGCGGCTTCTGGTATGCAGCCAACATGCTCCAGTTCGCACCCGGCTATACACTGGCCACCGAGGGTGGGGTGAGCGTTCATGCCTATGAGAGTGCCTTGTCGAACTGGGGCATCGAGTCCACGAGTAGCAGCGTGCAGGCCGAGGTGTCGCAGGGAGCGCCGTGGGCTGAGGTCATGGGCGAGGCCGAGATCGACCGCTTTGCCCTGGAACGCCTTGCCGAAGCGGGGTTACCCGTCCCTGCAGTCGGATTGGACCTTATGCAAGGCGTCGCGGTGGTTGCGAATGCCGAGTTGGCTTGGCCGGATCGGTCGTTAGCCGTGTTGCTCGCGGTCGATCCGGAACTTCAGGTGGATGGTTGGACACTGATCGGCGTGACTGACGACGGATGGATCGACCGCCTGATCGCGCTGTTCACGACCAGGGGAGACAAGAGCGATGCATGAGGTCAAGGTTGCGATCGGCGACGGATTCCTGGAGTCCTTTGCCACGATCCCAAAGGCGAAGCAGAAGAAAGTCATGGAGTTCGTGGCCAAGTTTCGCCACAACCCCAAGAGCGGCGGAATCAACTACGAAAAGATAAACGATACTCGGGACCCGAACTTCCGCTCCGTCCGCGTGGACCAGGACTATCGCGGTATCGTCCTGAGCCCGGAGAAGGGCGACGTCTATGTGCTGCTGTGGGTTGACAAGCACGACGACGCATACGCATGGGCACGCCGGCATCGCTGCGACATCCATCCGACGACCGGCACGCTTCAGCTTCTGCAGGTACAGACAGCGGGCGCTGTTGAGGAAGCGCCGTCGCCTGCAACCATTGTGGAAACACCACCGGCTGCGCCTGGTGTGCCATCGGTGGAGCTGGATGACGCAACGGTAGACTTGGCGCCGCTGGATGACCAGACCTTGCTGCGGTTCGGCGTACCGCCGGCGGTGCTGAGCCGGACCCGGACCATCACTACTGTCGGGCAGTTGGAGTCCGCTGAAAGGTGGCTCCCACGTGAAGCGTTCGAGGCTCTTTACCTTTACGCAGCGGGCACGCCGGTCGCTGAACTGCTCACCGACTTCGCGGCTCCGCCGGCTACCAAGCCGGTGGACACGACCGACTTCGCCGCAGCGCTGGAAGCCGATGCATCGCGCCAGCGCTTTTATGTCGTGGAGAGCGAGCTTGAGCTGATTGAAATGCTCGAAGCACCGCTGGAAAAGTGGCGGGTATTTCTCCACCCCTCGCAGCGGCGTCTGGTCGAACGAAACTGGAACGGTCCCGTTCGAGTTCTGGGCGGTGCCGGGACCGGCAAGACGGTTGTCGCGATGCACCGTGCGCGCTGGCTTGCGCAGAACCAGCTCAAGACGGGAGAGCGTATCCTCGTCACGACCTTCACCGCGAACCTGGCGACTGACATCGCCGACAATTTGCGGAAGATATGCAGTCCGGAGGTGATGCAGCGTATCGATGTCGAGCACATCGATGCGTGGGTGAGCGGGTTCTTGCGCAGCCGGGATTACAAGCTGAGGATCGTCTATCCGGGGGACCCGTCCGGCGACTACGCCTCGTGTTGGCAGCGCGCCGAGGCACTGGTCCCGGCCGATCTCGGGCTGCCGTCGAGTTTCTACACCGAGGAATGGGAACGCGTAGTGCTGCCGAATGCAGTGAAGACCGCCCAGGACTACGCCACAGTGAGCCGGGCAGGCCGGGGCGTTTCGCTCACTCGGAAGCAGCGAGCGAAGATCTGGCCGATTTTCGAGGAAATGCGCATCCAGCTTGCGTTGCGCAAACTTACGACACTGGAGGATGCTATCCACGAGATCCTGGCGACGCTGGGACGTGACGGCGTGGGCCCCGCCGGGTACCGTAGCGTCGTGGTCGATGAAGGGCAGGACTTTAGCGGCGAAATGCTGACCTTGCTCCGTAGACTCGTCCCCCAGCAGCCCAACGACATGTTCATTGTGGGTGACGGCCACCAGCGTATCTACCAGCGCAAGGCCGTCCTCGGCAGATGCGGCATCGACATCCGAGGACGGGGCAAGAAGCTGCGGATCAACTACCGCACCACGGAAGAGATTCGCCGGTTTGCGGTGGCTGTACTCAATGCCGTCAACGTCGACGATCTTGACGGCGGCTCCGATGGCATTGAGGGCTACCGGTCGCTTATGCACGGACAGGCGCCTCAGTCGAGGCTTTTCGCCACACAGGAGGAAGAGGTTGCGTGGCTACGCGACAGTATCGATGCGCTCCAGGTCGACGGAATGCAGTCTCAGGATATCTGCATCGTCGCCAGGACAATGGGTTTGGTTAGCAGCTATGCCGATGGCTTGAAACGGCTGGGAGTGGCGACCAAGGTCATCTCGCGTCGGCAACCGGATCACCGAAGTGTCTCGGGTGTCCGTCTTGCGACGATGCACCGCGTGAAGGGACTGGAGTTCAGGGCGGTCTTCATGGTCGGGCTGAATAAGGGGGTCGTGCCGTTGGATGGTGCCCTGCGTACCAAAGACCCGGCAGAGAGCGAACTGCGTAATGCAAACGAGCGATCGCTGTTTCATGTGGCGGCGACCCGTGCCGTCACGAGATTGTTTGTGTCCTGCCACGGCGAGCCCAGCGAGTATCTGATCTGATGGGGTAGTTAATGATGGCAAGGCCCATATTGACGTCGCCTTTGCATAAAACGGGAAGATATTTGCGCGAGGTGCAGGCGGGCAACTTTGGCGACTCGCGCATTTTCGCTTCAACGTCTGCAGGCGTAGGATGAAGATCTTTATCTTAAGGAGTCACGAAGGTCGGCCAATGTCCGGATTCAGAAAACTGTCGAGCTTTATGGCGAGTGTCGCGACGCAGATCCGCGCGGCTATTCAAGTCGGCGTCCCGGTTGAAGACGGCGTAAAGGCGTGTCGTGCCGAAGAGCGCGAGGTAACGTTCGGTCCGTCGGCAGCGGAATTCTGGGATGACGCTCCCGGCCGCATGACCCGAAACGGTCTCGGCAGCCTCGAGATCGGCGCGGGCAAGACGCGAGTCGACGAGTAGCTCACCACTCGTCGCTAGCGCCGCCTCGATCCCTTTTCGCGGGGTCGACAGGATCGGCGGTTTCGGGTTTCGGAGGTTGTGCCGCCGGTTTCGGCGTGGGACCAGCGACCGGCAGGCCGTCTTTGTCGAAATGCCATTCGACTATCGGCTCAACCTTGGACGGAGTGCCGAGGTTGGGTTCGCTCGCATTGGCGCCTACCGTATCCCAGACCGCTTGGTTGCCACCATGGTTGGGCCTGATCCTGCCGAGTCGGACCGAGGACTTGTAGTTCTCACTGAGGGTGCCGGCGTCCTGCGAGATCTGGGTGTGCCCTTTCTCGATCTTGTTCTTTGCTTCGGTTTCGCCGGTGCTGACGCGGCCGTCGAGGTCATTGTCCACCGGTTGGCTGGGTACAGCGCGCTGCTGAGTCTGGCGCACGCGAATCTCGGCTTGGTTGGTCGCGGTCTGTTGGCGGAGCGCGGTACCGTCGGCCGTGCGTGCATTGGCGTCGTACTGCTCCCGCAGCGATGACTCCGGCCAGCCCATGGTCTCGGGGAGTGGCTTGCTCTGTCCCAGCGGGTTGTCAGTGGGGACGTAGCCGGTGGCCGAGCTTCCGCGGCGGGCGTAGGAATAGGCGATCTCGGTCACCGCGCGCTGCAGTTTGATCGGGTCTTCCTCCCGCAGGAGCCCGCGCTCGGCGAGACGC
>CAYQAR010000051.1:0-23246 GCA_964415505.1 uncultured Chromatiaceae bacterium | reverse complement strand
AAACAAAGCGAGTATCGGGGAGCGACTTTGGAGGCCCCGCCGTAAGGGCGGTCGCAAGCGCCGACGGCGAGGGTACCGGCCGTAAGGGCGGGCAGCCGCGTCGAGGGTCCCGGCTGCAAGGGGGCACGACGCCTGCGGGATTAACGTGATGGCGCGCGAAAAACGTGACGGTAAAGAAACGGGCCGGGCATCGTTGCCCGGCCCAAGGGAACACTGACAGGCGTCTTGCTGGCAGTGCCGGGGATCACCCCTTTCGCGACAACGGTTCCAGCGCGAGGTAGAGCGTGTTCTCGCCGCGCTGAACCAGGATGGGGATGGGTTTGTTCGCCGGTGCTGCAGCGACCAGTTCCTGCAGCTGGCGGGTATTCCGGATTTCGGATTGACCGAAGCGCAGCAGCACGTCGCCACGGCGGATGCCAGCCTCGTCGGCCGGGCCATCGCCTACGGCAGTGACGACGACACCACCAGCCTCGAGGCCGAGCCGGCCGCGCTGCTCGGGACTCAGGTCGGCGACGGCCACTCCGAGGCTGCCGTGCGATCGGTCGTTTGCGACCGGCTTGCCGTCTTCGGCGCCAGCTTCGGCGAGCTGCTCCACCTTGACGGTGAGCGACTTCTCGCGACCGTCGCGCATGACCTTCAGCGGTGTGCTGCTGCCGATGGCCGTGGTGCCGACCAGGGGCGGCAGGTCGGAAGCTTCGGCGATGGCGTGGCCGTCGAACTCGACGATCACATCGCCCACCTTCACGCCGGCGCGTGCTGCCGGGCTGTCCGGCTGGACCTGCGCCACCAGGGCGCCGCGCGGCTGATCGAGGCCGAAGCTCGACGCGAGCTCGCGGCTCATGCCCTGGATGCCGACGCCGAGCCAGCCGCGGGACACATGCCCGGTGGCGACCAGCTCCTGCTGCACCCGCATGGCGACGTCGATGGGAATCGCGAAGGACAGGCCTTCGTAGCCGCCGGTGCGGCTGAAGATCTGCGAGTTGATGCCCACCACCTTGCCGTCGAGGTTGAACAGCGGCCCGCCGGAGTTGCCCGGATTCACCGCCACGTCGGTCTGCAGGAACGGCACGTAGGTATCGTCGGGCAGTGCGCGGCCCTTGGCGCTGACGATGCCGGCGGTGACGGAGTTGTCGAAGCCGAACGGCGAGCCGATGGCGAGAACCCACTCGCCGACCTTGAGGTCATCCGGGTTGCCGAGCACGACGGTCGGCAGGTTCTTCGCCTCGATCTTCAGCACCGCGACGTCGGTCTGCCGGTCCTTGCCGAGCACCGTGGCGGTGAACTCCCGCTTGTCGGTGAGCTTCACCGTCACCTGGTCGGCGTCGTCGACGACGTGCGCGTTGGTTAGGATCAGGCCGTCGGCGTCGATGATGAAGCCGGAGCCCTCGCCCATCATGGGCTGGCGGCGCGGCATGGGCATGCCACGGAAGAAGAACGGCATGAACTGCTGCTCGTCGTCGTCCGGGTCTCCCATCCCGGGCATGCCGGGCATCGGGCCACGCACCGCGGTCTTCATCTCCTGCTTGACGGTGATGTTGACCACCGCGGGACCGTAGCGCTCGACGAGGGCGCTGAAGTCGGGCAACCCCGCCCGCATCGTGGCGGACACCGGTGCCGCTGTGGCGGAGGATGTCGCCGGCGTTCCGGTGACGGGTGCGGCGCTGGCGGGCGAGTGCCATGCCATGGGAAGGACTGCTGCCACGCCGACGATGGCGGCAGCGACGATGCCGGTGGTAAACAGGACTTTGGTGTTCATGATGGTCGGGAACCTGCGCAACGAAGATTCGATGGCTGCGCAAGGTAGCGGGTGACGCTTAAGGCACCCTGAGAATTTCATGCTGCGTTGTCGCTTGCGCCCGCCCTTGCGGCCGGTACCCTCGTTGAATCGGCGCTGGCGACCGCCCTTACGGCGGGGCCTCCAAAGTCGCTCCCCGATACTCGCTTTGTTTGGAGGCCCCGCCTCCGGGCGGTGTCCGGCGTGCGTGAAGAACATGTCGCGCCCGGCAGGCGCTGACGCAACGATCGCGTGACACCACGCCACACGTCGAGTTGCCCGGAGGCCAGAATTCTCGCATCGTTGGCGCTCGCGCAGCGATCAGGTGATACCACGCCGCATGTCGAACCGCCGGGCGGCTCGACGCAGGTCGTTTGATCTTCAGCCCGGTATTGCGTGCCGATCGTTATCGGCACCTGCTTTGCGTACGCTGGACACCGCCCGCCGCGCAGCTCGAAGCGGGGAGCGCGTCGCTCTCTCGCCAGCGCGATGCCGGCAGTGGGCGACACGCGCTTTGCGTACGCCAAGCACCGCCCGGAGGCGGGGCCTCCAAACAAAGCGAGTATCGGGGAGCGACTTTGGAGGCCCCGCCGTAAGGGCGGTCGCCAGCGCTGATTCAACGTGGCCCCACCGCAAGGGCGGTCGCAGGCGCCGAGGGTACCGGCCGCAAGGGCGGGCACAGGTGCGGATTGCAAGGCCCGGCCGCAAGGGTGGTCGCCAGCGCCTGTCGAATCGGGGCAAGATATGCCCCGGGGGACACACACAATGACCACGCCCACCGACATCCGCGAGCTGCAGGAACTCGACCGCCGCCACTACCTGCACCCGTTCAGCGACCACAAGCAGATCGGCGAGCGCGGCACGCGCCTCATCGTGCGCGGCGAAGGCGTCTACATCTACGACGCCGAAGGCCGCCAGATCCTCGACGGCATGTCGGGCCTGTGGTGCATCAACCTCGGCTACGGCCGCCGCGAGCTGATCGAGGCCGCGCACCGGCAGCTGCAGACGCTCCCCTACTACAACAGCTTCTTCCAGTGCACGCACCCGCCGGCGATCGAGCTCGCCACGCTGCTCGCCGAGGTGGCACCCGGATCGTTCGGGCGCGTCTTCTATACCAACTCGGGTTCCGAGGCGAACGACACCATCATCCGCATGGTGCGCCGCTACTGGGACATCCAGGGGAAACCGAAGAAGAAGACCATCATCAGCCGGCGCAACGCCTACCACGGCAGCACCATCGGCGGCATCAGCCTCGGTGGCATGCCGGCGCAGCAGGCACAGGGCGACCTGCCGATCCCGGGCATCGCGCACATCGAGCAACCGTACTGGTTCGAGCTCGGCCAGGGGCTGCACCCGGACGAGTTCGGTCTGAAGATCGCCGGCGAACTCGAGCGCAAGATCGACGAGCTGGGTGCCGACAACGTCGCGGCCTTCATCGGCGAGCCGATCCAGGGCGCCGGCGGCGTGATCATCCCGCCCGACACCTACTGGCCGGAGATCCAGCGCATCTGCGACGAGACCGGGATCCTGTTCGTGGCCGACGAGGTGATCACCGGCTTCGGCCGGCTCGGTGAGTGGTTCGGCTCGCAGTACTACGACATCGAGCCCGACCTCGTCATCTTCGCCAAGGCGGTGAACAGCGGCTACCTGCCGCTCGGCGGCGTGCTGGTCGGCGACCGGGTCGCCGATGCGTTGGTCGAGGGGGGCGGGGAGTTCTACCACGGCTTCACGCACTCGGGTAACCCGGTGTCCTGCGCGGTGGCAGTCGCTGCACTGACCGTCATGCGCAACGAGGGCATCGTCGAGCGCGTGCGCGACGACATCGCCCCTTACTTCGCCGAGCGCTGGCGCAGCCTCGGCGACCACCCGCTGGTCGGCGAGGCGCGCTGCGCCGGGTTGCTCGGCGCACTCGAGCTGGTGAGCGACAAGGCACGGCGCACGCGTTTCCCGGCGGACAAGAACGTCGGCGAAACCTGCCGTGACACCAGCATCGGGCAGGGCCTGGTGATGCGCCACGTGCGCGACTCGATGATCGTCGCCCCGCCGCTGGTGATCACCAGGGCGCAGGTCGACGAACTCATCGACAAGGCGCGGCGCACGCTCGACCTCACCGCGCGCCGGATGGCCTGAGGCGCGGTGCCGGACCACGGCTCCTGGTACCAGGCGACTGCGCGCGGGCAGCGCGCGTGGCCGCGGCTCGCCGGAAGCGTCACCGCCGATGTCTGCGTCGTCGGCGGCGGCTACACGGGACTCTCGGCGGCGCTGCACCTCGCTGAACGCGGCTACGCGGTCGTGCTGCTCGAGGCCGAGCAGGTCGGCTGGGGGGCGGCCGGGCGCAATGGTGGCCAGGTCGGCAGCGGCCAGCGTCTCGACGAAGCCGAACTCACCGCGCGTTTCGGGCTGGCGACCGCGCGTCGCCTGTGGGCACTCGGCGAGGAGGGCAAGGCGATCGTGCGCGAGCGTGTGGCGCGGCACGCCATCGACTGCGACCCGAAGCCGGGCCAGCTCATCGTCGCCGCCCGTGCGGCCGACGCCGCGGCGCTGCGCACGCGGCCGGAACGCCTGGCGCACGACTTCGGCTACGACGCGATGCGCTACGTGCCGCCGGTGGAACTCGGCGACCTGCTCGGCAGCGGTGTCTTCCACGGCGGACTGCTCGACACCGGGGCCTTGCACCTGCACCCGCTCAACTATGCACTCGGCCTCGCCCGCGCCTGCGACACGGCGGGCGTGCGCATCTTCGAGGGCAGCGCCGCGCTCGCCTGCACCGCCAGCGACCCGGCGACAGTGCGCACCGCGGCGGGCGAGGTGAGGGCACGCTACGTCGTGCTCGGCTGCGACGGTTACCTCGGCAGCCTCGAGCCGCGCATCGCCGCGCACATCATGCCGATCAACAATTTCATCGTCGCCACGGCGCCGCTCGGTGCCACGCGGGCACGCGCGCTGATCCGCGACGACGTCTGCGTGCACGACACGCGCTTCGTGGTGAACTACTTCCGGCTCTCGGCCGACCACCGGCTGCTGTTCGGCGGCGGCGAGAACTACCGCCGCGGCTTCCCGGCCGACATCGGCGCCTTCGTGCGGCCGTACCTGCTGCGCGTGTTCCCGCAGCTCGCTGACGTGCCGCTCGAGTACGCCTGGGGCGGGGCGCTCGGCATCAGCCGCACGCGGCTGCCGCACCTCGGGCGCCTGGCGCCGAACCTGTTCTTCGCGCAGGGCTACTCGGGGCACGGCATCTCGATCGCTTCGCTGGCCGGGCGTCTCATCGCCGAGGCGGTAGCCGGCCAGGCCGAGCGCTTCGACGTGCTCGCCACGCTGCCGGCACCGCGCTGGCCGGGCGGTACGCTGCTGCGCTGGCCGCTGCTCGTGCTCGGCATGCTCTATTACAGCCTGCGTGACCGGCTGTGAGCGCAGCGCAGTCCGGCACGATCCCGCCGGCTGCCGATGTGCTGCGTCTGCAGGACGTCGGGTTCGATGCGCTCGTGGTACTCCTCGCCCCCCGCGGCCTCACCGTCACGCCGGTGCCTGCCGGCACCGCGATCCCCGGCAGCTACTGGGGCGAGTCGGAGGCGGGGCTTCGCGGCGGGCGGCTCTACGTGCGCCCCGATACGCCGCTGCACTCGGCACTGCACGAGGCGGCCCACTGGCTGTGCATGGACGAGGAGCGCCGCAGCGCGCTCGACACCGACGCCGGTGGCGACTTCGCCGAGGAGGATGCGGTCTGCTACCTGCAGATCCTGCTCGCTGGGGAGATGGCCGGCGTCGGCGGCGCACGCATGATGGCCGACATGGACGCCTGGGGGTACACCTTCCGGCTCGGCTCGGCGCGGCGCTGGTTCGAGGACGACGCCACCGATGCCTGCGACTGGCTGCGCCGGCGCGGGCTCACCGGTGTCGACGGCCGCGCGCGCTGATCAGCGGGTCACCACGGCAGCTTGCGGCCGGTGTACGCGTAGAAGTCGCCCGACATCTCCGGCGTCCAGCCATCGATCAGTCTGATCACGGCAGTGGCGGATTCGGCTGCGCCGATCATCGGTATCGGCAGGTTGCGCGCGAAACCGGTGTCGACCACGCCCGGATGAATGAGCCCGACGATGACGCCGCGGTGTGCCGGCACCGGGGAGCGCTGTAGCTCACGATGGAACGTGCGCATGATCATGTTGAGCGCCGCCTTGCTGGCGCGGTAGAAGGCGAGGCCGCCGGTCGTGAGTTCGAGCGAGCCGACCTGGCTCGAGAGACACATGAGCTTCTTCTGCGTGCTCGCCGCGACGTGGTCGCGGAACGCCTCGGCCATCCGCGTCGGTCCCTTCACGTTGGTCGCCATGACGGCGTCGAAGGCGTCGTAGTCGAAGACTCCGGGCTTCTGGCCGTCCTGGTTGCCGAGGATGCCGGCATTGTTGACGAGCACGTCGATCGTCACGCCCGCGCAGCGGTGCGCGAGCGCGGCGACGCTGGCGGCATCCGTGACGTCGAGCGGCTCGATGCGTACCGTCGGCCGCGCGGCGGCGAGTTCCTGCAACGCCGTGGCTGCCTGCGGCGCGCGCGCCGTGGCGATCACCGTCCAGCCGCGCGCTGCGTACTGGCGCGCCAGTTCGAGCCCGATGCCGCGGTTCGCGCCGGTGACGAGCACGGTCGGGGGTGGTGCAGTCGCTTCAGTTGCCATCCGTCAGGTCCTCCTGTCCGTTACGACGCGCAGGGTCGAAACAAGCCAATAAGCCAACAAGCCAAACCTGGCACCATTACCGCGGACGTACGCGCCGCGTGGGCTCGGCCTGGTGCGGGTCGTCGGGCCAGTAGTGTCTCGGGTAGCGGCCCTTCAGTTCCCGGCGCACGTCATGGTAGCCCCTGGCCCAGAAGCTCTTCAGGTCCTGCGTGACCTGCACGGGTCGGCGCGCCGGCGACAGCAGCTTCATCAGTACCGGTACCTGTCCGCCGGCGATGCGCGGCGTGTCCTCGAGGCCGAAGACCTCCTGCAGGCGCACGGCGAGGCTCGGTCCGGCCGTGTCGAGGTAGTCGACGGCGATGCGCGAGCCGCTCGGCACCGCGAGATGGGTGGGCGCGAGCTCCTCGAGGCGCTGGCGCTGCGGCCAGTCGAGCAGCGCGTGCAGTGCCTCGGCGAGCGGCAGCCGCGCCAGGTGCTCGCGGCGCGTGGCGCGCCCGAGCCAGGGACTGAGCCAGGCGGGCAGCGTCGCCCGCAGGGCCGCGTCGGCGACATCCGGCCAGGGCTGCGGCGCACGCGCATCGACGGCGCGCAGCAGCAGCACGCGCGCCTGCCAGGCGCGCAGTTCGGGGGTCCACGGCAGCGCATCGATGCCGAGTTCGCGGATGCCGTCGAGGAGCGCTGCGGCGAGCGCTTCGGCATCGGGCTCGGGCAGCGGCTGATCGACGAGCAGCAGCGCGCCGAGGTGGCGCTGGCGACGGGCTAGGACGGCCTGTTCGCGGCTGTCCCACCAGACGCGGTCCGAGCCACGGATGTCGGCGGCGAAATGCGCTTCGAGGTCCGCAGCGTCGAGAGGCGCGGCCAGGAAGATGCGCGCGTCCCGCTCGCCGGCGTCGAGATCGGCGACGACGATGAACTCGGCATTGGCAAGCGCCTGCGGTCCGCCGAAGTGCGCGCCGCGTCCACCGCTCAACAGGTAGCGCCCAGATCCCGGTTCACGCCAGCGGCCGATGCGGTCGGGATAGGCGCAGGCGAGGAGCCACCCGGCCGCGTCGGGATCGATCCGCGCCTCGGACTCCGGCAGGCGCAGCTGGCGCCGGTGGAACGCGAGCGCGCGCCGCACGGGGAAGGGGACGTCGGCATGACCGGCGAGCTGCACGAGCCGCGTGCGCAGATCGACGTCGCGTTCACCGCCGCGCAGGATGTCGCGCTCGCCGAGCAGTGCCGCGAGCGCGCAACCGGTGGCGCCGGCACCAGCGGCGCGGGCGCGCAACAGCAGGTGGGCGAGGCGCGGGTGGGCGCCGAGTGCGGCCATGGCGCGGCCGTGCGCCGTGATCCGGCCGTCTTCGCCGAGCGCGCCGAGGGTGCGCAGCAGGTCGTTCGCCTGGCCGAGCGTGGCGGCGGGCGGCGGGTCGAGCCAGGCGAGCGTGGCGGGGTCGCTGCCCCATTGCGCGAGTTCGAGCGCGAGCGGGGCGAGATCGGCTTCGAGGATCTCGGCGGGTGCATGAGCGGGGAGTGCGCGCTGCTGGCCCTCGGTCCAGAGGCGATGGCAGACGCCGGGGCCGAGACGTCCGGCGCGGCCGCGGCGCTGGTCGGCGGAGTCGCGCGCGATGGGCACGGTCTCGAGCCGGCTCATGCCGCTGCCCGGATCGAAGCGCGAGCGCCGCTCGAGGCCGGCATCGACGACCACGCGTACGCCCTCGATGGTGAGGCTGGTCTCGGCGATGTTGGTGGCGAGCACGATCTTGCGTTCGCCCGCCGCGCCAGGGCGGATCGCGCGGTCCTGCTCGGCCTGCGGCAGGTCCCCGTACAGCGGCAGCACCACGGTGCCGGCCGGCAGCGGCGCGCTGGCGAGTGCCGTGGCGACGCGGCGGATCTCGCCGGCGCCCGGCAGGAACACCAGCAGGTCGCCGTGTTCGTCCTCGAGTGCGCGCCGGATCGCGCCGGTCGCCAGCCGGTCGACGGGCAGCTCGCTGCTGCGCTCGAGGTAGTGCGTGGCGACCGGGTGGGCGAGCCCTGGCGCGCCGATCACCTCGGCAGCGCCGAGCAGGCGCGCCACCGCGACGGTATCGAGCGTGGCCGACATCACCAGCAGGCGCAGTTCGGGACGCAGCTCGCGTTGCACGTCGAGCACCAGCGCCAGGCCGAGATCCGCCTGCAGGCTGCGCTCGTGGAACTCGTCGAAGACCACGCAGCCGATGTCTTCGAGCGCCGGGTCCGACTGCAGCTGGCGCGTGAGGATGCCTTCGGTGACGACCTCGATGCGCGTGCGTGGGCCGACGCGCGTGTCCATCCGCATGCGATAGCCGACGGTCTCGCCGACGCGCTCGCCGAGCAGCCAGGCGATGCGCGCCGCCACCGCGCGGGCCGCGAGCCGGCGCGGCTCGAGCATGAGGATGCGCCGGCCGGCGAGCCAGGGGGCTGGGAGCAGCGCGGGTGGCACGCCGGTGCTCTTGCCGGCCCCGGGCGGTGCGTGCAGCACCGCCGCCGGCGCGCGCGCGAGCGCCGCAAGTAGCTGTGGCAGGGCGGCGGCGACGGGCAGGTCGGGGCTGGACACGGCGGCGGGCGACGCAGGGCAGGGCAGGCAGCCGGTAGTGTACCCGCCCCCTCGGGCCCGGTGCCTATAATCCTGCGACCCCTCAACCTGTAGGAGCGACGCCAGTCGCGACCCTTCACCTGTAGGAGCGGCTTCAGCCGCGACACACGCGCACATGGACATTCACAACCGGCACCGCTCCCGCAGTCACCCTCGCCGCTACCCGCCCGCGCGTGGTCCGGATGACCCGCACTGCGTCCCGGCCCAGGCAGCGGAGAACCCGTGACCCGCCACATCCTCGCCATCGATCAGGGCGGTCACGCCAGCCGGGCCTTGCTCTTCGACCCGGCAGGCCGGCTGGTCGACACCGAAGCCGTGCCCGTCGCCACGACCCGCAGCGCGGATGGCCAGCGCGTCGAGCACGACGCCGAGGCGCTCGCCGCCTCGGTGCAGGCGGCTATCGCTGCCGTCGGCACGCGCGCCGCGGCCGCCGGGTGGACCATCGCGGCGGCGGGGCTGGCCACACAGCGCTCGAGCATCGCCTGCTGGCACCGTGGCACGGGTGCGGCGATTGCACCGGTGATTTCCTGGCAGGACCGGCGCAATGCCGCCTGGCTGCGCGCGCTCGAGCCGCGTCGCGACTGGATCCGCGCCCGCACCGGCCTGGTGCTGAGTCCGCATTACGGTGCGAGCAAGCTGCGCTGGTGCCTGGAGGAACTGCCGGCAGTGCGTGCCGCTGCCGAGGCCGGTACGCTGGCGATGGGACCGCTCGCGAGCTTCCTGCTGGCGCGGCTGCTCGCCGGCGGACCCTGCCTCGCCGATCCGGCCAACGCCTCGCGCACCCAGCTCTGGGATCCCGCGCGGCGCGACTGGGACGACGAGCTGCTCGCGCTCTTCGGCGTGCCGCGCAACGCGTTGCCGGCGTGTGTCGACAGCCGCCACGATTTCGGCTTCCTCGAAACGCCGGCCGGGGTCGTGCCGCTCCTCGTCGCCACGGGCGATCAGTCCGCGGTGCCCTTCGCCTTCGGGCCGCTCGACCCCGCCACCGCCTACGTCAACGCCGGCACCGGCGCCTTCGTGCAGCGCGCCCTGCACGGCTCGGTTCCGACGGTACCCCGGCTGCTGGCCAGCGTGGTGTGGTCCGATGCACAGGGTGTCGACTATCTCGCCGAGGGTACGGTCAACGGCGCCGGCAGCGCGCTCGACTGGCTGGCCGACCGCGAGGGCACGACGGTCGAGGCATTGCTGCATGGGCTGGAGGCGGGCGCGGGCGGTGCGGAGCCACCGCTGTTTCTCAACGGCGTGGGCGGGCTCGGTTCGCCGTTCTGGGTGAGCGACTTCGACTCGCGCTTCGTCGGTGCGGGCACGCCGGCCACGCGCGCCCTCGCGGTGCTCGAGAGCATCGTGTTCCTGTTGCGCGTCAATCTCGACGAGCTGCGCGGCCTCGGGCCGCCGTTCGGCCGCATCGTGCTGACCGGGGGCCTGGCGGCGAGCGCGACCTTCTGCCGCCGTCTCGCGGATCTCGGCGGACTGCCGGTGTGGCGCAGCACCGAGGCGGAGGCGACGGCACGCGGCCTTGCGCGACTGGTCGCCGGCCCTGCGGCAGGCTGGGACGCGGGTCCGGGCGATACGCTGCGCCCGCACCCGGACCCGGCGCTGGCGGCGCGCTTCGAGCGCTGGCGCGCATCGATGCCGGCGGCATGATCGCGGAGCTGCGTCGCCGCCGCCTGCCGCGGCGGTTCTACGATCGCGATACGCGGCTGGTGGCACGCGAGCTGCTCGGCATGCAGCTCGTCCACGTCGTCGACACCGTGCCGCGCGTCGGGCGCATCGTCGAGGTCGAGGCCTACCTCGGACCGCACGACCGTGCGGCCCACTCGGCGCGCGGGCTCACGCCGCGCACGCGGCCCATGTTCGGACCGCCCGGGCACGCCTATGTCTATTTCGTCTACGGCATGCACCACTGCTTCAATACCGTCACCGAGCGCGAGGGCCACGCCTCCGGGGTGCTGGTGCGCGCGGTCGAGCCGGTGGCCAACCTCGCCGGATCGACGCGCGGACCGGGGCTGGTGTGCCGCGCGCTCGGCATCGACCGGCGCCTGAGCGGGCACGACCTGCTGAGCGACGACCTGTTCATCGCGCGCCCGCCGCGGCACGAGCATCTCGCCATCGTCAGCCGTCCGCGTGTCGGCGTCGCCTACGCCGGTGCCTGGGCACGCCGGCTGCTGCGCTTCTACGTGCGGGGCAACCGCTGGGTGTCGCGGCCGTGACCCGGGTCGGCTCGGCGTGCGCCGGGCTGCACGGTATACTGCGCCCGGTTGTTGTTGCGGGAGAACGCGGATGGCGTTTCGACGTATGCTGGCGGCACTCACTGCCGCCTGTTTCCTTGCCCTCGGCTTTCAGTCGGCGACGGCCGGCGTGATCGGTACGCAGGATTTCCTCGCCGGCACGGAGCGCGCGGCGCAGCTCGACCGCGTCCAGGCGGCGCTGGCGCGCGCCGACGTGCAGGCAGCGCTGGTGCGCCTCGGCGTGGAACCGGCGGCGGCGGGTGAGCGCGTGGCGAGCCTGTCGGATGCGGAACTCAGCCGCGTGGCCGGCCAGCTCGACAGCCTGCCGGCCGGTGGTGACAGCCTGCTCGCGGTGATCGGCATCGTCTTCGTGGTGCTGCTGATCCTCGAGATCACGGGTGTCACCGACATCTTCAAGAAGCTCTAGCGCCCGCCTGCGTTTCGCGACCGTGGCGGCGGGCGCGCTCGCGCTCGCCGCCTGCGCGGTCCTGCCGCCGTCGCTGCCCGAGGATCCCGCCCGCGAGCTGGCGGCGGTGCCCTTCTTCCCGCAGACCATCCACCAGTGTGGTCCGGCGGCGCTCGCCACGGTGCTCGCCTGGAGCGGTGCGCCGGCGACGCCCGAGGTGCTGGCACCGCAGGTCTATCTCCCGGGGCGCGAGGGCAGCCTCGCGGTCGAGCTCGTCGCCGCGGCACGCCGCGCCGGGCGGATTCCTTACCAGGTGCCAGCCACGGTCGTGGCGCTGCGCGCCGAGCTCGCCGCCGGCCACCCGGTTCTGGTCCTGCAGGATCTCGGCATTGCCGGGCTGCGGGCCTGGCACTTCGCGGTCGTCGTCGGGCTCGATGACGGTCGCGAGCTCGTGGTGCTGCGCTCTGGAACCGAGCGGCGGCGCATCGAGCGGCTCGCGCGCTTCACCGCGAGCTGGGAACGGGGCGGCCGCTGGGCGCTGGTGACGCTGCCGCCCGGCGAGCTGCCGGCGAGTCTTGCACCAGGCGAGGTCGTGCGCGAGGTCGAGCAGGCGCGGGCGTTCCTGCCATCGACGGCGGCCGGCGCCGCGTATATGGCGGCGCTGGGTCGCTGGCCAGCGGATCCGACCGTGCTGTTCGCCGCGGCGAACGAGGCCTGGGCCGGGAAGCGCCTCGCCGACGCTGAAGCGCTCTACCGCCGGCTGCTCGCGGCCGAGCCGGATGCCGTGGCCGCCCGCAACAACCTCGCCAGCCTGCTGCTCGAGCGGGGATGCGTCGCTGCTGCGCGCGCCGAGGCCAGCCGCGCGCTGGAGGATCTCGGGCGCGATCCCGCGCGCCACGGCGCGTACCGCGCCGCCGTCGAGGACACGCTCGCGCGGGCGATGGCGGGTGGTGAAACAGGGGGCGGGTGCAGCGCGGGGGAGCGAGCGGGGAGTCGGGGCTTGCGCCCCTCCCACCGGAGGCACCTCCCGGTCCTGTAGGAGCGACGCCAGTCGCGACGACATTCGTTCGTTCCCCTCCCACCGCGCTACGATGTCCGCCGCCCATGCACCTCTCGACCCTGCAGGAACAGTTGCGCGCCGCCGGTGCGCGCCCGCGCCATGAAGCGCTGGCGTTGCGCGCCTGGCTGCGTGGCGAGCCGCTCGCGGCAGGCTCGCGCAACCCGGCCACGGCCTATCCGGCGCGCCTGCTCGCGGCGCTGCCCGGGCTGCAGGCCGGGCTCGACGGGCTGCTGCGCCTGCGCGGGGAATTTCCGGCGCAGGACGGTTCGGTGCGCCTGCTGCTCGGGCTTGCCGACGGGCAATCGATCGAGAGCGTGCTCCTGCCGCGCGGCGGAGTGTGCGTCTCGACGCAGGTCGGCTGTGCCGTCGGCTGCGTGTTCTGCATGACGGGTCGCGACGGCCTCGTACGCCAGCTCGGCAGCGCCGAGATCGCCGCTCAGGTCGCGCTCGCCCGCGCACGCGCTCCGCTGCGTCGCGTGGTGTTCATGGGCATGGGCGAGCCGGCGCACAACCTCGACGCCGTGCTCGAGGCGATCGACTGCCTCGGCACCGCCGGGGGCTACAACCACAAGAACCTCGTGTTCTCCACGGTCGGCGACCGGCGCGTGTTCGAGCGCCTGCCGCGTGGCCCGGTGCGCCCGGCGCTCGCGCTCTCGCTGCACACGACGCAGGCGGCGCTGCGTGCGGAACTCCTGCCGCGCGCCCCGCGCATCGATCCAGCCGAACTCGTCGAACTCGGCGAGCGCTATGCGCGCGCCACCACCTACCCGATCCAGTACCAGTGGACGCTCATCGAAGGCGTGAACGACGGCGACGACGAGATCGAGGCGCTGGTGCAGCTGCTCGCCGGCCGCTACGCCGTGATGAATTTCATCCCCTGGAACCACGTCGAGGGCCTGCCGTACCGGCGCCCGTCGTGGGAGCGGGCCGCGGCCATGGCCCGCCACCTGCACCGCCACGGCGTGCTCGCCAAGCTGCGCCGTTCGGCAGGGCAGGACGTGGACGGCGGCTGCGGGCAGCTGCGCGCCCGCCAACTCGCCACCGGATCGTGAGCCTGCCCGCCGGTTCACCGCCCTGCGTCCTGCACGAGGACGAGCACGTGCTCGCCGTCGACAAGCCGGCGGGCTGGAACACGCACGCGCCCGCGCCCTACGCGGGCGAGGGCATCTACGAGTGGCTGCGCGACCGCGAGCCGCGCTGGGCGGAGCTCGCCCTCGTCCATCGCCTGGACAAAGACACTTCCGGCGTGCTGCTGTTCGCGAAGACTGCCGTCGCGCGCCGCTCGCTTACCGCGCAGTGGCAGCGCCACGAGATCACGAAGCACTACGCGCTCCTGACCGACCGGCCGGTGCCGCAGGCCGGGCTGCGCGTGGAGTCGGCGATCGTGCGCGACGGGGCACGCTACGTCGCGCGGCCCGGCCACGGCGAGGCGGCAGCGGTGACGCTGTTCGGCGCGCCGGTGCCGGCAGGCCGCGCCACGCGGGTGGACGCCGAGCCCCTCACCGGGCGCACGCACCAGATCCGCGTGCACGCGGCAGCGAGCGGCTTCCCGGTGCTCGGCGATATGCTCTACGGCGGCAGCCCTGCCGCGCGCCTGCATCTCCACGCCGAACGGCTGTGCTACCGCGACCCGGCGAGCGGCGCGCCCGTGTGCCTGGAATCGCCCGCCGATTTCACGCGCGATGCGCGTGTGGCGCTGCGGGTCGCCTGCATCGATCCGGCTGTGACCAGCGCCTGGCGGCTGTACCACGGCGGCGCCGACGGCTGGCCCGGCTGGCAGGTGGACCGGCTCGGCGACTGGCTGCTGGCGCAGTCGGAACAGGCGCCGTCGCCGGAGCAACTCGCCGGATTGCAGGCCGCCGCGGGCCGCGGCGTGTACGTCAAGACGCTCGCCCGCGAGGTGCGCCGACTCGCTCCGGCCGAGGCCGCTCCGCGGCTGGCCGCCGGTACGGTCGCGCCCGAGCGCTTCACCGTGGTCGAGAACGGCGTGCAGTTCGAACTCGCTCTCGGCGAGGGCTACTCGACGGGACTCTTCCTCGACCAGCGCGACAACCGCCGCCGCCTGCTGACCGGGCACATCGCCGCGGGCTTCCCGCTGTGGCTCGATCCGGCCGTGCCGCGCGAGGTGCTGAACGCCTTCGCCTATACCTGCGGCTTCTCGGTGTGCGCCGCGCTCGGCGGGGCACGGGTGACGAGCCTCGACCTGTCGCGCCGCTATCTCGACTGGGGCCGACGCAACTTCGCACTGAACGGCCTCGATCCGGCGGCTCACGACTTCATCTATGGCGATGCCTTCGACTGGCTCGCGCGCCTCGCGCGCAAGGGCCGGCGCTTCGGCGTCGTGGTGCTCGACCCGCCGACGTTCTCGCAGTCGAAGGCGGGCGGGCGCTTTCGCCTTGAGGCCGATGCGGGGCGCCTGGTCGCGGCCGCGCTGCCGCTGCTCGCCCCGGGCGGTGTGCTGCTCGCCTGCGCCAATACGGCACGCCTTGCGCCGCAGCGCTTCGTCGACGACGTGCGCGGTGCGATCGCCGATGCAGGGCGGCGCATCGTACAGGAGCACTACGTACCGCAGCCGCCGGACTTCCCGGTGTCGCGTGTGGACCCGGCCTACCTCAAGACGCTCTGGCTGCGCATCGACTGACGCTGCCGCCGCGCCTGCCCGCTGCGCGGACGGAACCGCGCCTGCGCCGGTCGCCGGCGGCGCACCGCGACCGGCGCCGCCCGCGCTTCGTTATCATGACGGCCCCGCATCGGCCCGATCGGTGGAGGCAACGCATGCGTATTCTCAAGTGGCTGCTGGCAGCGGTCGTCGCGCTCGTCATCGCAGTTGCCGCCGCGCTCTACCTCGTCGACCCGGTGGTCGGCGGCCGCATCCTCGCCATGCCTTTCGGCGGCATCAACGGGGTGGCGGAGAATGTCACTGGCGGCGTACCGGCCAAGGTGGCGGTGGCCGCGCCCGCGGCACGCAGCATCGCCCCGCAGGCGCTCGATGCAGCCGTCGCCTACGGTGAGGAAACCGGCAGTCACGCGCTCCTCGTCTGGCACGATGGCGCCCTGCAGCTCGAGCACTACTATCCCGGCTACGGGCGCGACACGCGTACGCCGACGCAATCGATGCACAAGTCCGTGCTGGCGCTGCTGGTCGGCATCGCCATCCGCGACGGCTTCATCACCTCGGTCGACGACCCGGTGGCACGCTACCTGCCGGAGTGGGCCGGCGACGCGCGCGCGACGATCACCATCCGCCAGATGCTGCAGCAGCAGAGCGGCATCGGCTTCCCGGCGTTCAGCTTCTGGAATCCGCGCAGCGACTTCCTGCAGCTCATGATGGGCGCCGACGTGGCGCGCATCGTGCTCGCGCAGCCTCTCGAGGATCCGCCCGGCAGCCGCTTCGATTACAACAACGTCAATCCGCAGCTCATCGGCATCCTGCTCGAACGCGCCACCGGGCGGCGCTATCCCGAGTACCTGTCCGAGACGCTGTGGCAGCGCATCGGTGCCGACGACGCCACCGCAGTGCTCGATTCGGTCGAGCACGGCATGGCCCGCACCTTCTGCTGCCTCGATGCCACGGCACGCTCCTGGCTGCAGCTCGGGCTGCTCCATCTCGACGGCGGCGTCCACGGCGGCGAGCAGGTGGTGCCGGCCGAGTGGATGCGCGAGGTCGTCACACCGTCGCCGCGCAACCCGGACTACGGCTACTACACCTGGCTCGGCACCGAGTACCGGGAGCAGCGCAGCTACAACCACAAGACGAGCTTCACCGCCCATCACTCCGAGCCGTTCACCGCCCCCGACGTGATCTACTTCGACGGCTTCGGCGGCCAGCGCGTGTACGTCGTGCCCTCGCAGCGCCTCGTGATCGTGCGCACCGGCGACCTCGCCATGGACTGGGACGACGCGCGGCTGCCGAATCTCATCCTGCGCGGGATAGCCCAGAAGAAGTAACCCCGGACAGGTGCCGAGATCGGCGCCCGGAAACCGCTCCCGCCGCGCGACCTTGCACTCCTGGTCCCGGATTCTTGCGGTAGCTACGTAACGTAGCTACACTCGGGTCATGTTCGCCTGGGATGAGGCCAAACGGCGAGAGAATCTGCGGAAGCACAAAGTCGACTTTGCAGATGCAGAAAAGATCTTCCGGGGCCTTACGTTCACGGTCGAGGACGATCGTGAGGAGTACGGCGAACAGCGGTTCCTCACCCTCGGCCTGCTCGAAGACCAGGTGGTTTCGGTAACGCATACCGAGCGCGGTGAGGAGATTCGGCTCATTTCAATTCGCAAGGCTACGAAACATGAAGCGCGCCTCTACTTCTCACAAATCACGTACTGACCTGAAGAAACTGCGTCGCATGAGTGATGGCGACATCGTTCGTGATGGTGATGCTCCGGCATGGAGCCCGGAGATGTTTGCGCGGGCAGTGGCCCGAAAGGGGCTCAAACCCGTACCAAAGAAGGCGCTGCTGTCGCTCCGCGTAGACGCCGATGTTGTCGCGTGGTTCAGGGCGCAAGGTGCCGGTTACCAGTCGCGGATGAACGCCTTGTTGAGGGCGTATATGGAAGCGCATCGGTGAAGGGCTCTTACCTCGCGCGCATACTTCCGATGTCGGTCGGCCATATTGCTGGTTATCGTCAGTGCGTAGACGAGGTGGCTCGTGAGCGGCGGTACCTCGCCGAGGTTACGGCGTTTCTCCGTACACCAGTGGCGCAACGTGAACATCGTCTACGTCAATTTGATACGAGCATGGCGAAGTTAAACGGGAAGGAGAAAATTCGACATGGGGAACGCTGACACTGTATTGCTGTCGATAGTGCTACTGATTGCATTCTTGTACCTGATGCCGATCATTTGGGTCCTGGTCTCAGGCCGTGCCCACGGCGGCGCAAAATTTGGTTGGTTTCTCGTAACATGCGTCTTCTCATGGCTAGGACTGGCTGCGTTCCTCATTTTTACGCAAAGCGCAAAGGACCGATCAACAAGATCATGAGCGAATGCGCCGGACAAGCGCTACGCGAAATTGGAGACCGGGAACACCACAAAAAGACGTGCTGTCCGACTCGATCGGGACAGACTAATGCGCCGGAATCCGTGCCCGGATGATGCCGGACGTCGTACAGCATCCACAAAGGAGAGAATCCCCGTGTTGAATCATGTGATGGTTGGCTCGAACGATATCGAACGGTCCAAACGTTTCTACGATGCGGTGCTCGGCACGCTCGGGGCAGGCGAGGCGGTGCGCAACAAGGCGCTGTCCGGCCACGAGCGAATTTTCTACCGTCACGACGGGAGCACCTTCGGCGCCGCCGAACCGATCAATGGTGAAGCGGCGACCGTTGCGAACGGCGCCACGATCGGGTTCAAGTGCAACTCGCCGGAGCAGGTTCGGGAATTCCACGATGTGGCGGTCGCGCATGGCGGCAAGTCGATCGAAGATCCGCCGGGGCTGCGCGAAAGCAGCCTGGGGACAATGTACCTGGCCTATGTGCGCGATCCGGACGGCAACAAGCTCTGCGCGATCTATCGGGTCAAGCAGGCCCGCTGAGTCGCTCGCCCACGACCTCGGTCGCAGCCGGTGCGCTGCGCGGCCGGACGTGCTTCGGCAGGCTTGGTCCGCTTCCGTTCGCGGGCGAATTCCAACGCAGGTTGTCATGGAGTCGGTGTCATGAACCTGAGCGAAGAAGACCGGCACTTCCTGAACAGCCGGTCGCGTTTTGTGCGTTCCTGGCGCTACGTCGGGGTGGCTCTGCTGGGCCTGCTGGTCTCGGGTGGGGTGTGGCTGTACCTCACCAGGCCATTGATCGCCAACCCGCTCGTCGTTGCCGACAGGCTCCGCGAGGGCTCGATCGATCGGGCGACACTGGAATTCATGGCGTTGATGCTGCCTGTGGCGGTGCTCACCACATTCTTCGTCTGCGCTGCCTTTCTCCTGCTCACGTTCGCAGCGTTCAACAACGAGGCGAAGTACAGGGAGATCATTTCGCGGGCCACCGAATAGGCTCCGGCGCCGACGGCGGCGGCATGGGGCCCGGTACCGGGGTCGCTGCGGCGGGCAGGGCCTGGCGCTCTGGCGAGGTACGCCAGCCCCCTCGCCTTACAGCTCGGAGTGCTTGCGGCTGTTGCCGCGCGCCTTGTCCACCGGATAACGGGCGGCGTTGAGCACGAGCTTGCGGCGCACGGCTGCGTCGAGGTCGACGCCGAGGTCGTGGGCGACGTAGCTCAGCAGGATCGTGACGTCGGCGAGTTCCTGCTCGATGTCGGCCCGGCGCTCGGCCACACGCTGCGCCAGGTCGGTGTCGGCGGTCCACTGCACGAGTTCGAGCAGCTCGGACGCCTCGACCACCAGGGCGGATGCGAGCGTGCGCAGGTTGTGGAACTGCTCCCAGTCGCGCTCCCGGCGGAAGGCGATGAGTTCGGCGAGGGTGGAGTCGCTGATCGTCATGCGGTCGCCTCGTTTCGCGTTGTGCCGCCGCGGTGCTGCCGTTCAGGCGGCAGCGCGGGCGCCGTCGGCCAGTGCGGCGAAGAACTCTTGCGTCAGGCGCTGCTGGTCGGCGGCCGTCGTGGCGCGGTTGACGGCCTGGCGGAACGCCGCTTCCCCGGGCCAGCCGGCGGCATACCAGCTGAGGTGCTTGCGGGCGATGCGCACGCCCATGTGCTCGCCGTAGAACCCGTGCAGCTCGTCGAGGTGGCCGAGCGCCACAGAAGCGGTCTCATCGGGCCCGGGTGACGCCGGCAGCGCGCCGCTGGCAAGGCGCTGCGCGATCTCGCGAAACAGCCAGGGCCGGCCGCGTGCGGCGCGGCCGATCATCACCGCATCGGCACCGGTGGCGTCGAGCACCGCGCGCGCCTGCGCGGCGCTGGCGATGTCACCGTTGGCGATCACCGGCAGGCGTACCGCGGCCTTCACGGCGCGCACGGTGTCGTGCTCGGCCGCGCCGGTGAAGTGATCCTCGCGAGTGCGCCCGTGTACCGCGAGTGCGGCGATGCCGGCATCCTCGGCGAGCTGCGCGATGCGCACGGCGTTGCGCGCGGTGCGCGCGTAGCCGGTGCGGATCTTGAGCGTGACCGGCACGTCAACCGCCGCCACCACGGCGGCGAGGATGCGTCCGACCAGCGCTTCGTCGCGCAGGAGCGCGGAGCCGGCAGCGACGTTGCAGACCTTCTTCGCCGGGCAGCCCATGTTGATGTCGATGATCTGTGCGCCCAGCCCGGTGTTGTGCCGCGCGGCCTCGGCGAGCATGCCCGGGTCGTAACCGACGATCTGCACGCTCAGCGGCGCCGGCTCGCCGGTGAAGTCCATGCGCTGGCGGGACTTGCGGGTCGCCCACAGGCGCGGATCGGCACTGGTCATCTCGGAAACGGCGAGGCCCGCTCCGAACTCCCGGCACAGCCGCCGGAACGGTTTGTCGGTGATCCCCGCCATCGGGGCGAGGACCACGGGCGGGTCGATGCGGTAGGGGCCGATAAGCATGGGACCAGCATTGTACCGTCGTGGCTTATTGGCGCCGGGTTCCAGTCATTTGCATATTGCAGGGATCGGGGTTGGCGGCGGGTGGGTGGCGCCGATCCGGGTCCCCGGCCAGGCGCTCAGCGCACCCCGTGCTCGAGTTCCCCCGTCGCCGTGAGCCAGGAGTCTTCGGCGCTGGCGAGTGCGCCGCGCAATTCCTTCTGCTCGCGCTGGAGGGCGGCGAGGCGCGCGCGATCGCCGCGCTGCCAGGCGGCCGGATCCTGCAGCTCGGCATCGAGTGCGGTGAGCCGCTCGCCGATCTCCGCCATCCGCCGCTCCGCCCCGCGCACGGCGTCGCGCAGCGACTTTTCCCGGGCACGCCGCCCGGCGGCGGCACGCCGCTCGTCCTTCGCGCTCGGCCGCGCCGGCTGTACCGGTGTCCCGGTCTGCGCCTCGTCGTACTCGCGCTCGCGCTGGGCGAGCCAGCGCGCGTAGTCGTCGAGGTCGCCGTCGAAGGACTGCACGCTGCCGCCGGCGACGCGCCAGAGCGTATCGCAGGTGCTCTCCACCAGGTGTCGGTCGTGCGAGACGAGCACGAGCGCGCCGGCGTAATCCTGCAGGGCGATCTCCAGTGCGTGGCGCAGGTCGAGGTCAAGGTGGTTGGTCGGCTCGTCGAGCAGCAGCAGGTTCGGCCGGCCGTGCACGACCAGCGCGAGCGCGAGCCGCGCCTTCTCGCCTCCGGAGAACGGCGCGACCGGCTCGAACACGCGATCGCCGCGGAAGTGCCAGGCGGCGAGGTACTCGCGACAGGCTTTCTCGGAAAGCCGCGGCGCGAGCCGCTTCAGGTGCTCGAGCGGGGAGGCCGCGACGTCGAGCTGCTCGAGCTGGTGCTGCGCGAAGTAGCCCACCGTGAGATAGGGGCTGCGCACCACCGCGCCTGCCTGCGGTGCAAGTTCGCCGGCGAGCAGGCGCGTGAACGTTGACTTGCCCGCACCGTTCGGGCCGAGGAGCCCAATGCGATCGCCTGGCGCGAGCGTCATGCGGATGCCGGCCAGCACGGTGCGCGCACCGTAGCCGACCGCTGCCTGGTCCAGCGTCAGCAGCGGCTCGGGCAGGCGCTCCGGCACCGGGATGTCGAACTCGAACTCGGCGTCGGCGTGCGCGGGCGCGGCGAGCTGGATGCGCTCGATCATCTTCATGCGCGCCTGGGCCTGGCGCGCCTTGCTCGCCTTGGCGCGGAAGCGATCGACGAAGGCCTGCAGATGCGCGATCTCGCGCTGCTGGCGTACGCGCAGGGCACCCTGCTGGGCGAGGCGCTCGGCACGCAGGCGCTCGAACTGCGAATAGTTGCCTGTGTAAAGCGTCGCCGTGCCCTCGGCGAGGTGCAGGGTGTGCGTGGTCACCGCGTCGAGGAAGTCGCGGTCGTGCGAGATCACCAGCATCAGGCCCGGGTAGCTCGTGAGCCAGGACTGCAGCCACAGCACCGCGTCGAGGTCGAGGTGGTTGGTCGGCTCGTCGAGCAGCAACAGTTCGGAGCGGCAGAGCAGGGCGCGGGCGAGGTTCAGGCGCACGCGCCAGCCGCCGGAGAACTCCGCGACGGGCCGTGCCTGGTCGGCGGCATCGAAGCCGAGGCCGTGCAGGAGGCGCGCGGCGCGCGCTTCGGCCGCGTAGCCGTCGAGGGCGTAGAGCCGCTCGTGCAGTGCGGCGAGCGCCGCGCCGTCGCCCGCCGCCTCGGCCACGGCGAGTTCGGCCTGCGTGGCCCGCAGTTCGGTGTCGCCGTCGAGGGCGTAGTCGAGCGCGCGTGCGGGGCTCGCCGGCGTCTCCTGGGCGACGCTCGCCAGGCGTAGCTGGCGCGACAGCGACACGTTGCCCTGGTCCGGGGCGATCTCGCCGGTCACCAGCCCGAAGAGGCTGGTCTTGCCCGTGCCGTTGCGCCCGACCACACCTACGCGCCAGCCCGCATAGGTTGCGAAGCTCACGCCGGTGAGCAACGTACGCGGGCCGCGGCTGAGGGTGACGTCGGTGAAGGCGAGCATGGGGCGCGCAGTGTACCGCCCCCGGCGCCCGCCACGCGCCCTGGGCTATACTTCGCGCCCCCGAATACCGGCTCGCCCCGGGCCCGCAGCGCACATGCCAGAAATCCGGCTGGAAGAGGAAATCGCCCGCCGGCGGACCTTTGCGATCATCTCGCACCCGGACGCCGGCAAGACCACGCTGACCGAGAAGCTGCTGCTCTTCGGCGGGGCGATCCGTATGGCGGGCTCGGTCAAGGCGCGCAAAGCGACCACGCACGCTACTTCCGACTGGATGGCGCTCGAGAAGGAGCGCGGTATCTCGGTGACCTCCTCGGTGCTGCAGTTCCCGTACCGCGAGCGCATCGTCAACCTGCTCGATACGCCGGGACACGCGGATTTCTCGGAGGACACCTACCGCGTGCTGACCGCGGTCGACTCCGCGCTCATGGTGGTCGACGGCGCCAAAGGCGTGGAGGAACGCACCATCAAGCTCATGGACGTGTGCCGGCTGCGCGCCACGCCGATCATGGGCTTCGTCAACAAGCTCGACCGCGAGGGCAGGAGCCCCATCGATCTGCTCGACGAGATCGAGCGCGTGCTGAAGATCCAGTGCGCACCGGTGACCTGGCCGATCGGCATGGGCGGGCGCCTGAAGGGCGTCTACCACCTGCTCGACGACGAGGTGCACCTCTACGAGCCGGGGCGCAACTTCACGCGCCAGGACTCGACCATCTTCAAGGGCCTCGACGACCCGGCGCTCGCCGCGGCGATCGGCGAGGACATGCTCGGGGAACTGCGCGCCGAACTCGAGCTGGTCCAGGGCGCCTCGCACCCCTTCGACGAGGTCGCTTACCTCGCGGGCCGACAGGCGCCGGTGTTCTTCGGCTCGGCGATGGTCAACTTCGGCGTGCAGCCGCTGCTCGACTTTTTCGTCGAGCACGCGCCGTCACCGCGGCCGCGGCCGACGACCACGCGCGTGGTCCCGGCGGGCGAGGCCGCGCTCACCGGCTTCGTCTTCAAGATCCAGGCCAACATGGATCCGAAGCACCGCGACCGCATCGCCTT
>CAYQAR010000050.1:0-23415 GCA_964415505.1 uncultured Chromatiaceae bacterium | reverse complement strand
GATCGAGTGGGAGTGAGGGATCCTCCCGTCATTGGGTGCTGCCGCGCCGGACGATGCTGCGACGGAAGTCGGCGGGCGACGCGGTCGAGTATCAGATGATCGCGGCCAACGTGGACACGGTGATCGTCGTCCAGTCCTGCCACTACGATTTCAACGTAAACCGCCTGGAACGCTATCTGGTGATGGTGCGCGAGGGCGGGGCAGAGGTCTGCGTGCTGTTGACCAAGACCGATCTGGTGGCGCCGGAGGCGCTGGCGGGGCAGTTGGGCACGATTCGTGCGGCGGGCATCAAGGTGCCAGTGCTGACGCTGAGCAATGTCACGCGTGAGGGCATCGAGGCACTGATGGACGTATTGGAGCCCGCCAAGACCTATTGCTTCGTGGGCTCGTCGGGGGTGGGCAAGAGCACGCTCATCAACCACTTGATCGGCCGGCAACGGCTGGAGACCGGCGACGTCAGCGGCACAGGCGAAGGCCGTCAGACCACCGTGCGCCGGGAATTGATCGTCCTGGAGGGCAGCGCGCTGGTCATCGATAACCCCGGGATGCGTGAGTTCGGTGTCCTGGCGACACAAGACGATCTCGACGGCGGCTTCGCCGATCTGCTCCGGTTGGCCTCGTCATGCCGTTATCGGGATTGCAGCCATGACGGCGAGCCAGGCTGCGCCGTGATCGAGGCAGTGAATTAGGGTGCGGTGAGCCGGGCGCATTACGAGAACTTACTGAAGCTCCGCGCCGAGACGACGTTCCACGAGATGTCTCACGCCGAGAAGCGTAAGAAGAATCGTGATTTCGGCCGCTTCATCAAGTCGGCGAAAAAGGGGCTCAGGGACGACTAGCGGTGCGGCGGCTGCCGAATTTCCCGGAATCCGCCGCCAGGCGGGATGAGCGGTTTGCGTTTTTTCAGAAATAGTCACCAAGAGTGACGGAAATGGCTGTTTCGTAAACCGACTTGGCCGCGGCACCGGCCATAGTACCGGCCAAGAAACGGCTATATTGTGATAGCAAGTAACTGTTTATAAGACTAATATACCGGACATGGAACCGGCCACAAATCATATCTCCAGTAGCCTGCCTTGACCCCCGCCGCGGCAGAGCCGTTCATGCCGGCCGAGGGCACGGCCGTGCTCGAGGACTTGGCCTTCGACCTGGCGCGCGAGGCCAGCCAGCTGTCGGCCCAGCTGCATCCCGTGGTGCGGCTGTCGGTCGCGGAGCTCGTCCGGTCGATGAACTGCTACTACTCGAACCTGATCGAGGGCCATAACACGCACCCTCGCGACATAGATCGCGCTCTGGCGGCGGACTATTCCAGCGACCCGCGTCGCCGCGACCTGCAGCTGGAGGCACGGGCGCATATTGAAGTGCAGCGGATGATCGATGAGCGCGCCGGCGAGGTTCCGGCTCCAGCCGCTTCGCGTGCCCTCATCGAGTGGACGCATCGGGAATTCTGCACGCGGGTCCCCGAGAGCTTGCTGGTTGTCGAGAATCCTGACACCAAGGAGCGCAATCCAGTCGTTCCGGGCCAGATGCGCTCGCGAACGGTCGCCGTGGGCCGGCACGTTGCGCCTGCGGCCGAGGATCTTCCGGCCTTCATGCGCAGGTTCGAGGAAGCGTACGAAGCAGCCCGGCTGACGAAGCCGCGTCAGGTGATTGCCATTGCTGCGGCTCATCATCGCTTCCTGTGGATCCACCCCTTTCTGGATGGCAATGGCCGCGTTGCGCGCCTGATGTCGCACGCGATGTTGCTGGAGATCGGGATCGGTTCGGCGCTCTGGTCTGTCTCACGCGGGCTTGCGCGCAATTCCGCCGACTATAAGCGCCTGCTGATGGCGGCCGACGAGCCACGCCGCAATGATCTCGATGGGCGAGGGGCGCTCTCTCACGACGCATTGGTCGAGTTCTGCAGGTTCTTTCTGGAAATCTGCCTCGACCAGATCCGCTACATGCGCGAGCTGCTCGATCCATCAGAACTTCAGCGTCGAATGGAGCTGTACGTACGCGATGAGGAAAGCGCGGAACGATTGCCGAAGCGCAGCTACGTGGTGCTGCGCGAGGCGTTGCTCTCGGGAGAGCTGGAGCGCGGTCGCGTGCCGGTGCTGATCGACACGAGCGAGCGCACGGCGCGTCGGGTCATTTCCGCGTTGATCGACAAGCGACTGCTCGTCGCGACGTCGCACAAGTCGCCATTGCGACTGGGCTTCCCCATCGACGTCGTCGAGCGCTGGTTCCCGAAGCTCTATCCGGTGACGTGATGGCCACGACGGCCGACTGGGCTTTCACCAAGCGCTTCCGTCGCGGTGGCTTCGGTTGGCGTGCCAGTCGCCTCGCCAGCGAGCGCATCGCCGAGGCACTCGTGGAAATCCATGGCGTCGCCCGCCACGATCCATTGCGCGCGGCGGACGGTGCCGTACGGTTTCTCGTGAAGCTGTCACCGGCGCTGGAGCAGGTGGACAGCTCATCCGGTGCTTTGGGCAGCGCGGCGCGTGCGGCCGTAGACGCGCTCGTTCCCGTGATTGCGCAGGCACCCGCGGATGGGAAGACACGTGATAAGTGGCTCGAACTGTTGTTCGAGGCGATCCAGGACGATGATCCTCCCTATCTTGAGCTGCTCGACGAGCGCTGGGGCGAATTGTGCGCGACGCCGGAAATGGCGTCGGCATGGGCGGATCGTCTGATCGATCTCGTGCAGCACGTGCACGCCGAACGGCGTCGCGGTCAGCACGCGTTCACGAGAGCCGAGTCGGCCTGCTACAGCGCGTTGTTCGCCGCGGGCCGGCACGATGAACTGATCGCCCTTATTGGCAGTGACCCGCGCCCGATGTGGCATGACCTGCTGTGGGTCGGTCGATGCAAGGTGGCCAGAGGCGAGATCGACGAGGCCATCGCGTTCATGGAGAAAGCCGTCAACCCATGGGCGCCGATGGCGGGGCTTGCGCGCTTTGCCGAAGGCGTCCTGCTGCAGGCGGGCCGCCGCATCGAGGCGTATGAGAATTACGCGCTGGAGGCGAACCGCGCCACGTCCTACCTCTCGACGTATCGTCTGGTGTCGAAGAAGTATCCCGAGATCGATGCAGGCCGGCTGCTGACCGATCTCATCGCGACCACGCCCGGAGAGGAGGGCAAATGGTTCGCAACGGCGAAGACGCTCAAGCGCTTCGACCTGGCGATGCAGCTCGCTTGGAGATCGCCCTGCGATCCGAAGACGCTGATCCGGGCGGCCAGGGACAATATCGCGAAGAATCCGGCGTTTGCCGCAGAACTCGCGCTCGCGGCGTTGCATTGGATCTGCCTGGGCAGGGGCTATGAGCTGACCTCGCTAGATGTGCAGATGGCGTACAGACTCGCGGCCGAGGCGGGCCAGGCGCTCGGTGAATCGGATCGAGTGGCGCTGCGCATCCAGACGATGCTCAAGCCGGCGACCGGTGAGGCTCAATGGATACGAGAGATGTTGAACTTGCCGCCTTTCCCGGGAGCGAGCCTTTCGTGACCAGACGCTTTCGCCATCAATCGCCGTCTATCGGCTCCAATCGCATTATTCTGTCTGTCGGCGTGACGGTAAACTCGCCCAGCGCTCTCGAGAACTTCAGCAGCTGCGCGGGGTTGCGATGCTGCGAGACAATCGAGTGGGAGTAAGGGGCGACCCGGCACCTGGCCTCCATTTGCCTGACGCCCAGGCAGCAGCATAGAAGACCGGTGGCAAAGCGTAGCTTCCGATGCCATGCTGGGGCGCAGATCACCCCACGCCCACTTCGCCGGGTTTGCTTCGCGCAAGTCAGGTGCACCAGGCGCGGCCCGCCCGATCCGCCGGCGAACTTCCGACTCCTTCGCGTTGAGGCTATTCCATGAGCATGTCGCCCGATTTGAAGAATAAGCTCCTGCCCGCCGTCGTGCTGGTCGTCGCCGTCGCTGCTGCATGGTGGGCCTGGTCGAACTACAACCGCGAGGACATGGGCGAAGGTTTCATCAGCGGCAACGGCCGCCTCGAGGCCACTGAAGTGGACGTGGCCGCGCGGCTGGCGGGTCGCGTGCTCGACGTGCTGGTGCGCGAGGGCGACTTCGTGACGGCGGGGCAGCCCGTGGCCCGCATGCAGGTGGATTCCCTGGAGGCGCAGCGCGCCGAAGCGCAGGCAAGCCGCGACCAGGCGCAGCAAGCCGCCGCTGCCGCGGAGGCGCAGGTACGGCTGCGGCAGGCCGACGTTGCGACCTCGCAGGCGCAGGTCGCCCAGCGTGAAGCCGAACTGGATGCTGCCATGCGGCGCCTGGACCGATCGGAGACACTGTCGCGTCAGGGTGTGGTGTCCATGCAGGTGCTCGACGACGACCGCGCCAGCGTGCGCGGTGCAGAAGCGGTCCTCAACGCCTCCCGAGCCCAGGTCGCAGCTGCGCGGGCAGCCGTCGCTGCGGCCAAGGCGCAGGTCGTCGGATCCCAATCTTCCGTGAGGGCGGCAGAGGCCACGATCGAGCGAATCGAGTCGGATATCCGCGACAGCGAACTGAAGGCGCCGCGCGACGGCCGGGTGCAGATCATCGTCGCACAACCCGGCGAGGTGCTCGCCGCCGGCGGCCGCGTGTTGAACCTGCTCGATGTCTCCGACGTATACATGACTTTCTTCGTGCCGGAGACGGTCGCGGGCCGCGTCGCGATCGGCAGCGAGGCGCGTATCCTGATCGATGCCGCGCCAGGCGTCGTGGTCCCGGCCACGGTGTCATTCGTTGCCAGCCAGGCCCAGTTCACGCCCAAGACGGTGGAAACCGCGAGCGAGCGCCAGAAGCTGATGTTCCGCGTGCGCGCGCAGATTGCGCCTGAACTGCTGCGCCGGCATCTGGAACAGGTCAAGACCGGTGTTCCAGGCGTGGCCTGGGTTCGGCTCGATCCCGGCATTTCCTGGCCCGACCCGTTGGCGGTGAACGTGCCGGAATAGCCGATGCGCACAGACGCGTCGATGTCGGTCTCCCGCCTGCGCGACATCCGCCTGCGTTACCGCAAGGTCGAGGCCTTGGCAGGGATCGACCTGGCGGTGCCGGCCGGGCGCATGGTCGGCCTGATCGGGCCGGACGGCGTCGGCAAGTCCAGCCTTCTGGCCCTGATCGCGGGCGCGCGGCGGACCCAGGTCGGCAGCATCGAGGTGCTGGGCGGCGACATGCGCGCGCGCAAACACCGCAATGCGGTCTGTCCGCGCATCGCCTACATGCCGCAGGGGCTGGGCCGTAATCTCTATCCCACGCTGTCGGTGGAAGAGAACCTGCAGTTCTTCGCTCGCCTGTTCGGCCACGATGCCGCCGAACGGCGGCGGCGCATCGACGATCTCACCGAGTCCACCGGCCTGCGCAATTTCCTCGCGCGTCCTGCGGGCAAGCTCTCCGGCGGCATGAAGCAGAAGCTTGGCCTGTGCTGCGCCCTGATCCATGACCCGGACCTGCTGATCCTCGACGAACCGACCACCGGCGTCGATCCGCTGGCGCGCGCGCAATTCTGGGAGTTGATCACGCGCATTCGCACCCAGCGCCCGCAGATGAGCGTGATCGTCGCCACCGCCTACATGGACGAGGCGCAACGTTTCGACTGGCTGGTGGCGATGGACGCCGGCAAGGTGTTGGCCACCGGCACGCCGCGCGAGTTGCTCGAACGCACCGGCAGCGTTTCGCTGGAGGCGGCCTTCGTCGCGCTCCTGCCGGAGGACAAGAAACGCGGTCACGCGGCAGTGACGATCCCCGCGCTGCAGGTCGATGCTGACGACATCGCTATCGAGGCGAATGGATTGACCATGCGCTTCGGAGATTTCGTCGCCGTCGACAGCGTGAGTTTCCGCATCCGCCGCGGCGAAATCTTCGGCTTCCTCGGCTCCAACGGCTGCGGCAAGACCACCACCATGAAGATGCTGACTGGCCTCCTGGAAGCCAGCGAAGGCAAGGCCTGGCTGTTCGGCCACGAGGTCGATCCGAGGGACATCGACACCCGCCGGCGCGTCGGCTACATGTCGCAGGCGTTCTCGCTGTACGGCGAACTGAACGTGCGCCAGAACCTGGTGCTGCACGCACAGTTGTTCAACGTGCCGACCGACACCATCCCGGCGCGGGTGCAGGAAATGGCCGAGCGCTTCGGTCTGGCCGACGCGATGGACAGCCTGCCTGGAAGTATGCCGCTGGGCATGCGCCAGCGCCTGTCGCTGGCGGTGGCTATGGTACACAAGCCTGAGCTGCTGATCCTCGACGAGCCCACTTCCGGCGTGGACCCGGTCGCCCGCGATGCGTTCTGGCGGCTGCTGATCGAGCTGTCGAGACGCGACAGGGTGACCATTTTCATCTCCACCCACTTCATGAACGAGGCCGAGCGTTGCGATCGGATGTCGATGATGCATGCCGGTAAGGTGCTCGACAGCGACACGCCCGCCAGGCTGGTGGAGAAGCGCGGGGCGAAAACGCTGGAGGAGGCCTTCATCGGCTATCTGATCGAAGCCGAGGGTGGCCCCTCCCGGCAGAGCGGGGAAGGCGCGCCCGCGGCGGCTGCGCCCGCAACCCAGGCTGCGCGTCACGGCCGCCGCACTCCTTTCAGCCCGCAGCGCATGGTCAGCTATCTCTGGCGCGAGACGCTGGAACTGCAGCGTGACCCCATCCGCGCCACGCTCGCGCTGGGCGGCTCCATTCTGCTGATGTTCGTGATGGGCTTCGGCATCAGCATGGACGTCGAGGATCTGCGCTACGCGGTGCTCGACCTCGACCAGACCACGCTCAGCCGCGACTACGCGCTGCAACTGTCGGGCTCGCGCTACTTCATCGAGCAGCCCGCGATCGTCGATTACGAGGAGCTCGACCGACGCATGGGCAGCGGCGAACTGTCTCTGGCGATCGAGATTCCGCCTGGTTTTGCCCGCGATGCGCTGCGCGGAACCCCGGTACAGGTCGGTGCGTGGGTCGATGGCGCGATGCCGCAACGCGCCGAAACCGTGCAGGGCTATGTCCAGGGCCTGCATCAGCACTGGCTGGCAATGCAGGCCAGCGAGCGCCTCGGTGCCCTTCCGGCGAGCGTCGGCATCGAGACGCGCTTCCGCTACAACCCCGACGTCAAGAGCCTGCCGGCGATGGTTCCCGCGGTGATCCCGATTCTGCTGCTGATGCTGCCGGCCATGTTGACCGCGCTGGCCGTGGTGCGCGAGAAGGAAACCGGCTCGATCACCAATCTCTACGTCACCCCGGTCACGCGCACCGAGTTCCTGCTTGGCAAGCAGCTGCCCTACGTGGGGCTGGCGATGCTCAACTTCCTGCTGATGAGTCTGCTTGCGGTCACGGTGTTCGGCGTGCCGGTCACCGGCAGCTACTCCACGTTGGCCCTGGCCGCGCTGGTCTTCAGCGTGGTCTCAACCGGCATGGGCCTGCTCGCCTCCACGGTTACCAAGAGCCAGATCGCGGCGATGTTCTTCGCCATGATCGGCACCCTGATTCCGGCCACCCAGTTCTCCGGCCTCATCGACCCGGTGTCTTCGCTCGAAGGCGGCGGCAAGCTGATCGGCCAGCTCTACCCGGCCACCTACATGGTCACCATCAGCCGTGGCGTGTTCAACAAAGCGCTGGATTTCCGCGACCTGTCCGCCGCGTTCTGGTCGATGCTGGCCTCGGTTCCGGTGATCGTCGGCCTGTCCATCGCGTTGCTGAAGAAGCAGGAACGTTGAGATGAAGGCCCGCCACCTCGCCAACATCTTCCGCCTCGGCGTCAAGGAGCTGTGGAGCCTGTGGCGCGATCCGATGATGCTGGTGCTGATTCTCTACGTATTCACGGGCGCGGTGTACACCGCCGCCACCGCGATGCCGGAGACGCTGCACAAGGCCCCGATCGCGATCGTGGACGAGGACGACTCGCCCCTGTCCCAGCGCATCATTTCGGCGTTCTATCCCCCGCAGTTCACCATGCCGCAGATGCTGCGAATAGGCGAGGTGGATGCTGGCATGGACGCCGGCCGCTTCACCTTCGCTCTGCACATCCCGCGCAGCCTGCAGCGAGACGTGCTGGCCGGGCGTTCACCGGAGATCCAGCTCAACGTCGACGCCACCCGCATGAGCCAGGCCTTTACCGGCAGCGGCGCGGTTCAGCAGATCGTGATGGCCGAGGTCAACGAGTTCGTCCGGCGTGAGCGTGGCAGCGCCACGCCGCCGGTCGACCTGGCCATGCGCGCGCGCTTCAATCCCGCGCTGGAGATGAGCTGGTTCGGCGGTCTGACCCAGATCATCAACCAGATCACCATGCTGTCGATCATCCTGGCTGGCGCGGCGCTGATCCGCGAGCGCGAGCACGGCACCATCGAACACCTGCTGGTGATGCCGGTCACACCCGCAGAGATCATGCTCTCCAAGGTCTGGTCGATGGGGCTGGTGGTGCTGGTGGCCGCGGCGCTGTCATTGAACGTGGTGGTGCGCGGACTGATCGGAGTGCCGATCGAAGGCTCGCTGCCGCTGTTTTTCACTGGCGCGGCGCTGTGCCTGTTTGCAACGACCTCGATGGGCATCTTTCTCGCCACCGTGGCGCGAAACATGCCGCAGTTCGGCATGCTCATGGTGCTGACCATCATGCCCCTGCAGATGCTCTCTGGCGGGACCACGCCGCGTGAGAGCATGCCCGAGTTGGTGCAGAACATCATGCTCGCTGCGCCGACGACCCACTTCGTAGAGCTTGGCAGCGCAATCCTCTTCCGCGGCGCCGGGCTGGAAGTGGTGTGGCCGCAGTTCCTGGCATTACTGGTCATCGGCGGCGTGCTGTTCGCGCTGTCGCTGGCCCGCTTCCGCAAGGCCATCGCGCAGATGGCCTGATACGCTGCACATGACATCACGCTTCGATCAAGCATCGGAAGGAGCCCTGCAATGAAGACTGCCATGAAAGCCGCCGTCGTCCGTGCCTTTGACCAGCCGTTGACGATCGAGGAAGTCGCGGTACCGCGTCCGGGTGCGGGTGACGTGCTGGTCAAGATCGAAGCCTGCGGTGTGTGCCATACCGACCTGCACGCCGCCGAGGGCGACTGGCCGGTGAAGCCGAGTCCGCCGTTCATCCCGGGCCATGAGGGCGTGGGCTTCGTCGCCGCCGTGGGTGCCGGCGTCACTCACGTCAAGGAGGGCGATCGGGTTGGCATTCCCTGGCTGTATTCGGCCTGCGGCCACTGCACGCATTGTCTCGGCGGCTGGGAGACCTTGTGCGAGGCGCAGCAGAACACCGGTTACTCGGTCAATGGCAGTTTCGCCGAGTACGCGCTCGGCAAGGCCGACTTCGTTGGCCGCCTGCCGGCGAACATCGGCTTCGTCGAGATCGCGCCGGTGCTGTGCGCCGGGGTCACCGTGTACAAGGGGCTCAAGGTCACCGACACAAAGCCCGGCGACTGGGTGGTGATCTCCGGCGTCGGCGGCCTCGGGCACATGGCAGTCCAGTACGCCAAGGCAATGGGCCTGAACGTGGCCGCGGTGGACGTCGACGACGCCAAGCTCAGGCT
This sequence comes from uncultured Chromatiaceae bacterium, assembly GCA_964415505.1. Taxonomy (GTDB): domain Bacteria; phylum Pseudomonadota; class Gammaproteobacteria; order Steroidobacterales; genus QUBU01. The sequence continues at coordinate 13,945 of CAYQAR010000050.1, read as the reverse complement.
GGCCGAGCGGCTGGGGGCAACGGTCACGGTCAATGCGAAGACCGCCGACCCTGCCGCTTTCGTGAAAAAAGAGATCGGCGGAGCCCACGGCGTGCTGGTGACCGCCGTCTCGCCGAAGGCTTTCGCGCAGGCCACCGGCATGCTGCGCCGGGGCGGCACGATGTCGCTGGTCGGACTGCCGCCGGGCGACTTCCCGCTGGACATCTTCGGCATGGTACTGAACGGTATCACCGTGCGTGGCTCGATCGTCGGCACTCGCCTGGACCTGGCAGAGTCACTGGCGTTCGCCGAGCAGGCGAAGGTCGTCGCCACCGTCACCGGCGATCGCCTGGACAACATCAACGACATCTTCGCGCGCATGCACGCGGGGCGGATTGAAGGGCGCGTCGTGCTGGACATGAGCACATGACCAGGCAGCAACAGATCTACAACCTGCCGGAAACTCACTCTGAAGCTGGTCCGAAGAATCGAAGCGGTTCAGCAGCGGCCATCTTCCAAAGATGAAATGGTCCGAAGAAAGCCGGTAGGTCACAGCCCTTTGCCCTCGAAGCGATCGAGATCCTGTTGAGGGAATCGCCGGAACTGCCGCAGGTCGTCTGCTTCGATACGGGCTTTCATCACACGATGCCCGACGTCGAGAAGCTGCTGCCGCTGCCCTACGACGCCTGGCAGCGCGGCCTGTGACGCTATGGTTTCCACACCTGATGGAGATCGAAAAGCTGTCGCTCGAGGAGGTCGGACAGATCCTCTATCTCCGCTCGGGCCTCCTGGGCGTGTCCGGCATCGCGCCGGAACCGCGGGTTATCGTGCGTCACGAGGCCGAACCGGGAGAGCGCGGCGAGCGCGGCGAGCGCGCCCGCCTTGCACTCGCACTGTACGTCCACCGGATCGTGCGCGAGATCGGCGCCCTGGCGGCCACGCTCGGCGGTCTCGATGCGCTCATCTTCACCGCCGGCGTCGGCGAGCACTGCGCCTTCGTGCGTGAACGGGTCTGCCGCGAACTGGCGTTCCTCGGCCTGCAGGTCGACGAGATGGCAAATGCTGCTGATGCGTTCGTTATCTCAACTCCGCGCAGCCGCGTCCTGGTCGGCGTCGCGCCCACGAACGAGGAATGGATCGCAGCGCGGGATGCACGGCCGCTGCTCGGCGGGATGGGGGCGGGCAGGTCGCTGTTCAGCGACAAATCGTCGGCCGACACGGACTGATGTCATCGGCGCTACGCCGCCGCCCCTTCCAGCAGCGCCTCGATCAGCAACGCGAATGCAGGCGAATGCTGGCGTCGGCTCGGGTAATACAAGTGATAGCCCGGAAACGGCGGCGTCCAGTCCGTCAGCACCGCCTTGAGGCGACCCGCCGCGATGTCCGGATCGACCAGGTCTTCCTGAGCGAACACGAGCCCGAAGCCGGCGCGTGCCGCAGCGATGGCCTGCCTCATGCTGTTGAAAATCAGGCGCCCCTCGACGCGCACGTTCAAGTCGCGGCCGCCTTTCTCGAACTCCCAGGTGTAGAGACCGCCATGGGTCAGGAACCGGATGTTGATGCAGTCGTGATGCACGAGATCCCGCGGTGACTTGATCGGCGGCCGGGAAGCCAGGTATCTGGGTGCGCCAACGACCAGCATGCGCATGGGCGGACCGATCGGCACGGCCACCATCCCTTTGGCGACCGACTCGCCGAGGCGAATTCCCGCATCGAAGCGCTCGGCGACGATGTCAGTCAGCCGCGCGTCGGAGATCACCTCGACGCGAACGTCCGGGTACCTGGGCAGGAATTTCTCCAGCACCGGCCAGAGGATCGTCGAGGCGGCGTGCTCGCTGGTAGTGATGCCGATCATTCCTGCCGGCTTGTCGCGCGCTTCGGAAAGGTTGGTGATCGCCCGGTCGATATCCTGAAAACCTGGTTCCAGTTCCCGGGCGAGGCGTTCTCCGGCCTCGGTCGGTGACACGCTGCGCGTCGTTCGAGTGAGCAAACGGACCTTCAGTCGCTCTTCGAGGCCGCGGATCGTGTGGCTGAGCGCGGAGGGCGACACCCCAAGCTGGGCTGCGGCCCGCGTGAAGCTACGCTCGCGGGATACCGCCAGGAAAGCCTGCAGTTCGCTGTAGTTCTCGCGTGCGGAGGTGCGGCTGCGGTTCGGCATATTAATGAGCCGGATGCATGAGTCCATTCTCAAGTATCCGGCTTATCAGATCAATGCCTGCGGCCCAGACTAGGCCTCAGGAGACATGACATGCCCAACGTTCTCATACTCGGTGCCAACGGCCAGCTCGCGCGCAATACCACGCGGTGCTTCCTCGACCAGACGGAAGCGAGGCTGACCCTTTACCTGCGGCGTGCGAATCGCCTGGCCGACCCCGATTTGGCGCGTGTGGAGATCATCGAGGGCGATGTCCTTGACCTGCCGACGTTGCAGGCCGCGATGCGCTGGCAGGACGTCGTGTACGCAAACCTTGCCGGGCCGATGGCGCAACAGGCGAGTAACATCGTCCAGGCGATGCAGGCCACCGGCCTCAAGCGGCTGATCTTCGTGAGCTCCATGGGCATCTACGGCGAGGTTCCGGGCGAGCGTTACGAGCGCGTGCTGGATCCGTATCGAGATTCCGCGGCCGTCATCGAGGGCTCGGACCTCGACTACACGATTCTTCGCCCGGGCTGGTTCACGCAGGACGCCGCTGTCGACTACGAGATCACGCAGAAGGGCGAGCCGTTCAAGGGACACGAAGTGTCGCTGAACAGTCTCTCGGACCTGATCGTCAGGCTTGCGCTGGATCCCAGGCTCCACCTGCGTGCGAGCATCGGTGTCGCCCGGGGCACCGTTGCGCACCCGGGTAGTGCCCGGCGGCAACGCGGCGCTGCACGAACGCAGGACCTCGAAGATATAGGCCAGCATTAACGCACCAAGAGGAGCCAGATATGTCGACCCCATCTCCTGGATTGTCCCGCCGCGCCGTCCTGTCGGGCACGGCTGCGGCTGCAGCGCTGGCCGGTTCCGCTCTGGAGGCGCAGCCCGCGGGGAACGCCGTCGGCGCCGGTCCGTATCCGGCCCGCGCCTGGGGCGTCACCGCGTCCGCGGGCAGGTTCGCGCCGATGACCATCCAGCGACGCGCGCTCGGTGAGAACGACGTGCTGCTGGACATCCTCTACGCCGGTATCTGTCATTCGGACGTGCATACCGCGCGCGGCGACTGGGGCGCGCCCCAACTGCCCTGCGTGCCCGGCCACGAAATCATCGGCCGCGTGGCAGCCGTGGGCCGCAACGTGAGCAAGTTCCGGGTGGGCGACTACGGTGGGGTGGGCTGCATGGTCGATGCCTGCGGCATCTGCGAGAACTGCCTGGCCGATCGCGAACAGATCTGCAGCAACGGCACCACGTTCACCTACGACTCGCCCGACAAGGTCTCCGGTGGCCACACCCTGGGCGGCTATTCCGAGCGGATCGTCGTCACCGAGAAGTTCGTGATCCGCATCCCGCCGGGCATGAACCTGCGCGCCACGGCGCCGATCCTGTGTGCCGGCGTCACCACCTTCTCGCCGATCCGGCACTGGGACGTGAGGCCGGGCCAGCGCGTGGCGGTGGTGGGCCTGGGCGGGCTGGGGCACATGGCGGTCAAACTGGCCGTGGCGCAGCGCGCCGAGGTCACCGTGCTGACCACCACGCCGGGCAAGGTCGACGCCGCCCGCGCAATGGGCGCGAGCGCCGCCTACACCTGGCAGGACGCGCAGGCCCGGCCGGAACTGAAGAACCGCTTCGACCTGATGATTTCCACGGTGCCGTATCCCTTCGAGGTCGAGCCGTTCATGCAAATGCTGAAGCTGGATTCCTCGTTCGTGAACGTGGGCCTCGGCGAGGCCCGGGGGCTCAACTCGTTCTCGATGGCCTTCGGCCGCAAGAGCCTTGCCGGCTCGATGATCGGCGGCATCGCCGAGACGCAGGAGGTCATCGACCACTGCTACGCCCGCAACATCTACCCGGACGTGGAACTGATAGCCGCGGACCAGATCGATGCGGCTTACCGGCGGGTCATCGGCAAGGACGTGCGGTTCCGCTTCGTCATCGACTTCGCCTCGGCCCGGGGTGCGACTTAGCGACGTGCTCCGCGCGACGAGGCAGAAAAGTTTGAGCACGACAAACCATGGAGGATTCATCATGACCAAGATCCTGTTGGGCATGGCGGTGTGTGCCGCCGCAGGCCCTCTCGCTCAGGCCGGCGAACCGGCCACGCAACAGATCGCCCGCGCGGGCACGCAGGCCTCGGTGACTGGCCCGGCCGAGAACTTCACCGGGCAGGTACGCGTCGATCCGCTGTTTCCGTCTGACGCATACATCAACGCATCCGCGGCTTACGTCACCTTCGAGCCGGGCGCACGTTCGGCTTGGCACACGCATCCCGCCGGCCAGCGGCTCGTCGTGATGTCCGGGCTTGGGCTGACGCAGGAGTGGGGCAAGCCGGTGCAGGAAATCCGGCCCGGCGACGTGATCGTCTGCCCGCCTGGCGTGAAGCACTGGCACGGGGCCGCGCCCACAACCGCGATGACGCATCTGACCATCACCGGCGCCGTGGACGGCAAGAACGTGGTGTGGATGGAGAAGGTCAGCGATGACCAGTACAACGCCCGCTAGGCGGCAACCTGGCGCGCTGGCCGTCGCCTGGACCCTGTGCCTGGGGCTGGCGGTTGCGCCAGCCCATGCCGCGCAGCAGACCGAGGAAACGAAAATGATGACTTCCAGCCATGCCGCTTCGGAGATCCTCTCGGCGAAGCAACAGGCCATTCCACTGATCGCGGCCGCCGTGGCGACGAGCGACATGCCGCGACTCGATGCGGCGCTGAATCGCGGACTCGACGCGGGCCTGACTGTCAGCGAGGCCAGGGAAATCCTGGTGCAGTTGTATGCCTATACCGGCTTCCCGCGCAGTCTCAATGCCCTGGGCAACCTGATGCAGGTTCTCGAGACACGCAAACAACGTGGCATCAGTGATGCGCCGGGGCGTGAGCCTGGTCGCGCCGTTCCTACCGGCGATGCCTTGCTGGCGGCAGGCAAGGCCAATCAGACAAAAATTTCGGGAAGAGTGGTCGAGGGCCCGTTGTTCGATTTTGCGCCGATCATCAACCAGTACCTGCGAGCACACCTGTTCGGCGACATCTTCGAGCGCGACAACCTCGATTGGCAGAGCCGCGAGTTGGCGACCGTGGGCGCGTTGGCCGCCACTGCGGGCGTGGAGTCGCAGCTGGGTTCGCACGTGGCGGCCAGCCTGCGTGTCGGCCTGACTCCGTCGCAGTTGCGCCAGTTGATCGGCTTGCTGGCTGAAAGCGGTGATGCCGATGCGGCCAGGCGAGCCCGTGTAGCGCTGGATCAGTACCTGGCCGGAACTCCCGGCGCGTAACGGTCCAGAAGGAGACTCCTCATGCAAGCAACAGTGATGTACGGCCCCCGCGATGTTCGCTACGAACGGGTCGCCGACCCGAAAATCGAGAAACCCACTGACGTCATCATCAAGCTGTCGGCGACCTGCATCTGCGGCTCGGACCTCTGGCCTTACCGCGGGCTGTCGGAGCAGGACGGCCCGGCGCACATGGGCCACGAGTACTGCGGCATCGTCGTGGAAGCCGGGTCCCAGGTGCGCACCGTCAAGCCGGGCCAGTTCGTGGTCGGCTCGTTCTGCCTGTCCGACAACACTTGCCCGCACTGCACGTTCGGTTTCCAGTCCTCTTGCATGCAGCGTGAGTTCATGACCGGCGCTCAAGCCCCCTATGCGCGCGTGCCACTGGCCGACGGCACGCTGGTGGCCACTGCCGAAATGCCCGACGCCGCCATGATCCCGCACATGCTGGCGACATCCGACGTGCTCGGCACCGGCTGGTATGCGGCCGCTGCGGCGCAGGTGCGTAAGGGCGGCACCGTGGTGGTGGTGGGCGATGGCGCGGTGGGGCTGATGGGCGTGCTTGCCGCAAGCCAGATGGGGGCGGGGCGCATCATCGCGATGAGTCGTCACGTCCCGCGCCAGAAGCTCGCCCATGAGTTCGGTGCGACCGACATCGTTGAAGAACGTGGCGCCGAAGGCATTGCGCGGGTCATGGATCTGACAAAGGGCGTTGGCGCCGAGTCCGTGCTCGAATGCGTTGGCATGGCGGAATCGATGCAACAAGCCATGGGCATTTGCCGCCCCGGCGGCACCATCGGCTATGTCGGCGTGCCACATGGCGTGAGCTTCGACGGCCAGCAGCTGTTCTTCAAGCAGCAGCGAATGCTGGGCGGCCCGGCGCCGGTGCGCCGTTTCCTGCCCGACCTGGTGGACCGCGTGCTCAAGGGTGCCATCCAGCCGGGCAAGGTCTTCGATCTTTCCCTGCCTATCGCACAGGTGGCCGAGGGCTACAAGGCGATGGACGAGCGCCGCGCCATCAAGACACTGCTGCGGGTGGATTGACCTGCTACCGACTCATGATGGGCAGGCCAGCCATTGCATCCCTGAGGCGCAGCATGTCCCAGGGCAGGAACTCCGCAATCCCCAGCCCGACCACGTCGCAGGCGCGGCTCACGTCCTGCAGCAGACGCATGACTTGCTCGAGTCGCATCGTGCCCTGCACGATGCCGTCGAATGCGCCTGCCGCCTGGTCCGGCCTGTTAAACAACAGCGGCGAGAAGTGGGCGGGATCGAGCACGTCCAGATCGAAATGAACGGCCAGGTGGGCGATGCTTTCGGCCTCGATCCAATCGATGATGGGCTGGCTGTTGTCGGCGATGTCGGCCGCCGGCGTGTGCCGGATACCCAGGTCCTGAAGAATGCGCTCCTCGGTCGGCGTCCAGGCGCTCATGCCGGCGATCATGACGCGCGCCGGTTCCAGCTTGTGCTCAACCTCCGCAGTGAAGTCCACATCGCCGCGCCCCAGCAGCATGCCCAGGACATGGGCATGGGCATGCGGGAATTCGGCCGCGCTCATGATGTCGGGGTGGGCGTCGACCCACAGCACGCCCAGTTTGTCCCTGAACCGACGACTCAGGTAGGCCATGGGGGCCAGGTCGATGAGGCAATCGCCGCCCAGCGTGACGATGCGATCAGGCTGGTGCCGTTCGATGGCCGCTCTCGCAGCGCGTGCCTGCGACAGCAGGGCCGTGCGTGCCTTGATGCCCTGTTCGATTGCCAGGGGCAACTCGCCTGCGGCAGGAATCTCCACGGTTTCTTCCGGCCCTTGGTGCGCGGGAACCAGCCAACGCAGCAGTTCGGCGCCAAAACGGTATGCGGGTTCGGCTCCACCTTGCCATTGCGGCATGTTCAGCCGAAGGGTTTTTGAAGACATTGATGTCATCCTCGCTGAAGACTTCGAGGGGCGCCATGAAACCGCGGATCCTGCGCCGAAGATTGTAACGGCTCTGCTCGGCGCAGCGCAGGGACATGTCGGTGATCGGCTGAAGGCAGACCCATGCCGTGCCCGGTCTCGACTGGCGGCAGACCGGGCCCAGCCTGAAAGCCCGCGCGGAGCTTGCCGGGAGGTATCCGTCCACAACACCACTCCGGCAACACGTGCGAACATGGGACCTGCGCCACGATTCAGTAAGCCGGAAACCCAGCCTCAGGGATGCAGATGAACAGGTCGGCCAGTATCACGGGCAACGACAAACACCTTCTGGCACGGCTGCACAGGCATTCGAGTCCGGAACTCATTGCTGCAGCTCTTCTGCTCCTCGGCACGGTCGTGGCGCTGATCTGGGCGAACTCGCCGGTGGGCGCGACGTATGCATCGTTCTGGCACTCCGAGTTTGCCGTGCGCGTGGGCGGCGCCGAGCTGTCGCTGAGCCTGCACCACTGGGTCAACGATGGCCTGATGGCGTTCTTCTTCTTCATTGTCGGCCTCGAGGTGAAGCGCGAACTTGTCATCGGTGAGCTCGCCGACCGGCGCCGGGCGATGGTGCCGATCCTGGCCGCCGTCATGGGCCTGATCGTGCCGGCCCTGCTGTATGTGCTGATCAACCGGGGCGGGCAGGCCGCCTCCGCCTGGGGCATGGTGATCTCTACCGATACCGCATTCCTGCTCGGACTCATCGCGCTGCTGGGTCGGGCCTGTCCCATCCAGTTGCGCGTTTTCCTGCTCGCGCTGGCCGTTGTCGACGACATCGGTGCGCTCTCTGTGATCGCCATCTTCTACACCGCCGACCTGCACTTCGGATTCCTGGCACTCGCAGCGACCGGGGTAGGTCTCATGTTCGCGCTGCGCTGGCTTAATGTCTGGCGGGGCCCGGCCTATCTCGTGCTGGCGGTCGCAGCGTGGATCATGCTCTACAAAAGTGGTGTCCACGGCACGCTGCTCGGGGTGATCATCGCGCTGGTCACGCCCGCCTACCGCGTGCGGCGCGACGAGGTTGCGGAGGTCGGCCGGCTGACCCGCGCCTACCTGCAGCACCCGCATCCGACCAGGGCCCTCGCGGCGCGGTTGTCGATCGAGCGCTCGGTGCCTGCGGGCGAACGGCTGCAGATGCTGTGGCGACCGTGGACCGACTACGTCATCGTCCCCTTGTTCGCCCTGGCCAATGCAGGCGTCGTGCTGAGTGCGGACCCGCTGGGCGCTGCCGCTTCGTCACCGGTCACTCTCGGGGCGATCGCGGGGCTCGTGCTGGGCAAGCCGGTCGGCATCCTGCTCGGCTGCACGCTGGCGGTGAGCCTGAAGCTGGGGGATCTTCCGCCGGGCGTGACCAGGCTGCAGCTGGCGGGTGGGGCCATGCTGACCGGCATCGGCTTCACCATCTCGCTGCTGATCGTCGAGCTCTCGGTGCCCGACCGGGATCTCGCCGACCAGGCGCGTGTCGGCATTCTCGCCGCGTCGCTGCTGTCGGCCATGGTGGGGTTCACGCTCTTGCGCATGGCGGCGCATCGAGTTCCGAAGCCGGCAGGGCATGCGCTGCATCTCGTGCCCCCGGTCGATGCCGCGCGCGACCACATCCTTGGACCGGTGGACGCGCCACTCACGCTGGTGGGGTTCGGCGACTTCGACGCACCCTTCCAGGGCTGGGGGCTGCTTGCCGATCTGCGCGAACGCTTTGGCGAGCGGTTGCGCTACGTCTACCGGCATGCGCCGCGGCCAGACCGCAGGTTCGCGTCCCTGGCGGCCGAAGCCGCGGAAGCGGCAGGCGCCCAGGGCCGGTTCTGGGAGATGCACGACTGGCTATATCAGCATGGCCGATTGTCGGCGCCCGAGCTCATCGACCACGCGGCTGCCATCGGGCTCGACGTGACCCGCTTCGCGCATGAACTGGGCTCCGGCCAGTATCGACGACGGGTCGAGGAGGACCTGGCATCGGCGGACGCCAGCGGCGTCGATGATTCCCACACCTTCTTCGTGAACGGGCTACGCCACACCGGGGCACACGACGCCGATTCGCTGGCGGCGGCCCTGCTCGCCACCTCCAAAGCCGACGTCGGTTATTCCCCACGCGACGAAGAACCAGCCTCGGTTTTTGTCCGGAAGAACACCTGGAACCCGCAGGAGGAGATCCCTGACCTGCCGGAGGACCTCGCGGAGAGCCCCGATCTTGGAGGTGACAGTCCGCGGCTGACCGACGCACAACTGGCGAGGATCGCGGCCGTGGGGGAGCGGCTGAGAGTCGCCCGCGGTGACGTCTTGTACCAGCCCGGGGACAAGGAAGATGCTTTCCACGTCGTCATCTCCGGCGCCGTAGCGGCTATCGGTTATGCCGGTGCCGCGCAACGGCGCGTGCTCCGGGTGCATGGCGAGCGCCGCTTCCTCGGAGCGCTCGATCTGCTGCGCAACCAGCGTGTCACCCGGACCGCCGTCGTGATCCGGCCCGGCGAGGTGCTGCGCGTTCCCCTCGATCGACTGCACGCCCTGCTTGCCGGGGATGCCGAGTTGCGCGACCTGGTGACACGCGCCTTCCTGCTGAGGGAGGTCGTCGGCCGGAAGCTGGCGGCAGATCTGTGCATCCTCGCATCTGCCGACGACCCGCGCACCCGACAGCTTCAGGAATGGGCCGCGGATCACGGACTCAGCGCGCAGCTCGGTGATGCGCACGTCGAGGACACAGGACAAGCGCTCGCGCAGTTGGGGCTGTCCGTTGATGACCTTCCCGTCGTGCTGATGCCGGACGGCACGCTGCTGCGCGCGGCGGGGGTCGCGGATGTCGAACGGGTGTATGGTCGTCAGTCCGACGACCCATCGTCCCCAGCCGTAGATACGAGCGCAAATCCCTGAGCGGCGTCGGAAGGTCTGGCATGAGAGCCTCCCCCTCAGCCCACTGATTGCCGCCATTGCCACGACAACCTTGATGACCAGCTGCACAACAAGGAAGACCTGACGCGGTCACCGCAGGAGAGGAGGGAGTCATGGGTAAATCAGTAGACGTCACCGTGATCGTTGGCGCCGGCGGCATCGGCCAGGCCATCGCACGGCGCATCAGTAGCGGTCGCCATATCCTGGTGGCCAATCACAGCCAGGCGTCGGCCGATGCAGCCGCGAAGCTGCTGGAAGGCGCGGGATTCGAGACGACAGCCATGGAAGCGAACATCGCCGAGCGCGCAGCGGTGCAGGCGGTGGTGCGAAAGGCACAGTCGCTCGGTTCGATAAAGGCGCTGGTGCAGGCCGCGGGCGTGTCGCCGAGCCAGGCGCCTATCGCGTCGATACTGAAAGTCGATCTGTTCGGCACCGCGGTGCTGCTGGAGGAATTCGGCAAGGTCATCGCCGAGGGCGGCTCGGGTGTGGTCATCTCGTCGCAATCGGGTTACCGCATGCCGGCGCTGACCGCTGAACAGGATGCGCTATTGGCCACCGCGTCGCCGGAAGCGCTGCTGGAACTCGATTTCGTCAAGAACGTCGAGAGCACGTTGCATGCCTACCAGATGTCCAAGCGCTGCAACTCCCTGCGCGTACGTGGCGAAGCGGTACAGTGGGCGAAACGCGGTGCGCGGGTCAATTCGATCAGCCCCGGCATCATCGTGACACCGCTGGCCCACGACGAGCTGTACGGTGAGCGCGCCGCCTTCTATCAGACGATGCTGAAGAAGATGCCCGCGGGCCGCGCCGGCACGCCGGACGAGGTGGCGGCGCTGGCGGCGCTGGTGATGGGGCCGGAGGGCGGCTTTATCACCGGCAGCGACTTCCTGATCGACGGCGGCGCGACGGCCAATTTCTACTACGGACCAGATGCGAAGTCGTCATGAAGGGGGGATCTTCTTGTGACTTGTGTTCTTCTTGATCGACTTCCTGGGCTGGCGAGCCTTCCAGGCGGCGTACTTCTCGGGCAAGCACACCGAGCACGGGCGGTAGCCGGCGGCAATAGCCGTTGTCTCGTCGAGAAAGAAGACACGGTGCGTGACATAGCCGCCACGGGCGATGGCCTGCAGAGCCGCACGGCAGTCAAAGCGACCATATAGCTTGCTGCCCCGGTGTCCGCCTAGGGTGCCTGGGATCGGGCTCTCGTAGGGCTTTCCATCCGGCCCGATCAAGGACCAGGTTCTTGTGGGCTGTGAAGACGTCGGCGCTGAGCCCTTGATGTCAGGGCGCGTCATGGAATGAAAGCTCCAGTCCCACGCGCTCGCCGCTGTGCACGCGGCTGATGGCGTGTTTGAGGTTCACCCGGTAGTAGCCCTTGCTGCCCTTGAAAGGGCGTTGCACGGTGCTGATGAGCGCAGCATCCCCCTGTCGCAACGGCAGGACCATGGGGCGCGACTGCATGCGCGGCCGTTGCTCGGTCATCACGAATTCGCCGCCGGAGAAGTCCTCGTCTGGCGTGGAGAGCAGACCCACCAACTGCAGTGGGAAGACGTGTTCGCCTTCTGCACGGTGATGCAGCGCCAGATAATCGGATTTGCCCAGCCGGTTCAGATGGCTCAGTGCTCGCGTTATACCGGCCTCCCGGTTGCACTGCTGGAAGGCGCGCAGGTTGGCTGGATAGCGATAGTCCACCCCCAGTGTTTCGTTCCAGCGGTTGGCGATCGGCATCAGATGCGGATAGAAGATATGACGCAGACTATCCAGTGGTTCTGGCAGATTGTCCCCGTAGTAGAACAGGTCGCCGCGTCCGAGGTCGGCCGAGGCCAGCGACACCTGTCGCAAGCGGTCTGCACCTTCGGCAAGAAATCCCGCTGAGGAAAACAATCCGGGGAGCAGGGTATAGCCCTCGTTGTCCAGCTGGCGGGCGATCTCCGTCCAGTCCAGCGCGTCCACGGCCAGGGTCAATGAAGTCATCTATGCGGAACTGCTCAAGCTTGGGCTTCGCGCCGCAGCAGTTCGCGCTTGCGCTCGACGCCCCAGCGGTAGCCTGAAATATCGCCATCGCGTCGCACGACGCGGTGGCAGGGAATGGCGACGGCGATGTGGTTGGCTGCGCAGGCCTGGGCCACGGCACGGACGGACTTGGGGGCGCCGATGCGCGCGGCAATTTCGGCATAGCTCGCCGTTTTGCCAGCTGGGATCTCCCGCAAGGCCTGCCACACACGTTGCTGGAAGGCGGTTCCCCGCACATCCAGCGGCAGGTTCAGGCCAATGTCCGGCGCTTCGATGAAGCCGACAACGCGGGCGACCAACTGTTCGAAATCGCCGTCTCCGCCGACCAGTTCCGCCTTGGAGAACTGGTCCTGCAGGTCGCGCACCAACCGGTCCGGGTCATCGCCCAGCAAGATCATGCAAATGCCACGTTGGCTTTGCGCGACCAGAATCGCTCCCAACGAAGATTCACCCACGGCGAAGCGGATCACGGCCCCCAAGCCGCCGGTGCGGTACTCCCTGGCCCGCATGCCCAGCACCTGTTCGGAGGTCTCGTAGAAGCGGCTGTTGGAATTGAATCCCGCACCGTAGATCGCATCGGTGACCGTGCCATCGGCAGCATTCAACTCTGCCCGCAGCTTGCGGGCGCGATGGGCCGTGGCATAAGCCTTGGGCGTCAAGCCAGTTTCGGCCTTGAAGACACGATGAAAGTGGAAGGCACTCATGCCCGCTTGCGCAGCCAGTTCGTCCAGGTTCGGGGCGGTCTCCGCCGATTCGATCAGGCGGCAGGCCTGTGCCACCATGGCCGCGCGTTCAACCGCGGCTGCGGTGCGGTCGCCCTGGGTGCGTCGGCTCGAGTGGTAGCCTGCCGATTCGGCATCCCGGGCCGATGCGAAGAATTCGATGTTCTCGCGCCTGGGAAGGCGGGCCGCAGAACTGGGGCGGCTGTACACCCCCGTGGTTCGCACGGCGTAAACAAAGTACCCATCCGCCCGGGTGTCTCTGGTCCTGACTGCCTCCCAGCGGGCTTCGTCCGTGTCGTAAATCGGTGTTGCAGAAGTACCGGTCGCCATGGCGTCACCCTGATTCTTCATGATGATGAAGACAAGCTTAGACCGTGATTCAACCGCAAGAACTCCATTTCTTGCGATTGAACTAAAATCCTAATCTAATCTGCGTGTTGGGATCCGCCACAGACACGGGCCGGGCTATGGCGTTCTCGTGTTCGAGCAGCCAGCGTTTGCGGTGCAGACCCCAGGCATAACCCTTGAGGCTGCCGTCACTGGCGACCACCCGGTGGCACGGCACGACGATGGTGATGGGGTTGGCGCCATTGGCCGCGCCCATGTCGATGGGTGCGCGCGGGTCATCGAAACCCAGCTCCCTGGCCAGCTTGCCGTAGGTCGTGGTCGTGCCTGCCGGGATGCGGCGCAGCGCGGCCCAGACCCGGCGCTGCAACTCCGAACCGGCGGTGGCCGTGCGCAGCGTATTCAGCGCCTCCAACTCGCCGGCGAAGTAGCGAGTGAGCGCATCGGCGATCGTGGCTGGAGCCGGAATCTCGACCAGTTCCACCTCACCGTAGTGCTCGCGCAGGCCGCGGCGCAGCCGCGCCTTGTGGTCGGCGAAATCCAACGCACGCACGACCTGCTGCGCATCAGTGACGAGCAGCATGGCACCCAGCGGGGGTTCTACCCCGATTCTGCGGACACTTTCACCAAGGCTCATACTGAGCTAAAGG
>CAYQAR010000049.1:0-23944 GCA_964415505.1 uncultured Chromatiaceae bacterium | reverse complement strand
TCTCCGGCTCGATCATCGCCTTCGGCAAGCTGTCGGGCAAGATCGGCGGCAAGCCCATGCTGCTGCCCGGGCGCCACTGGCTCAACCTGCTCGGGCTGCTGGTGGTGATCTGGTTCGGCCGCGAGTTCCTCAACGCCCACAGCATCGGCGACGGCATGACGCCGTTGTTCGTGATGACCGCGATCGCGCTGCTGTTCGGCATCCACATGGTGATGGCCATCGGCGGCGCCGACATGCCGGTGGTGGTCTCGATGCTGAACAGCTACTCCGGCTGGGCGGCAGCAGCCACCGGCTTCATGCTGTCGAACGATCTGCTCATCGTCACCGGCGCGCTGGTCGGATCCTCCGGCGCGATCCTTTCCTACATCATGTGCCGCGCGATGAACCGCAACTTCGTGAGTGTCATCGCCGGCGGTTTCGGTACCGGTGGCGGCACGGCGCCCGCCGCAGCCGGCGCACAGCCGGCGGGCGAGGTGACGCCGGTGAGCGCCGTGGAGACGGCAGAGCTGCTGCGCGCCGCGAAGAACGTGATCGTCATCCCGGGTTACGGCATGGCGGTCGCCCAGGCCCAGCACACGGTCTACGAGATCACGAAGCTGCTGCGCGAGAAGGGGATCAACGTGCGCTTCGGCATCCACCCGGTCGCCGGGCGCATGCCCGGGCACATGAACGTGCTGCTCGCCGAGGCCAAGGTGCCCTATGACATCGTCCTCGAGATGGACGAGATCAACGACGACTTCCCGGACACCGATGTGGCGATGGTGATCGGCGCCAACGACATCGTGAACCCGGCTGCCGAGGACGATCCGACCAGTCCGATCGCCGGCATGCCGGTGTTGCAGGTGTGGAAAGCGAAGACCTCCATCGTCATGAAGCGCTCGATGGCCTCCGGCTACGCCGGCGTCGACAATCCGCTCTTCTATAAAGAGAACAACCGCATGCTCTTCGGCGATGCAAAGAAGATGCTCGACGAAGTGCTGGGGATGCTGAAGGACTGAGGGGCAGCGGTATGGCTACCCGGGCCAGCTGTTCGCGCCGGCGTCTGTCACGCTCGCACCAGATGCGCGGGTTCGAGCGACAAATGCGACTGGAGCCCGTGCTGCGGCCTCGTTAGGATACCTGCATGGGTATCGCCTACGCCGCGCTCGAATTGCGTAACCCGGTTCAACCGGATCTTGCTGCGTTGTCGGTGCAGGCGCTGGCGGATACGGGTGCCATGCATCTGTGCATCCCGCGCCATGTAGCCATCCAGTTGGGTTTCACGGTCGGCGAGCGACGCGAAGTCACGCTCGCCGACGGCTCCTGTGCGACGTTCGACTACGTCGGTCCGGTCGAGGTCCGCTTCGCCAACCGGCGTTGCTTCGTGGGTGCCATGGTGCTTGGGGACGAGGTGTTGCTGGGCGCCATTCCCATGGAGGACATGGACCTTGTCGTGCATCCGCTGACGCGACAGGTCACGGTGCATCCGGAACGGCCGAACATCCCTGCGGGCATCGTCAAGCGCGCTGCCTGAGCGAAGGGCGTCGCCGTCCAGGGCGATGCGCCGGCAGTCCCCGGGTGTGCCGTCATGGGCGGCACCGGGACCGAGTCCCGGGTTCCGGAAGTGTTCCCAACCACCTGACCATCCGGATTTTTTCCGTGGATCGATCCGGGAATCCCGGCTCCGGCCCGGTGCCGGTGTTTACCTGCAGCATGCGCAGGACTACAGTCTTGCCATCCGGCCGGACAGGCAGCTTTCGTCCGGCCGGGCAGAATAACGATCCGGCGGGAGAACAACATGAATATCCGCATCGGTACGCACCTGACCATCGCCTCACTCGTCTCGGCAGCAACATTCGCTCCGGGTGCAGCTCAGGCGATCGTCATCACGGCGACGCAGGACACCGGCACGCTTGTCGGCGCATTGCTCGGTGGCGGCGGCACCGGCGTCGTCGTCACCGGCGTGACGCTGAACGGACATCGCCAGACGGTGTCGTCCGAATTTCCGGGGGTGCCGGATTTCGAGATGACGTCCTCGGGGACCTTCACCAACGGGAGTGGCACGTACGGTATCGGCTCTGGCGTGGTACTCGCCACCGGCAGTGTGGTCGGGTGGAGCCACGATGACTACGGGGTGCTGATGCCGGGCTACGACGATGGCCCCAACACCACGGATGCCAATGGCTGGCCCTTCGGCAACGCGACGTTTCCGCCGACGGGGGCTGAGCCAGGCGTACCGGCGACGCCCGCGCAGGAAGCCCTGCTCGATCCGATCACCTCGCGCCCCGACCTCGATCCACCCGAGACCTACGACCACTTCGACGTCACCGAACTCGTCATCGACTTCGACATGCAGCCCGGTTTCGACCAGGTCTCGTTCAACGTCGTATTCGGATCCGAGGAGTACCCGGAATACGTGGATCAGGAATACATCGACGGCTTCGGCATGTTCCTGAACGGCGCGAACATCGCCATTGTCGCCGGGAAGCCGGTCAACATCCGTCACCCCGACATGTCCGCGCTCGCAGGCACCGAGCTCGATGGCGTGCTCACTCCCGGCGGCAACCCCTTGCTCACCTTCGCCGGCACCGTCGGCCCGACGGGCAATACCCTGCGGTTCATCGTGGCCGACACCTCCGATGGTGTCTGGGACACGGTGGTGTATTTCTCGAGCCTCGCAGGCGTGCCCCAGGTTCCGGTCCCGCCGGCGGCCTGGCTCGCCGTGACCGCACTCGCCACCTGCCTGCCGCGGCTGCGCCGGCGCGGATAAGGTGCCGGTACTTCGGTTTCGGAAAGTCCCCGGAAAAGCCTCATTGCAGCTTGGCCCGCGGTGACCGCACTCGCCACCTGCCTGCCGCGGCTGCGCCAGCCCGGCTCGCCGCATCTGTCGTAGCCTGCGTCCGGGAGAAGACGCGCACTGGCGCCCGCCGGCGGTGGCCTACGGCGAGAGCAGGGTCACCAGCACCGTCGCGTCGGTCACCGCGGTCATGGCGTGGGTTTCACCTGCAGCGAGGTAGGTGAGTTTGCCAGCCTGCATGCGGTGCCGGCGGCCATTCACCTCGATGTCGAGCGTGCCCTCCAGGCAATGGACCGTGCTCTCGCCACGGAGCTGGCAGGTCCGTGGCTGCTTGTGATCCGGAATGCGGGTGCCAGCCGGCAGGACCAACCGGAAGACCTCCAGGTTGTCGACGCGGATCAGCGTCGTGGAGATCGTTTCACGGTGCGACGGCCCGAGAGGGGCAACATCGATGATCTCCCCCGAAGAAGCGTGATGCAGCGCCATGGCTGTTCCTCGTCAGATTCACTGTATGCACGGATCGTAATCAAACCGCCTGCCCGACGCGAGCCGCAGCTGCAGCAGGATCATGATGCCGGCACTCGCGATCTGGGTGGTTCGAGGACCAGGCGGTGATTCGCGCCGGTCCACGTACCGGATGGCTGCAGGCGCCAGGTGAAATCGATGCATTGGCCGGCCTGCAGGCCGACCGTAGGCAGCCGCGCGACATGCAGGCCCAGGCCACCGGGCCGAGTGGGGGTGTCGATCGCGTCGTGCCAGCCATCGACACCCCAGCGCACCACGGCCGGAGCGTGCAGGCACAGCAGCGTGTCGACGCCGGCGCTGCCGCGCGTCGTGGGAAACTGCTCGAGCCAGACCGCGGCTTGCGGTGTCGGCCTGCGTCCGCGGTAGCGTTCCCACACGGCTGCCGGGCAATCACAAGGACGTTCTCCGGCCTGCGATAGTGCGAGTTTGACGAATTCCGCATGAGCCCATGCCAGCGGCATGGCCGATCCGGTCGGGCGACCGGTGAACAACCCGCGCTCGGGAATCGATGCCGCATCCCAGATCTGCTCGGGGAGCATGCCGCCACCGCTGCACATGACGGCCATCGCACGCAGGTACGGCAGCGGATCACGCCCGGCTGCCAATTCGTAGTGGCCACGCTCGCCGGTGAGCAACGGCCACGGTCGGCCACAGCCGGTGCCGTCGAAGGGCGAACCGTCTTCGTGCTCGCCGTAGCCATCGCCGTTGTAGCGGCGCCAGGCCGGGCCACCGGGCGACTCTACCTTCAGCAGTGCATCGATCATCGTGACCGTGTCGCGCACGAGCGGGTCATCGGCACGGCGCAGTCCAAAGCGCACCAGCTGCAAAGCGTCGGTCGCCACCTGCTCGTCGGCCGGCAGCGCGGCGTTCAGCGGGCGATTCCTGATTGGCAGGCAGCCGTGCAGGGCCTGTTCGCCGGTGAACACTGCCGCCGGTGCGACGCGCACGTAATAACCGCGTACACCGAGGCGCGACGCCAGGGCAGTGCCTGACACAGCCGTGAAATCCTCGATCCGCGCATTCCAGTCGTCGGCGAGTGCCAGCGCGAGCTCGCGTGCCGCCGGGTCGATGAAGGCAGCGCCGGCGACGAGCGCAGCGATGCAGATCGCCAGCGTGAACGGATTGACACCGGCGTCTTCCTCCCAGCGGTCCTGGTCGCTGGAGGGCCCGGTACGGGCGACGAAACCCAGCGCGCGCTCCACCATGTCGCCGACTTCGATGCCACCCAGGGCGTCGCGATCTGCCAGCAGCGCAGCGAGCAGCACCGGGAAGGCTGCCTCGTCGAGCTGCACACCCGGCCAGTAAGCCTTGCCACCGAGCCACTGGTTCTGGTTCCAGTGGCCATCGGTGTGCTGCGACGCTATCAGGTAGCGCAGTACGTCGCGCGCTTCCGCTGCCTGTCCGAGTGCCAGCAGGGCACCGGCGCATTCGACCAGATCGCGTGGCCACACCAGGTGGTAGCCGCCGCGTTCGTCGCGGCTGCTGCCCCAGGGCACGCTCAGGCTGGCCACCATCGCACCGGGGTGGATCTTGTCCTGGTGCACGTGCAACACCATGGCCGAGATGGCGAGCTGCGCACGCAGCTGCGGGTCGAGCGGGGCGGTCACGCCGGGCACTAGCGCGCCGTGCCACTGTGTCCAGTCCGCCACCTGTCGCCGCCAAGGCTCGTCGAACGGCTGCGCGAGCGCACCGATCGACAACGTGGTGGCGGCCTCGCGGCTTGCGCCGAAGGCGAGCGCGAGGACGCAACGGCGGGGCAGTTCGCCGATGAGGGCGACGTTGCCGGGTCCGGCATTGCCGTACTGCCAGCACATGGCGCCGTGGTGGGCGAAGTCCTGCCAGCCGTCGCTTGCGCCGACGTAGCCGGCGCTGGTGCGGCCCCAGGCATCGTGCTGGTGGGTATCGGCGGCGGCCAGGGCGAGCCATGTCGCCTGGTCCTGCACCCGGCTGGCGAGGAGGATGCACCGCCCGTCGTGCCAGGCAACTTCGGCAACGTTCCCCTGGCCGGTACCGTCGATGTGTGGCGCCAGCAGCGCATAGGGACGCAGGGACGCGTCGCCTTCGAGTCCAACCTCGATCAGCAGCGCGTCGCGTACGGGATCGGTGACGATGCGCAGGGCGAGCGTGAATCGCTCGTGGCGATGCACGAGGCGCAGGGCCGGGATGCCCGGCGCGGGTGTCTCCAGGCTGTAGCGGTCGAGCCGCTTCACTTCGCACCAGAACCCGGCGTTGTCGGCGACGATGAAGCCGAGGTCGCGGATCTGCGGGTTGTCGATGCGCGGGTAATAGACTTCGTTGACGATGCCGAAGCCGATCGTGAACCACAGGCGGGCCGGGCCGAGTGACGAGCCGACCATGTCCTTTGCGCTGCTGGCCCAGGTCGGAGCGATGCCGGGGCTGCCCGGTGCGGGAGGCAGGCCGTCGTCGCGGTTCATGGTGTGCAGGTCCGCCCGGCGGCGTCGTCGGTCACGACCCAGGCGTTGTCGCGCGCTACCCGCCCGGCGGGCAGGGCGTCGTCGCCGGCGCACAGGCGCGCGAGTACCCCGGCCTTGGCCGTCCCGCAGACGAGCCACAGCACGCAGCGTGCGCGTTCGAGCGTCGGAAGGGTCAGGGTCATGCGGCGGTACCCGTGGTACGAGCCGGTGGCGGCGACCCAGGCATCGTCGACCTCGAGTGCTGCATCGCCGGCGAACAGCGATGCCGTGTGGCCGTCGACCCCCAGGCCGAGATGCACCAGGTCGAACACCGGCGGTGCGCCCGCGGCGTCGAGCAGCACCTGCGCATGCGTGGCCGCCGCTGTCGCCAGATTGTCCGCCTCGACCGGCATGGCGTGCAGGCGCGCGGCCGGCAGCGCCGCTGGCGTCACCAGCAGACGCTCGAGATGCGTCAGGTTGCGCGCTTCGCTCCCCGCCGGCGCCACGCGCTCGTCGGTCTGGAACACATCGATGTGTTCCCAGGGCAGCGGCTCGCGCGCCAGTGCCGCGAGCATCGGCCGCGGTGTCTCCCCGCCGCTCAGTGCGCACAGGAAGCGGCCGCGCTCGCGGATCGCAGCGCGAGCCCGGTCGGCGATGAAGGCTGCGGCCGCGTGTGCGGCAGCAGCGGCGTCGGGCAGCACATCGATGTGCATCACTCAATCCGTGCCGGGCTGCTGCCAGCCACCGCAGGCAGCGGCCAGCGCATCCGCCGCCGCCGGCCCCCAGCTGCCCTGACCGTAAGGATGCACCGGGAGTGGCTGATCCAGGACCGGATCGACGATTCTCCATGCGGCCTCGACCCCGTCCTCGCGCGCGAACAGGGTGGGATCGCCGAGCAGCGCGTCGCCGATCAGGCGCTCGTAGGCACTCATCTGCGGACCGCGCTCGTTGCACACGTAGAGTTCGACCGGGTCGCCGGCCATGGTGGCCCCGGCCCGCTTGGTCGAAGCCCCAATGGCGATGGCGACGCGTTCCGGCCCGAGCCGGAAGCGGAAGTAGTTCGGCGCGCCCGTGGCTGCATCGGCGAACACCTGCTGCGGCGGCCGGTGCAGCCGTACCAGCACCTCGGTCGCCGTGGCGCCGAGCCGCTTGCCGGCGCGGATGAGGATCGGCACGCCGGCCCAGCGCCAGGAATCGAGCTGCAGGCGCAGGGCCACGTAGGTCTCGACCTGCGAGTCGGTCGCCACGCCGTCTTCACCGCGATAGCCGTCGTACTGTCCGCGCACCAGGTCCGCCGCGGACAGCGGCCGGATACCCCTGAACACCTTGACCTTCTCGTCGCGCAGCGCATTGGCGCCACCGCCCACCGGCGGCTCCATCACCAGATGCGCGAGGACCTGCAGCAGGTGGTTCTCGACTACGTCGCGCAGCGCGCCGACTTCCTCGTAGAAGCGGCCGCGTCCCTGCACCCCGAAGTCCTCCGCCATGGTGATCTGTATGCTGCTGACGAAATTGCGGTTCCACACCGGTTCGAGGAAGGCGTTGGCGAAGCGGAAATAGAGCAGGTTCTGCACCGCCTCCTTGCCGAGGAAGTGGTCGATGCGGAACACCGCCGCTTCGTCGAAGCGCCGATGCAGGGCCTGGTTGAGCGCGCGCGCCGAGGCGAGGTTGCGCCCGAACGGCTTCTCGACCACCACGCGCGCGCCGGCGGCATTGCCGGACTCGCCGAGCCCATCGACTACCGTGGAGAACAGGCTCGGCGGCACCGCCAGGTAGTGCAGCGGGCGTTGTGCGACGCCGAGTGCGGTGCGCAGGCGCTGATGCGTGGCGGCTTCGCGGTAGTCGCCGTCGATGTAGCGCAGCAGCGCCACGAGGCGCGCGCCGGCGTCGTCGTCGCCGGCACCGTGTTCGCGCAGGCTCGAGCGCACGCGCTCGGCGAACTGCGCGGCCGTCCAGCCCGAGCGCGCCACGCCGATCACCGACACGTCGAGGCTCCCGCGCCGGACCAGCGCCTGCAGTGCCGGGAAGATCTTGCGATAGGCGAGATCGCCGGTGGCACCGAACAGCACCAGGGCGTCGGCGGCCGGCACCGTCATGATCCGCGTTCCTCGTGGCCGCCGAACTCGCGGCGCATCGCCGAGAGCACGCGGTTGGCGAAATCGCCGCGGCCGCGCGAGCCGAAGCGCGCAAACAGGGCTGTGGCGAGGACCGGTGCCGGCACACCGATGTCGATCGCCGCCTGCAGGGTCCAGCGGCCTTCGCCGGAATCCGCGACCCGGCCACGCACGTCGTCGAGGCCAGGGTCGTGCAACAACGCGTGCGCGGTGAGATCGAGCAGCCACGAGCGCACCACGCTCCCGCGGCGCCACAGCTCGGCGATCTCGGCCAGATCGAATTCGTAGCGATAGGCTTCGGGGTGCTCGAGGGGCGCGGTCTCGGCGTCGCTCGCCTGTGCCTCGTTGCCGGCACCAGCATGGCGCAGGATGTCGAATCCCTCGGCGTACGCGGCCATCATCCCGTACTCGATGCCGTTGTGGACCATCTTCACGAAGTGTCCGGCACCGCTCGGGCCACAGTGCAGCCAGCCGCGTTCGGCGCCGGCGCGCTGCGCGTCGCGGCCAGGGGTGGCCGGGGCCGCCTGCGGGTCCGGGGCCAGCGCAGTGAAGACGGGTTCGAGCCGCTGCACGGGCCCGGCCTCGCCGCCGATCATCAGACAATAGCCATTGTCGAGGCCCCACACGCCGCCGCTGGTGCCGACGTC
Source organism: uncultured Chromatiaceae bacterium (assembly GCA_964415505.1). Lineage (GTDB taxonomy): Bacteria > Pseudomonadota > Gammaproteobacteria > Steroidobacterales > QUBU01. The sequence goes on along the minus strand of CAYQAR010000049.1, from coordinate 15,468 downwards.
GACGTAATGCAGGCCACGCCCAGCGAGAGCCGCAGCGCGGCGCAGGTCGTCGCGATAGTTCGAGTTGCCGCCGTCGACGATGACATCGTCGGCCTGCAGGTGGGGCGCCAGCGCTTCGATCGTCGCGTCGACCACGGCGGCGGGAAGCATCAGCCAGACGACGCGCGGGGCCTGGAGCTGCTGCACCAGTTCGGGCAGCGACGCAGCACCTTGCGCACCCGCGCCGACGAGCGCCTGGACGGCGGCGGGATGGATGTCGTGGACGACGCAACTGTGACCCGCGCCGAGCAGGCGGCGGGTCATGTTGGCCCCCATGCGCCCGAGTCCGACCAGTCCGATCTGCATGTTGGCCTCCTGGTGGTTTCGACCCGTTGGATCGCGCCCGGCTGCAATACGTTCCCGCTGAGGTCCCGACGGATTATGATCCCTTCCCGTCGCAGGATCCGCCTGCACCAGTGCGCCGTGCAGATTCATCGAATGCTCACGAGCTTCGTCGTTCCTGCCACGAAGTTTCCGGGGTGGATCCGCCACCTGCCGGCGGTCGTGTCGGTACTCATCTTCGGGGCGGCGCTGCTGGTCCTGCACCGGCTCGGCAGCAGACTCACCCTGCCGGATGTCATCGCGGCAGCGGGTTCGATCCCGGCGGGCGCTGTCGTCGTGGCGCTGGCCTGTACGGCGGCAAGCTATCTCGCCCTGGTCGGCCATGACCTGCTGGCGCTGCGTTACATCGGCCGGGAGCTGCCATACCCGTTCGTCACGGTGACCTCCTTCATGGCCTACGCGGTGGGGCACAACGTGGGCCTCGTATCGCTCTCGGCCGCGGCGGTGCGCTACCGGATGTATACGCTGGCCGGCCTCAGCGGTACGGAAATCACGGTCGTTTCCGTCTTCTGTGCGTTGACGTTTCATCTCGGCGCCGGGGTCATGACCGGCATCTCGCTGATCGGTGAAGCCGGCCATGCGGCTTCGCTCGTGCACGCGAGCCCGCCGGTGGCTGTCGCGGCCGGCAGCCTGCTGCTCGGCCTGTGTGCGGCCTGGTTCGGGCTCACGATCGTACGCCGCAGTCCGCTGGTCCTGCGCGGCTGGTCGCTCGTGCTGCCGTCGTGGCGCATGACGCTGGCCCAGGTGGCGGTCGCCAGCGTCGACCTGGTGTTCGCCGGTGCCGCGGCGTATGCGCTGCTGCCGGTGGATGTCCCGGTGTCGTTCCAGGCCTTCGTCGCGCTCTATGTCATCGCCGTCTGCGCCGGCGCCATCAGCAACGTGCCCGGCGGGCTGGGTGTGTTCGAGTCGGTGTTCGTGCTGCTCCTGCCCGCGACGCCGGTGCCGCAGCTCCTCGGCGTACTGCTGGTGTACCGGATCATCTACTACCTGCTGCCCTTCGGTGTGGCCGTCCTGCTGCTGGCCGGTCACGAGTTCTGGCAACAGCGCCACCGGGTCCAGCTTGCGCTGCACTGGACCCGGCGGTCGCTCGATTTCGTGGTGCCGCAGGCCATGGCCCTGCTGTCGTTTGCGGCGGGCTTCGTGCTGCTGCTCTCCGGCGCGACCCCGGCGCTGGAATCGCGCCTCGACACGCTGCGGCACTACGTCATCCTGCCCGCACTCGAGGTCTCGCATCTGGCGGGAAGCCTGATCGGCCTCGGGCTCCTCGTGCTCGCGCGCGGGCTGAAAGCCCGTCTTGATGCTGCCTGGCATCTCGCCCTGTGGCTGCTCGGTGCCGGCATCGCCGTGTCGCTGCTCAAGGGACTGGACTACGAGGAGGCGTCGATCCTCGCGCTCATCCTGCTTCTCCTGGTGGTGACCCGACGGGAGTTCTATCGCCGGGCAACATTGCTGGCCGAGCCGCTGGCACCGCGCTGGCTCGCCGCCATGGCGATCGCGGTTGGCGCATCGATCTGGGTGGGCGTGCTCGCGCACCACGCGGTGCCCTACCACGACGAGCTCTGGTGGCAGTTCGCGTTCGACGCCAGTGCGCCCCGCATGCTGCGGGCGAGCCTCCTCGCGGTGCTCGGCCTGGGCGCACTCGCGGCGGTCCGGCTGCTGCAGCCACCCCGACCTCGGGTGACCGCGCCGCCGGAGAGTGACCTGCAACGCGCCGTGGCGGTGATCGGCACGGCAGGCACGACCAGCGCCAACCTGGCGCTGATCGGCGACAAGGCGCTGATGTTCAGCGATTCCGGGCGCGGCTTCATCATGTACGGGGTGTCAGGTCGCAGCTGGATCGCGATGGGTGACCCGGTCGCGCCGCAGGACGAGCTGGCCGAACTGGTCTGGCAGTTCCGCGAAGCATGTGATCGTGAAGGCAGCTCCTGCGTTTTCTACGAGGTGGCGCCGGACAACCTGCCTGTCTACGTCGATGCCGGGCTGTCGCTGAGCAAGCTCGGCGAGGAGGCCCGCGTCGCACTCGGCGGGTTTTCCCTGGAAGGGTCCGCGCGGGCCGCGCTGCGCCAGGTGCACCGCAAGGTTGGACGCGAGGGAGCCTCGTTCCGGATTGCCACGCCGGTCGAGGTGGTGACGCTCCTGCCGCGTCTGCAGGCGATTTCCGACGACTGGCTGCACGCCAAATCGGCGACGGAAAAGGGCTTCTCGCTCGGGCGGTTCGATGCCGCTTACCTGGCTCGGTTTCCCTGCGGCCTGGTCGAGTCCGGCGGCGATATCGTCGCCTTCGCCAACCTGTGGGAGAGCCGGCATTCGAGCGAGTGCTCGATCGACCTCATGCGCTACTCCGGCAAGGCGCCGAAGGGCGTCATGGACTACCTGTTCATCGAGCTGATGTTGTCGGCGCAGGCGCGCGGGTTCGACTGGTTCAACCTCGGCATGGCGCCGCTCGCCGGACTCGGCGACCGGCGCCTGGCGCCTGCGTGGCACAAGCTCGGTCGGCTCGTGTACCGCTACGGCGAGAACTTCTACAACTTCGAAGGGTTGCGGAACTACAAGAACAAGTTCCAGCCGCAGTGGCGCCCGCGTTACCTCGCTGCGCCGGGTGGTCCGGCGCTGGCGCGTGTCGTACTCGACATCACGGCACTCATCTCCGGTGGGCTGCGTGGCGCCGTTTCACCCGTCGGTACCCGCCCGGTTTCGGCAGAGCGGTCCGATGGCCGCACCCGGCCATGAAGCGCCGGTACCTGTTCCGGTACGTCGCCGGGCTGGTGCTGTTGCAGCTGGCAACCGCGGTCTCTGCCAACGAGGCGCTCGAGTTCGGTCGGCTCGGCAAGGTCACGCTCTATCGGCCGGCAGGCCCCGTGCCGGAGCAGGTCGTGCTGCTGTTGTCGGACGACACGGGCTGGACCGCGGCGATGGCCGGCACCGCGAGCCAGCTGGCCGGCAGCGGCATGCTGGTGGCGGGGATCGACAGCCGGGCATTCCGCACGCAGCTGCTGCGGTCGGAGGAGGGCTGCACGTTCACGGCAGGTGACCTGGAGTCCTTCGCCCACTTCCTCGAAGGCCAGCAACAGCTCGCCCGGTATGTGAATCCCGCGATCGTCGGCACCGGCCTGGGGGCGACGCTGGCGTACGTGACGCTGGTGCAGGCGCCTGCCGGCACATTCACGGGCGCCGTCTCGATCGATTTCCGTCCGGATGTCGCCTGGCCGCGACCCCTGTGCAAAGGACTCGGTCCCGGCCTGCAGGCGGCGCGGCTGGCCGGCGACCGCCAGGCCCTGCAGCCCGCCGCGCAGCTTCAGGATCCGTGGATCGTGCTCTGCTCGCGGGGCGACAGCTTTTGCGCCGGCGCCACGGGACAGAGATTTATCGCAGCCATCCCACAGGCCCGGGCGATGCTCCCGGCCAATGGAGCCGCCGGGCCAGCTGTCGCGGCAAATGACTTCGCAGGCATCACCACGGCCGTGGAGCGGATCGCAGCCAGCCATGCACCGGCAGAGGGCAGGCTGCACGCCTCGATCGCAGACCTGCCTCTCGTCGAGATTCCCGCCATCGGCAAGGCGCGCGACCGCTTCGCCGTCATGCTGTCCGGCGACGGGGGCTGGGCGGGGCTCGATCGCGGTGTGGCCGCAGCACTTGCAGCGCGCGGCATACCAGTGGTCGGCTGGGACTCACTGCGTTATTTCTGGACTCCGCGCACCCCGGAGGGCGCCGCGCGGGACCTGGCGCGGATCGTCGACCACTACGCGCTTGCCTGGAACAAGTCCCGCGTCGTCGTCATCGGCTATTCCATGGGCGCCGACGTCATGCCGTTTCTCGCCAACCGGCTGCCGGTGGAAGCGCGCCTGCGGGTCGACCGGATGGCGCTGCTCGGCCCGGGTACCGAAGCCTTCTTCGAATTTCATGTCGGCTTCTGGCTCGGCCGGATGACGGGCGGCCGCCCCATCGCCCCTGAGCTGGCGCACCTGTCGGCCGATCGCGTGCTGTGTGTTTCGGGGAGCGAGGAACCGCAGTCCCTCTGTCGGCAGGGCGCAGCTTCGTCCCTGCGGCGTGTCGAGTTGCCGGGCGATCACCATTTCGGTGGCGCGTATGACCGCCTGGGCGAACTGCTGGCGGAATTCGCCGGCAGTTGAAGCTCGATCGCCGGACGCTGCCGGCAGCCGTGGGCTGGTGCGCAAAAGAACGGGGCCGGATCCTGGCGGACCCGGCCCCGTTGGCATCGTGCCGATCAGTCGCAGTAGTTCGGATCGAGCGGGTCGAGACTGTTGATCCAGTTGGCAAGCGTGTCGCGCTCGGCCTGGGGCAACAGGCCACCGATCGGCGGCATTGGCTGCGCGGCATTGTTGAGCCGCTGAACCAGCCGGCTGTTGGCCGCATCACCCGGAATCACCACCGGGCCGCGGAAGCTGCCGAGCTGCAGGTTCTCGCAGGTCGTCACGCTGAGGCGCGCCGCTGCGCCGTGGCAGCCGGTGCAGGACCGATTGAATACCGGCTGCACGTCGCAGGCATAACTGATCGGGCCACCAGCAGAACCCACCGTCACGGCAACGGTCGCAGAGGTCACGGCACCGCGGTCATCCACCACCTCGACGGACGCCGTGTAGTTGCCGTCGCAGGTGTAGAGGTGCGTGGGATTTGCGTCGTTGCTGGTCGTACCGTCACCGAAGTTCCAGAGCGTGTAGACGATGCTGCCATCCGGGTCGACCGCGTTGCCCGTGAATGCGACGGACAGCGGTTCAATCCCTGTCGGCGGCGCAGCCGCTGGCGCAACGGTCGGTGCCAGGTTGGGGTTCAGTTTGTCGTCGAGCGTGTGCAGGAGCACGGCGTTGATATCCAGGAAGCGCTTGCGGGTGGCAGCGTCGCGGACCTGGAGCTTGATGGCACCGTCGAACACCTGGGCGAAAGCCTTGGCCCAGTCGAGGTTCGCATGAGCGGGATCGTCACGACCGACTGCAAGGCCGATCAGCCTGATCCAGCCCTCGAGCAGGCGTCGGCTGATCTTGCCGAAGCGCAACGCGGTGTTCGACGTGTCGGCGAGCACGTTGAGGAGGCCGTTGACCTGCGGCACCAGGCCGGGCGTGTACACCTCGATCGTGCGGAGCAACACTGCACCCGGTGACACGAAGCCGCCCGAGATCATCACCCGCCCGTCATCGAGCAGCAGGCCGCTGAACTCGTCGCGGCCGCTCGACATGATTCCCGAGAGCTTCCAGCCGTTCGTGGCCGGATCGAAGACCTCGGAGGTGGGCTGGAAGATGCTCGGAAAGGTCGGGCTGGTGGTCACGCCACCCGCGATGAGCAGTGTGCCGTCGAGCAGGCCCTGTGCGCCGATATCGATGCGCTGCTTGTACATCGGCGCGACCGGCGTGAAGGCGCGTGTGACCGGGTCGAACATTTCGCTTTCGTCGGTGATGCGCCCACCTGCCGAGGTGTGGGTATCGTTGTAGTACGACGAACCCTGCACCACACGACCGTCACGCAGGATGCCGGGAAGCTGCGCAAGGTGCGGGAAATTCATCGGGCCGACGGCCGTGAACGAGCCGGCAACCGGGTCGAAGATCTCGGCGGTGTTGGTCGGGTAGAGCGTTCCGGCCCCGGTTGAGCCGCCCGTGATCAGCACGGTACCGTCGTGGAGCAGGATGGCGCTGTGCGCCGAACGCGGCATGAGCATGTCCCCGACGACGGTGAATAGCCCGGTGGCGGGGTCGAACAGTTCGACCGATCGGATCGGCAGGGACGTCGTGGTCGAGACGCCATTGCCGCCACCGGCGATCAGCACCTTGCCGTCCGGCAGGAGGGTGGCGGTGTGACTGCGGCGCGCGACGTTCATGGGGCCGGCGGTCTCCGTCCAGGTGTTCGTGGCCGGATCGTAGGTTTCCGCGGTGGCGAGCACGACGCCGGTGGCTGAGGTCGAGGCGGTACGTCCGCCGGTGACGAGGACACGGCCGTCGGCGAGCGTGGTGGCGGCATGCGACCAGCGCCGGATCGTCATTGGAGCCACGGGTGCGACCGAGTTGTCGGCCGGGTTGAAGGCGTCCACCGTGTTGGTGATCACCGACGCCGGTGCGTTGGCCATCTGCCCGCCGGTCATCAGAATGCGCCCGTCCTGAAGCTTCGCCGTGCGGTGAATGAACCGCGGCGAGGTCATGTTCAGGCCGCGCGTGAAGTCACCGACCTCGCAGCTTGCCGGGCCCATCTGTTCGAGCACTTCCGGCGGCGGCGAGTTCGGGATGCCGGCATGGCAGGCGATGCACGATGCCGGTGCGCGGCACTCGGCGAGTACGGTCTCGGTGAGCGGCAGGAATGCAAGAACTGCCAGCGCGGTGGACAGGCGACGGACGGAACGAGTCGTGCGTGTCATGAGCAATCCCTCCCCCAGGGTTGTCGTTGCACGTCTGGCTGCGTTTTTGGCCGTTCCCCAGGTCGGGAAGGCCCGGCGTTGTGCCAGACTGACTTTTTCATTGCTAAGCGAGTGCACGGGCCTGCCGCGATAGGTATTTATACCTATGCACCGTCGCACGGCATGGCAGGGATATGGCGCAAGTTTTCGGAATCCTGACGGATTACGGACCCGGAGCGGTTGGTACGGGATCCGGCGCCTGTGGTGCCACGTAGGCTGATACGGCAGCGGTGTCGACCACGACGGTGACCCCTTTGCGCAAGCGCCCGCGAAGGTCGGCGAACGCTGCCTGCCGGCGCTGGCTTTCCAGCCCTGCCGCGATTCCTGCACGGACTTCCCCGAGAGGGCGCCGGCGCGCCGGCGCTTTCTCTTCCGCGCGCATGACGATGAAGGTATCTGCGACCGGCAGCACCCCGCTGACGGCGCCTGGATCGAGGCGGAGCGCGGCCACCGTCGTCGCGGGCGCCTTCGGTGTGTCGTACAGCCACAGACCCTCGACCGAGCGAACCCGGCTGTCGGTGCGAAGGTCGCCGACCGTCGTACCGCGGGCGAGCAGATTGCGCAGCGCGGCCGCCGTGGCTGCGCTCGATGTCGTGACACGTGTGACACGCACCCGCGCCGGCTCGGTGAACTCCAGCGGGTGTTCCCGGTAGTGGCGCTCGACCTCGGCTGGCGCTGGCGTGGAGGTCCTGGCGAGTTCGCCTGCCAGCCACGCATCGGCGAGGATCTGGTCCTGGCTCGTGCCCGCGGGTGGTGCGGCGAGCATGGCTGACACCGCCGGGTCGCGGTCGAGTCCTGCAGCGCGCGCTGTGCGCACCATCAACCGGCGGTCGGCGAGTACCTCGACCAGTTCGCGCACCGCTTCGGGCGTCACGTACCCGAGGCGATCCGCATTCGACATTCCGGCCAGTGCCGCATCGACATCGCCAGCCGTGACGGACGCCGTGCCGATCGTCGCCAGAACGGTTCCTGCAGGCAGGCGTGCTGCAGGCGTCGTCATGGCATCCAGCGGCGGATGGTCGGAGGGCAGCGCTGCGTCAGTCGATGCTGCCGGAACGGACGGCGGGCGGTCTCCACAGGCCGGGAGCAGGACGACCGCCACCAGTACCGCAGCCAGGCCGCCGGGGCGCCGGAAAGACATCGTGGTCTCCTCCTCGTCGGTTGCCAGACGCTAGCACACCCCTGCCAGGGTGATGTGCCGGCCGCTTGCGCTTTGCCAGCCGCTTCTGCATAACGATCATCGTGGCGCATGTGACTCGACAACCGGCGGAGTATCGATCATGAGCAACCTGGATTCCATTTCACGCCGCAGCCTGATTGCGGGGGCAGCGGCCCTCGCCGGGGCCGCGGCCGGCGGCGCGGCGCAGGCAGCGGCCACCGGCGCACCGGTCTCCGTCCCGGCGAATGGTCGCGACTATGCGCGCGTGCCGTTGCGCAGGGACACGGTCAGCGTCGCCGCGGTGCAGACCCGCGTGCGCGCCGTGGACGGCAAGACACCGGCGGCGGGTATACGCGCCAACCTCGCGCACATGCTCGAACTGATCGACAAGGTCCAGTCCTTCGGCGGAGTGAAGGATCTCCTGTGTTTCCACGAGTTCCCGCTGCAGGGCTGGAACCCCTGGGACCGTGCCGAGCTCGAGCGGCTCTGCATCGACCTCCCCGGACCGGAGACCGAGGAGATCGCGGGGCGGGCGAAGCGCTACGGCTGCTACATCCAGTTCGGCGCCTACGCGCGCGACCGCGACTGGCCCGGCCACGTGCTCAGCGTCACCTCGGTCATCGGGCCCGACGGCAAGTTCGTCGCACGCGACTGGAAAGCGCGCAACATCGTCGGCGTGTTCCCGGGCTTCGAGCTGGTGACGACGACCGTCTACAACGTGCTCGACCGCTTCGTCGAGATGTACGGCGAGGACGCTGTCGTGCCGGTCCACCGCACGGACATCGGCAACCTCGCGACGTCCTCGACCCAGCTCGAGCCCGAGCTCTTCCGCGTCATGGCGCTGAAGGGCGCCGAGATCCTGCTGCGCACCGCGACCGGCGGCTTCGAGGCCGACGACATCCGCATGGTGTCGAGGTACAACCGCGTGTACTCGGTGATCGTCAACAATGCGGTCTCGCCGGACAACCCGGGTTTCCTCGACGATCCCGGCGGCAATTCCGGTGGTACCGCCATCTACGGTCCGGCGGGCGAGACCCTGGCCGCGGCGAGTTCGAAGTTCGAGCAGGAGGTGGTGGCGCAGCTGCCGCTGGCGCACTACCGGGCCACGCACCGCATACCGGACCTCCACATGGGTCTCTACGAAGCGGCGTTGCGTGCCTACCGCCCGCGGTTCGCGCCGGGGTTGTTCTCCGAGTACCTGCCGAAGGACCTGCGCGACGCCAAGCGCTACCTCGACACGAAGGACCGCTGGCGCGGAACGTAACCGCGCTGGTGGACGGCGGTGCGGCCCGGGTCGCGCTGCCGGCTCATCCCAGCCGCTTCAGGAACACGCGCATTTCCTTTTCGGCCTGCCTGTCGCCGCGGGATGCGGCGGCGGCGATGCCGTGCTGATAGGCCTCGCGTGCGCCGGGTATGTCGCCGAGCGCGGTGCGGGCCTTGCCGAGGAGTTTCCACGCCGCCGAGTAGCCGGGGTCGAGCGCGACGGCGCGTTCGAGGTGCGGGAGGGCGGCGGCCGCATCACCGCCGCCGAGGTGCTCGCTGCCGAGCGAATAGCGCAGCAGCGCACCGTCCTGTCCCTTTGCGAGCAGGCTCTCGAGCGCGGCGATGCGGCTCACGGCCGCTGCCTCAGCCGCGGGTGGGGCTGGCCGCGGGTTTCGGGCGCGCGCGCCACTGCCGGTAGAACGCCTTCTGGGCGTCGTCCATCGATGGGCGATCGCCGTCGATCCACACCTGCTCGACCTGCGTGGCCGGTTCGAGCAGATCGCCGTCGGTCAGGACCAGACTCGCGCTCTTGCCGGGTTCGATCGAGCCGAGCACACCGTCGAGCCCGAGGATGCGGGCGGGGTAGAGTGTGATCGAGCGGTAGGCAGCCTCGCGGTCCAGGCCGTAGGCCGCGGCGATGCCCGCGAAGAGCGTGATGTGCCGCGCGTTCGCCGAGCCGCCGGAGCGTGTGCCGCTGGCGATGGCGAAGGTGACACCGGCGGCTTCGAGCTTCGCCGGCATCGAGTAGAGCACGTCGTAGGGGTCGTCCGGCCGAGGCGGCTCGCCGACGATGTTGGTCAGCACCACCGGCACCTGGTGGCGGGCGAGGAGATCGGCGACGAGGTAGGCATCGCGTCCATCCGTGATCACGAGGCGCAGCTTGTGCTTCGCCGCGAGGGCGACGGCGGCCTCGATCGCATGCTTCTCGCGCGCCGTGGCCCACAGCGGCCGCTCACCGCGCAGCACCGGCTGCAGGGCCTCGAGCTGCGGGTCGTACTGCGGTGGGCGACCGCCCTTGGCGGCGCGGGCCTGCGCGCGGCCGTACGCGGCCGCACCATCGAGCAGCTTCTCGATCCTGGCCACGCGCTCGTCGGATTCCTTCCTGCGGTCGGGGAGGCTCTTCTGGCCGCCGACGAAGGCCGCGTACTGCGGCGGTACCGGCTCCGGCCAGCGCAGCACCACGGCTTGCTGGCGCACGGCCGTCATCTCGTCCCAGGTCCAGCCGCTGGTGCGCAGGAGGCTCGTGGTGCCGGCGATGAGCCCACCCGCAGGCACGACGACCGCGTGGGTGATGCCGCCGGAACGCGCGACCGGGAAGTGCCGGCTCGCGGCGTTCACGGCGGGCGAGACATCGGCGTCGGCGTTGACGTCGCCCGTCTCGCTGACATCGACGGTGCCGGGTACGGAGTCGATCTCGCTGATGCCGAGCACGCTGTTGGTGTGGATCAGGCCCGGCCACAGGTGCTTGCCCGCGGCATCCACGCGCTCGGCGCCCGCGGGAATTGCTGTGTCGGGGCCACCCACCGCCGTGATGCGCCCGCCCGCGAAGACCACGACGCCCGCGGGGATCGCCGGCCCTGCCATCGTGTGCACCGTCGCGCCGGTGATCGCGACAGCGCCTGCCGGTGCCGCGGGGTCGTAGCGGTAGTGTTCGGCTGGCGCCGGCGGATTCGCCTGCGCCGCGGCGGTTGTCGGCGCGGACGCTGGCGCTGCCTTGCCGCCGACTTCGGCGACGAGCCGTGCCCGGGCCCCAACCACCGTGGCGCGGTGCGCCTGGTCCGCTTCGCGGCTGAAGCGCAGCCGGCCGTCGACGAAGGTCAGGTCGGCGACCGTGTAGACGCTGAGCGGGTCGCCGCTCCACAGGACGAGGTCGGCGTCCTTGCCGGCGGCGATGGAGCCGACGCGCCCGTCGATGCCGAGCTGGCGCGCCGGATTCACGGTCACCATGTCGAGCGCCTGCTGGCGGCCGAGGCCGCCGTAGCGGATCGTCTTCGCCGCCTCGAGGTTGAGCCGGCGGGCGAGGTCGGCGTTGTCCGAGTTGAGGCTGGTGAGAACGCCACGCTCGGCCATGAGCGCCGCGTTCCAGGGGATGGCATCGAAGGCCTCGGCCTTGTAGCTCCACCAGTCGGAGAAGGTCGAGCCGCCGGCGCCGTGGGCCGCGATCTCGTCGGCGACACGGTAGCCCTCGAGCGCGTGCTGGAACGTGCCGATGCGGATGCCGGCGTCCTCCGCCATGCGGATCAGCATGAGGATCTCGTCGGCGCGGTAGCTGTGGGCGTGGACGAGGCGGCGGCCCTCGAGCACCTCGACGAGAGCCTCCATGCGCAGGTCGCGCCGCGGTGGCACGGTGCGCTGGCGCTCGCGCTTCGACAGCGCGTCGTAGCGGCGCCATTCATCGCGGTACTGGGCGGCTTCGGCGAAGCTCGCGTGCACGAGTGCGGCTACGCCCATGCGGGTGGCGGGGTAGCGCGGATTCGAACCCGGCATGCCGCTCCTGAACGCCGCCTGGGTCGGGTTCTCGCCGAGCGCGAACTTGATGCTGGCCGGGGCGCCGGCGAACAGGAGATCGGCCGCCCGCGTCGCGCCCCAGCGGTACTTGAGGACTGCGTTCTGCCCGCCGATCGCATTGGCCGAGCCGTGCAGCACGTGCGCGGTCGTCACGCCGCCGGCGAGCTGCAGGTAGATGTCGCGCGAACGCGGGTCGAGCACGTCGCTGACGCGCACCTCGGCGCTGATGCTGTTGACCCCTTCGTTGAGATCGAGCGCCTCGGTGGCGCTGTGGCTGTGGGCGTCGATGATGCCGGGCGTGAGGTGGCGGCCCGTGCCGTCGATCACGAGTGCGCCCGGACCGGCCGCGAGGGCCCTGCCCACCGCCTTCACCTTGCCCTTCTCGACGAGCACGTCCGTGTCTTCGAGGATGCCGTCCTGCGTCTGCGTCCAGACGGTGGCGTTGCGCACCAGCACCTGCGCGGGTGTCTCCGGCGGCGCCGGATAGGGCGTGACCGCGAGCGCATCCGCAACGCTCATCTCCGCCCTGGCGGTACCGGCGAGCGCGGCCAGTGCCGCGATCGCGATGAGGGCAATACGGGTGCGTGGTGCGCTCACGGCGTAGCCCCCTGCGGACCGGCAGCACGCCGGCCTTCCAGTTTCATGGTGATCGAGCCGCGTTCGGAGGTCATGGTGGAATCCCCCTTGAACGCGTCGCCGGTGATGACGACGGTGACCTTCATCTCGCCGCCCTGGCCCGGTGAAACGACCGTGAGCGCGTTGCCCTTGAGCGCGACGCTGGTGAAGTCGCGCTTGCCGCTGCGGGCACTCTCGCTGAAGCCTGTCCAGGCGTCGCGCTCGCCCGCGATAGTCCAGGTCGATTCGGCGCTGCGCCCCATCACCTCCGTGGTGACGGTCCACTTCCCGCGCGGGTCGACGACGGCGTCGGGATCGCCGACGACTTTCTCGCCCGCGAATTTCTCGTGGTAGCCCTGCACGAAGAGGTGGCGCACCGTGGCCTTGCCGTCGAAGAGGTCGCCGGCGACGACCATCGCGTTGGCCTGCTTGCCGGGTTCGAGCGTGCCGAGCACGCGGGAGAGGCCGAGAAGGCGCGCCGGCGTCGTGGTGACCGCGGCGAGGGCACGCTCGGCCGGCAGGCCCGCCTTGACCAGCGCACCGAGGTTCTCGGTGAAACGCCGCGGGTTCTTCATGCCGGCCGTCACGAAGGCGACCGTCACACCCGCCTGGTCCAGCGTGGCCGGCAGGCGCGGTGCGGCGAGGTACGCCTGCATGTCTTCGAGGGGGGACTCGAGGGCGTCGTCGGCACTGCCGACCTCGGGTTTGGCCGGGAGTTCCAGCGGCAGCAGTACCGCCATCCCGGCGGTCGTGAGCGTCTCCGCCCGGTCGCCGAGGCCGCGCGCGACGACCATGCCGTTCTTCAGGCCAAACTCGGCCGCGATCCCGGCAAAGCGGTCCGGGTCGAGCGCGGAGAGCGCGACCCAGGCGAGCGGACGCTCGCCGGCGAGCGCGGCGAGCAGGGCGGCGTCCGAGCTGCGGAATTCCGGTGGCGCCATGCCGGCGGGATTCGCGGCCCAGCGCGCCTGCCACTCGCCGGCGCGCTGCGCATCGAGGAAGGCCTGGCGCACGGCGGCGACCGCGCCGAATTTCGAGGACGGATACTGCCGCGCCATGAAGCTCGAAGTCTCGAGGGCCACCACCTGCGCGACATGCGCACCCACGACGAGTTCGGCAGGCGGTCCGTCGCGCAGCATCAGCACGGCCGACTCGCCCCGGAACACGCCTTTCTGCGGCAGCACCTGCGCGGCACCGAAACCCATCTCGCGGTGGCGCGTGACGCTCGAGTGGCGCACGTCGATCTGGTCGACGACCGCGGCTTCGGGATGCACGGCCTTCAGTTCGTGCGGAGAGCCGAGGCGCGGCGGCTCTTCGCCGTTCCTGCCGCGTGCCGCGGGGGCCGCGGCCGCCTCGGTGTCGAGGCCGACCGTGGAGGCGGCGTCGACGAGCGCGGGGTAGACCGTCCAGCCGGGCTCGGCAGCGATGACCTCGGCGTCGGCCGGTGCCGGCAGGTCGGCACCGACGGCCTCGACCAATCCATCGCGGAGCACGAGCGTGCCCCGCTCGATCACCTGGCCCGGTGCGGTGACGATGCGCGCGCCGGTGATGGCCCAGGTACGCGGCCGCTCCGCCTGGGCGCCGGCCGCGGCGAGCGCCGCAGCCAGGACGAGCGCCCGCGCGGCGCGGGACCCTGCTTTGCCGTGGTCCCGCGCCGCCACTGGCTTATTCCTTCGGCGGCACGATGCCGGGTACGCCCTTGAAGTTCGCGGGCCCGAGCTTGAGCGAGGACACGTCCATCACGTGCGTGTAGAGGTTCGACATGAAGCCGCCACCCGTGCTGCGGGCGAACAGCATCTTCGTGCCGTCCGGGGAGAGCGAGGGGAAGCCGTCGAAGCCCGGGTTGAAGGTCAGGCGCTGCGGCTCGCCGCCGGCCAGGTCACCGAGGAAGACCTCCCAGTTGTTGCCGTCGACGATGCGCACGAACACGTAGTGGCGACCGTCCGGTGCGGGGTAGGGCGCCCAGTTCATGTCGCGGTCGAAGGTGCGCACCGTGTGGCCCGTGGCGTCGTGCTTGATGGTGAAGACCGTCATCGGCGTCGGCTTGATCTTGCCGTACTCGCTGCGCTTCCAGGCGCGATAGAGGATCGTCTCGTTGTCCGGCAGGTAGAAGGGCGCGCCCTCCTGCCAGTCCTCGGTGAAGGTGATCTGCTGCTCGCCGCTGCCGTCGGGGCGCATGCGCCAGAGGTCCATCTTGCCGTCGATCTGGCGGCCGAAGACGATCCACTCGCCGTTCGGCGACACCGACACCTCGGCCTCGTACCACTTGTTGTTGGTCAGGCGCTTGATGTTCTTGCCGTCGAGATCGGAGGTGTAGAGCTCGGCACCCTGCGGGTAGTCGTTGGAGTCCGACCAGTTGCCGATCGGCATGTCGAGATGGTCCTTCGTGGACGTCCAGACGAGGCGCTTGCCGTTGGGGAAGAAATACGAGCAGGCGTCCTGCCCGGTGTCATTGATGCGCTTCACGTCGGTGCCGAGGTCGCTGAACGTGTAGGTGAGCGCACCGGTCTCGCGCCCCTCGGCGTGCATCGCCTTCGGGTCCTGCGTCTGGGCGATGATGTGCAGGTTGTCTGGGCCGTAGTACGCCTCGGCGTTCTTCGGCACGTTCGGGATCAGGCGCACGGGCAGTTCCTTGCCCGCTGTGTCGGCAGCGAAGGCCGCGGTGGCGCCGAGCGCAACCGAGGCGGCGGCGAGTGCCAGGCCGATGCGGATGGGGGTCTTGAGGGAAATCGCAGGCATGACGGTCGAGCTCCGTTGAGTAGGCCGTGGTGACGCGGATGCGGAAGTCAAAGCGCCACCGCGCCGTCATCGGGCGGTGGGTCGCCGGGAATTTCCGCGTCCGGGGTTCTGGTCGAGTTGTCGGCGGGGCGGATGTCCTCGGGAGGCCGCCCATGCCTCATCGCCATAAGATCATGTCATGAGAGTCTAAGCGCTGATAAGCCCCCGCGGCGCAATGCCGCAGCCGGTCGCGCTGTACCTGCACAGCGACGATCGGCCTGGTGCCACGGTGGCCGGGGCGACGACCGGTCGCGGCTGAAGCCGCTCTTACAGTCAAAGGAAGGGAGACGAGGCTGCAGTCTGCAGACGATGACGAGGCTGTTGCCGGGCCGCTCGCGGCGGGCGTAGAGGGCCAGCGGAGCAGGATGCG
>CAYQAR010000048.1:0-24127 GCA_964415505.1 uncultured Chromatiaceae bacterium | reverse complement strand
GGTCCTCGCGCTCGCGGAAGCAGTACAGGAACATCGTCATCGCGCCGATGTCGAGACCATGGCAGCCGAGCCAGAGCAGGTGGTTCAGGATGCGCGTGATCTCGTCGAACATGACGCGGATGTACTGGGCCCTGACCGGCGGCCTGATCCCGAGCAGCTTCTCGATGGCGAGCACGTAGCCGTGCTCGTTGCACATCATGGACACGTAGTCGAGCCGGTCCATGTAGCCGATGCTCTGGTTGTAGGGCTTGGTCTCGGCCAGCTTCTCGGTACCCCGATGCAACAGCCCGATATGCGGATCGGCCTTCTGGATGACCTCGCCGTCCATCTCGAGCACCAGACGCAGCACGCCATGCGCTGCCGGATGCTGCGGCCCGAAATTGATCGTGAACTGTTGGAACTCAGCCATTGCGCTGCGGGCCTTTCAGCACCGGCTCGTAGCGATGGTCATCGCGAATGGTGCGTGGCACCAGCACACGCGGCTCGATCGTCACCGGCTGGTACACGACCCGGCCACGGTCGGCGTCATAGCACACCTCGACGTTGCCGCTCGTGGGAAAGTCCTTGCGGAACGGATGCCCGATGAAGCCGTAGTCCGTGAGCAGCCGGCGCAGGTCCGGGTGCCCCTCGAAGAGGATACCGAACAGATCGAAGGCCTCGCGTTCGAACCAGTCGGCCGACTGCCAGATGCCGATCAGCGACGGCACCACCGGCGGGTTGTCACTCCCGGTGAATGTGCGCAGGCGCAGGCGCAGGTTGTGGCGTATCGACAGCAGGTGATAGACGACGGCGAATCGGCGCGGATCGAACACCGCATCGTCCTCGGGCACGATGACGGGACGCTCGGCTGCGCGGCTGAAACCACTGTGGGACGCATCGTTCGTTTCCCACTCGTCGCGGCCATAGGTCAGGTAATCGACCCCACAAAGGTCGATCAGGGTCTCGAAGCTGAATTCCGGATCGTCGCGCAACACGCGCGCGACGTCCCGGAGCGCCTCACCGGCGACTTCGAACGTGACCTCACCGGCAGTGCCCGGCACAGCGGTCACGACGCTGCCGAGCCGGGCAGCAATCCGGGAGGCGAGAGCTTCGTGGCGGGTGGTCATCGTGCTAGCGAACGAATCTGCTCGTGCGGCGGATCTTGTTCTGGAGCTGGATCAGGCCATACAGGAGCGCCTCGGCCGTTGGCGGACAGCCCGGCACGTAGACATCCACCGGTATGACGCGGTCGCAGCCGCGAACGACGGAGTAGGAATAGTGATAGTAGCCGCCGCCATTCGCACAGGAGCCCATCGAGACCACCCACTTCGGATCCGGCATCTGGTCGTAGACCTTGCGCAGCGCCGGTGCCATCTTGTTGGTGAGGGTGCCGGCCACGATCATGACGTCGGACTGGCGCGGGCTCGGGCGGAAGATGATGCCGAAACGGTCCAGGTCGTAGCGGGCTGCGCCGGCGTGCATCATTTCGACAGCGCAACAGGCGAGCCCGAACGTCATTGGCCAGAGCGACCCGGTCCGTGCCCAGTTGACGAGATCGTCAATCTTCGCGACCACGAAGCCGCGTTGCTGTACCACGCTCGCCGCGCTGCCGCTCAGTCCCATTCAAGGGCCCCTTTCTTCCACTCGTAGATGAAGCCAACCACGAGCACTGCCAGGAAGATCGCCATCGCGACCAGACCGGCCAGTCCCAGCGCATCGAGCGACACGGCCCATGGGAACAGGAAGGCGATCTCGAGATCGAAGATGATGAAGAGAATGGCCACGAGGTAGTACCGCACGTCGAACCGCATGCGGGTGTCCTCGAAGGCGTCGAAGCCGCATTCGTAAGCGGACAGCTTTTCCGGATCCTTCTGGCCGCGCCCGAGCAGCAGCCCCGCACCGAGGAGCACCAGACCCAGGGCCAGGGCGATTCCCAGGAACATCAGCACGGGCAGATAATTCTGCAGCACGATCAATCCTTGCCATCACGTTCGCACGCCGCGGCAGCACGCGACCTGCTGCTGCCATTCCTCACGACCCTGACCCGTGGTGCCGATGGTGAGACTCGAACTCACACGGCTTGCGCCACCGCCCCCTCAAGACGGCGTGTCTACCAATTCCACCACATCGGCTTGCAATCCCGGGTCTACGGTCACTCGCCGCCGGCCGGTGCCGGCGCCGCGCTGCCACCGTCTGCCGCTGGCGCCGGCGATTCCTGCGGCGTCGATGCCGCGCCGGTCGTCGGTGCCGGCTGTACCGCCGGCGTCGCTTCGTTCTGCTGGATCAGGCTCTGCGCCACCGGACGCTGGCCGCCGAGGTAGGCCAGTCCCAGGCTGGTCGCGAAAAAGACTGTCGCCAGCACCGCAGTCGAGCGCGACAGGAAATTCGCCGAACCCTTGGCGCCGAAGACGGTCGCCGAGGCTCCGGCCCCGAATGCCGCTCCGGCCTCGGCACCCTTGCCGCGCTGGACCAGCACCAGGCCGACGATCATCGCCCCGACAAACACGTGCAAGACCAGAACCAGTGTGTGAATCGTCGTCATCAGGCCTTTCCCGAGGCTGCACTGCAGATCGCGAGGAAGTCGGCAGCGTCTAGCGATGCCCCGCCAACCAGCCCGCCATCGATATCAGGCATGGCGAAGAGCGCCCGGGCATTCGAGCCTTTGACGCTGCCGCCGTAGAGGATGCGCAAATCGGGCGCCATTCTAGCAGACCGGGCTGCCACGAGACCGCGAATGAATGCGTGGACCGCCTGCGCCTGCTCGGGCGTCGCCGTCTGGCCGGTACCGATGGCCCAGACTGGTTCATAGGCGATCACCGCCGAGCCGAGTTCCTCGATGGAGATTCGCTGCAGGACCGCTTCGAGCTGGCGCCGGACGACGTCTTCCGTGCTGCCCTGCCGGCGCTCGTCCAGGGTTTCGCCGACACAGAGCACCGGCTGCAGGGCCGCCGCCCGCGCCGCCATGAATTTGTGCGCCACCACGTCGTCGGATTCCCCGAAGAGGGCACGCCGTTCCGAGTGCCCGACGATCACATGGCTGCAACCGACGTCCCGCAGCATCGCGGCCGCGACTTCTCCGGTGAACGCGCCGCCCGACTCGGCCGAAACGCTCTGCGCACCCAGCCAGATGCCGGCGCCCTGCAGCGCTGCGGCAATCTCGGCAAGATAGACAAACGGCGGGCAAACCATGACGTCGACCGCCCGGGAGCGGTCGAGCCCACCGGCGATCGTCCGCACCAGCGCCGCGCTGGTCGCGCGGCTGCCATTCAGCTTCCAGTTGCCCGCGACGAGCGGCCGCCTCATGAAACTTCCCACCAGAGTGGCGCGATGCGACCGGTTGCCGCACCGCGGTTTGACGGGCGCGAAGGTTAGCGGCCTACCCGGGTGAAATCAATGCGCAATAGCCGCTCCGCGCGGCTCCGGCGTCAGCTGGCAGCCAGCCGGGAAACAGCAGCCGCGATGTCCTCGGCGAGCCGACGCACCTCGGTATCGTCCTCGCCCTCCACCATGACCCTCACCACCGGTTCCGTACCCGAGGCGCGCAGCACGACCCGACCCCGCCGCCCGAGACGGCTCTGCGCCCTGCCTACGGCCTCGCTCACACCCGCATGGTCGAGGTCGACGCGGCGTGAGCTCCGCACATTGATTAGCACCTGCGGAAACCGGCGCATGCCCGCCGTGAGGTCCGCCAGGTTACGATCACTGCGCTTGACGATGGCCAGTACCTGCAGAGCGGTGACCAGACCATCGCCGGTGGTCGTCCGGTCGAGGCACAGGATATGCCCCGACGTCTCCCCGCCGAGCTCGCCGCCCGTCTCGCGCAGCAGTTCGAGGACGTACCGGTCGCCGACCCGCGCGCGCCGGAATGTCGCCCCTTGCTCCTGCAATGCGAGTTCCAGGCCGAGGTTGCTCATCAGGGTGCCGACCACCGGTCCGACGAGGACCCCACGGGCAATCCGGTCCATGGCAAGCACGTACAGCAGCTGGTCGCCGTCGACCAGGTTGCCGAGATGATCGACCATGACGACGCGATCACCGTCACCGTCGAAGCCTATGCCGATGTGTGCCGCGGCCCCCTTGACCATCAGGGCCAGCAACCCGGGCTGCGTGGAGCCACAGCCGTCGTTGATATTGCGACCGTTCGGCGAGCAGCCGATCGGTATCACCTCCGCACCGAGTTCGGTCAGCGTCCGCGGCGCGACCTTGTAGCCAGCGCCGTGGGAGCAGTCGACGACGACCTTGAGGCCATCGAGCCGCAGACCGGCAGGCATCGTAGTGATGCAGAACCGCTGGTACTGTTCGCCGGCATTCTCCAGGCGTTTGGCGCGCCCCAGGGCGTGCGACTCGCGAGTGATGGCCGGCTCGGCCAGGAGTGCCTCGATGCGCTCCTCGAGCACATCGGACAGCTTGGCGCCCCGGCCGTCGAAGAATTTGATGCCGTTGTCGTAATACGGGTTGTGAGATGCGCTGATGACGACGCCCAGGTCGGCCTCCTCTGCCTGCGTCATGAAAGCGATGCCTGGCGTCGGCAGCGGACCCAGCAGTGCGACATCCACGCCGGCGGCGACAAAGCCGGCCTCGAGCGCAGCCTCGAACATGTAGCCGGACACGCGTGTGTCCTTGCCGATGACCACCCGGCCGCCTTGCGGCGCCAGCACCCGTGCCGCAGCGCTTGCCAGGCGCAGCGCGAATTCGGCCGTCATCGGGTGGTGCCCGACCCGGCCGCGGATACCGTCCGTTCCGAAAAATTGTCTGGTCATCCCCCCTGCTCCCTCTCGATCGCCGCGATGACGTGCAGCGCATCCACCGTCGCCGCCACGTCGTGCACCCGCACGATCCGCGCGCCGTGTAGTGCCGCATAGACAGCCAGTGCAACGCTCCCGTGGACGCGATCACCGGCAGCACGACCGGTCAGCGTGCCGATCATCGACTTGCGCGACAGGCCGACGACCACCGGGTAACCGAGAGCCGCCAGTCGCGGCAATGCCCGCAGGAGCGCGAGATTATGCGCCAGATCCTTGCCGAAACCGAAGCCCGGATCGACGCTCAGGCGCGCAGCCGGCAGTCCCGCCGTCACGCAGGCGGCCGCGCGGGCCCCGAGAAATCCGCACACCTCGGTCACGACATCGTCGTACCGGGGTGCCAACTGCATGCTGCGCGGTTCACCCTGCATGTGCATCAGGCAGACGTCGACACCAAGTTCCACCGCCACAGCCAGGGCATCCTCCCGTTGCAGGGCACAGACGTCGTTGATCATGCGGGCACCGGCCGCGACGGCCGCACGCATCACAGCCGGCTTGCTGGTATCGACGGAGATCATGCCGTCAAAGTGTGCGCGCAGCATCTCGATGACGGGCACGACCCGCTCGAGTTCCTCGGCAACGGTTATCCCGCCGGCCCCAGGGCGGGTCGACTCACCGCCGACGTCGATGATGTCCGCACCCTCCGCCACCATCTGCAGCGCCCGATCGAGCGCGGACCGGGGATCGAGAAACAGCCCGCCGTCCGAAAAGGAATCGGGCGTCACATTGAGCACACCCATGACACGCACACGGGGGCCGAGGTCGACGGGACGTGACGGGGTGGTCATGGCGCAAAAAAGCACGGCCGGCTCATCAGGGCCGGCCGCATGTGGGACCGTGCCGCAGGCAGCGGCTGCGGCTCCGCGGTCAATGCTGCTTGGCGGGCTCCCCGATCCCGGGATCGCCCTTTTTCGTCGACGAGGTCGTGTTGGCCGGCGCCGTCGGTGCAGGGCCCTGGCTGTCCCAGCCTTCCGGCGGATTCGGCTCGCGGCCGGCCATGAGGTCCTTCAGCTGCTGCTCGTCGATCGTCTCGTACTTGATCAGCGCTGCGGCCATGGCATGCAGTATGTCCATGTGATCGCGCAGGATCTGCTCCGAGCGCCGGTAGTTGTCGTCAATGATCCTGCGCACTTCCTCGTCGATGGCGTGGATGGTGACATCGGAGACCTGCTTGTGCTGGGTCACCGAGCGACCGAGAAACACCTCACCATCCTCTTCCGAGTACGTCAGCGGTCCGAGCCGTTCCGACAGGCCCCACTTCGTGACCATGTTGCGGGCGATGTCGGTAGCCCGTTCGATATCGTTGGCCGCGCCGGTGGTGACCGCATCGGCCCCGAACACGATTTCCTCGGCGAGACGTCCACCGAACAGGCTGGAGATCTGGCTGTTCAGCCGACGCTTGCTCAGGCTGTAGCGGTCCTCCTCGGGCAGGAACATGGTGATGCCGAGCGCGCGGCCGCGCGGAATGATCGACACCTTGTACACCGGGTCATGATCCGGCACCGACAGCCCGACGATGGCGTGGCCCGCTTCGTGGTAGGCGGTGAGGCGCTTTTCCTCCTCGCTCATGACCATCGAGCGCCGCTCTGCGCCCATCATGATCTTGTCCTTCGCCTTGTCGAACTCGTCCATGGTCACGGTGCGCCGGTTGGCCCGCGCGGCAAACAGCGCTGCCTCGTTGACGAGATTGGCCAGGTCGGCACCGGAAAACCCCGGTGTACCACGGGCAATCACCGACGGCCGCACGTCGTCAGCCAGCGGCACCTTGCGCATGTGGACCCGCAGGATCTGCTCGCGGCCACGCACGTCGGGCAGGGGCACGACGACCTGGCGATCGAAACGTCCCGGCCGCAGCAGGGCGGGATCGAGCACATCCGGACGGTTGGTCGCGGCAATCACGATCACGCCCTCATTGCCTTCGAAACCGTCCATCTCCACCAGCAGCTGGTTGAGCGTCTGCTCACGCTCGTCGTGGCCGCCGCCGAGCCCGGCGCCGCGGTGACGCCCGACAGCGTCGATCTCGTCGATGAAGATGATGCACGGCGCGTGCTTCTTCGCCTGCTCGAACATGTCACGCACACGCGACGCGCCGACTCCGACGAACATTTCGACGAAGTCGGAGCCCGAGATCGTGAAGAACGGCACCTTCGCCTCGCCGGCGATCGCACGCGCCAGCAGGGTCTTGCCCGTCCCCGGGGAGCCTACCATCAGCACGCCGCGCGGGATCTTGCCACCGAGGCGTTGAAACTTGGCCGGGTCGCGCAGGAAGTCGACGATTTCGGAGACCTCGCCCTTCGCCTCTTCGACGCCGGCGACGTCGTTGAAGGTGACGTTGACCTGGTCCTCGCCCAGCAGCCTGGCGCGGCTCTTGCCAAAGGACATCGCCCCGCGCCCGCCGGCCCCGCCCTGCATCTGGCGCATGAAATAGACCCAGACACCGATCAGCAGCAGCACCGGGAAAGAGTTGATGAACAGGCTGACCAGGATGTTCTGCCCCTTGGGCGCGGTGGCGCTGATCTGCACATGGTTTTTCTTCAACTCACCGATGAGCGCAGTGTTGTCCGTCTCGGGGCTGAATGTGACGAAGCCCTCGCCTGTCGCACGCTCGCCACGGATGGTGTCGCCCTCGAACACGACGCGCTCGACCTGGCCCGTATTCACCCAATCGAGGAACGTCGAGTACTCGACGGCTGACGGCTGCCGTCCACCGGTGCCAAAGCTCTGGAATACCGTGAGCAGGACAATGGCGATCACGATCCAGAGAATGACGTTCTTGGCCAGGTCGTTCATGAAAAACCTTCAGTCGAAATACCGACTTACACTACCCGTAAGTCTTTAGACGCTACACCAAACGACGGTTCCCCGCCACCAGATACATCTCACGGCTTTCGGCTCTGGATGCGGCGGGCTTGCGGATACGCACCGCATCAAAAACGCTCCGCGCCTGCCGTACCAACGCCTCGAAACCCTCGCCCTGGAACACCTTGATGAGCAGGCTGCCACCAGGGCGCAGGAATTCCCCGCAGGCGACGAGCACGTCCTCGGCAAGGGCCATGGAGCGGGGCTGATCGACGCTCCAGTTGCCACTGATATTGGGTGCCATGTCCGATATCACAATATCCGCCCCGGGCTGGCCGAGTTCGCGCCGGATGGCTTCCCGGACCGCTGCCTCGGTGAAATCACCATGGATGCAGGTCACGCCGGCTATGGGGTTCATTTCCAGCAGGTCGACCGCGATCACCCGGCCGGTGGCACCGACCCTTGCTGCTGCCACCTGACTCCAGCCGCCAGGGGCTGCACCCAGATCGAGCACCGTCGCGCCTCGACGCAGCAGGCGTTCCCGATCGTTGATCTCCATGAGCTTGAAAGCGGCGCGCGAGCGCCAGCCCTCCGTCTGCGCGCGCCGCACGTAGGGATCGCGGGCCTGTCGCTGCTTCCAGCGCCCACTCGACGACTTCTTTGCCATCCCTGCTCCGCCAGCCGCGCGTCCTGCCACTATAATGCGTCGCCGTGGAACTGACCGAGATGCAGCGACGCTTCCTGCGCGGCCGAGCGCACCACCTCAAGCCGTGCGTACACGTCGGCCAGGCCGGGGTGACGGCGGCCGTGCTCGCCGAACTTGTCCAGGCGCTCGACCACCACGAACTCGTCAAGGTCAGCGTGCGGGTCGGTGACCGCGTGGCGCGTGATGCAGCCGTGGAGACGCTGGTGCACGACTGCCAGGCGGTGCTGGTGAGCCGTATCGGCAACGTCGCGGTACTGTACCGACCGTCGACGAAACGTCCGCAAATGATCCTGCCCGCAACCGCAGGCAGTCACCAGCCCACCTAGAGATACTCCACCTTCACGACCTCGTAGGTTCGCTCGCCACCCGGCGCATTCACGACGGCCTGGTCACCCTCGCAGCGCCCGATCAGGGCCCTGGCGATCGGCGAGGTGATCGACACCAGCCCGGCGCTGATGTCGGCTTCGTCCTCGCCGACGATCCGGTAGGTCACCTCGCGGCCATCGGCCTCGTCGATGAGTTGCACGGTCACGCCGAATACCACGCGGCCGCTGTGCGGCAGCTTGGTGACATCGATGATGTCGGCATTGGCCAGGCGTGCCTCGACCTCCTTGATGCGGCCCTCGATGAACCCCTGCTCTTCCTTGGCAGCGTGGTACTCGGCGTTCTCCTTGAGGTCGCCGTGTCCGCGCGCATCGGCAATGGCCTGGATGATGCGTGGCCTCGCCTCGGACTTCAGGCGCCGCAGTTCCTCGCGCAACAGGTCGGCACCGCGCACCGTAATCGGCATTTTCCTCACTGCACGAACTCCTCATGCAGGTCCTGCAGGCGGTTGACGTCGCCGTTGTCGAGATGGTCCAGCGCCATGGTCGTGGCAATCGCCGCCGCCAGCGTCGTGTAATAGGTGATCCGGTGACGAACGGCGGCTGAGCGGATCGGGTGCGATTCACGGATGGCCTGCTTGCCTTCCGTGGTGTTCACGATCAGCGACAACTCCTCGTTCTTGATCATGTCGACGATATGCGGGCGCCCCTCGCGCACCTTGTTCACCCGCCGGCAGGCCACGCCGCCCTGGGCCAGCGCAACCGCGGTGCCGTCGGTCGCCACGATGTCGAAGCCGCGCTCGATGAGTATCCGGCCGAGCTTGACGGCGGCAGCCTTGTCGCGGTCACGCACGGAAATCAGCGCCACGCCGCGCCGCGGCAGGGTCACGCCCGAGGCAAGCTGCGCCTTGGCATAGGCCTCCGCGAACGACCGACCGGTGCCCATCACTTCCCCGGTGGACTTCATCTCCGGCCCGAGGATCGGATCTGCCTCGGGGAATTTGTTGAAGGGGAACACGGACTCCTTGACCGAGTAGTAGGACGGCGTCCGCGGCGCCACCACGCCCTGCTCGGCGAGACTCGTCCCGACCATGACCCGCGCGGCGATCTTGGCCAGCGGCAGGCCGATCGCCTTCGACACAAACGGTACCGTCCGTGATGCGCGCGGATTCACCTCGAGGATGTAGATGATTCCATTCTGGATCGCGAACTGTGTGTTCATGAGACCGATGACGCCGAGGGATTGCGCCATTGCCGCCACCTGCCGGGACAACTCCTCCTGGACCTCCTGGCTGAGTGTCGCCGGGGGCAGCGAACAACCGGAGTCGCCGGAGTGTATGCCGGCCTGCTCGATGTGCTCCATGATGCCGCCGATGAAAACCTCGGTCCCGTCGCAGATGCAGTCGACATCGACCTCCACCGCCAGATCGAGGAACCGGTCGAGCAGCACCGGGCTGTCATTCGAGACCGCCACGGCCTTCTTCATGTAGGCGCGTAGGTCGTCTTCCCCGTGCACGATCTCCATGGCGCGGCCACCCAGCACATAGGAGGGTCGGACCACGAGCGGGAACCCGACTTCCTGCGACAACCGCACCGCTTCCTCTTCGTTGGTGGCAGTGCAGTTCGGCGGCTGCTTCAGGTTGAGCTTTTTCAGCAGTTGCTGGAAACGCTGACGATCCTCGGCGATGTCGATTGAATCAGGCGACGTACCGATGATCGGCGCACCGGCGGCCTCCAGGCTGCGCGCCAGCTTCAGCGGCGTCTGCCCGCCGTACTGGACGATGACACCGGCGGGTTTCTCGAGGTCGACGATCTCCATGACGTCCTCGAACGTCAGCGACTCGAAGTAGAGCCGGTCGGAGGTGTCGAAATCGGTCGAGACCGTCTCCGGATTGCAGTTGACCATGATGGTCTCGAAGCCGGCCTCCTTCAGGGCCAGCGAGGCGTGCACGCAGCAGTAGTCGAACTCGATGCCCTGGCCGATGCGGTTCGGCCCGCCGCCGAGGATCATGATCTTGCGCCTGTCCGTCGGTTCAGCCTCGCACTCCTCCTCGTAGGTCGAGTACAGGTAGGCGGTCGTCGTGGCAAACTCCGCCGCGCAGGTGTCGACCCGCTTGTAGACCGGGCGCACACCCGCCTTGTGGCGGTTCTGGCGGATGACCTCTTCCCTGACACCGAGCAGTCGCGCGAGCCGGCTATCCGAGAATCCCCTGCGCTTCAGTTTGCGCAGCCTGTCGGCCTTGAGCGCCCCGAGTCCCTCGCGGGCAACCTTCGCCTCGCACTCCACCAGCTCGCGAACCTGCGCCAGGAACCAGGGGTCGATGCCGCTGAGTTCCGCGATCTGTTCCAGGCTGAGACCATGCCGGAACCCGTCGGCCAGGTAGAGCAACCGGTCGGCGCCGGCCATGCGCAGTTCCTGGCGGATACGGTCCATGTCCTCGTCGCTGCACTCGGCAGGAACACGCTCCACCAGCCCGTCGATACCCGTTTCGAGGCCGCGCAGTGCCTTCTGCAGGGATTCCTGGAAGGTGCGCCCCATGGCCATCACCTCACCGACCGACTTCATCTGCGTGGTCAGACGCGTGTCGGCACCCGGGAATTTCTCGAACGTGAACCGCGGGATCTTGGTCACGACATAGTCGATGGTCGGCTCGAACGACGCCGGGGTCGCCCCGCCGGTGATGTCATTGCGCAGTTCATCGAGCGTGTAGCCTATCGCGAGCTTGGCCGCCACCTTGGCAATCGGGAAACCGGTCGCCTTCGAAGCGAGTGCCGATGAACGCGACACGCGCGGGTTCATCTCGATCACGAGAACACGTCCGTCCGCGGGGTTGACAGCGAACTGCACGTTGGAACCACCGGTGTCGACGCCGATGCGCCTGAGCACGGCGATCGAGGCATCGCGCAACCGCTGGTATTCCTTGTCGGTGAGCGTCTGCGCCGGGGCTACGGTGATCGAGTCGCCGGTGTGCACGCCCATCGGGTCGAAGTTCTCGATCGAGCAGATGATGATGCAGTTGTCACGGTGGTCGCGCACGACCTCCATCTCGAATTCTTTCCAGCCGAGCACCGACTCCTCGAGCAGCACTTCGCTGGTCGGCGAAGCCTCGAGGCCGCGCCCGACGATGTCCTCGAACTCGTCGCGGTTGTAGGCGATGCCACCGCCGCTGCCACCGAGAGTGAACGATGGCCTGATCACGATCGGGAAGCCGATGTCCGGTTGGATGCGCAGCGCCTCCTCCATGGTGTGGGCAACGCTCGCGCGTGGCACCTCCAGCCCGATCTCCTGCATCGCGTTGCGGAACAGTTCGCGATCCTCGGCGGTGTCGATCGCTTCGCGTGAGGCGCCTATCAGTTCGACGTCGAATCGGGCGAGCACGCCCTCGCGCACCAGATCGAGCGCACAGTTGAGTGCCGTCTGCCCGCCCATCGTCGGCAGCAGTGCATCGGGCTTTTCCCGCTCGATGATGCGCGCCACGGTTCGCCAGGTGACCGGTTCGATGTACACGGCATCGGCAAACCCCGGGTCCGTCATGATCGTCGCCGGGTTGGAGTTCACCAGGATGACGCGGTACCCCTCCTCCTTCAGCGCCTTGCAGGCCTGGGTGCCCGAGTAGTCGAACTCGCAGGCCTGGCCGATCACGATCGGACCGGCACCGATGATCAGCACGCTCTGGATGTCGGTACGCTTGGGCATGGCGGGCTCGGCGTCAGGTCCGTGCGGCTGCGGCGCGGGCGACGCCCGCATCGAGGCGGACACGGTCCCGCATCATCTGGGTAAATCTGTTGAACAGCGGCGCCACGTCCCGGGGGCCCGGGCTGGCTTCTGGATGACCCTGGAAACCGAAGGCCGGACAATCGGTTCTCTCGACACCTTGCAGTGACTTGTCAAACAAGCTCACATGTGTGGCACGCAGGTTGGCCGGCAGGGTCGTCTCATCGATGGCAAAGCCGTGGTTCTGGCTGGTGATCCATACGCGCCCGCTGTCGATGTCGAGCACGGGATGATTGGCGCCGCGGTGGCCGAACTTCATCTTGCGGGTACGGGCGCCGCTGGCCAGGCCGAGCAGCTGGTGTCCGAGGCAGATGCCGAAAACCGGCACGCCGGCTGCAAGGATCTTGCGGATCGCCTCGATGGCATAGGTGCAGGGCTCGGGGTCGCCGGGACCGTTGGACAGAAATATACCGTCGGGACCCAGGGCGAGCGCGTCCTCGGCACTGGTCTGTGCCGGGACCACGACGACGCGGCAATCCTGCTCGACCAGCAGGCGCAGGATGTTGCGTTTGATGCCGAAATCGTAGGCCACCACCTGGAACTGCGCGGCGCGCTTTCCGGGCAGCGTTGCCGGGTGGGGCCAGTTCGGCCCGAGGTTCCACTGGTAGCGCTCCTTCGTGGTCACCACGCGGGCCAGGTCCATGCCGGCCAGGCCTGGAAAACGGCGCGCGTGCTCCACCGCGGTCTTCACGTCGGCGGTACCGGTCATGATGCAGCCGGACATGGCGCCCTTGTCCCGGAGGATCCGCGTCAGCCGCCGCGTGTCGATCTCGGCAATGGCAACCACGTTGCCCCGGCGCAGGAACTCCGGCAGCGAGAGTTCCGAGCGGAAGTTGCTGGCGAGGGCCGGCAGGTCGCGGACCACCAGGCCTGCCGCGAAAACCCGATCGCTCTCGAGATCGTCCGAATTGGTTCCCGTATTACCGATGTGCGGGTAGGTCAGCGTGACGATCTGACGACAGTACGACGGGTCCGTCAGGATCTCCTGATAACCCGTCATGGCGGTGTTGAACACCACTTCGCCGATGGTCCGTCCCGGTGCCCCGATCGAGACACCGTGAAACAGGCTGCCATCCTCGAGCGCGAGCACAGCGGGTTCAGTCACCCTTGATTCCTCACGTGTTTCCGGCTCACGGATACGAATAGCGGGAGGCAACCGGACTGGGTCCCTCCCGCCACGCGTGATATCGCTGCTGAAGCGCTGCGATTCTAAACGAGCAGGCGGCGCGACACCATCACCGCCGACAGCGTGCAAGCCGCACCGCTAGCGCGGTCTCCCGGCCCCGGGGAGTCCGAGCACGTCCGCCATCCCGTACAGGCCGGGTGGGCGGCCGACAACCCAGCGGGCCGCACGAACGGCGCCGCGCGCGAACGTGGTGCGGTCGAGGGCGCGATGCTGCAGGTGGATGATTTCCTCGTCCAGCGCAAACAGCACGTCGTGGTCACCGACGATGCTGCCAGCGCGCACCGAGGCGAAGCCAATGGAACCGTGGCGTCGCGGCGCACGGGTGGCAAAGCGGTCGAAGACCGCTAGATCGTCGAGCCGTCCACCGAGTTCCCGCGCGATCACTTCGCCGACCTGCAGCGCGGTACCGGACGGAGCATCGACCTTGTCGCGATGATGCGCTTCGCTGATTTCCACGTCGGCCTCGCCGCCGAGCAACTGTGCCGCCCGCCGGGCCAACTCGGTGAACACCAGCACGCCGACGCTCATGTTGCGCCCGTAGACGAGCGGCAGGATGGTTGCTGCGCGCTCGATCTCCACGAGTTGCTGGTCGGTGAGGCCCGTGGTGCCGAGCACCAGGGCGCAGCGCTGCCGCTGGCACGCCTGGAGATGGTTGGCGGTGGCCGCCGCAGCGGTGAAGTCGATCGCGACATCGCAATTCGTCACGGCTGCCTCGGCCGTGTCGACGATCGGCACGTTGAGGTGACGGACTCCGGCAACGACGCCAGCGTCGTCACCGACCTGCGGCTGTCCGGCCTCCGCTGCCGCACCGGTGAGCGTGCAGTCGGAACTTGCCGCGAGCAGGCGTATCACCGCCGTACCCATGCGCCCGGTGGCGCCCAACACTGCAACCCGCACGTGTTCTCCTCCCGCTCCTGTTGGTCAGGCTGCGGGCATTTTCTCAGGAACCGAGCTGTTCGAAAAACTTCCTGACGCCTTCCTTCCAGGAACGGCTGCGCGGCCGATGGCTGTCGCCGTCGGCTGCCAGCGCATCGTTGAAGGACTTGAGCAGGCGCTTCTGCTCGGCTGTCAGGTTTACCGGGACCTCCACATCGATCCGGCAATACAGGTCACCGGCTGCATGTCCCCGCACCGGGCGCACGCCCTTGCCGCGCAGCCGGAACACCTTGCCGGGCTGGGTCTCCGGCGGAATCTTCAGGGTGACCTCGCCGTCGAGGGTCGGCACTTCGATGGAACCGCCGAGGGCGGCCGCAGCAAATCCGACCGGGACCACGCAGGAGAGGTCAGCTCCCTGCCGCTCGAAAATCGCGTGTGCGCGTACGCGGATCTCCACATACAGGTCGCCCGACGGCCCGCCATTCTGGCCAGCTTCGCCCTCGCCCGAGAGCCGGATGCGGTCACCCTCGTCGACCCCGGCCGGTACCTTGACCGCCAGGGTCTTGCTCTGCTGCACGCGGCCACGCCCGCTGCAGGCCGTGCAGGGCTTGTCGATGACCTGGCCGGCACCGTGGCAGCTCGGGCAGGCCTGTTGGATGGAGAAGAATCCCTGGCTTACCCGTATCTGCCCGGCCCCGCCGCAGCGGCGGCACTGGGAGGTGCCCGAACCCGGCGTGGCTCCGGAGCCCTGACAGGTCACACAGGCCGCCAGGCTCGGAATGGTGATGTTGACGGAGGTGCCGAATACTGCCTGCTCCAGGTCGAGAGCGAGTTCGTAGCGCAGGTCAGCGCCGCGGAAGATACCGCTGCGGCTGCGCCGCCCGCCGCCACCGAAGATATCCCCGAACACGTCGCCGAAGATGTCGCCGAAGGCCTCGCCGGGATCGAAGCCACCGGGGCGGCCGCCGGCCGCACCCGCCGCCTGGTCGACGCCGGCGTGCCCGAACTGGTCGTAGGCGGCGCGCTTGCGCTGGTCGGTCAGGACCTCGTAGGCCTCCTTGGCCTCCTTGAAGCGCGCCTCGGCCTCCTTGTCGTCGGGATTGCGATCGGGATGGTGCTTCATCGCCAGGCGGCGATAGGCCTTCTTGAGGTCGTCGGCCGAGGCGTTTCGCGCCACGCCCAGCACCTCGTAGTAATCCCGCTTGCTCACCCTGGCAGATCCCGCAATTTAACCGGACCGCGACTTGCCCTTGTCGTCCTTGACCTCCTCGAACTCGGCGTCGACCACACCGGCGTCGTTGCCCGCAGCGCCACCGGCACCGCCTCCAGCCGCCGCCTGCTGGGCCTGCTGTGCCAGCCCGGCCGCCGCCGCCGCGAGCGCGCTGGCCTTGGTTTCGATGACCTGCCGATCGTCGCCCTTCAGCGCATCACGCAGGTCGGCGAGTGCCGACTCAACCGCGGCGCGCTCGGCAGGCGCGACCTGGGCACCGAGATCGGCCAGCGTCTTTTCGGTCGCGTGCAACAGCCCATCGGCCTTGTTGCGCGTCTCCACCAGTTCGCGGAACTGACGATCTTCCTCGGCATGCGCCTCGGCATCGGACACCATGCGCCGGATCTCGTCGTCGGACAGGCCGCTCGAGGCCTTGATGACGATCTTCTGCTCGCGTCCCGTGGCCTTGTCGCGCGCCGACACGTTGAGGATGCCATTGGCGTCGATGTCGAACGCCACCTCGATCTGCGGCATGCCGCGCGGAGCCAGTGGAATCTCTGACAGGTCGAAACGGCCGAGCGACTTGTTGTCGCCTGCGCGCTGACGCTCACCCTGCAGCACATGGATCGTGACGGCCGCCTGGTTGTCGTCCGCCGTCGAGAACACCTGTGCCGCCTTGGTCGGAATCGTCGTGTTCTTTTCGATCAGCTTGGTCATGACGCCGCCGAGCGTCTCGATGCCGAGCGACAGCGGCGTGACATCGAGGAGCAGCACGTCCTTGACCTCGCCCGAGAGCACGCCGCCCTGGATCGCCGCACCGACCGCGACGGCCTCGTCCGGATTGACGTCCTTGCGCGGTTCGCGGCCAAAGAAGCTGCGCACCGTTTCCTGCACCTTCGGCATGCGGGTCTGCCCGCCGACGAGGATCACGTCCTCGATGTCGCCCGCCTTCAGCCCGGCGTCGGCGAGAGCCACCCGGCAGGGCTCGACCGTGCGCGCGATCAGCTCCTCGACCAGGGACTCGATCTTGGCCCGCGTCATCTTGATGTTCAGATGCTTCGGCCCGCTGGCATCGGCGGTGATGTACGGCAGGTTCACCTCGGTCTGCTGCAGGGACGACAACTCGACCTTGGCCTTCTCGGCCGCCTCCTTCAGGCGCTGCATGGCGAGCGGATCCTTGCGGATGTCGATGCCGCTCTCCTTCTGGAATTCGCCGGCCAGATAGGCGATGACACGCGCGTCGAAATCCTCACCGCCGAGGAAGGTATCGCCGTTGGTCGCCAGCACCTCGAACTGGTGCTCACCGTCGATCTCGGCGATCTCGATGATCGAGATGTCGAAGGTGCCGCCACCGAGGTCGTAGACGGCAATCTTGCGGTCACCGCGCTGCTTGTCGAGCCCGTAGGCAAGGGCCGCCGCGGTCGGCTCGTTGATGATTCGCTTGACGTCCAGCCCGGCGATACGGCCGGCATCCTTGGTGGCCTGGCGCTGCGAGTCGTTGAAGTAGGCCGGTACGGTGATGACCGCTTCGGTCACCGTCTCGCCGAGATAGTCCTCAGCGGTCTTCTTCATTTTCATCAGCACGCGTGCGGAGATCTCGGGCGGCGCCATCTTCTTGCCGCCCGCATCCACCCAGGCATCGCCGTTGTCGGCCCGCACGATCTTGTACGGGACCATGCCCATGTCACGGCGCACGACGTCGTCTTCGAAGCGCCGGCCGATCAGGCGCTTGGTCGCGAACACCGTGTTGGCCGGATTCGTCACCGCCTGGCGTTTGGCCGCCTGGCCGACGAGCACTTCGCCATCCTTGGTGAAGGCCACGATCGAAGGCGTGGTACGGTCGCCCTCGCTGTTCTCGATGACCTTGGGGGTCTTGCCTTCCATGATGGCGACACACGAATTCGTGGTGCCGAGGTCGATGCCGATCAGTCTGCCCATGTATGGTCTCCACTCGTTCCAATTTCGGGAATGCTGGCCCAGTTATTGGGGACTTCCCGTCAAATTCAACCTGATATCTCAGCGTCCTGATCGCTGGCAGCAGCGCCGCCGTCGGCTGCCTCTCCGGCCACGATCACCCGGGCAGGCCGCAACAGCCGCCCATTGAGCTGATAACCCTTCTGGATCACGGCGATAACCGAGCCCGGTACCGCCGCCGGAGCCGGCTGGATGCTCAGCGCCTCGTGCAGCTGCGGGTCGAAGGCCTGCCCCGCGGGCACCACCTCGCTGACCCCGGACTTCTCCAGCACCGAGCGCAGCAGGCGCAGCGTCGCCTCCTTGCCTTCGAGCAGGCTCTCCGCCGAGGCCGCCTGTCCGGCGGCCATGCCCATCTCCAGGCTGTCGACGACCGCCAGCAACTCGGCCATCAGCCGTTCGATCCCGAACTTCCGGGCCTGCTCGACGTCGCGGGCGGCACGCTTGCGCACGTTGTCGAGGTCGGCCGCCGCACGCAGGTACTTGTTCCAGTTGTCCTGGGTGGCCGCTTCTGCGGCGGCAAGTGCCGCCCGCAGGGCCTCGGTCTCGTCCGTGGCGCCGGGCGCTGTCTCCTGGTCTGTCATCGGGAACCTCCGTACGGCCGCGGACGCACCAGCCAGGCCGGTGCGGGCGGCAGAGGATATGGGGGCTACGGGTTCGAATTCAAGGCGGCGCCGACCAGGCGCGCCGTGATATCGACAATCGGGATCACCCGTTCATAGGCCATGCGCGTCGGGCCGATGACGCCTAGCACACCGATGATTTCCTCGTTGGCCCGGTACGGTGCGACGATGACGCTGCAGTCGTCGAGGATCCGGTACCCGGATTCTTCACCGATGAAGATCTGTACCCCGTCCGCGGCGATGCTGCGATCGAGCAGATGCAGGATCTCGCGCTGGGCACTGAAAGCGTCGAACAGCTGGCGTAGCTTTTCGACGTTGGACAGCTCGTCGAACTCCATCAGGCGAGTCTCGCCGCTGACCACGAACTCGGACTTCTCCGGGGCGACGTCGAGGGCACGCTCGGCGACCGAGATCGCGTCGATCATCAGCCGGTTCATGGACTCGCGGGTGCTGCGCAGTTCCTCGACGATGCGGACACGGACCTCGCGGATATCCTGCCCGGCGAAATTTTCGTTGAGGTAATTGGCGGCGCGGCGCAGTTCACTGTCGGTGTAGGCGCGATCCGCACTCAGGACCCTGTTCTGCACCTCATGGTCGTTGATCACGAGTATGGCGAGGATGCGCTGGTTCGATAACGGCAGGAACTCGACCTGTCGCAGGGTCACGTGTTTCGGTCGCGGCAGCGTCACCACGCCGGCCATCCGTGTCAGGGCCGACAGGGCTGCCGAAGCCACCTCGGCCACGGTCTTGGAGTCACCCGCCAGGTCACCCGACAGTTGCTGCTGCAGGTGACTCACCTCGACAGCCGCCATCGGCTGCAGCTTGACCAGGGTATCGACGAAGAAGCGATAGCCCTTGGCGGTCGGCACCCGTCCTGCGGAGGTGTGCGGCGCCGCGACGAAGCCGTAGTCCTCGAGGTCCGCCATGACGTTGCGGATCGTGGCCGGGCTCAGGTTCATGCCGCTCGCCCGCGCCAGGGTCCGCGAGCCGACCGGCTGACCGTCGCGGATGTACTGGGCGACGAGCGCCTTCAGGATCTGCGCCGAGCGTTCCGACGGCGTGCTGGCACTGCGTTCACTCATGGGATTGCGTCCGGGCGGCGGCGCCACGGTCAATGTCGATGAAACCGAACCTAACAACGGGATTCGAGCAGTGTCAAGGCCGCCGGTATCCGGCACACTGCAGTCCCTGGCGGGCGCTTGCCGCATCGTTCCGGCCCCCTGTAATGTGGCGTCGCCCGGTCCGCCGTGGGGTGGCATCGGTGCGAACGATGCGGCACCGTGCGCCGCGGAGTACCCATCGTGACCCGAACGCAATTCGCCGCCGTCGCCCTGATGGGCAACCCGGCCGCTGCCGGCGTCCTGGAGTCGCTGCGAGCTCTCGCCGCCCATCTCCTGGCGCGTGGCGTCGAGGTCCTCGTTGCGGATACCACCGGCACCGCCGGCCTGGCCCCAGCAGCCGTACACCTGCCGGAGGCGGAACTGGTGCGTCGCGCCGGCCTGCTGGTGGTGGTCGGCGGCGACGGCAGCATGCTGTACGCGGCCCGGCGTGTCGCCGGTTCGGGAGTGCCTCTCCTCGGCATCAACCGCGGCCGTCTCGGTTTTCTCGCCGATGTCGGCCCGAGCGAAATGCTCGGGCGACTCGACGAGGTGCTGCGCGGTGACTACGAGAGCGACCACCGGCTGCTGTTGCGCGCCGAGATCCTCGACGGTCGGCGCGTCGTCGCCGGCGGGCTGGCGCTGAACGACATTGCCGTCAACCGGCACGACCCGGGGCGGATGCTCGAGATCCGCACCTCCATCGACGGGCGCTACGTCAACACCCACCGCGGCGATGGCTTCATCGTCGCCACCGCCACGGGTTCGACCGCCTATTCGCTCAGCTGCGGCGGGCCGATCGTCTCCCCGGCACTCGAGGCCATCGTGCTGGTGCCGATCTGCCCGCACACACTCAGCGAGCGGCCGATCATCGTGCCGGCAACCACGGTGACCGAGATCACGCTGAGCGAAGACCACCCCCGGCAGGCCGATGTGAGCTGCGACGGCGAGGTGACCGGCGAACTGCGTCCCGGACGCACGCTGCGGGTCCGCGCCGCCACCGAACGCCTGCATCTGGTGCACCCGCGCGGCTACGACTATTTCCAGATCCTGCGCAACAAGCTGCACTGGGGACGTCATCACCAACTCGACGGCCTGCAGGGCGACTGAGCCGCCCGTGCTTACCCGCCTGCACATCCGCAACCTGGCGGTGCTCGACGAAGTGGAAACCGAGCTGCACGCCGGTTTCAACGCGCTGACCGGTGAAACCGGTGCCGGCAAGTCCATGCTGGTGGATGCGCTGGCCCTGGCACTCGGCAGCCGGGCCGAAAGCAGCGCCGTGCGCTCCGGCGCGGAGAAGGCCGAGGTCACGGCGGTCTTCGACCTCGACGGGGCCGACGACGTGCGCGCCTGGCTGGCCGCCCGCGACCTCGACGGCGCCGACGAATGCCAGTTGCGCCGCGTGATCACCGCGGAGGGCCGTTCGCGCGGCTACCTGAACGGCCAGCCCGTACCCCTCGAGCAGCTGCGCGAGCTCGGCACCCGGCTCGTGGAGATCTGCGGACAGCACGCCCACCAGTCGCTGCTGTCCCGTGCCACGCAGCGCGACGTGCTCGATGCTCATGGCCGCCACGACCAGCTGGTCGCCGAGGTTGCCAGCGCCTGGGCCCGCTGGCGGGCGCTGGAGTCCGAGCGCTGCGGGCTGCGCGAAGCCCAGGCCGACCGGCTCGCCCGCCGCGATCTGCTCGCCTACCAGCTCGGCGAGCTGCGTGCCCTGGCCCTGCAGCCCGGGGAGGTCGAAGCCCTCGAGCAGGAACGCACTGTCCTCGCCAATGCCGGGCGCATCAGCGCGGGCGTCGGCCAGGTCCTCGATCGCATCTACGACGCCGACGAGGGTTCGGCCCATGACCTGATCGGTTCGGCCACGCGCGAGATCGCCGCACTCGCCCAACTGGATCCGGCGCTGGCACAGCCAGCGGCAACCCTGGCGCAGGTGCTCATTCAGGTTGCCGATACCGCGAACGAGCTGCGCCGCCGGCTCGATACCCTGGAACACGATCCTGGACGCCAGGAGGCCGTCGAATCGCGACTGGCAGCCGCGCAGGAGCTGGCCCGTCGTCAACGCTCGACACCGGAAGCGCTGTGGCAGCGTCTGGATGCCGTCGAGGCCGAGCTGGTCCGCATCGACGCCAGCGACGAGCGGCTGGAGCAGATCGCCGCCGAGGCCACACGACAGGCCAGCGCCTTCGGCGACGCCTGCGAACGGCTGCACGGCGCGCGTCTTCAGGCAGCTGCATCGCTGGCCGCAGCCGTCACCGCCAACCTGCACGAGCTTGGCATGCCGGCGGCGACGTTCTGCGTCCAGGTCGCGACCCTGGCACCCGCGCAGGCGGGGCCGTCAGGGGCCGACCAGGTCGAATTCCAGGTGACCACCAATGCTGGACAGCCGCCGGGACCGCTGGCCCGCGTCGCCTCGGGCGGCGAACTCTCGCGGCTGAGCCTCGCCATCCAGGCCGTGGCGATGGCCGCCCATGGGGCACCCACACTGGTCTTCGACGAAGTCGATGCCGGGATCGGCGGCGGCGTCGCCGAGATTGTCGGCCAATCGCTGCGCAGGCTCAGCACCGGGCGCCAGGTCCTGTGCGTGACCCACCTGGCGCAGGTCGCGAGCCAGGCCGACCACCACCTCGCCGTGTCCAAGGTTTCCGGGGCACGCTCGACGCGGACCGGAATCCGCGAACTGAAGGGTGCCGACCGGGTCGAGGAGATCGCCCGCATGCTGGGCGGCGTGACGATCACCGAGCGCACCCGGGCGCATGCACGCGAGATGCTGGCGGGCGCCCGGCCACGGCGGGCCGGCTGAGCAGCTGGCCGGTCCGTGCGGTGATCGCCATGCCGGCATCGATTATGATGCCGCTGTCAGCCCACACCACCCTGCCATATCGTCCAGCGCATGAACGACGCCCGCTTCAGCCGCCGCACCCTGCTCTCCGCCGTCGCCACGCTCGTCACCGGCTGCGTGTACCGCGTCGATGTGCAGCAGGGCAACCTCCTCGACGATGTGGACGTTGAAGGCGTCAAGCCCGGCATGACCCGCAGCCAGGTCCGGTTCCTCCTCGGCACCCCGGTGGCGCCGGATCCGTTCCACAAGGACCGCTGGGACTACGTCTATTACTTCCGCCGCGGTGGCAGCCGCCGCGAAGAGAAGCGCTGGCTGATCGTGACGTTCACGGACGACAAGGTCACCGGGATCCGCACCGACGTGCCCTTCGACCGCCCGGGCTGAGCCATGACGCTCAACGGGCCTTATCGCGCGCGCGCCTGACGAAGGCGTCCACCAGCCGGTTGCAGATCGACTCGAAGAACGGCCCGAGCAGCAGTTCCGTGGCGCCGTTGCGAAACGCGAACTGCAGGCGCAGCGAGACCCTGCAACCTGCATCGCCAAGCGGGCGGAATTCCCACGCGCCCTCTAGCGCCCGGAAAGGCCCGTCGAGCAGCGTCATGCCGATGCGCGTGGGCCGTGCGAGTTCGTTGCGTGTGCTGAACTCGAGGCTGAGTGGTCCCTGGGCCAGCACCATGGTGCCGATGACGCAACCCCCATCGCCGGGGCGGACGCGGGCCGCAGTGCATCCGGGCAGGAACGCGGGATACGACCCGATGTCGGCCACCAGATCGAACATGGCTTCCGCCGGATACGGAACGAGTGCGCTGCGCTCAACCTGCCGCATGGATTTCCGCCCGCCGGCACGGCGCGCAACCCTGCGCAGACGCGGCCCGGCGTAAGATGCCGGGATTGTGAAACAACGATATCGCCTGCTCAACCACTCAGCATGAAACCACGCGCCACGAAACCACGCGACGCCGAGCGCAAGGTCATCGCCGAGAATCGCAAGGCACGCCACGACTTCTTCATCGAGGATCAGCTCGAAGCCGGCCTCGCCCTGCAGGGCTGGGAGGTGAAAAGCCTGCGTGAGGGGCGCGCGAACCTCGGCGAGGGCTACGGCATCATCCGCGACAACGAGGCCTGGCTGATCGGCGTCAACGTCTCGCCGCTGGCTTCGGCATCGACCCACGTCGAGGCCGCACCGGTGCGCCCACGCAAGCTGCTGCTCCACCGCCGCGAACTCGACCGCCTCATCGGCGCCGTCGAGCGCGAGGGCTACACGCTCGTGCCCCTCACCCTGTACTGGAAGAACGGCCGGGCGAAGCTCGCCCTCGGCCTAGCGAAGGGCAAGAAGCAGCACGACAAGCGGGCCAGCATCAAGGCACGCGACTGGGAACGGCAGCGCCAGCGGCTGGTCCGCAAGTCCGGGTGAAGACCGCCATCAGCGGGCCGGTTCCGGTGCCGCCTGCGACGGCGGTCATTGTGGCCGGCGACGACACAGGCCTAAACTATTCTGGGTCATCGCGGTCATACCGGGTGACCATGGGGGCGACCTGGTTTCGACGTGGGTCGCGAAACCCTGGGTGCATGCCGAGGTGCAGATCACCTCGTTAAACCATCTGCAAACCAATAGTTGCGAACGACGACAACTACGCTCTCGCTGCCTAAAAAACAGTCTTGAGCCCTCGGGCTGAGTCCGTGCTTGTGCGGAAGCAGATGCCGGGGTTATCAATCACAAGATCGCGCCAGGGCTCGTCCGGGGTCCGAACGCTAAAGCCCACACCGGACTGGCTGTCGGTCTTCCCTGTCCGTCGGGTAGCCGCCAGTGAGAACAAAGGCGGAATAAGCATGTAGAGCTCATGGCGTAGGGCTTGCGGACGCGGGTTCGATTCCCGCCGCCTCCACCAGATCCAATGCCCGGGCACGACTGCCGCAATGGCGGTCGTGCCCGATCAA
>CAYQAR010000047.1:0-24493 GCA_964415505.1 uncultured Chromatiaceae bacterium | reverse complement strand
CGGCCAGGAGCCGACGCCGGAGCTGCGCGAGCGCGTGCGCGCGGCGCTTGCCAGCGCAGACAGCTTCAAGGACCGCTTCGACGCCGATGTCTGGCTCATGGACATGGGCGGCCGGCTGCGCAAACAGGTACCGGATCCGCAGCTGCGGGTCGACATCCTCAAGGCCGTACACCGGGAGGCCACACGCGCCGACCTGCCGCCGGAGATGGTGCTCGCGGTCATCGACATCGAGAGCGCATTCAATCCCTACGCCGTCTCGAGCGCCGGCGCCCAGGGCCTGATGCAGGTCATGCCGTTCTGGCGTGAGGAGCTCGGCCGCCGCCGTCTGGTCGACGTCGAGGACAACATCCTCATGGGCTGCACCATCCTCAGCCACTACTACGAGCGCTCGGGCCGCGACTGGATGGAGGCTCTCGCCCGCTACAACGGCAGCCTCGGCCGGAGCGAATATCCGCAGAAGGTGCTCGACCGGCTGCGCACGCGCTGGTTCCGGCAGTAGCGCGCCGCCGTCAGCCGGTGCGAAAGCTCGCCAGGTCCGCACAGTCCGCGAGCCGGAGGGTCTCTTCGGCCACACGCATGACCTGTGCCGCTGGTGGTCCGCGGTGCAGCCAGCGTTGCAGTTCCTTGATCGCAGCTTCAGTACCGACGGCGAGCACCTCCACCGCGCCGTCCGGCCGGTTCAAGGCATGGCCACGAAGGCCGAGGCGGGTAGCTTCGCGCGCCGTGCTGGCACGGAAGAATACCCCTTGCACCTTGCCGGTGACGATGAAGCGCCGGGCGACGATGTCCTGTTCCATGGCAGCCGGTTTCCTGCGTGTGACCTGCACGGTGCCGCCGGGCAGGCCGCTAGAATAGCGGCTGGAAGGAGCAACTGCCGTGACCGCCGAGATCCTCGTCCTGTACTACTCCCGCCACGGCTCGACCGCAGCGCTCGCCGCACAGGTCGCCCGTGGGGTCAATGCCGTCGCCGGCGCACGGGCACGCCTGCGTACCGTACCGCCGGTCGGTCCGCAAACCGAGACGCGCCTGCCGCCGGTACCGGACAGCGGCGCGCCCTATGCCACCACGCAGGACCTGCGCGACTGCGCCGGCCTGCTGCTCGGCAGTCCGACGCGCTTCGGCAACATGGCCGCGCCGCTCAAGCATTTCCTCGACGGCACCGGTGCCGAATGGCTGGCCGGCGCCCTGGCGGGCAAGCCCGCCGGGGTGTTCACCTCGACCAGCACCCTGCACGGCGGGCAGGAAACGACGCTGCTGTCGATGGCGCTGCCGCTGCTCCACCACGGCATGCTGCTGGTCGGCGTGCCTTTCGGCGAACCCGCACTCAGCGCTACCCGCACCGGCGGCACACCTTACGGCGCGAGTCACTTCGCCCCCGACCAGAACGCCACGCAGCCCAGCGCCGAGGAGGCCCGCATCGCCGAACATCTCGGCCGGCGCGTGGCCGGTCTCGCCGTGCGCCTCGCGGCGCGGCCAGAGGCTTGAGCGCGCGGACCTCGCGTTCGCTCACGCTGGCCGGTCTCGGCGCGCTGGTCGCCGTGCTGCTGGTGCCGGCCGGGCGTGGTGCAGGATCATGGGCGGCAGCGCTGTTGCTCGGCCTGCTGGCGGTCTGCGGCGCACTGCGGCTGCCGCGCTGGGCCATCGCCACCGCGATCGTCATGCTGCCCTACTTCGCCTATGCGGTCATGGAACTGCTGGTGAATCCATCCTGGCGCCTCACGGCAGGCGTATTCGCTGCCCTCACCATAGGGGTCTTCCTCTCCGCCCTGGACGTCGAGCGGCGGCGCTGAGCACCCGCAGCGCTCAGGAGTTCGCTGACTCCAGCACCGCGCGCACGAACGGGATCGTAAGCCGCTTCTGGGCGGCGAGCGCCGCGCGATCGAGGCGGTCGAGCAAGGCACAGAGAGCGCCGATGCGCCGATCGGCGCGGGTAAGCAGGTACTGGGCGGTTTCGTCAGGCAGCGTGCAGCCGAGCCACTCGGCGCGCCGGCGCAGCGCCAGCAGGCAATCGGCCTCGGCGAGGGACTCGAGCCGGAACACCCCGCCGGCAGTGAATCGCGAAGCCAGATCGCCGAGTCCGAACCCGAGTTGCGCCGGTGGTGCGGCACCGGTCGCCGCCAGCCGGCAGCCGGCGGCAACGAGGCCCTCGTACAGGTGCAGCAACGCGCGCTCCCAGTCCGGCCGGCCGGCCACGGCACCGACGTCGTCGAGTGTCACGAACTCGTAGCCGCTCAGCCCGGCCAGGACACCCGGATCGAGGGCCTGCAACTCACCGAGCGGCAGGTAGGCGGTGCGCTGTCCACGGCCGTGTGCAGCGGCCACGCTCGCCTGCAGCAGGTGGGTCTTGCCGACCCCGGCCGCACCCCACAGCCAGAGGATGCGCTCGCCGGCACCCGCCACCATCTGCTGCAGCCTCGCCACCGCCAGGGCATTGGGTCCCGGGTGATAGCTGGCGAACACGGCGTGGGCGGCAAGCCGGATGTCGAGGGCGAGCTGCTCCATGCCGTCAGGTCCGTGCCGCGAGGGCGCGCGTGCTCCAGCGGATCACGTAATCGAGTCCGCTCACCACGCTGGTGACCAGCACGAACGCTCCGGTCGCGGTCACCGCACCCGCCAGCGGCCAGGCAGTCAGCTGCCCGGCCAGCACCGTGGCAATGCAGACGAGCTGCGCGAGCGTGTTGAGCTTGCTCGCCCGCGACGGCTCCGGCTGCACCGGCCCGACCAGGAAATTGAAGCTGAGGCCGCCCGTGACGATGACGGCGTCGCGGCCGATGACAACACCCGCCAGCCAGGCGGGAATGTGCCCGAGCCAGGCCAGTGCCACGAACAGGGACACCAGCAGCAGCTTGTCGGCGAGCGGATCGAGCAGGCCGCCGAGCCGGCTGCGCCAGTCGAAGCGCTTGGCGAGATAGCCGTCGAGCGCATCCGAGAAGCCGGCGATGCAGACCAGGGTGAGTGCCAGCGGGTAGCGGCCCCCGAGCAGGGCCAGCACGGTCGGTGCCACGAGCAGGATCCGCAGGATGCAGATCGCGTTAGGGATGTCGGCAGCGCGCAGCATGGAGCGAAAGCGTCACCGCAACGGTCAGGGCAGACCCACGAGGCGGTAGTTCATGACCGCCGCGTCCGGTGTCGTGGCCGCCGTGTCGGCTGGCTCGAGCAGCCGCGCCACGGCGAGCGCGCGGACGAGTCGCGCATGGTCTGCGCGCAGGCCGAGCTGGAAGACCACGCGATCACCAGCGAGTTCAACGACGGCGAGCGACGCGACGGCGTCGAGCCCCTGCAGGCCGGCCAGCACCGTGCCGTACTGCTCGAGGCTGCCGATTCCGCTCACGGCAAGGCGCACCGTGCTACCGCCCGTCGCCGCACCGCCGACGGCAAGCCGCTGTGCGAGCCGTTCGGCGAGCCCGTTCGGGCCGTCGGCAACGCTGCCACGCCATTCCAGCCGCTCCTCGCCGACGAGTAGCGTCCAGCGCGCGTCGTTCATGCCGGGCGGAAAAAGCCGCACCCGTCCCACGAGGATGGCATCGGCACCGTAGCGGGCGGATGCCGCAACCAGCGGCGCGGTGAATTCTCCCCAGATGTCGGCCCAGGACACCGCGGCGAGGTCCTGCGAATCGCGCAGGGGCAACGCCAGCGGTATGCCGCGCGTCCTGGCGGTGCCGAGCAGGTCTTCGCGCAGTGCCGCCCCCTGCCCCGCTTCGGAGGTTCCCGCGGCCAGCACGTCGCGGCCGCCAGTGCCGTCGTCGAAGGCGATCCAGGCCACGGTCAGGGGCCGCTCCTCGCCCCACACCGGCAGGCCGGCAGCTTCCAGGCCACGGCGCACGGCAACCGGGTCGAACTGCGCCCACAGGAGCCCGGACGATTCGCGGCGGTACTGCTGGATCAGCGTCGCGGGATCACCGAAACGCTGGAGCACGCCGGCGTCGGCAGCCGTGGCCTCCTGGCCGCTCACCTTGACGAGCACCCGCCGCAGGGCCTCGGCGAACGCCTGTGCCTGTGCGCCTGCGGTCGAATCCGCAAGCGGCACCGACTCGGCGTACAGGTC
The DNA here is from genome assembly GCA_964415505.1 of uncultured Chromatiaceae bacterium. Classification (GTDB taxonomy): domain Bacteria; phylum Pseudomonadota; class Gammaproteobacteria; order Steroidobacterales; genus QUBU01. The sequence goes on along the minus strand of CAYQAR010000047.1, from coordinate 20,448 downwards.
CGTGACCCGGACCGCCCCGGCAGGCGCGGCACTCACCAGTGCCAGCAATGCGACCCATGGCCATCGCCATCGGCCCGCCCGCCCGCAGAACCCCTGCATCATGCGCCCGCTCCTGTGCCTGCACTATTATAGTCATGCCCCGCCCGGTGCCGGCGTGCATGGCACGCCGTCTTCAGCCGCCACAGGACCCGCATGAGTTCGCACACCCCGCTGACCTACAAGGATGCCGGCGTCGACATCGATGCCGGTGATGAACTCGTCGAACGCATCAAGCCGCTGGCACGACGTACCGCAAGGCCGGGCCTGCTCGGCGGCATCGGCGGCTTCGGCGGCCTGTTCGAGATCGACCTGCAGAAATATCCGCAACCGGTGCTGGTCGCCGGCACGGATGGCGTGGGCACCAAGCTGCGGCTGGCGCTCGACCTGGGCATCCTCGACACGGTCGGGATCGACCTTGTCGCCATGTGTGTGAACGACATCGTGGTCCAGGGCGCCGAACCCCTGTTCTTCCTCGACTACTACGCCACGGGACAACTCTCGCTCGCCCAGGCCGAGGCCGTCATCGGTGGCATTGCCGCCGGCTGTACCGCCAGCGGCTGTGCCCTGCTCGGCGGCGAGACTGCCGAGATGCCGGGCATGTACGCTCCCGGCGATATCGACCTCGCCGGGTTTGCCGTGGGGGTCGTCAACCGCGACCGTCTCATCGACGGCTCGCGGGTACGGCCCGGCGACGTGCTGCTCGGACTCGCCTCCAGCGGCGCCCACTCGAACGGCTACTCGCTCATCCGGCACATCCTCGCCCGCGAACCGGGCGCCGTCGACCGGCCATGGCACGGCACGACGCTGGGCCGCGAACTGCTCGCACCAACCCGCCTCTACGTGCGCCCACTGCTCGACCTGATCGCGGCCTGCGACGTACACGCCCTTGCCCACATCACCGGGGGCGGGCTGCCCGGCAACGTAGTGCGGGTGCTGCCGGCCGATGCCGATGCCTGCATCGATTCGAAGCGGTGGCCCCGCCCCGAGATCTTTGCCTGGCTCCAGGCGAGCGGGCGCGTGGCCGAGGACGAGATGCTGCGCACTTTCAACTGTGGCATCGGCATGGTGGTCGCGGTGGCGCACGCGGATGCCGAGCGCGCCGCCGACCGCCTGCGCGCCGCCGGCGAAACGGTGTCCGTCATCGGCGAGATCCGCACCGGCAGCGGCCAGGTCCACATCGCGGCATGACACCCCGGTCTGCCGCACCGCGCGCCGTCGTGCTGGTTTCCGGCGGCGGCACCAACCTGCAGGCCATGATCGACGCGGTGGCGCGCGATGAGCTGGCGCTGCAGCTCGTCGGTGTCGTCAGCGACCGGCCCGGGGTGTTGGCCCTCGACCGGGCCCGCGTCGCGGGCATCGGCGCCTGGACGATCGATTACCGGACGAGCCGCGACCGCGCCGCTTTCGCCAGCGAACTCGCCGCCACGCTCGCGCGCCTGGCCCCGGATGTCGTTGTCCTCGCCGGCTTCATGCGCATCCTGCCGGCAGAACTCGTCGACCACTACCGCGGCCGCATGCTCAATGTCCACCCTTCACTGCTGCCAAAATTCCCCGGGCTCGACACCTACCGGCGCGCTCTCGCCGCGGGCGAATGCTGGCACGGCAGCACCGTGCACTTCGTGATTCCGGCGCTCGATGCCGGACCTGCCGTGCTGCAGTACCGGGTGGCCATCCATCCCGACGACACCGAGGACTCGCTGCGCGGGCGGGTCCAGCACGGCGAGTACCTCATCTACCCGCGCGCCCTGCAGTGGTTCGCCAGCGGCCGCCTGGCCTGGTGCGACGGCGGACCCTGGCTCGACGGTGCGCCCCTGGCCGCGCCGGTCGTGGTCGACGAGGGCCGCCCGATCCCCTGATCGGCACCGTCCCGCTGCCGCCCGCCCGGATCGTCGCCACAGGGGGTTGGCTCCACGCCACCACAACAGGATAGAATGACCGGTTATTCGCGCTCGTAATCCCTCCGGGCTCGCGCCCGGGGGCGGGTTCAACCGTTCAACTCCAGAAGTCAAGACCATGGCCAGGAAGAAAGACCTCAAGCTCTACCGCAACTTCGGCATCGTCGCGCACATCGATGCGGGCAAGACCACGACCACCGAGCGCGTGCTGTATTTCACCGGGCGCAAGCACCAGATCGTCGAGGTGCACGACACCAAGGACGGCAAGGGCAGCACGACCACCGACTACCTGGAACAGGAACGCAAGCGCGGCATCACCATCCAGAGCGCCGCGGTCACCACCGAATGGAAGGGGCACCAGCTCAACCTGATCGACACCCCGGGGCACGTCGACTTCACCATCGAGGTCAACCGCAGCCTGCGCGTGCTCGACGGTGCCGTGGTGGTGTTCGACGGGGTGGCGGGTGTCGAGCCGCAGACCGAGACCAACTGGCGCCTGGCCAACCAGTACAACGTGCCGCGCATCTGTTACGTCAACAAGATGGATCGCATGGGTGCGAACTTCGGCCACTGCCTGAAGGGCATCCGCGAGCGCCTCGGTGCCAACGTCGTGCTCTGTCACGTGCCGATCGGCAGCCACGACGAGTTCACCGGCATGGCCGATCTCATCGCCGGTGTCGCCTATGTCTGGCAGGGCGACAGCAAGGAAGCGGAGTGGGAGACCGTGGCGCTCGACCAGCTGGCGTCACGCTTCAAGTTCGCCTCGGCGGGCGACAACGAGTGGATCGCCAACATCCCGAAGCTGCGCCAGGACGCACTCGAGCACGCGCTGGCGATGGACGACGACGCCTTCATGCAGTTCGTCGAGACCGGCGAATTCGACCCGGCGGTGCTCAAGGCCTGCATCCGCAAGGGCACCGTGAGCGGCCAGCTGGTGCCGGTACTCTGCGGCTCGTCGTTCAAGAACAAGGGCGTGCAGCAACTCCTCGACGCCGTGGTCGACTACCTGCCCTACCCCGGTGAGAACGGCGGCATCGCCATGGTGGACCCGGACGGCAAGACCATCGGCACGCAGGAGGTGCGCGACGACGCCCCGGCGCGCGCGCTCGCCTTCAAGGTTATCAACGACCAGTTCGGCACACTGACCTTCGTGCGCATCTACTCCGGTGTGATCAAGAAGGGTGACACGCTGATCAACGTCACGCGCGGCAAGAAGGAGCGCATCGGCCGCATCGTCGAGGTCCATGCCAATGCCACCAAGGACATCGAGGAGGCCCGGGCCGGTGACATCTGCGCCTTCGTGTCCATGAAGGATACCGAGACCGGCGACTCGCTCTCCGATCCCGATCACCCCGCCCTGCTGGAGCGCATGCGCTTCCCGGACCCGGTGATCAGCGTCTCGGTCGAACCGAAGACCCGCGCCGACGTCGACAAGATGTCCACCGCAATCTACAAGATGGTGAAGGCCGACCCCTCGCTCAGGCTCGAGGTCGACCAGGAAACCGGCCAGACCGTGCTCAAGGGCATGGGCGAGCTGCATCTCGAGGTCACCATCGACCGCATGCGCACCGAACTCGGCGTCGAGGCCAACATGGGCAAGCCGCGGGTCAGCTTCCGCGAGGCCTTCGGCACCGTCGTCGAGCACACCTACACGCACAAGAAGCAGTCGGGCGGCTCGGGCCAGTACGCCGAGGTCAAGATGATCTTCGAGCCGCTGCAGCCAGGCAGCGGGGTGGAGTTCTCCGACGAGATCGTCGGCGGGCGCATTCCGCGCGAGTTCATCCCCTCGGTCGAATACGCCATCCGCACCGAGGCCAGGAAAGGCCAGGTTGCCGGCTACGAGGTGGTGGATTTCAGGGCACGGCTCATCGACGGCAAGTACCACGATGTCGACAGTTCGGCGCTCGCCTTCGAGATCGCCGGCCGGGCGATGTTCCGCGAGGCCCACAAGGCCAGTCGTCCTAAGCTGCTCGAGCCGATCATGCGCGTCGAGGTCGTCACCGAGAGCACGTATCTCGGCGACATCATCGGCGACGTCAACCGGCGCCGCGGCCAGGTCACCGACCAGGGCCAGAAGGGTACGCAGGCATTCGTGCAGGGCTTCATCCCGCTGGCGGAGATGTTCGGCTACATCAACTTCCTGCGTTCCGCCACCAGCGGCCGCGGCACCTTCACCATGGAGTTCGCCCACTACGCCGACGTGCCGGCGGGTCTGGTGGACAAGCTCATCGAGAAGGAATCGCGCTGACGGTCACGCCACGCACGGGCTGCACGAAAAAGCCGGCGCTTGCGCCGGCTTTTTTGTCCTGTCGACAGGAAACTGTTCGCGGCTGAAAACAGGCCGCTCACACGGCACGGTCTCCAACCGCACTCAGGTCCGCGGCAGGGTGACCCCGCGCTGGCCCTGGTACTTGCCGCCGCGGTCCCTGTAGGACGTCTCGCAGGGCTCGTCGGACTCGAAGAAGATCATCTGTGCCACGCCTTCGTTGGCGTAGATCCGTGCGGGCAGCGGCGTGGTGTTGGAGAACTCCAGCGTCACGTGCCCTTCCCACTCGGGCTCGAGCGGAGTCACGTTGACGATGATGCCGCAGCGCGCGTAGGTCGACTTGCCGAGACACACGGTCAGCACGGTGCGCGGAATCCGGAAGTATTCCACGGTGGCCGCGAGTGCGAAGGAGTTCGGCGGGATGATGCAGACCTCGCCTTCCATGTCGACGAAACTCGACTTGTCGAAGGCCTTCGGGTCGACGATCGTCGAGTTGATGTTCGTGAACACCTTGAACTGGCTGCCACAGCGCACGTCGTAACCATAGCTCGAGGTGCCGAAGGAGATGACACGCTGGTCACCGACCGTGCGCACCTGGCCCGGCTCGAACGGCTCGATCATGCCGTGCTGCTCCGCCATGCGGCGGATCCATCGGTCCGACCTGATGGTCATCGGCCGGGCTCGACCACGATGCGCGGAAACTTGTGCTTCTGGTCGGCCGGGCGGCGTGCCAGGGCTGCCGCTGTGCGCCGCGCGATCTCGCGGTAACGCTGCGCCAGGACGCCCTGCGGCTCGGCAACCACCGGCGGGCGGCCGGCATCGGTCTGCGCCCGGATGGTGCGATCGAGCGGGATCGCACCGAGCAGCGGAATGCCGCATTCGGCAGCGAGGTCGGCTCCGCCCCCGGCGCCGAACAGCGGCTCTTCGTGACTGCACTTCGGACAGACGAAGCTGCTCATGTTCTCGATGATGCCGAGCAGCGGCACGCTGACCTTCTCGAACATCTTCAGGCCGCGGCGCGCCACCTGCATCGCCACCTGCTGCGGTGTCGTGACGATCACCACGCCGGCCACCGGCACCTTCTGGCTGAGGGTGAGCTGGGTGTCGCCGGTACCGGGCGGCAGATCGACGACGAGGTAGTCGAGATCGTGCCACGCCGTCTGGAAGATGAGCTGGTTGACCACCTGGGTCACCATCGGCCCGCGCCAGATCATCGCCTGGGAGTCATCGACCAGGAAGCCGACCGACATGACCTGCAGGCCGTGGGCCGGCAGCGGTTCGAAGGTCTTGCCGTCGCGGCTTCCCGGCTGGCGCCCGGCCACACCGAGCATCGTCGGCTGGCTTGGACCGTAGACATCGGCGTCGACGAGACCGACACGCGCACCCTCGGCAGCCAGTGCGAGCGCCAGGTTGGCCGCAGTGGTCGACTTGCCGACGCCACCCTTGCCGGAGGCCACCGCGATGACGTTCTTCACCCCGGGCAGTGGCGACAGGCCGCCCTGCGGAGCGCGCGAGACGATCGACCAGTCGATGCTCACCTGGACCGGGGCGGTGCCGCCGGCCGCGGTACGTGCGGCTGCGGCCACAGCGGTTTCCAGCTCGGCACGGATGCCCGCGGCCGGGAATCCGAGATGCACGGCAACCGCGTGGCCATCGGCCGTGACGCGGGTCTCGATCCGGGCACCGACGACCGCAAGCGTGGCGTCGACACCGGGCACGGGAACGGCAGCGACGGCACGCTGCATATCGGCGGCGATGGAGTCGGACATGATTCGTGACGTTGTTAACAGTATGCGGGGAAGCGGAGCGGTCACATTGTACCCGATCGATGAAGGTGCGCCCGGGGACATCGGTGCCGGTTCCCGGGCCGGAGCGTGCGCGGGGCTGTGGCATAATGCCGGCGGTGCGTGGCGCGAGCCCGGCGTAACCTCATTGACATAACCCGCGACAGTGGTGGGCGCTGTGCGGCTGTGGTGTGCGTGCGCGGACAGGGACGAATCCCCGGGGTCATGAAGTTCATCAGCACATACAAGGCGGAGCGTTCCATCGCGCAGCTGCTGGCCGAGCGCGACATGAAGGCCCCGGAAGCGCGCAAGGCCATCGAAGCCCTGCGCAAACTCGGCGCCCCGGCCATCCCCAAGCTGATCGAGGCCTTCGCCAGCGCCGAGCGCGACCAGGCGACCGCCTTGGTGCAGACCCTGGCGACCCACGTCAACGAGCGTACGCTCAAGGAAGTCGCCGCCGGCCTCGGCAACGGCAACGCGCGCTGCGTAGCCGGTGCTGCCGCCGCCCTGGCGGCCGCACCAGGCTACGACCCGAACCAGCTCCTCACCTATCTCGGGCAGGACGAAGTCCCGGTCTCGGCACTGATCGACGTGCTGCGCGCCCAGCAGGCGCGCCTCAACGTGCGCGAACTGCTGCGTCGCGCCTACGACCTCGAACCGCGCGAGAAGGCGGCTGTGTTCCGGATCATCGGCGAGGTCGCCACGCCGGATCTGGTCCCCGAGCTCATCAACCGCCTCGAGGGCAAGGACCCGGCGCTGCGGGTACACGTGATCGAGGTGCTGTCGCGTTTCAACCGCCCGGACGTCGCCAAGGCGCTCGAGGGACAGCTCAAGGACCGTAACAAGGCGGTGCGCAAAGCGGCGCTGCTTGCGGTCGAGAACATGCCGGGCGAGCGCAACCTTGCCCTGCTCTGCGGCCTGCTGCGTGACCCGGACATGGAGGCGCGCGCCAAGGCCGTCGACCTGGTGGTACGCGCGAACCACCCCGACACCATGAAGCACCTCCTCGAGGTGCTGCGCGACGAGAGCGAGGATGCCCGGCGCGCGGCGGTCGAAGTCCTCAACGGCATTGCCGACGTCGCCACCCTCAAGTACCTGCTGGCGGCCCTCGAGGACAGCGACTGGTGGGTGCGTTCGCGCGCCGCCGATGCGCTCGCCAAGATCGGTGGTCCGAAGGTCATGGATGCCGTCCTGCAACTGGTGCGCGACCAGAACGAGAATATCCGGCGCGCAGCGATCGAGATCCTCAACCAGACCCGGGACGAGCGCGCCGTCGAGCACCTCATGGCCGCAACCCGCGACAAGGACTGGTGGGTCCGCGAACGCGCCGCCGATGCCCTCGCCGAGATCGGCAGCCCGAAGGCCGTACCGGCGCTGGTGCAGATGCTCGGCGGTGACGTGCGCTCCGCGCCGGCAGCGGTGCGTGCCCTCGGCCGGCTCGGCGACTCGAAGATCATGCCGAGCCTCCTGCCGCTGCTCGATCATGCCGACAAGGCCATCCGCCTCGAGGCGGTTAGCGCGGTCGCGCGCCTGGCCGATCAGCAGAACGCCAATACCGTCAAGTCGAAACTGCAGCCGTTCATGGCCGGCGCCGACGAGACCATCGCCAAGGCCGCGGCCGAGGCCGTCGTCAAGCTCGACAACCGCTTCTCGACGACCGCCGTCGAAGCCGCCCAACACCGGGAACAGCTGGCGGCACCCGGCCGTACGCTGCTGGTCGAGCCGGCGGAGGTGGAAAAGATCGTACGGGCCGCCGAGAGCGCGCAGAAGTTCGATTTCACCGCGCTCGCGCCGGGCGACATGATCGAAAACCGCTACAAGTTCATCCAGAAGATCGGCAAGGGTGCCTTCGGCACCGTGGTGCTGGTCGAGGACACGGTCGTCGACGAGCGCCTCATCCTCAAGTTCCTGAATCCCAACGTGAGCCAGGACGAGGAGATGATGAAGCGCTTCGTGCACGAGCTGCGCTACTCGCGCAAGATCACGCACCGCAACGTCATCCGCATCTACGACTTCCTCAGCCTCGGCGGCAACTACGCGATCTCGATGGAGTACTTTCCCTCCCACACGCTTGGCGCCGAACTCGGCGACAAGAAGGGCCTGCCGTTCGAGAAATCCGCCGGGTGGGTCGTCGACATCGCCACGGGCATGGAGGTCGCCCACCAGGTCGGCATCGTGCACCGTGACCTGAAGCCCGCCAACATCCTGATCAACGACGAAGGGCTGCTGAAGATCGTCGACTTCGGTGTCGCCGCGGTCGCCTCGCACGCCGACACGCAACTCACCAAGACCGGCTACGTCATCGGCTCGCCGAAGTACATGGCGCCCGAGCAGATCCTCGGCAAGAAAGTCGACCACCGCGCCGACGTCTACAGCCTCGGGGTAATCATGTACGAGATGCTAGCCGGCGTGCCGCCCTACTCCAAGGGCGACCACATGTCGGTGATGTACCAGCACGTGCAGGGCAAATGCAAACCCTGCGAGGAGATCAATCCGCAGATTCCGCCGGCGCTTGCCGCCGTGGTGCGCCGGGCCATGGAAATCGACAAGACGAAGCGCTTCGAGTCCATGGACGAACTGCGCATCGCCGTCCAGGCTGCCGGCCTGTAGCGGAGCTGCCAGGGCCATGCCACGCATAGATGCCTTCCTGAAGCTCGGCCTGGCCCAGGGTTGTTCCGACGTGCACCTGGCGGTCGGGGTCCCGCCGATGCTCCGTCTGCACGGCGACCTCATGCCGATCAAGTTCCGCGACCTCGGGGCTGCGGAACTCGAGAGCTACGTCAACGAGATCCTGACCCCCGGCCAGCAGGAGCGCTTCGGCCAGGGCCGCGACGTCGACTTCTCCTACGTTTCCGAGGATGGCGGGCGCTTTCGCGTCAACGTGTTCCGCAAGGAAACCGGGGTCGGCGCCACGTTCCGCTTCATCCCGGGCGCCATCCCGCGCCTCGACAAGATGAACCTGCCCAAGGTCATCACCCGGCTCTGCGATCACCACCAGGGCATGATCCTCGTGACCGGTTCCACCGGCACCGGCAAGTCGACCACGCTCGCGGCGATGATCGACCACCTGAACAGCACGCAGAACCTCAATATCATCTCGCTCGAAGACCCGATCGAGTTCGTCCACCGAAGCAAGCGTTCGCAGGTGATCCAGCGCGAGCTGGGCACCCACCTGCCGAGTTTCGCCGAGGGCATCCGCGCGTCCCTGCGCGAGGACCCCGACGTCATCCTGGTCGGCGAAATGCGCGATGCGGAGACCATCTCGATGGCCATGACGGCTGCCGAGACCGGGCACCTGGTGCTCGGCACGCTGCACACCACGGGCGCGGTCAAGACCATCGACCGCGTGATCGACGCGCTGCCCGGCGAGATGCGCGAGCAGACCAAGAGCTTCCTTTCGCAGAGCTTGCTGGCCGTCATCACCCAGACACTGGTGAAGACCCCGGACGGCCGCGGCCGGCGCGCCGTCGTCGAGATCATGGTCATGACCCGCGCCATCGCCAAGCTGATCATGACCGACCAGACCCACCAGATCCCCTCGCAGCTGCAGACGGGGCGCGACCTCGGCATGCAGATGATGGACCAGGCGCTGCTCGAGGCGATCCAGCGCAAGGAGGTCGATCCCGACGACGCCTTCCGCTTCGCGGGCGACAAGGCCCTGTTCACCCGCTTCGTCACCGACACCGCCATGCTGCCGAAAGTCGATGTCAACGGCTGACCCGACCTCCGCCCGGCCGGCGATCGTCAACGCGATCGACGAGCACCTCGGCCACGTCGCCGCCAAGCGCGGCTCGGATCTGCATTTCATCGCGGGCGAGCCGCCACGCATGCGCCTGTACGGCGAACTGCAGCCGATGGCGAACGAGCCGCTGGCAGCGGCCCGCGCCGAGGAGGTGCTGCTGCAGATCATGTCGGCCGCAGCCCGCGCCGATTTCGCGAAACGCGACTCAGCCGATTTCGCCTACTCGCTGGAGGGTGTGGGGCGCTTTCGCGTCAACGTCTTCCGCCATCTCGGTGGCATGGGCGCGGTGTTCCGCTCCATCCCTTCCCAAGCCAAGACGCTGCGCGAACTCGACCTACCCCCGGTGCTGACCAGCCTCGCCCGCCAGCCACAGGGCATGATCCTCGTCACCGGCAAGACCGGCTCGGGCAAGTCCACCACACTGGCTGCGATCATCGACGAGATCAACAACCGCGAGACCGGCCACATCCTCACCATCGAGGATCCGATCGAGTTCGTGCACAAGCGCAAGAAGTGCCTGATCAGCCAGCGCGAGGTCGGCCACCACACGCCGAGCTTCGCCGCCGCCCTGACCTCGGCGCTGCGCGAAGACCCCGATGTCATCCTCGTCGGCGAAATGCGTGACCTCGAGACCATCAGCATCGCGGTCACGGCCGCCGAGATGGGCATCCTGGTGATGGGTACCCTGCACACCAACGGTGCCGCCCAGACGGTCGACCGCATCGTCAACTCCTTTCCGACCGACAAGCAGTCCCACGTGCGCACCATGCTCTCGACCTCGCTGCGCGGAGTCATCTCCCAGCAGCTGGTGCCGCGCAAGGGCGAACCGGGCCTGGTGGGTGCGCTCGAGATCATGGTGAACACGCCGGCAGTCGCCAACCTCATCCGCCAGGGCAAGCTCGACCAGCTCGAGAGCGCGATGCAGGGCGGACGCCAGGTGGGCATGAAGACGATGGACAGCTCGCTGCGCGAACTGTTCGACAAGGGCATCGTGAGCGGGCGCAGCGCCTACGAAGCTGCACTCGACAAGAAGAAGTTCGAGGACATCAAGGACCTCGCCTGAGCCGCCGCGCCCCTACGCGGGCCGGCACATCGCTGCTAGCATAGGCGCCGCCCCGTCGCGAGCCCTTCGTCGATCTCCCCATGTCGCCAGCACGCCGCCGCATCCTCGTCACCAGTGCCCTGCCCTACGCCAATGGCCCGATCCACCTCGGCCACCTGGTCGAGTACCTGCAGACCGACATCTGGGCCCGGTTCCAGCGCCTCGCCGGCCATGACTGCCTGTACGTGTGCGCCAGCGATGCGCACGGCACGCCCATCATGCTCAAGGCCGCCGAGCAGGGCCTGCCGCCGGAGGTGATGGTCGAGAACTACCGGCGCGAGCACCTGCACGACTTCACGCGCTTCCACATCGCTTTCGACAATTACCACACCACGCATTCGGCGGAGAACGAGCGCCTGGTCGGGCGCATCTACGCCACTCTTCAGGAACGCGCGCTGGTCGACTGGCGCACCATCCGCCAGGCCTACGACGAACAGGCGCGCATGTTCCTGCCCGACCGGTTCATCCGCGGCACCTGCCCGGCCTGCGGCGCACCCGACCAGTACGGCGACAGCTGCGAAGCCTGCGGCGCGACCTATTCGCCGGCCGACCTGAAGGATGCCCGTTCCGCGGTCAGCGGCACCACGCCGGTGATGCGCGAATCGAGCCACCTGTTCTTCCGCCTCGGCGTCTTCGAGGATTCGCTGCGCCGCTGGACGGCGGGCGGACGGCTCGACGCCAGTGTCACCGCCAAGCTCGGGGAGTGGTTCGCCGCGGGCCTGAGGGACTGGGACATTTCGCGGGATGCCCCCTACTTTGGCTTTCCGATCCCGGGCGCGGCCGACAAGTTCTTCTACGTCTGGCTCGACGCCCCGGTCGGCTACATGGCGAGCTTCGCCAACCTCTGTGACAGTCGAAAGAAGTCACCGCAACAAATTGTTTTTGAAGAATATTGGAATACGGATAGTACAGCCGAGTTGTACCATTTCATCGGCAAGGACATCGCCTACTTCCACACCCTGTTCTGGCCGGCCGTGCTCGAAGGCGCGGGTTTCCGCCAGCCGACCAGCGTGTTCGTGCACGGCTTCCTCACCGTCGACGGCCAGAAGATGTCGAAATCGCGCGGCACCTTCGTCGCCGCGGCAACCTACCTCGAGCACCTCGACCCGGAGTGGCTGCGCTACTACTACGCCTACAAGCTCGGCCCGGGTACCGACGACATCGATCTGAACCTGGCGGATTTCAGCGCCCGCATCAACGCCGACCTGGTCGGCAAGTTCGTCAACATCGCCAGCCGCTGCGCCGGCTTCATCCACCGGCTCGCCGGCGGGCGCCTGTCCGCCCGCCTCGCCAACCCCGCGCTCGTCGCCGAGGCAGCCGCAGCGGCCGACGGAATCGCCCGCCTCTACGAGGCGCGCGAATTCGGCCGGGCCATGCGCGAGATCATGCGGATTGCGGATCGCGCCAACCAGTACATCGACGAGTGCAAGCCCTGGGTCCTCGCCCGCGAGCCGGCGCGCGCCGCCGACGTCCAGGCCGTGTGTACCGACGGGCTGAACCTGTTCCGACTGCTGGTGCTCTATCTCAAGCCGGTGCTGCCCGACACCGCGGCGCGCGCCGAGGCTTTCCTCGGCACCGGACCGCTCACCTGGGCCGATGCCGGCCAGCCGCTGCTCGACCGGGTGATCGGTACCTACCAGCCGCTGATGACGCGCGTCGACCCGGCTGCGGTCACGCGCATGATCGACGCCTCGCGCCCGAGTGCCACCACGAACGAGCCACCGGAGAGCCGCACCGTGACCCGCGACACCACCGCCGCACCCGCGGCCGACATCATCGACCTCGACACCTTCCTCAAGGCGGATCTGCGCGTCGCCACGGTCCTGCAGGCCGAGATCGTCGAGGGCGCCGACAAGCTCCTGCGCGTCACCGTCGATGCCGGCGGTGAGCGCCGCACCGTGTTCGCCGGAATCCGCAGCGCCTACGACCCGGCGACGCTCGTCGGCCGCCAGGTCGTCCTGCTCCTCAACCTCGCACCGCGCAAGATGCGCTTCGGCATCTCCGAGGGCATGCTGCTCGCAGCGGGAGACGATGCCGGTGGCGTGTTCCTCGTCACGCCCGATCCGGGTGCCCGCGCCGGGCTGCGCGTGCGCTAGCGAGCGCCGGTGCGGGCATGACCGAACTCGTCGCCCTGCTTCTCGGTGTGGTCCTGATCGGCGAGTTCGTGCTCGAGCGCCTGCCGGGCCTGTTTCCGCGGGCCACACCCGGCGGGGCCGTCGCGGCGGTCACGGTGATCGCGCTGGCCCTCGGCCTGCCGGTGGCCTGGCTCGGCAGCCACTACCTGCTGGCGCCGCTCGGGCTGGAGCAGGCCGGCCTCGTCCTCTGGGTGATTGTCGCGGCACTCGCCGTGCGCCTGGTCATCATCGCCGCGGCGCGCCTGCGGCCGCCGTGGAGTCCGGTCCTGGCGCAGCAGCGCGCACGCCTCGCCTTCGATGTCACCGGCGCAGGCGCGGCCGCCTACGCCGCCCTCGCGCCAGCGAGCCTCGCGGCGACGTTCGCCGCCGGCCTCCTCGCCGGTGTCCTCGCTGCCGGCTTGCGCCTCCTGCTGGTTGATCTGCGCCGGCGTCTCGACGGCGGCGACGTACCCCGGCGCTGGCGCGGCGCCGCCATTGCGCTCGTGAGCGCAGCCATCGTCAGCCTCGCCAGTGCCGGCCTGGCCGGCCTCTGGCCGGGGTGACCGCCACCGGCCACGTCATGAGCTCCGGCCCCGGCACCACAGACAGCACGGCACCACGCTGGCGCTACGACCCGCAACCGCGCCGGCCGGACTGGGGCATTCACGGCACCACCTTCAAGAACCTCTCGAAACAGGCGCCGATCCGCATCGCACCGTTGCCGGCACAGGCCACGCTCTGCCTGCAGCAGGGGCCCTTCACCGCCACGCCGGTCGTGGCGCCCGGTGAGCGCGTCCTCACCGGCCAGCCCATCGCGGTCGATACCGGCGGTACCCGGATCCACGCCTCGGTCACGGGGCGTGTCACCGCGGTCGGCCTGCACCCGGTACCAGGACCCCAGCCGACCCGCGCTCCGTGCGTGGTCATCCAGCGCGAAGGCGACGAGGAGTGGCACGACAGCTGCGAACCGGTCGCCGACCCGAGCCGGCTCGCGCCGGCAGAGGTCTGCCGGCGCCTCGCCGCAGCCGGCATCGTCGGGCTGGGAGGCGCGCTGTACCCCACGGCGCGCAAACTCGCTCCCGGCGTGCCGATCCGCGCCCTCCTCGTCAACGGCGTCGAATGCGAACCCTGGATCACCTGTGACGAAGTGCTGCTGCGCGAACGCGCCGCGAGCGTGATCGCGGGCGCTCGCATCGCCATGCACGCCCTCGGTGCGGCCCACGCCGTCATCGCCGTCGAGGGCGACATGCCCGAGGCGCGGGTGGCCGTGCACGACGCACTGCAGGCAGCCGGCGACAGCGGCATCGGGCTGGCCGTGGTGACCGCCAAGTACCCGGCCGGCGGCGAGCGCCAGCTGGTCCAGCTGCTGACCGGCGAGGAAGTACCGGCCGGCGGCCTGCCGCGCGACCTGGGTTACGTGGTGCAGAACGCCGGCACACTCGCCGCCATCGCCACCCTGTTTCGCAGCGGCGAACCGCTGGTCGCCCGCATCGTGACCGTCACCGGCAACGGCGTCGCGGCGCCCGGCAACTTCGAGGTGCGTATCGGTACTCCGCTGCGCCAGCTGGTCGATCTCGCCGGCGGCTATCGCTATCCGCCGACACGGTTGCTGATGGGCGGGCCGATGATGGGCTGGGCACTGCCCGACGACGACCTTGCCGTCACCAAGGCAACCAACTGCCTGGTTGCGGCCACGGCCGCAGAACTCGCACCACCGCGACCCGAGATGCCGTGCATCCGTTGCGGCGAGTGCGTGCAGGCCTGTCCGGCACGACTGCTGCCGCACGAGATGCACGCTGCCCTGCGCCGCGGTGATCACGCGACGCTCGCCGCACTCGCGCTCGACGCCTGCATCGAGTGCGGCTGCTGCGACTACGTCTGCCCGAGCGCCATACCCCTCACCGCGCGTTTCGTCGCCGCCAAGCGCCAGGACGCAGCGGAACCGGACGTGCCGTCGTGAAATTCGGTGTCGTGCACGCACCGCATTGGCGCCATGTCGGCGATGTCGCCGGCATGATGCGCGAGGTGCTGTATGCACTGGCGCCGGCGGCTGTGGCGTATAGCTATTTTTTTGGTCCTGGCCTGCTCCTCAACATCGCCATTGCCGCCACCGTTGCCATCGCCACCGAGGCGCTCGCCCTGCGGTTGCGGGGACACACGAGCCGTTTGGCGCTGACCGACGGCAGCGCGCTGGTCTGCGCCGTGCTGCTGGCTTTCTGCCTGCCACCGCTGACGCCATGGTGGGTGACCGCCTGCGGCAGCGCGTTCGCCATCGGTGTGGCCAAGCACCTGTACGGTGGCCTGGGGTTCAACGTGTTCAACCCGGCGATGGCCGGCTACGCGCTGCTCCTCGCGGCCTTCCCCGGCCATCTCGCCGGATGGCTGCCGCCCAACGTCGGCGACCTGGACTACCGGGCGATGTCCCTCGTGGAGTCGGCGACCTACACTCTGACGGGCAGCCTGCCGCCAGGTGTGGAACTCGACGCCGTCACGCGGGCGACGCCACTCACCGTGGTCAAGACCGAACTCCGCCAGATGCGCACCATGGGCGAGATCGTCGTCGATCCCGTGTTCGGCGATTTCGGTGGCGCCGGATGGGAGTGGATCGGCAACTTCATCACGCTCGGTGGCCTGTGGTTGCTCTTTCGCGGCATCATCCGCTGGCAGATCCCGGCCGCCATGCTCGCCGGGCTCATGCTGCCGGCCCTGCTGCTGTACCTGGGCGATACCGAGACGCACCCCTCGCCGCTGTTCCACCTGTACTCGGGCGGTGCCCTGCTCGGCGCCTTCTTCATCGCGACCGACCCGGTCTCTGCGGCCGTGACCGACCGCGGGCGGCTGGTGTACGGCGCCGGCTGCGGCCTGCTCACGTTCGCGGTACGCCACTGGGGCATCTACCCGGACGGCGTGGCGGTGGCGGTGTTGCTCATGAACCTCGCGGTGCCGACGATCGACCGCTACACGCGACCGCGGCCTTACGGGTACTGACATGACTTCCTCACACGACCCGACACCGGCTCCACCGGCGCTCCTGGTGCGTCTTGCCTGGATCGTCGCGCTGCTGGTGGTCGCCGGGGCTGCCATCACCTGGGTCACCCAGGCGACGCGCGAGCGCATCGCGCGCAACGAGGCAGCCCGGATCATGAAGGACCTGGTGCAGGTCCTGCCGGCCGGCAGCTTCGACAACCAGCCCGACCAGGACAGCATCGCGGTGCACGATCCGGCCCTCGGCAGCGACGCACCGCTGACCGTCTACCGCGCGCGGCGGGCCGGCGTCCCGGTTGCGGCTGTCGTCACCGTCGTCGCCCGGCAGGGCTATGTCGGGCCGATCCGCCTGCTGGTCGCGTTCGACCCAGCGGGAACGGTGCTCGGCGTGCACATCCTGGCGCACCAAGAGACCGCCGGCGTCGGCGACCGCATCGAGCCCGGACACAGCGGTTTCCTGCGCAGCTTCGTCGGCCGTTCGCTCGCGAGCCCGCTGCCAGCCGGCTGGGACGTACGCCGCGAGGGCGGCGAGTTCGACCAGCTGACCGGTGCTACGACCACCAGCCGCGCCGTCGTCGGCGCCGTACGCGACGCGGCGCTGTGGTTCGCCGCGCATCGCGCCGACGTGTTCACCGCGCCGGCCGCCGCTACAATCCCGCCATCGGCTTCCTGACCATCCGCACGTGCCCCCGCAAGCGCATTCGAACGTCACCGACACCCCCCGCCAGGGGCACGCGCCGGCCGGCTGGTACTGGCTGGGAACGCTGCCGGTCGCCATCGGCGCCGACTCGCTCGCGAGCGGGATCGGACTCGGTATGGCAGTCGCGGCGACCATCGCCATCACCGGCGCCATCGGCACGCTGCTGGCGGACCGCCTGGCGCCGACCAGCCGTGTTCTCGCTGCGCAACTCATCGCCGCCGGAGCGGTGGCCCTGGCGGGACTGCTCAGCCAGGCCTTCGCCTACGAGTCACAACTGGCCTTCGGCGCCTGGCTGCCGCTCGCCATCGTCAATGGCGCCCTGCTGTCCGGCTGGAACGACAGGTCGCTCGTGCCTGCCCCGGACGCAGGCGCGCTGTTGCGCGCAGCCGCGCTCGCTGCGCTCGTCGTCATGGCCACCGGCGCGCTACGCGAGTACGGCGGCCGCTTGCTCGTCGGCCTCGCCGACTGTCACCTGGCCGGCGCCCCGGCAGCCGCGTTCCTGCTGCTGGCCCTGCTGCTCGCTGCGACAGGAGCACGCCGCGACGGCGCGCCGCCCACGGCATGAAGGCCGCCCGGCGTGAGGCGCTGTTCATGCGCCTGCAGGCCGCCAACCCGCATCCGGGCCCGGAACTGCGCTACGACTCGCCGTTCGAACTCCTCGTGGCGGTCATCCTCTCGGCGCAGGCCACCGACGTCAGCGTCAACAAGGCTACCGCGACGCTCTTCCCGGTGGCGCGCACCCCGCGGCAGATGCTCGACCTCGGCGAAGCGGGATTGCTCACGCACGTCAGGAGCATCGGCCTCGCCCCGACCAAGGCGGCCAACATCATCCGCACCAGCCGGGTCCTGCTGGAGCAGCACGGCGGCGAGGTGCCACGCGACCGCGACGCCCTGGAGGCGCTGCCGGGTGTCGGGCGCAAGACCGCCAATGTCGTCCTCAATGCCGCGTTCGGCGAGCCCACCATTGCGGTCGACACGCACATTTTCAGGGTCGCCAACCGCACCGGACTCGCTCCCGGCCGCACCCCACTCGCCGTGGAGAGCGCGCTGCTCGAGCGTGTGCCGGTGCGGTTCCACCAGCACGCGCACCACTGGCTGCTCCTGCACGGCCGTTACGTCTGCAAGGCGCGTTCGCCGGCCTGCGGGAGCTGCCTCATCGCCGACCTCTGCGGGTTTCCCGACAAGAACCGCTGAGCGCAGCGTGCCGCGCTACACTGGCTCTCCCGACCAGCAACGCCGCGCGTGCGCATGGTTCGCGCACCGGGCCGGTGCCACACGGCGCTGCCCTGGCCTGCCCCCCCGGAGACGGACCGCATCCCCATGACCCTGGACTCCCTGGCCGACAGCCGCGCGGAGCGCCTGCGTGGCATCGCTGCCATGCTGATCGCCGTGGCCGCGCTCGCCGCGATGGACGCCGTGCTGAAAGTGCTCGCTGCCGATTACCCGCCGCTGCAGGTCACGGCGCTGCGCGGAGCGTCCTCGCTGCCGTTCGTGCTGGTGAGCGTGGCGCTGTGGGGCCGCTGGCAGAACCTGCGCCCGGTGCGTGTCAGCCTGCATCTGGCGCGTGGCGTGCTCGGCATCGTCATGGTCGCCGGCTTCGTCTACGCCGTCCGCGCCCTGTCGCTGGCCAGCGCGTATGCGATCTTCTTCATCGCCCCGCTGCTGGTGACCGCCCTGGCGGTGCCGCTGCTCGGGGAGCATGTCGGCGGGCGGCGCTGGCTAGCGATTCTCGTGGGTCTCGCCGGCGTGCTGGTGATGCTGCAGCCTTCACCCGACGCGCTGGTGACGCTCGGTGCCCTCGGTGCGCTCGCGTCGGCGCTGGCGTACGCGCTGAGCGCCATTTCGGTGCGGGCGCTGACCCGCACCGACACGACAGCGAGCATGGTGTTCTGGTTCCTGGTGCTGCTGACGCTCTCCGCGGGCGCGCTCGCCGCGCCCGGGTGGGTCGACATACCACCGCGTGACTGGCCATGGATCGTCGCGCTCGGCGCGCTTGGCACCGTCGGCCAGCACTTCATCACCGAAGCATTCCGCCATGCGCCGGCCTCGGTGATCGCGCCGTTCGAGTACACGGCACTGCTGTGGGGCGTGGCGATCGACTGGGCGTTCTGGAACGTGCTGCCGGGCGGACGCACCCTCGTCGGCGCCGGGATCGTCATCGCGGCGGGGCTGTACCTGATCTGGCGCGAACGGCAGCTGCACCAGGAGCTCGCCGCCAGCATCGAGTCGCCGGCGAGCATGCATTGAAGGATCAGGTGTCGCGGCTCGCGCCGCTCCCACAGGAAGAAGTCGCGACTGGCGTCGCTCCTACAGCGCTGGGAGGTGCCCTGCTGTGGGAGGGGCGCAAGCCCCGACCAAGTGACCCGCGGCTGGCGCCGCCCGTCAGCCCTTCTGAGGTGCCCTGCTGTGGGAGGGGCGCAAGCCCCGACCAAAGGAGTCGCGGCTCGCGCCGCCCGTCAGCCCTTCTTCGGCAGGTACAGGTCCGTCAGCGTGCCGTCGAAGGCCTCGGCAGCGAACGCGACGGTCTCCGACAGCGTCGGGTGCGCGTGGATGGTGAGGCCGATGTCCTCGGCGTCGCAACCCATCTCGATGGCGAGCGCCGCCTCGGCGATGAGTTCGCCCGCGTTCGGGCCGACGATGCCGGCGCCGAGCAGGCGCTTCGTGACCGGATCGAACAGCAGCTTGGTCAGGCCCTCGTCGCGGTTGAGCGCGAGCGAGCGCCCGCTCGCCGCCCAGGGGAACACGCCCTTGCCGACGGCGGTGCCCTGGGCCTTCGCCTGCGTCTCGGTCAGCCCGACCCAGGCGATCTCCGGATCGGTATAGGCGACCGCGGGTATGACGCGGGCGTCGAAGGCGCGCTTGTGGCCGGCGGCGACCTCGGCTGCCACCTTGCCCTCGTGGCTCGCCTTGTGCGCCAGCATGGGCTGGCCGGTAATGTCGCCGATGGCGAAGATGTGCGCGGCGCTGGTGCGCATCTGGCGATCGACAGTGACGAAACCATGCGCGTCGATCGCCACACCCGCCTTCTCCGCATCGATGCGCCGGCCGTTCGGCGTGCGTCCGACGGCCACCAGCACTTTGCCCCAGGTGCTGGTCTCGGCTTTCCCGGCCTTGTCGAAGCCGACCTCGATACCGCCGGCCACCGGCTTCATGCCCGTGACTTTCGTGCCCGTCATGATCGCTTCGTAACGCTTGCGCAGGCGCCGCTCGAGCGGCCGCAGCAAGTCCGGGTCCACCCCGGGCATGAGCTGGTCGAGCAACTCGACCACGGCGACGCGCACGCCGAGGGCGTGGTACACGGTCGCCATCTCGAGCCCGATGATGCCGCCGCCGACCACCAGCAGCGATTCCGGCAGGTCGAGCTCGAGCGCCGCCGTCGAGTCGATGATGCGTGGGTCCTCGGGCTGTCCCGGCAAGCGCACGGACTCCGAACCGGCGGCGATGATGCACTGGCGGAAGGCGAGCACCTGGCGTGTTGCCCCGTCCGCGACCTCGAGATGGTGTGCGGAGAGGAAGCGCCCGGTGCCGCGCACCACGCGGACCTTGCGCTGGCGCGCGAGCTGATCGAGCCCGCCGGTGAGACGGCCGACCACTTTGTCCTTCCAGCCGCGCAGCCGCGCCGCGTCGATCCGCGGCGGACCGAATTCGACGCCGAGGCCGGCCATCTCCTGCGCTTCCTCGATGACCCGGGCGGCGTGCAGGAGTGCCTTCGATGGAATGCAGCCGACATTGAGGCACACGCCGCCAAGCGTCGGCCAGCGTTCGACCAGCGTCACGGAGAGCCCGAGATCGGCTGCCCGGAATGCCGCTGTGTAGCCACC
>CAYQAR010000046.1:0-24722 GCA_964415505.1 uncultured Chromatiaceae bacterium | reverse complement strand
CCGCCAGTGAATGAAAAAGGGGCCCGCGGGGCCCCATTTTCATTCACCAGTGTGAGGGAGCCCGGTGAGAACCCTTTGGTTCGACCGACTCGCAGAGCGAGTCGGCACGCCGTCGCGACGCGGCGGCGCCCGCAGGGCGAGCCGCCGTACCCGGCGGCGAGTGAATCCCTCCCTCTCCGCCAGGTAGTCAGGGGTTCGGTGGATCTCGGGACGCGGTCGTTCGGCCAGGGTGCGCCGGTGCAAGGCATGCCATCAACTGTACGGACAATGTCCGGAATGGTATTCTGGCCACTGTAAGGAGATGCGCCATGAAGACCTCGATCCGCCGCCGCGAAGAGCGCCTGGAAGTACGCCTGAGTTCAACCGCCAAGCGGCTTCTGCAGCGCGCGGCCACGGTGCAGGGCAAGACGGTCAGCGCGTTCATTCTCGACAGCGGCATGACGGCGGCGGCTGAAACACTGGCCGATCGCCAGCAATTTCGGATTCCCGCCAGGACCTACGAGGCGTTCGTAGCAGCCCTGGATCGGCGGCCGACGCCCAAACCGCGCCTGGATCGGTTGCTGAAGACACCGAGCGCCCTGGAGTGAACGGACGCGGCGCAA
Organism: uncultured Chromatiaceae bacterium; assembly: GCA_964415505.1. Classification (GTDB taxonomy): domain Bacteria; phylum Pseudomonadota; class Gammaproteobacteria; order Steroidobacterales; genus QUBU01. The sequence continues at coordinate 24,120 of CAYQAR010000046.1, read as the reverse complement.
TCCAGAAGCTCACGCAGGAGCACAATGTCGAGAGTTTTGATTGCGGCCAGCCCGATCTCAACCGCTTTCTGAAGCAACAGGCGTGGGTGAGCCAGCAGTCGAACAGCGCACAGACCTATGTATTCGCCGAAGGCGGGGTCGTCCGTGGCTATTACAGTCTCGCCGCGGGTGCCGTGGCCCATGAATCGGCCTCGGCGCGTGTGCGCAAGGGGCAGGCGCGTCACGCGATCCCGGTCATTCTGCTTGCCCGTCTAGCCGTGGACCGTGCGCTGCAAGGTCAAAGTGTCGGCGCCGCTCTGCTCAAGGATGCCCTGCTGCGGACTGCTGCTGCGGCAGAGACGATCGGGGCACGAGCACTTCTCGTCCACGCCAAGGATGAGCAGGCGCGCGGGTTTTACCAGCACTTCGGTTTCGAGCCGAGCCCGAGCGATGCGTTGCATCTGATGCTGGTGATGAAGGACCTCAAAGGCCGGATTCATAGCTGACGACCTGTGTCTGGCGAATACCCGCAACCCGGCTCAACTTTCCAATCGGACGCTGTGACCCATGGGCCAGACCCGCGTTGACCTGAGACACCTGCTGGAGGATCTCCGCGATGCCTATCCGGGGAGTATCGAGGAAACGATTCTTACCGAGGTCATAGCCAATTCGCTCGATTCTGGGGCCGGCAATATCCGGATCAGGACCGATCAGGTTGCTGCTACGCTCACCGTGGTGGACGACGGTTCCGGCATGCGCCGGCGCGAACTCGCCCGCTACCACGATCTCGCCACCAGCACCAAGACTCGCGGCAAGGGCATCGGCTTTGCTGGCGTCGGGGTGAAGCTCGGGCTCCTGATCGGCCAGGAGGTGGTCACGGAGAGCCGAACCGGCACCACGTATCTGGCAACCACCTGGTCGCTCACCGGCCGGCACAAGGCGCCGTGGCACTGGCTGCCCGAGCCGCCAGGGTTGGTTGTCGGGAGCGGTACGGCGATCCGGCTGCACCTCGCCGATCCGCTCTCACTGCTCCTCGACGTCGGCTTTCTGGAGGACGCGGTCCGACGCCATTACGAGCCGCTCCTCGATCCCGCGCTCGCGGCGATGCTGGCGCCGCTCTACCGGCATGAAATTGCCTTCGAGGTGAATGGGCAGCGCCTGGTGCACGAGCCCGGGCATACCACCGAACGCGCGGACCTCCTGATTCGCCTGCCGCGCCGACGCAAACCCTCCGCGGTGGGCTGGCTGGTGCGCGAGGTTTCACCGCTACCGGAGGATCGGCGCGGACTTGCCGTCAGCACCTACGGCAAGGTGATCAAGCGCGGCTGGGACTGGTTGGGGGTGAGCCCGGCCCAGGCGGATCGGATTGGCGGGCTGATCGAGGCACCGGGACTCGCCGAGTGCCTGACGCTCAACAAGGGGGACTTCATCCGCACGGGATCCCGCGGCTCGATCTATCTCACCTATCGCCGCATTATCCAGGAAGCGGTGGTTCGCCAGTTCGCCACATGGGGTGATGCACCTGATCAGGACCCGCGCGAGCAGCGGCGTGCAGCGCGCCCCGTCGAGCGCGATCTCGAGGACGTGCTTGTCAACCTGGCCGACGACTTTCCGATGCTGGCTTCGCTGGTTGAAAAACGCCTTGGCGGACAACGCCGGTTGCCGATGGGCGGGGCAGGGGGCGGGGCGAAGAGCGCTGTTCTGGGCAATGTGCCCGTTTCGGTCGGTCAGGACGAGGGCGAGGACCAGCCGGTGGCGCCAACCGCGCCGATACCACCCGCGCCCGCATCGGAAGCAGAATCGAAACCACCTTCGCCGCAATCAGCTGAACTCCCCGCCGCAGTCCGTCCGGGCCCCCGCCGCCCGGCCCGCTATGGGCTGGTGATCCACTATGAATCCCGCCCCGATGACCCGGAACTGGCAAGGCTGGTCGACACGGTGGTGTGGGTGAACGAGGCCCACCCGGCTTATGCTCGCGCGGTTGCTTCGCGCGCCGAGGGCTACCACCTGGCGCTGTGCGTCGCGATGGCACTGGCGCCACTCGTGACCGAACCGGGCGCTTATCCCGCGTTCATCACCGAGTTCCTGCGCCGCTGGGGCAAGGCGCTCCGCCGGGCACCCGGCACTCGCATGCGCCGGAGCAGACCGTGAACATCGCACGACGTTCTCGCTTGGGACGGGCAGGTTCACCGCGTGTTGTCGAATTTGACCACACGCCCGGGCACGGGATCGCAGGATAGCTGAGGGCCGAGATCCGCAGAACACGGCCCGTCTCGCGCATCGAGGCGGCGCTGAAGGCATTCGAGGACTTTCCGCAGGGCGCGAGATCGATCTGCCTCGCAGCCCTGACGATTGCCGCGGAGGGCGGCAAGGTGGATATCGCCAAGCCGATGCAGGGTCTTGGTTCTGGCGTATTCGAGATCGCACTGCCGTTCCGGAGTAACGCCTTCCGGGTAGTCTACGCGGTGCAGCTCGGCGAGGAGATCTGGGTGATCCATGCATTCCAGAAGAAATCGACGCAAGGCATCCGGACGCCGAAGCACGAGATCGATCTGATCAGGGACCGGTTGAAGCGACTGAAGGAGCTGCTGCGATGAAAGGTCGAAAGCTCGGCGTGGTGCGGGGCAGCGGCAATGTGTTCCGCGATCACGGGCACCAGAGCGCGGACGTGGCACAGTTCAAGGCGATCCTCGCGGCCGAGATCATCAAGGTGCTGGATCGGACGGGCACGAGCGTTCGGGCCGCTCATGTCCGCACCGGGGTCGCAGCGGCGGATTTCTCGCGGATCCGCAATGCGGACCTCGGGCGTTTCACGGTGGACCGCCTGATGTCGATCCTCAATCGGCTCGGTTCCCGCATCGAGGTGAAGGTCCGGGTGCGGTCGGTGAGCGCCGCCTCCCAGACAGCACGCGCTTGATCGTGAAGAGACGACGGGTACCCTGGTACGAGGAGTGCGATCCCTGAGATCCCGGTGCCAGAGCATTTGACTATTTCATTGTTTCGAGGGGCAGCATCGCTCAATGGTGCCTGGGGATGGTCGCGCGGGGCATCGTACGGGCGTTGAAAATCGAATAGTCAAACGCCCCGGAATTTTCCGCCCGTTACGCTTGACGTACAGCGTACAGATGCCTAGTATCCGCGCTCATGATTCTGTCCTTCGGCGACAAACGCACCCGCGAATTCGCCGAGGGACGCAGGGTCAAGGCCTTTGATGGCATTCAACGGCCGGCATCCAATAAGCTGGCGCAGCTCGATGCGGCGACCTCGGTCCTGGATCTGCAACGCCCGGGTAATCGCCTGGAGGCGCTCAAGGGCGATCGGAAAGGGCAATACAGTATCCGCATCAATGAGCAGTGGCGGGTGTGCTTTCAGTGGCCGAAGGGTTCCCGGGGGCCGGTCAACGTCACGATTGAGGACTATCACTGAGGTAACGGGGCGCAGCTATGACACGCATGGCAATTCATCCCGGCGAGGTGCTCGCTGATGATCTGGAGGCGCTGGAGATGAGTGCGGCCGAGCTGTCGCGCCAGATCAGGGTGCCGACCAATCGGATCACCGGGATTCTGAAGGGGCAACGGGCCGTGACCGGCGACACCGCGCTGCGGCTGGGGCATTTCTTTGGTACCAGCGCTGAGTTCTGGCTGAATCTGCAGAAGCTCTATGAGCTGCGGTTGGCCGAGGCCAAGACCGGTACCGAAGTGAAATCGCTGCCAAGGTTGCCGGCGGCGCGGCGCGCAGGGCGCGGCAGTCGGTCAGACCACATACACGCGTGATTGGTGGAGGGTCGTCCTGGATTTCCCACGGTACGTAGGACACATCAGGGCTTTGACGCCCAGATCGACCGCCAGCACGCCCGGATGACGCATGGTCCGGAGGTATACTCCGGCGCCCATGACGGATTTTTCCCACGACGAGATCCTGCGCTATAGCCGCCACCTCGTGATGCCCGAGGTGACGCTGGCCGGGCAACGGCGGCTGAAGGAGGCGCGGGTACTGTGCGTCGGTGCGGGCGGACTCGGTTCGCCGCTGGCGCTGTACCTTGCTGCGGCCGGCGTGGGCACGCTCGGGCTGGTCGAGTTCGATCGCGTGGACCTCACCAACCTGCAGCGCCAGGTGCTGTACACGACGGCGGATGTCGGCCGCGACAAGCTCGCGGTTGCCTGTGAGCGTCTGCGTGCGCTCAACCCGCACGTGCGCGTGGTGCCGCATGCGCTGCGGCTGGCGCGCGACAACGTCACGGAGATCGTGCGCGATTACGACATCGTCGCCGACGCCACGGACAACTTCCCGACGCGCTATCTCGTCAACGATGCCTGTGTGCTGGCCGGACGGCCGGATGTGTTCGCGAGCATCTATCGCTTCGAGGGCCAGGTAGCGGTGTTCGATGCCCGCCGCGGACCCTGTTACCGCTGCCTGTTCCCGCAGCCGCCGCCACCGGGGCTGGTGCCATCCTGCGCCGATGGTGGCGTGCTCGGCGTGTTGCCGGGCATCGTCGGCACGCTGCAGGCGCTCGAGGTGCTGAAGCTCGTGCTCGGCACGGGCACACCGCTCATCGGCAGGCTGCTGATGTTCGACGCCCTCGCCACCGGCTTGCGCGAGATCAGGCTCGCGCGCGACCCGCAGTGCGCGGCCTGTGGCACGGCACCGACGATCCACGCGCCGATCGACTACGAGGCGTTCTGCGGCCTGGCGGGCGCCGGGTTGCCGCCGCGCCACCTGCCGGTGATCGGTGTCGAGGCTTTCGCAGCTGGCCGGGGAGCGGCAGATGCGCCGGAGCTGCTCGACGTGCGCGAGGCGCACGAGCTCGCCATCGCCACACTGCCGGGTGCGCGCTCGCTGCCGTTGAGCGAGCTGCCGGCGCGGCTGCACGAGCTGGACTCCGCGCGCGCCTACGTCATCGCCTGTCACCAGGGGCTGCGCAGCGTCGAGGCGTACTACCTGCTGCACAAGGCGGGCTTCCACTACCTGCAGGTGCTCGACGGCGGTGTCGACGCCTGGGCCGAGCGCGTGGACCGGTCGCTGGCGCGCTACTGACTTCACTCGATCCCGGCTGATAATCGACCGTGCTTCACCGACCCGCCGTCGCGCTCGCCATCGCCCTCTGCCTCGCCTGCATGGCCTGCGCCGGGGAGGAGGCCGAACTCGTCCTGCGTGGCCGCGTGGTTGCGGTCATCGATGGCGACACCATCGACGTGGCGCTCGACAGCGGCACGGCGCGGGTGCGTCTCTACGGCGTCGACACCCCGGAGGCGGAGGCGCCGTTCGGACGCGAGGCGACCCGGGCATTGCGCCAGCGGGTCGCCGGCCAGATGGTGGAAATCGGTCCCGTCGCCGACGATCCCCGCGATGCCTACGACCGGCTGATCGCCGTGGTGTACGTCGACGGTACGAGCGTCAACGAAGAACTGGTTGCCGACGGCTATGCCTGGGCTTTCCGCCGCTACCTGGGCCAGATGCCAGGCGACGCCCGCATCTGCGACCTCGAGGCTGCCGCGCGCGCTGCGCGGCGCGGGCTGTGGTCGCTGCCGCCGGAGCGCTGGGTGCCGCCATGGATCTACCGCGAGCGTCAGGATGCGCCGCCGGGCGCACGGATTCCCGCGCGCGACTACCGAAACGAAACCGCTGCCGACTGCCGTGCAGCGATCGGGCGGTCGATAGCGGAGATGGCCGGGGACGCGGTACCAGACCAGCAGGGGACACCGGCGCCGTCGGCCCCGGGCGACTGCAGGATCAAGGGCAACATCAACGACCGCGGCGTGAAGATCTACCACCTGCCCGGCAGCGAACACTACGCCGACACCCGGATCGACACCGCCCGCGGCGAGCGCTGGTTCTGCAGCGAAGCCGAGGCGCAGGCTGCCGGGTGGCGTCGGGCGCGGTAGCGGGGCACGGGCGCCACCGCATGCGGCGCCCGTGGCACAATACGCGCCCTATGTTCCAGACCCTCAAGCCCGTCGCCCCGGATCCGCTGCTCGGGGTTACGGAAGCCTTTCGCGCGGACCCCAGCACCACCAAGATCGATCTCGGCGTCGGCGTGTATCGCGATGCGGCCGGGCAGACGCCCGTCATGCAGGCGGTGCGCGAGGCCGAGCAGCGCGTGCTCGCACGCCAGACGACCAAGGCCTATGTCGGCCCGGGCGGCAACCGGCCGTTCGCCGAGGCCATGGCGCGGCTCGCCCGCGGCGATGTGCACCCGGTGATCGCCGGCAAGCGTGTGGCGGCGCTGCAGGCACCCGGCGGCAGCGGTGCGCTGCGCCTCGCGGCCGAGCTGCTCAGGTTGTCCGGCTACACCGGCGCCGTGCAGGTCAGCGATCCGTCGTGGGCGAACCACGTGCCGCTGCTCTCCGGGGCAGGGCTGGCGACGGCGCCTTATCCTTACTACGACCGCGCGACGGGCGGCATCCGCCGCGCCGACATGCTCGCGGCCCTCGAGCGCCTCGAGTCGGGCACGGTCGTTCTGTTCCATGCTTCCTGCCACAACCCGACCGGCGCCGACCTCGACCCGGCAGACTGGCAGGCCGTTGCCGGGGTGATGGCGGAAAATCGCCTGGTGGCGCTGGTCGACATCGCCTACCAGGGGCTCGGCCAGGGCCTCGCCGAGGACGCGTATGGCGCGCGGCTGCTCGCCGAGCGGCTGCCGGAAGTGCTGGTCGCGGTAAGTTGCTCGAAGAACTTCGGCATGTACCGCGAGCGCGTCGGTGCGCTGCTGACGATCACCGAGAGCGCCGAGCGCAGCAGCATCGCCATGGCGCACATGCAGGGGCTCGCGCGGCGCATGTACTCGATGCCGCCGGATCACGGCGGTGCCGTGGTGGCCGAGGTGTGCGCCGATGCGGCATTGCGCGCGGCCTGGGATACCGAGCTGACGGCGATGCGCGCGCGCGTGAATGGGCTGCGCAAGGACTTCGCGGCGGCCATGCGCCAGGCTACCGGCAGCGCTCGCTTCGACTTCGTCGCTGGCCAGCGCGGCATGTTCTCGATGCTGGGTCTGCCGGCCGAGGCGGTTGCGCGGCTGCGCACGGAGCACCACATCTACATGGCGCCGGACAGCCGGGTGAATATCGCCGGCTTCGCCGGGCCGGAGATCGGGCGCGTCGCCGCGGCGATCGCCGGTGTCGCCGGCGCGTCCTGAGCGGCACGCGGCACACAGGGTTTTTCTGCTCACACCACGACGGAGAACAACGCCATGAAGCTTTATGGATCCATCGCCTCGCCCTACGTCGCGCGGGTGGTCATGTTCGCGAAGATCAAGGGTGTGGACCTGCCGCCGAACGAAGCGCCGGGCGGTGGCATCAAGAGCCCGGAGTACCTGAAGCTCAACCCGATCGGCAAGATGCCGGCGCTCGAGGTGAATGGCCAGGGCATTGGCGAATCAGCGGTGATCTGCGACTACCTCGAGGACGCCTGCACGCAGAAGCCAGGCCTGCCGAAGGATGCGTTCGAGCGTGCCCGCAGCCGCCTCGTCGCGCGCATCGTCGACATCTACATCTCGCCCGCAATCGGACCGTTCTTCCGCAACATGAATCCGGCCAAGCGCGATGCCGCGGCGATCGAGAGCGCTGCCCAGGATCTCGCCAAGGCCTACAGCTACGCCGAGCAGGCCATGGGGCCAGGTCCGTTCTGCATCGGCGCGACGCCGACGCTCGGTGACTGTGCGCTCGCACCGACGACGGTTCTGGTGCGCAGGATCCTCACGGCTGGTGCCTTCAGCCTGCCGGATCCGACCGCGACGCCGCGCCTCACGACCTGGTGGAAGGCGATGACGGGGCACGCGGAGTGCGGCCCTGTCCTCGAGGCGCATACGGCCGCGCTCGATGCCTTCCTCAAGATGATGGCGTCGAAGCGCTGATTTCCGGGCACCCGTAGCTCAGCTGGATAGAGCACGTGGCTTCGAACCACGGGGTCGGGAGTTCGAGTCTCTCCGGGTGCGCCAAGGCGCAGCATGCGCTGCAACGAGTGTGCTAGTCTCCGCCGGTCGTTCGGCGAGTCGATCCGCGGACGGCACATTGCGTTATTTCAACGGGAGATGCTTATGAAGCGAGTTCTGATCGTTGCGACCCTCATGGGGATGTCGGGTGCGGCCATGGCCGAGGCTCCGGGCGGCCCGAACTGCGGCTGGGGCAACATGCTGATGGACGGACAGTCCGGTCTCGGCGCCCATGTCATGGCCAGCCTGACCAACGGCACCAGCGGCAATGCCACCTTCGGCATGACCACGGGGACCAACGGTTGTTCGGCCAATGGCAAGCTGACCTACGGCGGCAAGTCGATGGTCGGTGCCGTGATGGACGAGTTCAGCGAGGACGTGGCCCGTGGTGACGGCGAAGCCCTGACGGCGGTGGCCGTGGCGATGGGCGTCGAGGAGTCCGACCGCGCCCTGTTCAAGCAGGTGATGCACGACAACTTCGCCAGCCTGTTCCCGACGGCAGACGTGACCGCCGAGCAGGTGAGCGAGCGCGTTGTCGAGTTGATGCGCGCGAACGATCAGCTCGCCCGCTACGTGTCGTGATCTGACGCCGGCCGGGGCGGCACCCCTGCGGGGCCGCCCCGGCGCGGCACCTTCCCATGTGGCCGTGTTTCCTGCGCGGCGCCCGTACGCCCGGCGCGTGCGCGGCGCTCGGCCTGTTGTTGTGCGTGGCGCTGCCAGCGTTCGCCACCGACTGGACCGTCCAGGCGCGTGCAGGGCAGCTCGCCACCGATCGCCAGTGGCTGCAGCTGCTGCATTACACCCCGGCTTGGCGCCCCGGCGGTTTCCGCAACTTCGTCGATGACCGCGATTTCTTCCTGAGCCCCGACGGCGCGCGCGATCCGGCTGACGAACTCGACGCGACGGTCGCGGCGCTGCTTGCCGATCCGGCCACGCAGTGCCGCTTTCCCGGCCGCACGCTCTGGCTGACTGCACATCTGCCCGGCTTCGCCGCGGCCCTGCCGCCCGCCCGCTGCCTTGAATACGAGGAGTGGCGTCGCGTGCTCGCTGTAGACCGGGCGGTGCTGGTATTCGCGGCGAGCTACCTCAACAGCCCGTCGTCCATGTACGGGCACACGTTCCTGCGTTTCGATTCCGCCGCGGCCGAAAGGCGCACGCCGCTGCTCGGCTGGGCGCTGAACTTCGGTGCCACTGTCCCACCCGACGAGAACGGCATGGTCTACGCCTGGCGCGGGCTCGTCGGCGGCTATCCCGGGCAGTTCGCCGCCGGTCCGTACTTCGAGAAGCTGCGCGAGTATTCGCGCCTCGAGAGTCGTGACCTCTGGGAGTACCAACTCGATCTCGATGCCGCGGAACTCGATCGCCTGCTCGCCCATGTCTGGGAGCTCCGCGACATCAACTTCGACTACTACTTCTTCGACGAGAACTGCTCGCTGCGCCTGCTCGAACTGCTCGATGTGGCGCGCCCCGGCCACGACCTCGCCGACCGCTTTCCGAACTACGCGATCCCCATCGATACCGTACGCGCGGTGCTCGACGCCGGTATGGTGGCTGACGTCGGGTACCGGCCGGCGACGCGTACGACCCTGCGCCACGAGATCGACTTGCTCACGCGCGACGAGCGTCGGCTTGCGCGCCGCCTCGCCGACGATGCCGCGGCCGATCCCGCGGTGTTTGCGGCGCTCGAACCCGAACGCCAGCGGCTGGTGGCGGAGGTCGCCTACCAGTTCCACCGCGATCGTGCGGTGCATGCGCCGGCGACGCCCGGGATCGCGCAGCAGAACTTTGCGCTGCTGCAGCTCCTGAACCGTACCGCTGCCGCCGCCGCGCCACCGCCACCGCCGCGGCCGGCAGCACCCGAGACCGGGCATCGCACGGGCCTCGTCGCGCTCGGCGGCGGACTCGAGGAGTCACGCGGCTTCGCCGATCTCGACTGGCGCGTGAGCTACCACGACCTGCTCGATCCGGCACCGGGCTACCCCGCGGGAGCCTCGCTCAACATGGCGCGCGTGGTGCTGCGGGCCAGGGAAGGTGGCACGCTGCAACTGCAGCGGCTCGATGCCCTCGAGATCACCTCGCTCGCCCCGCGCGACGCGTTCTTCCGGGGCTGGTCCTGGCGGGTCAACGCCGGGCTCGAGCGGCAGTGGACCGCAGGCGACGACGTGCTGGTGACGCAGGTCAACGCCGGCGGCGGGGCCACCTGGGCGCCGGTGGCGCCGCTGATGCTGTTCGTCTTCGCCACCGGGCGCATCGAGTACAACCATGAACTCGACCGGTCGCTCGATCTCGCCCCGGGGCTTGCGGTCGGGCTGCGTCTGGAAAGTGCAGCCGGCATCACGCTGGCGAGCGCGGATCACTACCGCTTCACCGATGATGTGGACCGCACCGAGCTCGCGCTGCGCCACGAACTTGCCCTCGGCGCCAACCTCGGCCTGCGGCTCGAGTTCGTGCGGCGGGTCGGCGAAACCGACCGTGTCGACGAGGCAGCGCTGGCGCTGCGCTACCATTTCTGACGGCCATGACGACCTTGTTGCGCTGCCTGCCCGTGCTGCTGCTGATGCCGTTGCTCGCCGGCTGCAGCGGGGTGCTCTTCGTGCCCATGAAGACGCTGGTGCGCACGCCGGCGGAGGTGGGGCTCGCCTACCGGGATGTCACGCTGCGCGCTGCCGACGGGACGCAGCTTGCTGCCTGGTGGCTGCCGGCCCGGGGGGAGGCACGCGGCACGGTGCTGTTTCTGCACGGCAATGCCGAGAACATCAGCACGCACCTCGCCAGCGTCTACTGGCTGCCCGCAGCGGGTTACCAGGTGCTGCTGCTCGACTACCGCGGTTTCGGCGATTCGCAGGGCCGCCCGCTGTTGCCCGAGGTGCTGGCCGACGTGCGTGCAGCGTTCGCCTGGCTCGCTGCGGAACCAGCCAGCCGCGACCGGCCGCTGTTCCTGCTCGGCCAGAGCATCGGTGCTGCGCTCGGCGGCTACCTCGCGGGGGCTGATCCGGCGATCCGCGCGCAACTCGATGGCGTGGTGCTCGACTCGGGCTTCGCGCGCTACAGCTCGATCGCACGCGAGGTCGCGCAGGAGAGCTGGCTCACCTGGCTGCTGCAGTGGCCGATCGCCTGGAGCATGCCGGACGGCTACGACCCGCTCGACCAGGTGGCCAACATCAGCCCGGTCCCGCTGCTGATTCTCCACGGCCGGCACGACGAGATCGTCGGCTTCCACCATGCCCAGGCGCTGTTCGATGCGGCCCGCGAGCCGCGCTCGCTGGTGAGCTACGACGGCCCGCACATCGGCGGCTTCGCGGAGGCGGAGGTACGGGAACGGGTGGTGCGATTCTTCGAGAGTACCGCGGCGAAGGAGTGATCGCGGCTTGCGCCGCGACCCTGTCTACCTGCCAGCCGGCTGCACCTGGGGCGGTGTCCTGCTCCGGATCAGCTCCAGGTGAAACGCCACGCGTTCTGGAAACAGCGCATCGCGCAGCACGGGACGCTCGCCGAATTCCATGGTGACCGGCTTGTCGCGGTTGAATGGGGGCCAACGCGGCAGGTCTGCGCCATTCGGGTCGCCGTTGCGGGCAAAGTTCAGCCAGTAGCGACGCAGCGGCGCCGAGACATCGAGGTCGTGTGCGCTGAGCGCGCCGTCCGGGCGCCGCGCTTGCTGGAACAGGTGGCCGACCTCGTCGCCATGGGCGGCGCCGGGGACTGTGCCGCGCAGGGCGTCGTCGACGTAGCTGTAGTAATAGAGCCAGGCGGGCTCTTTCGCCGCCGCCATGTCGGCGGCCAGGGTCCAGGCGGGGGCGAGGAACAGCACATCGGAGAAGTACGCCTCCGTAAGCGCGCGGTCATCCAGCGGGCCGTAGACCTCGCGCGCCCGGGCCGCCGGAACGTCGAACAGGACTGCCTGCGGCGGCAGGTTGAAACGCCGGATGAGGCTCGCCTCCCAGCTGTCGATTCCAGTGAGATAGGGCACCGCGTGCTGGCGTCCCTCGTGGAACACACGCCCGATGTCCTCCGGCACGAAGGTGCCGTCGACGACCGGGTTGGTGGAGTTGTTCTCGTGCTTGAAGGCGAGGATCTGCGCGACATCGAGCGCGCGCAGCTTCTCGGGTGCCCGTTCGTCGTCGGCGATACCGACGCTCGCCGCAACCTCGACGCCGTCCTTCTCGAGCGCGGGGAACCGGCCGGCGGGCTCGCGCAGCCGCTGCGTCACCTCGATGGCGACGCCACCGCTTTGCGCAATGGCGCGCTGGAACAGCCCGCGGGCGGCGGGTACGGCCATCAGGAAGTTCACCGACACGCCGCCGGCGGAATGGCCGAAGATCGTCACCTGCTGCGGGTCACCGCCGAAGGCAGCGATGTTGTCGCGGACCCAGCCGAGGGCCTGGACCTGGTCCATCAGCCCGTAATTGGCGAGACCTTCGCCGGCCTGCGCGCGTGTCAGGGCCGGGTGGCCGAAGCGGCCGAGCCGGTCGAGGCGATAATTGAGGGTGACGAGCACGACGCCCTGGCGCGCAAAGCTGGTGCCGTCGTAAGCCGGCAGCGAGCCGGCACCCTGCGTGAAGCCACCGCCGTGGATCCACACCATGACCGGCAGGCCGCCCTGCGGAGCCGTGGCCGGGGCGTACACATTGAGGGTGAGGCAGTCTTCGCTCTGCGGCAGCTCGGGCGCTCCTGGGCGCAGGATCTGCGGGCAGGCCGGGCCGAACTTCGTTGCATCGCGCACGCCATCCCAGGCTGCGGGGGGCTGCGGCGGCCGCCAGCGCAGCGCACCGACGGGCGGGGCGGCGAAGGGGATGCCGCGGAATACGACGATGTCGCCCTGCGCCGCGCCGCGCAGGGCGCCGGCGCTGGTGGTGACGACGGGCGCGGTGGCCGCCTCGGCCGTGGCCGCGACGAGCGCGGTGGCGAGCAGGGCGCGCAGGAGAAATGCAGCGGGGTGTGTGTTCATGGGGCGTCAGGATAACCGCAGTTCGCGAAACCACGCCAGCGCCTGCGGGTTCGCCAGTGCCTCGGTATTCGGCACGGCACGCCCGTGGATCGCCGCACGCACGGCGAGTTCGGCGAGCTTGTTGCTGCGCGTACGCGGCAGGTCGGGGGCGGCGATGACGAGTGCCGGTACGTGCCGGGGCGAGGCGCCGCTGCGGATCACGGCGCGGATGCGCGCGCCGAGTTCATCGGTGAGTTCCTGCCCTGCGCGCAGGCGCACGAACAGGATGATGCGCACGTCGCCGCGCCACTCCTGGCCGACGGCGAGCGCCTCGAGCACCTCATCGAGCTGCTCGACCTGGCGGTAGATTTCCGCGGTGCCGATGCGCACGCCGCCCGGGTTGAGCACCGCATCGGAGCGGCCGTGGATCACGAAGCCCGTCGCCGCACGTTCGGCGAGGTCGCCGTGGTGCCAGAGCCCGGGGAAGCGCTCGAAATAGGCGGCGCGGTAGCGCACCCCGTCGGGATCGTTCCAGAAGCCGAGCGGCAGGCTGGGAAAGGGCGCGCCACAGACGAGTTCGCCGTGCACCCCGGTCACGCTCGCACCGGATTCGTCGCAGACCCGCACGTCCATGCCGAGCCCCGCAACCTGAATTTCTCCCCGCCGCACCGGCAGCGTCGGGCAACCGAGCACGAAGCAGGAGACGATGTCGGTGCCGCCCGAGATCGAGGCGAGGTGCAGGTCGGCACCGATCTCCCGGTAGACGAAATCGAACTGCTCGGGCAGCAGCGGCGAGCCGGTGGAGAGCAGCGTGCGCATCCGGGTGAGGTGCGTTTCGTGCCCCGGCCGGTAGCCGGCCTTCTCGACCGCCGCGAGATAGCGCGCGGAGGTGCCGAAGACATCGACCTCCTCTTCCTCGGCGAGCCGCCACAGGGCTCCCGCATCCGGGTGCATGGGCGCGCCGTCGTAAAGCACCAGCGTGGCGCCGGTCGCAAGTCCCGAGGCGAGCCAGTTCCACATCATCCAGCCGCAGGTCGTGAAATAGAAGAAGCGGTCGCCGGTCCTCAGATCGACGTGCAGCAGATGTTCCTTGCGGTGCTGCAGGAGCGTTCCGCCGGCACCGTGCACGATGCACTTCGGTGTCCCGGTGGTGCCCGAGGAATACAGGATCCAGAGGGGCGCGTTGAAGGGCAACTGCACGAAGGCCGGCGCTGCGCCGCTCGTGCCGAAATCCGCCCATGCGATGGTGTTCGCGGCCATGCCAGCCGGCAGCGGAGCACCGAGAAACGGCAGAACCACGACGCACTCGAGCGCCGGCAGCCCTGCGACGACGGCCGCGAGCGCGGCACGCGTGTCGAGCGCGCGACCGGCATAACGGTAGCCGTCGGTGCCAAACAGCACCTTCGGCGCGACCTGGCCGAAGCGGTCGAGCACGCCTGCGGCGCCGAAGTCCGGTGAGCAGGCGGTGAAGACGGCCCCGACACTCGCCGCCGCGAGCATGGCGATGATCGCCTCCGGGCAGTTCGGCAGCAGCGCGGCGACGCGATCGCCGGGTCCGACCCCGGCCGCGCGCAGGCCAGCCGCGATGCGCCCAGTCTCGGCATGCAGCGCGCGCCAGCTGAGCGTACGGCGCCTGCCGTCCTCGCCGCGGAACACCAATGCCTCGCCCTCGTCGTCGCGCACGAGGAGGTTCTCCGCGTAGTTCAGCCGCGCGTCCGGGAAGAACTCGACACCCGGCCTGCAACCCTCCACTGCTCCTGCCGCTGTGGGGGCGGCGCCAGCCGCGACCCCCACCACCCCTGGCTGCCACCGAATCCCGGCGAACTCCGCCAGCGCGCGCCAGAACGCTTCCGGCTCGCGCAGCGACCAGGCGTGCAACGCGGCGTAGTCGCCGAGGTCGAGTCTCGCGCGGGTACTTGCCACGGCAGCGAAGCGGGTGAGGTTGGCCGCGGCAATGCGGGCGGTGGAGGGCCGCCAGAGCACATCGCCGGGCCGGTGGTCGCGGGTCATGCGGGGGCGCTGCCGGTGGGCTCGATAGCGGGGAGCGTGGCACGCGCGCCGGTGTACGACAAGCGCGGCTGTTGACCGCCGACGCCGGAAAGCATAGTGTGCCGCCACCAATCGCCGTTCCGGCGTGTCTTGTCTACAACATCCCGGTCTCGGGGTGTTTCACCCAAGTCGCTACCCAGGACGCCGCTTGTGCGCAGCACGGCTTTGCGGCCGTCGTCGCGCGGAATATTCGTCTACATCATTGGAGTGCTTACTACGTGGCTACTGGTACTGTGAAGTGGTTCAACACCCAGAAGGGTTTCGGGTTCATCCAGCCGTCTGACGGCTCGAAGGACGTTTTCGTCCATATCAGCGCGGTGCAGGCAGCAGGCCTGCAGACGCTGAACGAGGGACAGAAGGTCAGCTTCGACGTGCTCACCGAGCGCGGCAAGCCCGCCGCTGGCAACCTGCGCGCCGGCTAAGGGCGCGCGGCGCGCGTTCCGCGCGCCGGTTCGATGCGGGAAGCCCCGGCATGTCCGGGGCTTCTTTTTGTCCGCCAGAACGCTGCGGTTTCAGCCGCGGGTGCTTCATTCCCCGCGCCACTCCAGCGGCGGCTCCTGCATCAGCGCCACCTGCTCGCGCAGCGACAGCACATGCTCGTCCCAGTAGCGGCGCGTGTTGAACCATGGGAAGGCGATACGGAAGGCGGGGTCCTGCCAGCGCCGGGCGAGCCAGGCGGCATAGTGCATGATGCGCAGCGTGCGCAGCGCCTCGACCAGATGCAGTTCGAGGGCATCGAAGGGGCGGAACTCGCCATAGCCGGCGAGCAGCTTGTCGAGCTGCGGGGTCTGCTCGTCGCGGTTGCCGGAGAGGAACATCCACAGGTCCTGAATGGCCGGGCCGGTCAGCGCGTCGTCTAGATCGACGATGTGCACCTGCTCGCCGAGTACCAGCACGTTGCCGGGGTGGAAGTCCCCGTGCAGCCGCAGCCGGCGCGGCGGGCCGCAGCGTTCGTAGCAGGCAGCGACACCGTCGAGCGCGTCGCGGCACACGCCGGCATACACCTCGCGCAGCTCCTCCGGGATGAAGCCCGCGGCGAGCAGGTAGTCGCGCGCGGCCACGCCGTAGGTCTGCGGGCCGATCTCCAGCCGGTGGGCAAAACTGCGGCGTCCACCCTGCAGGTGGATGCGCGCCACCAGCCGGCCGAGCTGGCGCAGCAACTCGAGATCGTCGAGCTCCGGCGCGCGCCCGCCGTGGCAGGGATAGACCGCGAAGCGGAACTGGCCATGGCGGTGCAGCGTGGTCCCGGCGTGCACGAGCGGGGGCACGACCGGAATCTCGGCGGCCGCGAGCTCGTGGGCGAAGTCGTGTTCCTCGAGGATCGCCGCGTCGCTCCAGCGGCCCGGCCGATAGAACTTGGCGACGACCGGCGACGCGTCCTCCAGGCCGACGCGGTAGACGCGGTTCTCGTAGCTGTTGAGCGCGAGCAGGCGGCCATCGCAGCGCAGGTCGAGGCGCTCGACCGAGGCGATGATGTCGTCGGGCGTGAGCTCCTGGTAGGCGAGGCTTGCGTCCACCTGCTGTCCGGCTGCGCGTTTCATCGGGCCGGGAGTGTACACCCCGAAGACGAGCTGCCGTCCGTGCCCCGGTCCACCGCAGGAGCAGTTTCAGCTGCTACCGCACTATTTCGTCGCCGCGCCCGGAGGCGGGCACCCCCGACCAAAGCGAGTATCGGGGAGCGACGTCGGGGGTGCCCGCCGCAAGGGCGCCTGCCGACGCCAGCGCGGTCGCGGCCGACGCTGCTCCCGCGGTTCCGGCAGCGCGCGTGCCGAGCGGGTACGCTATGCGCCATCCAGCCGGAGGGGCCCATGCGCATCGACGTCATCCTCGAGTCCAACCTGCCGCCCGGGCGCATCGCCGAGCTCGGCCAGCTCGCCGAGCGCGCGGGGCTCGGCGGCGTGTGGGTGTCGAACATGAACGACGCCCGCGACCCGTTCATGAACTTCATCGACCTCGCCCGGGCGACGAGCCGCATCCGCCTCGGCCCCATCGCCGTCAGCCCCTTCGAGCTGCACCCGCTGAAGATGGCAACTTCGCTACTGACGCTGAACGAGATCGCCGGCGGGCGCGCGCAGATCGTCGTCGGTGCCGGCGGTGGCACGGCGGCGGCGATCGGCGTGAAGCCGGTACGCGTGGTGCGCGCCGTGCGCGAATGCGTCGAGATCCTCAAGGCGGCGGCAACCGGCAAACCGGTGCGCTACCAGGGCGAGGTGTTCAAGATCGGCTGGTATCACCCTTCCTGGGTGCGCAGCAACCCGCCCACCATCTACGCGGGCGCCAACGGTCCACAGATGCTGCGCGCCGCGCCACGCCACGCCGATGGCGTGATGCTGAGCGACTTCATCCCCGGACGCGTGGGGTGGGCGCGGGCCATCGTGGACGGCAGCCTGCGCGAACTCGACCGCGAGCCGGCTGCCTTCCCGATGAACAACTTCTGGGCCTGGCACGTCAAGGAAGATCGCGAGGCGGCAGTACACGAGGCGCGCATCTGGCTCGCGCTGCGCGGCACCCTTTACCCACCGTACCTCGACGAGGTGCTCGATCCGGACGAGGCGGCGATCGTCAACGGCAACATCAAGGCCTTCATCACCGCCTACCACCGCAAGTCCGACCGCATCGAGGGTGTGCCGCCGGAGATCGTGCAGAAACTCGTCGACCGCTGTACGTCGGCATCGTCACTGGCGGAGATCGACCGCGAGATCGAGCGGCTGCAAAGCTTTGCGCGCGCCGGCCTCACGGAGATCGCGCTGCGCATCTACGAGAACCCGGACGAGACCATCCGCGTGCTCGGCGAGCGCGTCGTACCCGCGCTCGCCTGAGCCCATCGCTCCGTAGGAGCGGCTTCAGCCGCGACCGCCTGAGCCGACCCCGCCGTAGGAGCGGCTTCAGCCGCGACCCGCCTGGCTTATCCCTTCCCTACGGCTGCACCCAGTTGGCCGCCGTCACCAGTCCCGCCCGCTCGATGCGCGCCGACTGACCCATGATCCACGCCTGCCGGCGCCGCACATAGACGGAAGGATTGGCAACCCGCATACGCACCGGGTTCGGCAGTACGGCGGCGAGCAGGGCCGCTTCGTTCCGGTTCAGCCGTGCAGCACTCTTGCCATAGTACAGCCGGCTCGCCGCCTCGACCCCGAACACCGTCGGGCCGAACTGTGCGATGTTGAGGTACAGCTCGAGGATGCGGTTCTTCGGCAGCAGCAACTCGAGCCAGGCGGTGAACCAGACCTCCAGCCCCTTGCGCAGCCAGCTGCGTTCCGGCCAGAGGTAGAGGTTCTTCGCCAGCTGCTGGCTCAACGTCGAGGCACCGCGCGTGCGCTGGCTGCGCTGGTTGTGCTCGACGGCGCGGCGGATCGAAGCGAAGTCGAAGCCGTGGTGCGTGAAGAACTTCTGGTCCTCGGCCGCGAGCACGGCCTGGGCGGCGCGCAGGCTGATCTGCCGGCGTGCGACCCAGTCGTAGCGCAGTGCGCCGGCGTCGGACGGCGCACTGAAGCGGGTGATGAGCATGAAGCTCGAGGTGAACGGTGGCAGCCAGCGTAGCGGCAGCACCAGCAGCACGGTGATCGCGACCGGGCCGAGGATGATCCCGGCAAGCCAGCGGCCAGGCCGCCGCCTGGTTTTCCTGGAAGCCATGACCATGGGTGTGCCGGGAACCGCGTCGAGGCCGCGACGTTAGCGCAGCGCGCGGGGGAACTCCAGCGGCGGCGGTGGTCAGGCGGTGATGCTGACCTGCGTGCGGGTGTTGCGTGCCTGCTTGTTGCGGTAGAGCGCCTGGTCGGCGAGTTCGATCAGCGCGTCGCCACCGATGATGCGCCCGGGCGTGCGCAGGGCTGTGCCAGTGCTTATCGCCACCGTGACGGAGCCGTTGCGGGTCTTCAGCGGGAACTCGCCGACGCGCTGGCGGATGCGCGCGGTGACCCGTTCGGCCTCGGCCTGGCTGGTCCGCGCCAGGATGAGCAGGAACTCGTCGCCGCCATAGCGGCACACGGCGTCACCTTCGCGGACGTTGTCCACCAGCATCGAGGCCACCTTGCGCAGCACCTGGTCGCCAACCTGGTGGCCGGCGCCGTCGTTGATGGCCTTGAAGCGGTCGACGTCGAGCATGACGACGGCGAGAGTACTGTCCTCGCGCTCGGCCTGTTCCAGCGCGTGGCCGAGCAATTCCTCGGCGGCACGCCGGTTCCACACGCGCGTCAGCGCGTCGATCATGGCGCTGCGCCGGGCGAGGTCGAGCTTGGCGACGATCTGCGCCTGGGCATCGCAGAGTTCGGCGGTGAGGAACTCGCGCTGGGCGAGGTCGGCGAGGTCGCGCAGGGCCTGGACCTCCACGGGCGTGACCTGGCGGGGCACGCGGTCGTAGACCGCGAACGTGCCGACCACGACCCCGGTACGGTCCCGGATGGGGAAGCCGGCGTAGAAACGGAAACGCGGTGGACCCTCGACGAGCGGGTGCCGGGCGAGTTCGCTGTCGAGCCGCGTGTCCTCGACGATGACCGGCTGGCCGCCCGCGAGCGTGCGGCCGCAAAAGGTGGCGCCGATCTCCATTTCGTGAACGTTCCAGCCCTGCACGGACTTGAACCAGAGCTTGCCCTGGTGGGCGAGGGCAATGGCTGCCACCGGCACTGCAAGCGCCTTCTGCGCCAGCCGGGTCAGGCGGTCGAAGCGCGCGTCGAGCGGGGTGTAGAAGATCGCCGCCGAGTGGAGGTCGGCGAGACGCAGCGTTTCGGTGTGGACGAACGGGCGCTCGAGCACGGGGCGGCCCCTCAGGCAGACCAGGAGCCTGCTGATTCTAGGTGGCTGGATTATGCCCGGGAGCGACGCGCGTCACGCTTTGGGACCGGGCCGGCGCTCCCCGGCGAGGCTACGCCACCAGATCAGCGCCGCAAAGCCGGCGTAGTTCACCAGCATGAACCAGAACTCGTGGATTCCGGAACGCTGCACGAGCAACCGTCCGGCCTGCTCGAAGCCGATGAAAGCGGCCGTGAAGGCCCAGAAGCCGAGTGTCGCCGCCAGGGTCCAGAGCAGGGAGCCGCGTCCGCGTACGCCGAGCCGATACCAGCCGATCCACAGCACCAGCGTGAGACCGTTCATGAGCCAGCTGTAGAAAGGTGCGTGCTGGAAGTATCGGTTCACGAAGTAGAAACCGGCGCCGAGGAGTACCAGCGACGCATAGCGCCACTCTTCGAGCGGCTGGCGTAGCAGCCGCTCCCACAGCAGCACCAGGAAGAAATACGCCAGCCAGGCACCGAACAGCAGTTCGGGCAACTGCACCGTACCCTGCCAGGCTGCGTCGATCAGGGGCATACGCGTTCATTATGGGACCGCCGCCCACAGGCGGCCAGACGCCGCGCACTGCGGCACGCGCTGCCGACACGGTGCGTGCCGCGCTGGACGGGCGCTGACGCCGGCCTCAGGCGGCCTGTTTCTCGGCAGCTTCGAGTGCAACGGCGGTGGCGCCCGCGGATGTCGCCGGCTCGACCGCGGTGACCGGAGCAGCGGCGGGCTCGGCTGCGGCCTGCATGGCCGGGCGGGCGTTGAGCAGTGAGAGGTACAGGGCAGCCATGTAGGGCACCGACTGGACCGCGAGCACCGCCAGCCAGAGCTGCGTCTCCGCATAACCGATGCCGTAGCGCCACGCGACGGCGAGCATCCCGACCCACAGACCGGCGAGGATCAGCGTCTCCTCACGTGCCGCGAGCACGGCGCGCACCAGCGCCGGCTTGTTCTCGGCCTTCGGCGTGCGGAAGAACGGCGCACCGCTGGTGCACACGCCCTGCACCATCGCGCGCGCGATGGCGTGCGTCAGCGCGGTCGCGGCGACTGCCGCGCCGAGCCGCTGGCGCCAGCTGCTCGGTACCCGCACGGAATACAGCCACAGCGAGTGCAGCATCTTGAAGGCGAACATGCCGACGGTAGGCACGAGGAAGGCGGCGATCGGGAACTCGAAGTTCCGCGGTGAGGCGAGCAGCCCGATCGTCCAGAACAGTGCCGCGACGGTGAACAGCAACTGCAACCCGTCGGCGAACCACGGCGTCCAGCCGGTCAGGAAGTGATAGCGCTGGCCGGCGCTGAGCGTACTGCCGCTGTTTGGCAGCAGGGACCGCCAGTGGCGCTTGAGGATCTGTACCGCGCCATAGGCCCAGCGGTAGCGCTGGCCCTTGTAGCCGGCGAACGACTGTGCGGTCAGGCCACGGCCGAAGACCTGATTGACGTACACCGAGCGGTAGCCGTCGGCGAGCAGGCGCAGTCCAAGTTCGGCATCCTCGCAGATGCACCACTCGGCCCAGCCGCCGAGGCGGGCGAGGGCCGCGCGGCGGATCATGGTCATGGTGCCGTGCTGGATGATCGCATCGCGCTCGTTGCGGTGGACCATGCCGATGTGGAAGAAGCCGGCGTACTCGAAGTTGCACAGCTCCTGGAAGCGGTCGTGGGCCCAGTCGCGGTGATCCTGCGGCGCCTGGACGAAGCCGACAGCCGGGTCGGCGAAGTACGGCGCGAGCCGCGCCAGCCAGTCGCGCTCGACGATGTAATCGGCGTCGACCACGGCGACGACCTCGGCGTCGGCCGCGGTCTGGCCGAGGGCGAAATTGAGTGCGCCGGCCTTGAAGCCCGGCCATTGCCCGAGGGTGAAGAAGCGAAAGCGCGGTCCGAGCGCGCGGCAGTGCGCCTCCACCGGCTGCCAGGTGGCCGCCTCACGGGTGTTGTTGTCGACGACGATGACTTCGAAGTCCGGGTAGTCGAGCCGGGCAAGGCTGTCGAGCGTCTCGATGACGAGCCGCGGCGGCTCGTTGCAGATCGCCAGGTGGATCGACACCCTGGGGCGGGTCGTCGCCGCCTCGCCCGCGAGCGGCAGGAACTGCCGGCGCAGGCGGGCGAGCCAGGTCATCTCGGTGAGTTCGAAGCCGTTGATCAGCATCACCGCCACGATCAGCAGCTGGGCGGGCAGCAGCAGGCTCCACATCAGGGTGGCGGCGCCGCTCATGTATTCGGTAAACGGCACGAAGGCGGCCCAGGCGACCAGCGAGGTGGCGAGCTGGATCAGGCCGGCGTAGAAGAGCTGCCCGCCGGTGCGCAGCTCGCGCCAGCGCAGGACGAACCAAGCCATCGGCAGCAGCGCGAGCAGCGTGGCGCAGGCGGCCTGCACCGGCCACCAGTTGTTCTCGACGACCGGTCCGGCGAAGGAGAACTTCGCCTCGCGGTCGACGTCGAGCAGGCCCCAGTAGGCGCCGACCGTGCCTTCGATGGTGCGCTTCCAGGGCTGGTCGAAGGCTTCCATCACGAAGTAGTCCATGCCGCGCTGGTCAGCCAGGTCGAGGAAGCGGCGCAGGAAGCGCGCCTGGTTGACCTGCGAGGCGACGGCGTGCTCGCGGCGATTGCCGTGGCTCGGCCAGCCGACTTCGGCGATGAGGATGGGCTTGTCGGGAAACGCCCTGCGCAGCTGCTCGTAGCGGTCGAGCGTGAACTGCAGCGCGTCGGCGGCCGGCACGCCTTCCCAGTACGGCAGGATGTGGGCCGCGATGAAGTCAACTTCGCGCGCGAGCTCAGGGTAGCGGATCCACACGTGCCAGGGCTCGGCGGTGCTCACCGGCTGGCGTACCTGCTGGCGTACCTTGCGCAGGATCTTCGCGAGTTGTGCGGGGCGGAAATCGCCGCGCAGGATGCTCTCGTTGCCGACGATGAGCCGCTTGATGTTGGCCTGCGAGTGGGCGAGGCGCACCAGGTTGCGCAGCTCCTGGCGGTTGCGCTCCTCGCGGGTGTCGAGCCAGGCGCCGGCCGTCACCTCCAGCCCGTACTTCTTGGCGAGCCGCGGGATCTGCTCCATGCCGTCGAGTGCGGAGTAGGTGCGCACGCTGTTGACGCGGTTGGCGACCGCCTGCAGGTCGCGGTCGATCGACTCGACCGACGGGAAGCGCTCCTCGAGCGGGTCGTCGCCGGCGCCGTACGGCGAGAACGAGACGCCGCGGATGACGCCGTCCCAGGCGACTTCTTCCTGGGGACGGTTGATCCAGGCCCAGGTCGCCAGGTTGGCGAGCGCCACGGCGGCGAGGATCACGAGCGTGCGACCTGGCATGGAGATAACGGCCTTTCGCCTGCGCTGTAGCCGGCGGCGCTGCGCCAGGCGCCAGGCTGCGAAGCCGTGGGCATGGCGGGAAGCGTCAGTCGGTTTGGTGTCTGGTCCTGATCCGGGTCAGTGTGTCGGCGTCGGACTGGTCCCTGCGGACCGCTGGCGCCTGGCGGTGATTATCTCGATAACGAGGTTTTTCCGGCCGTGGGCATTCTAAGGTCCCGTCGCGTCCCGGGGAAGGGGTCGGGAGGGGGAGGTCAGGCTGGCGCTGCGGCATGCTAACCTTGCTGTTTTCCCGTCCGGCACCACCCCGGCAGAGGCCCGAATTTCATGACTGACCAGTCCACCCGCGGCGTCGAACCGCAGATGAGCGCCGACGACCTGTACCTCGAGGAGATCTTCACCGACCGGCGTGTTGGCACGATCCAGCGCCTCTCGCCGGTCGACGCTGCAGGACAGCCTGACCCGAAGCGGCCGGTGCTCTACGTCGGCCAGACCCAGATACTGACCGCGGCCGGGGCCCTGCCACTGTCGTTCGACATCGCCGCGGGTTCACTGCGCGAGGCGGCCGAGAAGTTCGGGGACGCGGCCAAGGTCGGCCTGCAGCAGACCATGGAGCGTCTCGAGGAGATGCGCCGCGAGGCTGCCTCCTCGATCATCGTGCCCGAGGCCGGTGCCGCTGCCGGGCTCGGTGGTGGCATGGGCGGCATGCCCGGCGGCGGTAAGATCCGCCTGCCATGACAGGCGGCCCGGGGCGGATGATGCGCACGCTGTACCTGCCCGTGGTCGTCGCTGGAGCCCTCATGCTCGGCGGCTGCGGGTACAACACGCTGCAGGCCGAGGACGAGCAGATCAAGGCGGCCTGGGGCGAGGTGCTGAACCAGTACCAGCGCCGCGCCGACCTGATCCCGAACCTGGTGCGCACCGTCGAGGCCTTCGCGCGGCAGGAGCGCGAGGTGCTCACGCGCGTCACCGAGGCGCGTGCGCGTGCCGGCGCGGTGCAGGCGACACCGGAGCTGCTGAACGACCCGCAGGCCTTCGCGCAGTTCCAGCAGGCGCAGGGCGAGTTGAGCAGCGCGCTGTCGCGGCTGCTCGTGGTCGTCGAGCGCTACCCGGAGCTGAAGTCGGACCAGAATTTCCGCGACCTGCAGGCGCAGCTCGAGGGGACCGAGAACC
>CAYQAR010000045.1:0-25570 GCA_964415505.1 uncultured Chromatiaceae bacterium | reverse complement strand
GCGCGTCCTCGCAGTGGTTGCACAGCGTCGGGATGTAGACGCGGTTCACCGCCGGGTAGACGCCGTACTCCTGGCTCAGCGTACGGGTGAAGAACACGCCGTCGGGCAGGGAGTTCTCCTGCTTGCAGCCGACGACGCAGGCGTTGCAGCCGATGCAACGCTTGAGGTCGAAAACCATGCCATAGCGTGCCATCAGTGCTTCCTGCCTTTGCCCGGGAGTGCGATCTCGTCGACCAGGTCGTACACGGAGCCGCCGTCCTTGAGGAACTGCGGCCAGTCGTCGAGTTTCGTGATGCGGACCTTGCAAACCGTTTCCGGCTGGCCGGTGACCCCGTCGGTGTTCTGCAGGTCGTACGGCAGCAGGTCGTTGAAGTGCCCGCCGGCGTGCTTCACGCCACCGATCTTGCCCTTGGCCCGCGAGAGCGAGTTCGACACCCCGAGCGTGTCCGGGTGCCAGCCCTCGGAGATACCGATACGGCCGAAGATACGCCCGTAGGCCGAGTCGACCCTGACGACATCGAGCGGCTTCAGGCCCTGCTTCTCCGCGGTCTTCGGGTTGAGCATCAGGGCGATGTGGACCGGGTCGCGGTAGACGATGTCCTGGATCCAGGGGTTGCTGAGGCTCTCGCCGAAGTTCAGCTGGATGTCCTTGTAGAAGATGCCGTAGAGGTCGTACTCGGCCGGCTCATCGTGCACCGGATCGAGGCGCGCGGTCGGCAGCGGCTGGTAGTCGTCCCAGGCCCAGCTGTCGCGGAACGGTACGCCGGCGGCGTCCATCTTCGCGCGCAGGTCGTCGCGCTGCTTCAGCATGTCCTCGATGTAGAAGTGCAGGCGCAGGCCTTCCCATGGCCGGTACCACTTGTCGTTGCGCCTATCGGTCACGGCGTGGCCGTGCTCGATGTACCAGTCGAGGTCCTTGCCGTTCCAGAGCAGGCCCTTGCGCCGCGCGATTTCCTTGTCCGTGTACCTGACGCCGGGCTGGAGCATCAGCTCCGGCCGGTTGACGAAACCGAGCGCGAAGTTCATCACCTGGTTGTAGTTGTCGAGGACGCCCATGCGGTCGGCGAGCTCGGTGAAGATCTCCTCCTCGCTTTTCGTGTCGTAGAGCGGCGGCACCACCGGCTGGCGCATGCACATGCCCTCGGTGTGCGGCGGCTCGATCATGGTCATGTTCCAGCTCTCGAACACGTCGTGCGAGGGCAGGATGATGTCGGCCCACTGCGTCGTCTCGGTCGGGATGATGTCGCTGACGACGATGAACTTCATGCTGCGCATGAATTCGAACCACTTCTCGCGTGGGCCCTGCATGGCCCACAGCGGGTTGGAGTGGCACACCACCATGGTGTCGGGGCGGAACTCCAGGCCGTACTTCTCCGGGTTCAGGAACACCTCGAGGTTCAGGTGCGGCGGATGCACACCCACCGGGAAGTAGTCCATGAGATGGAAGGTCTGCGGCGGCCAGGAGAACGGCGGCACCGGCCCGAGCTGGTGCGGCGTCGGCTTGATCATGCCGTTCTCGCCGGGCTCGATGTGGCTGTGGTCGACCCACTGGTCGTCGAGCGTCACGCCCATGTGCCCGCCCGGCGCGTCGATGTTGCCGAGCAGGAAGTTGACCATCTTGAAGGCGTGGTTGGTCTGGAAGCCGAGCTTGTGACCCTGCGCCCCGCGGTAGTAGTTGTAGGCCGCGGGCCGCAACGGCAGGATGCGCCCGTCGATCTCGATCTTCGAGTCGCGGGCGATCTCGGCGGCATCGTAGAGCTGCTTCGCCAGGCGGCGCACGGTGGCGGGCGGCACGGTCGTGATCTTTGCCATTGCCTCCGGCGTGCAGCCGGCGAGGATGTCGAGGAAGCGCTGGAACGCCGGCTTGCAGGCCTTGCCTTCCACGGTGTAGCTGCCCTCGAGCGCCATCTGGCCGATGGTCGGGTCGTCCCAGAGCTTGGCCCGGTTCGCGGTGCTGTCCCAGACGTAGATCTTGCCCTGGGCGTCGCGCACGAAGTAGCCGTCCGGCCCCACCAGGTACGGCGCATTGGTGTCCTTGCGCATGAAGGCGTGGTCGTACCAGCCCTCGCTCACCATCGCCTGGCAGATGCTCAGCGCGAAGTGCCGGTCCGTGGCCGGGCGGATCGGCACCCATTCCTCGGACTTGGCTCCCGAGATCGACAGCCGCGGCTCCACCGTCACGCATTTCATGCCGCGGTCGACGCGGGCGTTCGCCACCCAGTAGGACTGCGCCGCCGCGTGCAGGTGCGAGGAGAAACCGTCGCCGGTGCCGTCGTTGAGCCAGAAATTGCAGTACTTGGCGTCGTTGGCCGCGGCGAAGGCGGAGTGGATGTAGCCGTTGACCGGGTGGTAGGCCCCACCGCACATCGTGCCGCCGGACTGGAAGAAGTTGAAATTGCCGAACGCCATCGGCCAGGCCCAGATGTTCATCTTCTGGAAGTCTTCGAGCGACGGAATGATGCGTCGCGGGTCGTCGGCGAGGGCTTCCTTCAGCTTGCCGGCAACGATGTCGAAGGCCTCGTCCCAGCTGATCGGCTCCCACTTCGGGTCGACGTTCGGCCCCTTCTCCGGGTTGGTGCGGCGCAGGGGCTGCTTGAAGCGGTTCGGGTCGTAGTGCCGCATGATCGCGGAATTGCCCTTCGGGCAGAGCTTGCCGCGGTTCGACGGATTGGTCGGGTCGCCCTCGACCTTGTTGATGACGCCGTCCTCGGTGACGTGGACGAGGTTGGTGCAGGAATGCAGGCACATCTTGCAGGTCGAGCGCAGCCAGCGGCCCGGCTTGATGGAGTTGTGCACAGCTCTCGGATTGGCGGCCATGGCTTACCCTCGAAAATAGCAGGCGACATCGTGATGTCGACGGCGTGCAGCGGGATCGACACGGAGGATCGTCCGGATCATAGCACTGGAATTTCCGCTCGCCAGCCCACCCGCGAAGCCCGCGCGCAGGTTTGCCGTTTCTGTTAACACACGCGGCCGGATTGCAAACTGTTGCCTGCCGGTGTCTGCTATGTTCGATCAGTCATGGGAAGGACAGCCGCGGAAAGGGGCAGTCCGCGCCCGACACCAACCGGCTACATTCACGACCAGGGGGAAGACTATGTCGATGCAACGGCTGTCGCCGCGCCACGCGGCCATTGCTGCAGCGGGCCTCACCGCACTGATTGCTGCACCTGCGCCAGCGCAGGTCCTCGACGAACTCGTCGTCACGGCACAGAAGAAAGAGGAGTCGATCCAGGACGTCGGCATCACGATGAATGCCTTCAGTGGCGCACAGATCAAGGCGCTCAACATCGAGGAAAGCATCGACGTCGCCAAGTTCACGCCCGGCGTGCACCTGAGCGGTTCGCACGGCGGCAAGAACGCGCAG
This sequence comes from uncultured Chromatiaceae bacterium, assembly GCA_964415505.1. Lineage (GTDB taxonomy): Bacteria > Pseudomonadota > Gammaproteobacteria > Steroidobacterales > QUBU01. The sequence goes on along the minus strand of CAYQAR010000045.1, from coordinate 22,203 downwards.
TTCACCATCCGCGGGGTCACGCAGACCGACTTCAACGACGTCGTCGAGGGACCGAATGCGGTCTACCTCGACGAAGGCTACATCCCGGCGGCGCAGGGCCAGACCTTCGGCCTGTTCGACCTCGAACGGGTCGAAGTCCTGAAGGGCCCGCAAAGCACGTTGTTCGGCCGCAACGCGACCGGCGGCATGGTGCATTACATCAGCCGCAAGCCCACGTTCGAGGGTACCGAGGGCTATGTCGACGTGAGCTACGGCATCTACGACACCGATGCGGATGCCGACAGCATGCGTATCGAGGCGGCACTCGGCGGCCCGCTCACTGACCGCCTCGCGGGCCGGTTTGCTGTCATGCACAACGACCAGGATCCGTACCTGAAGAACCTGTACAACGCGAACGACCAGTACGCCTTCGGCGCCGCCACCATCGGCAACGGCACCTCCAATGCCCCGGGTCCGGACGCCGGCGCGGATCTCGCCGACGACCAGACCACCGCCATGCGCGGCATCCTGCAGTTCGAGCCGAGCGACAGCCTGCGCTTCACCTTCACCGGCAACTGGGCCGAGACCGACCTATCGACCTCGCCGTACCAGTCGAAGCCCGTCTCCGCGGTCTACGACGGCACCAATCCGGACCCGAGCGTGCTGCTGTCGAACGGCGAGCTGATCAACGTGATCGATACCGCACCCAACGACAGCCGGCGCAGCATCTGCGCGGATGGTTCGGATTGCGGTTCCGACCAGGACAACAACGGCTTCCCGGACGATTTCGACGGTAACAGCGCCGCCGACCTCGCCCGAGTCAACAACCAGTTCCAGCTGAGCCCGGGCACCGATTTCTTCGGCTACCGCGATCCGGACGGCGAGGACTGGACGTTCTCGGGCGACTTCGCCTTCAAGGACCAGAGCTTTTTCGATACCTGGGGCTTGGCCATGCGCGTCGAATGGGATCTGTCCGATTCGATCACGCTGACCTCGCTCACCGACTACAAGAACTTCGAGAAGCTGCTGTTCCTCGACGTCGATGCCGCCCCGGTCAACCAGTCGGTCAACTACGCCGCTCTCGACGCCGACAGCCTCACGCAGGAACTGCGCCTGAACGGGACCCTCGATCGTGTGCGCTGGATCGCGGGCCTGTACTACCTGTACATCAACAACAAATCCGACAACGGTCTGAAGTTCCCGCTGAACAGCGTCGTCGATGGCGCACCTGGTCCTGGTGCGCCGGGCCAGCAGCCGTTCGACCTCGGCTCCGACGCGCACCTGAAAACCGACTCCTACTCGCTGTTCGGCCAGTTCGAGTTCGACCTGACCGACACGCTGACCCTGATCGCCGGCGCCCGCGCCATCCAGGAGAAGAAGGATTACACGTTCGCCCACAACATCTACTTCACCCAGAACTCGCGGGCGATCCACCAGGGCACGCCGATTCCGATCGGCCCGATGCCGGGCGGTGGCCCGTTCAAGGACGACACGAACGACACGCTCTGGGCCGGCAAGGTGCAGCTCGACTGGAAGCCGAACGAGGACTGGCTGGTGTTCGCCGGCGTGAGCCGCGGCATCAAGGCCGGCAGCTTCAACGCCCAGCTCGCCGGCGGGCTGCCGACACCGCCTTCGGCGATCCCCTACGACGAGGAGGAGCTGCTCGCCTACGAAACCGGCTTCAAGTCGACCTGGTTCGGTGGCACCACGCGGTTCAACGGCTCGATCTACTACTACGACTACAAGGACTACCAGGCCTTCCTGTTCACCGGCGTGGGCGGTGTCGTGATCAACGCCGATGCCACCAACGTCGGCATGGAACTCGACGTGCAGACCTCGCCGATCGACGGTCTCGACATCATGTTCGGCGTGTCGGCGTTCGACGCCGAGGTCGAGGACGTGCCGCTGCGCGTCGACGGGCCGATCGTCCGCGACGTCAAACCGACCTACGCGCCGGAACTGCAGATGTTCGGCCTGGTGCGCTACGAGTGGCCGGCCCTCGGCGGCTACCTCTCGGTGCAGGGCGACATGGTTTACTCGGACGAGTTCTACTACAACCTGCGCAATTTCGACGCCGACCAGTTCGACAGCTACACGCTGTTCAACGCCAACGTCGGCTGGCGCACCGAGGACGACCGCTGGGCCGCCACGCTCGGTGTGCGCAACGTCACCGACGAGAATGCCGGCGTCATCGGCTACGACCTGGCGACCCTGTGCGGCTGCAACGAGCTGTCATTCCAGCCGCCCCGGAACTATGGCGTCAGCGTGAAATACGCGTTCTAGAGCGTCGCGCGCACCCCCCCGGGCAGACGCCCCGCCGCACCCGCGGCGGGGCGTCTTTTTGCCAAGCCACCTGCTCGAAACGGCTCTTACGCTGCGTGCTGGATGGAAATCGTCGCGCGCGGCGGGCGCAGGAGATTTCAGGACGCAGCGGTCGACACGGCTAGGGGTGCAGGGATTTCCAGTTATCCACCATGAAACGCGCCGATTTCATGGCCACTGCGTGTGCTGTGAACGTCGAATTGATGCAGGAGCTGGTTGGGAAAACGCTGGGACCGCCGAAAAAGAGGTTTGCTATCTCGTGGGACTGGGCAGCGCCATTGGCGACAGATGAGGTCGGGTCCCGGCCCATGATCGTGCCGCCCATGATGTGCTGCCCACCCGGCGGGCTGTGCCATGCAGTGCGCGCACCGGCGGCCTTGAAGATCTCCACGCCTTCCTTTGCGGCCGTCCGCCATAGCCTGCGCCCGTCCTCGCTCATGCGGTAGACGATCCTAGCCTGGCGCATGCCGAACCGGTCTGCCTGGTTCGCCAGCTCGATGCGATTCTCCAGGAGAGGCGCGTCCTCGCAGACTCCCACCATCGAGCCCAGGAAGCGCGCGCCCTCCCGCATGAACCCTTGCAGTTTCTGTCCATAGATATCGGGTCTGCTCATGGCGATCCCGAGCAGATCATTGGGCTTCAGCGCGAGGGCGATCTCCCACTGGCGACTGCCGAAGGCGCCATCAGGGTCGCTTTTCTTGTCGAACGCATCCTGGCAGAGGAGCTGTCCGCCGGTGGCCCCGAGGTAGTTCTGCATCTGCTCTTCGAACATCCCGAAGACCGATACGGCCGGGTGACATGTGAGGTAGCGGCCGACGGCGCCACTGCCGTTTGCGAGACCATGGGGATGGCGGCTGCTAGCCGAGTTGAGCAGCAGACGGGTGTTCTCGACCGTGAAGGCACAGAGAACTACCGCTGTGGCCGGTTGCATCACTCGCTCGCCGCGCGCGTTGACGTACTCGACACCGGTGGCGCTCAAACCTTTCTCATCGGTCAGGATGCGCGTCACCTGAGCGTGCCCCTGCAGGCGGGCTCCCGCCTGGCGGGCGCGCGGCAGGTACACGACGAGCGGATTGGCCAGCGCTCCTGTCGGACAGCCCGCATCGCACCAGCCGTCCCAGATGCACGGCGGGCGCCCCTTGTATGGGCGCGACAGGACGGCGATCGGAATGGGCGCCGTGCGTTTGCCGAGCTTCTCGAAGCCCTTCGCGAGCACACGGCCATGGTTACTCACCAGCACCGGCGGCAGAGGATAGTCCGCACCGCTGGGGCGCCAGATTTCCTGCTTGGCGTCTCCCGAAATACCAACGTCTGCCTGAACCTGATCGTAGTACGGCCGCAACTCATCGTAGGCGAACGGCCAGTCGAGGCCGCGCCCGTAGCGGCTGTGCAGCTCGAAGTCCTCGGGGTGATAGCGCGGCCACACGCCGTAGTGATGAATCGCGGCGCCGCCGAAGCCATGCCCGGCATTGAAGTTGTACCAGATGCTGTCAGCACCTTCCTCCAGCACGTGAGGGGACCCCCACTTCAGGCGGCGCGCCCAGATCTGGGAGCTGTAGAGATCGTTCAGCGCGCGTTCCCGCCCGCGCTCGAGCACGAGAACGCTCCGGCCGCCTTCGGCGAGCACCGCTGCGAAGACACTACCGGCCGCCCCGGAGCCAATGATGACGACATCGACCTTCTCGGGAGACTCAGCCATTCCAGTCCTCGGGAGGCATGATGTGCGGCATGTAAGGCACCTCCAGCCGCTCGAAGCCCTTCGGTGTTCCGTACACGACGTCCACGGCATCGGAGCGCAAACAGAGATAGAAGAGCCACATGTTCATCGGGCCGACTTTGGCATCGGGGTGGGCGAACTGCGCAACCAGCTGCTCGAACTCGGCGTCGTCGAGCTCAGGCAGGGTCTTGGTGAACGTCTGCTCCGCCAGCGTTCCGGCGGCTGCGAGGCCGCTCTGATAGAAGGGGAGATACGGAGGCTGCACCTGGAAGTACTTGGCGATCAGCATGCAGTCGTCCGGCTCGACACCGAGCTGGTGATCGACGAAATGACCGACACCGGCCTCAATGGCGCCGGGCACAAGCGCCTCGGCCAGCAACTCGAGTGCCCTGCCCTCCGAATGACCGAGCCGGCCCCAGGGCAGCTGCCTGGCACGCGCCTCCTCGGGCGTCAGCAACAGCGTGCTCCCGCCCACGCCAAACGCGAGCGTCAGTGCCGCGCCACCGGCGCCTCGCCGCAGGAACTCGCGTCTGTCCATGTCCATGCCGGGTCTTCCGACTCAGCGGATCACTGCGTCCTGATAGGCAACGTTGCCGCGCAGAATTCCATAGTGCTTCCACAGGGCCTTGCTCTGCTCGCGCACGTCGTGGTGCACGAGCGGAGCTACCTGGCGCAGCGGCCCGCCGGTCATGCCAACCAATCCTTCCCAGTACTTCCAGTGGGAGAATGGGTGGAGACCCATGTGGAACGGATGGGAGTGCACCGACCACCACAGATCCCGCATCGGCTGCAGGCTCCAGTAAATCTCCCAGGCCTTGTCGAACTCGCCGTTCATCGCCGCCTGCACGTAGTCGTACAGCGGATGAAAATCTTTGGTCTGCCAGAGGTGAATGATGCAGTTGCCGACAATGCATTCCATGCCGAGCTCGATTGCCGGGATCCAGTTCGCCTCGTAGGGATCGCCGATGAGAATGCGCTTGCCGCAGAGCTTCAGTGTCTGTGCAGTGTGCGCGAGATCCCCCGGGGCATGCTTGATGGCGACGGCGTTGGGAATGTCGGCCATCTTCGCCACGGTCTGCGGACTGACCGTGCCTCCGGGCAGATCCCACTTGTGGTGGCGGGTCACGTAGAGCATGAAGGCCATGTTCACCTGATCAGCGAGTCGCCGGGTGAACTCGACCACCTCTGTTTCCGACTTCGGGCGGAAGTTGAGCGGGTAGCCGAAGAAGAAGAACTCCCCACCCATCTCTTCCCATTCCCGGATGACACGCACCGTGTTCTCCATCCCCGAGTCCAGGCGCCTGCCGATCTCCAGCTGAGGCCCACCCTCCGGCTCATTGATGAAGATCCCTGCCGACAGCCCGACCTTTTTCGCTTCGTCAGCAGTGACCTCCATCAACCGGCGCATCTCCTCGAGGTCATGCGGTGCGGCAACCATGATGAACGAACGGATTCCAGGCAGCTGCGCCACATGGCGAATGTCGCCGCGGATTCCTTTTTCGTCGAGTTCCAGCGTCTCCGGCTTATAGGATGGCAGGAGCACCGTCTCCATTCCCCCACCACCGAGCTTGGCACGAAAGTAATCCTTCGCGTCGGACTTTGCATATGGCAGCATGTAGCAACTCTCCCCGGTTTCGCTTCGCGCGTGGCTCAGACGGTCTTCTGCACCGCCGGCCGTTTTTCGATACTCAGAAATTGATACGCAGAGTGAGATCCCACTCTCGTGGCCTGGCGAACTGCCCCTCGATCTGCCCCACGCTGTACTGCGCCATCCCGCTGACGAGATAGTCTTCGTCGGTGAGGTTGCGCCCCGACAGTACCAGCGCCCACCGGTCATCGGGTGCGGCGAAGGTAAGGCTGGCGTTCAGGAGATGCAGGTCGCCCTGTTCGAGCAGCGGAGTGTTGGCGCTGTCGATGAAGTACGAGGACCGCCAGGACCAATCCACGCGCGGCGTCAGGGTGCTGCCTCCGGACAGGAAGAAGCTCCAGGCCAGCGATGCGCCAGATTGCCACTCGGATGTGTTGGGCAGGTCATTGTCGAGGGTCACGCCCGAGAATTGCGCGCGGTCGGTGAGCCGGTCATAGCTTGCGTCGAGCCAGCCGAGGTTGAACGAGGCCTCCAGCGCAGCCAGCGGACTCCACGAAATCTCGAGCTCTGCGCCGTCGATGGTCGCGTCGCCGGCGTTGGTGAGGGTGGGTGCGAGACCATCGACCACCGAGATCTGCATGTCTTCGTAGTCTGTGTGGAATATGGCGGTGTTGATCCGGAGCTGTCCATCGGCGATAACCGACTTCAGTCCCGCTTCGTACACTTCAGCCGACTCCGGGTCGAAACTCGGTGCGCTCGACGCTCCGGGTGCCAGGCGCTGCTCATAGCCCCCGCTCTTGTAGCCTTCCGAGTACGACAGGTAGGTCGTCAATGTCGGCGTGGGCCGCCAGGCGACACTCGCGTATGGGGTCAGCTCCTCGAAATCACGCGGCGGTGTCGGGCCGGTCACGAATGGAATCGGCGTGTCACGCAAGTCCTGATAGATCTGGTTAACGGGATCGAGCAGGAGACCGATGATCGCCTGGTAGTCGCCGGTGAAATACTTCTTGCGCTCGTCCGTGTAGCGCAGGCCGGCGGTCACCTCAACCGCATCCGTCAGGTCATAGGTCCCCTGCAGAAAGACAGCCTTTGCCTCCGTCTCGAAGACGCCACCGGACCGAAAGATGACTGCGGGAAAATGCACGACGTTCAGATTCGTCCCGTCTTCGTCGAGGAAGTAGCCGCCGGCGATCCACTCCAGCCGGGCATCCAGGGCCGTACCGAGCAGCTGGACTTCCTGCGTGAACTGCTGGTGGTCGAAGTCGTTCTTGGCCTCGGCCCCCGGATTCGGAGAATGATCGGAGTTGCCCGGCCAGAAGGCATCGAGATCCCGAAAAGCCGATATCGAGCGCAGCGTCAAGCCTGACTCGGTCACCCACTCGATTCGCAGGCTGGTGCCCCACACGTCGAGCTTCGACTCGTTCTGGAAAGGACTGCTGCCCTGAGAGTCAAAAATCGGATCGGGTGAGACGTAGCCGCCATAGCCCGCGAACGGCCCCCGGATGTACTGCTGGTCGATGCAGGCCGGGTTCCCGCTGTTGCCAACGACGCTGGCGCCTCCGCAGGCTGCATTGAGGTTCGCCAGTGATTCGATTTGGCTCGGCACCGGCGTGCCCGGTATGACCGGGACCAGACCAAGAAGCACGGAAGGCACCGCGCTTTCACGTGCATGGGTGCCGTCCGCGCTCAGCGAAATCACCAGACCGTCCTGCGGCCGCCAGTCAATCGTGCCGCGGGCAGCGAATCGGTCGGTATCACCGAGGTCCTCACCACCATCCAGGTTGTCGACGAAACCGTCACGGCGGGCGACCATCGCGGAAAACCGCGACAGCACCGTCTCGGCCAGGGGAGCATTGAGAGCCCCCTGGATCTCCGCCCGGTTGTCCGTACCGGTCGCCAGCCTCACCGATCCCGAGAACCCCTCTTCGGGGCGCCTGGTCTGCACGAGGATGGCCCCACCGACGCTGTTGCGACCAAACAGGGTGCCTTGTGGCCCACGAAGCACCTGGACCGACTCGACGTCGGCGAGGTCGAGAACGCTGCCGACACTCCGCGACAGGTAAACATCGTCGACGTAGAGCGCCACACCAGGCTCGGTGCCGAGCGAAACCTCGTTCGAGCCAATGCCCCGTATGAAGATCGAGCCAGTGGTGGTGCCGCCGCCAATCGGTGCGCCGGTATGAAACGTCATGTTGGGAACCGCTTCGCTCACCTGGGCTACGTTTTCCACCTGGCGTGCCTCGAGAGCGCCTGCATCCATCACCGATACGGCAATCGGTGTGTCCTGCAACGATTCCTCGCGCCGACGCGCGGTGATGACGATTTCGTCGACGTCGACGGTATCCGCCAGGACTGGCGGCAGCAGCGGTTGCCATCCGATGCAGGCTGCGATCATGGGGATGACCCACCCGGATTTTCTGGTCATATGTCCCTCAGCCACCCGTGTGTTCAGCCCGGGATGGGCCGACCTTGCCGCTACCATATCCACGCCACCGCCCGGCCGGCTTTCAGATTATTGCGGTGCTTCAGGGAAACTGCGGAAATGAGGGTCCAGAGGCAAAGTACCGGCAGTTGACAGGGCAGAGCCCCGGAGCGCCAAATCCTTGAAGGAGCTACGGAGCGCGCCGGTATGGATTCGGACTGCAGTCGCTTCACGCACTACCTGGACCAGGCCAAGCTGCCGCTGACATCCGCAGACGTGCGGACAGCCGGCCGCAGTGGCGTGATTCTGGCGCTGGCCAGCCACGCGCCTTCGCCGGGCCAGTACTACCCCCCCGTGGACGACCTTATTCTCAGCATCGTCCATCGGTCGAGCCATGCCGCGGTGACCCGCGATGTCGGCCTCGGGCCCCAGACCTTCAAGGACGCCCCAAGCCGAATCCTCGTCACACCGGCGAGAACGGCCCATTTCTGGTCGTTTTCGGGCGCTCCCAAGGTGCTGCACATCGCCTTCCCCTGGCGCGAGATCAGCAACTTCCTCGACATACATGAGGAGCACGCGGACGCCCAGTTGCGCGCACTGGTAGGCGGTCCGTTCGATGATGCCATGATCAGCGCAGTGGCATGGCGGCTGTGGCTCTCCTCCGGCCGGCGCGGTCCAGCGGCTGAGTTGTTCATCGAACACGCATTGCACCTGCTGCTCGCCAGCTTGCTGCTGAAGGCCGTCGACAAGCGCCAGGAGGCGCATACGAGTGCCGAGCGCCTGGCGCCGTGGCAGGTCCAGCGGGTCAGCGATTACATGGCCGACCAGCTGGCCGAGGGCGTACGGCTCGCCGATCTGGCACGCATGACGGGTCTGTCCCCGTATCACTTCCTGCGCGCCTTCAAGGGGACCACCGGGTTCACGCCACACCAGTGGTTCACCAACAGACGAATCGAGCGCGCCAAGGAGTTGATGATGGATCACGAGCGGTCGCTCACGACCATCGCCTTCACCCTGGGATTCTCCAGTCTCGGCCATTTCTCTTCGACCTTCCGTCGTGTGACAGGGGTGGCGCCGACTGACTGGCGCCGACAGCTTGCCCACTAGAGATACCGGGGACGCTATGAAGGGACGGCTTCAGCCGCGATTTCACCGCCGGGCCTGAAGGCCTTCCTGCGACTTTGGCAGGAGGGGAAAGCGCAAGCCGCGAACGTCCGGATTGCAGCCGCCACCCCGGCGTGCGGGTGGAATTGCGGCTGAAGCCGCTCCTGCAGCAGCCGCCTGCGAGGGCACCCGGAAAACCACGTCTTTTTGCCAAGCCGCCTGCTCGAAACGGCGAGCCGCAGTCCGGCCTTTGCGCTAGCGTGGGCCGGTCATGCCGCGCCACAGCCTCAACGCCACGATCGAGGACCATGCCCTCGAGCGCGTCCCCGACGCCGAGCGCGCGGGGTGGCTCGCGATCAGCTGGAACACGGCCGGGCTGGTCACCACGCTGGTCATCCTGTTCTTCGGAGCGCTGGTGTGCTTCGTGGCCGGCACGCGCATTGCGCTCGCCGCCGGCGCGATCTCGTTCCTCATCGGCAGCACGCTCGGCTGGCTGCTGGCGCGGATCACCCACCGGACCGGGCTCTCCAACACCCTGATGACCCGCGCCCACGGCCTGGGCGAGCGTGGCTCTGCGCTGGCCTCGGTCATCTTCGGTGTGCTGATCGTCGGCTTCCTCGCGGTCGAGAACGGCCTGCTCTACCGCGGCTTCCTGTTCTTCTTCGGCTGGGCGGACAGCTGGTCGGTGCGCATCCTCGTCTACGGCGGCATGACGCTCGCCTGGGTGTTGCTCACCACGTTCGGCTTCCGCGTCGTGACGCGCGTATCCTCGTTGATGCTGCTCGGCTTCCTCGCCGCGCTCGGCTGGATCCTGGCCGGGGTGCTCGCGGGGGCGGGTGACGGCAACCTGCTCACCTTCGGTACCCAGCTCGATCCGGCGGCGCTCACCGCACTCGGCATCGACTCCGACCTCGACAAATTCGCCTTCGCGCTCAACGTGCTGGTCGGACCGGCTTGCGCGCTGGCGCTCAATACGGCGGACTTCGGCCGCTACGGCAAATCCACGGCCGACATCGGCATCGCCGCGACCATCGCCATCTTCGTGCAGTCGCTGCTCATGATGCTCGCCGGCGGCGTGCTGATGAAGGCGGCGGCCCCGGTCATGATCGAGCACTACGCCACGGTCGCCGGACTGTCGGCCGAGGCCGCGCGTGCCCAGGTGCTGCAGAGCCCGGACAGCATCGCCGCCACCTTCATGGTCTTCGGGGGCATCGCCGGTTTCCTGCTGATGCTGCTGGCACAGGCCAAGGCCCAGGTGCTGAACACCTACAGCTCCTCGCTGTGCATCGCCAACCTCGCCGACGCCGTGACCGGCTGGCGCCCGGGGCGCCTCACCTTCGTGGTGCTCGCCAACGTCATCGCCCTCGGCATGCTCTACGGGCAGATCCTGCACGTCGTCGAGGCCTGGATCCGCATGCTCGGCGTGCTGCTCGGCGCGCTCGCCACGGTGATCATCACCGACTACTACCTGGTCGCCCCGCGGCTGCCGGCCGCAGTCGCCATCGGCGCCGTCAACTGGGCGGGCGTGATCGCGATCGTCGCGGCCGTGCTGCTGGCCCATTTCGTCCTGCGGCGCTGGATGCCGGTCGAGGTCCTGTCCTCGATTGCCGGGGTCGCGATCCTGTATCCGCTGCTGCGCCTCGGGGCGCTGCGGCCTGCCGTGGAAGGAGCACGGGCATGAAGCCGATCGGTTCGGTCTGCATCGTCGGCGCCGGCGCCATCGGCAGCCTCTTCGCCGGCCACCTCGGCTCCCTGTGCCGCGCCACGGTGCTGGTGCGCCGGGCCGAGCACGCCGCAGAACTCAACGCGCAGGGCCTGCGCGTCAGCGGCAAGTCCGACCTGCACACGCGCGTGCAGGCATCCACCGACCCGGCCGCGCTCGGCGACATCGACCTCGTGATCATCGCCACCAAGGCGACTGCGGTGGAGGCGAGTGCGCGCTCCATGTCGGGGCACTTTCCCTCGGCCCGGGTCATGACCGTACAGAACGGGCTCGGCTGCGAGGAGGTCGTGGCGCGCTTCGGCGACTGGCCGCTCATCTCCGCAGTGACCTTCATGAGCGGCGTGCGTCACTCCGATGTCCATGTCGAGTACGAACTCGACACCGAGACCTGGATGGGCCCATGGGCCCGCGGTCGCGCCACGTTCGCCGACGTGAAGCAGGTCGCCGACCTGGTGCAGCGCTCGGGCCTGAAAGCACGCGCCTTCGAGGACCTGCTGCCGGCGCAGTGGTCGAAGCTGCTGTTCAACTCCTCGGTCAACAGCATCGGTGCGCTGACCGACCTGCCGCACGTGCGCGCCTTCGCGGCGTGCGACGGCCTCACCGATCTCGGCCATCTCGTGCACGCCATGATGGACGAAGGCAAGCGCGTGGCCACCGCCGTCGGCACCACGCTCTACCAGGATCCGTGGGAAATGAACGTCAGGGCCGTCAGCCACGGGCAGACGGGCAACGACGAGTACGCCCACGTATTCTCCATGCTCGAGGACGTGCGCTCGCGCCGGCCGACGGAGATCGACTGGCTGACGGGCGCCGTCGTGCGCGAAGCGCGCCGGGTCGGCGTGCCGGCACCGATCCACGAAACCCTGTACCGGCTGGTCAAGGCGCGCGAGGCAAGCTGGCAGCGCTGAGACCGGCCTTTTCCGGACAACGGAGTCAAGTCATGAAAGTCTGCATCGTCGGTTGCGGCGCCATCGGCAGCCTGTTCGCCGCGCATCTCGCGCGCCTGAAAGACGTGGAGGTCTGGGCCTACGAGGTCAACCGGGCCCACGTCGACGCCATCAACGCGGGCGGCCTGCGCCTGTCGGGGTTCAGCCAGGTGCACTCGCACCCGCATGCCAGTGCCGATGCGGCGGCAATCCCGCCCTGCGACTTCGGCATCGTCGCCACCAAGTCACAGCACACCCGCGCCGCCATGCAGGCCACCGCCGCGGTATTTCGCAATGCGGCAGTCTGCTCGGTGCAGAACGGTGTCGGCAACGAGGAAATCATCGCCGAGTTCGCGCCGCGGGTGATGCGCGGGACCACGTTCCCGGCCGGGCGCATCGTCGAACCGGGCCATGTGCAGCAGGACACCGGCGGTAAGACCTGGATGGGTCCGTTCGAGCCCAAGTCGGCCAGCATGGCCGAAGTGACCACGCTCGCGGCACGGCTCACCGAGTCCGGCATGGAAACGCTTGCCATGGCCGATGCCCGCGGCGCACAGTGGACCAAACTCATATTCAATGCCGCCACCAATCCGATCGGCGCACTGACCGGCCTGCCGCATGGCGTGGCCTGTGACCAGCCGGCCGTGCGCCGCCTGATCTCCGGCCTCGCGGCCGAGGGAGTGGCGGTGGCAAAGGCCCTCGGCATCACGCCGGACAGCGATCCGGAGAAGCTCATCGACCACGCCCGTGAAGTCGCCTACCACCACAAGGCGAGCATGCTGCAGGACGTCCTGGCCCGGCGCGCCACCGAGGTCGATGCCCTGAACGGCGGCATCGTGCGCTTCGGTGAGGAAACCGGCGTGCCGACCCCGCTCAACAGCGCGATCCAAGCCCTGATCCACGGCCTGGAACACTCCTGGACCCGCAAGGACTGACCAACCATGACCGCCACTCCCACCTTCCAGCCGAGCGCCGCCGAGATCGCGCGCCGCTATCGCAATACCCGCGCTGCCATGGCGAAGCTCGGCCTCGATGCCGCCATCATCAGCGGCAGCGCCTACACCGGCTTCGAGGGCGCCGTGCGCTACATGTGCGGCTTCCACATCCTGCATCGCTACGCCTACGTGGTGGTGCCAATGGAGGGCGATCCGGTCGCCGTGTTCCCGCGCGAGGCCACCTGGGTCGGTGACCACAGCCAGACCTTCGTCGAGCAGCGCGCCATCCCACCGCACTGCGGTGAGTGGATGGCGGAGCACTGCAAGGGTCGCGGCTGGAAGCGCATCGGCGTCTATGGCCTGGAGTACGTGATGCCGGTGCGCGACTACCAGGCGCTGCTGGCTGCCGGGCTGCAGATCGTCGACTTCGATGTCGCCTTCGACCACTCGCGGGCGCAGAAGAGCGCCGAGGAACTCGCCTCGGTGCGCCATTCGATGGAGGTCAACAAGGCCGGCGTGCTCGCCGTCATCCAGGCCTACAAGGCCGGGAAGACCGAGGCCGAGCTGATGGGCGTGGCGGAAAAGACCTTCGCCTCGCTCGGCACGGCGCGCTGCACCATGGACATGATCCTGACCGGGCCGAACGGCTCACTCCTGCCGCAGATGGTGTTCGCGAAGCCCGACCGGCGCGTGCAGGACAGCGACGGCCTGCTCTACGGCCTGGAGGTGACTGGCCGCGGCGGGCACTGGGTCGAATTCTCGCGCCTGCTCGCCCCGCAGGGCGTCAGCGCCGAGACGCAGCGCCTGCTCGATGCCTATGCCGAGTTCCACGAGCTGGTGAAGACCCACCTCCGGGCCGGCGCCTCGGCCGAGGAGGTACACCAGAAGTGCTCGAAGCCGTTCGAGGGCAAGGGCTGGCGGCTCGGGCACGTCTCCGGGCACTCGATCGGCATGACCATGATCGAGTATCCGCGCATCGGCGAGGGCTCGGAGTTCGAGCTGCCGGAGAACATGGTCTGTTCGATGCACCCGCACGTGATGACCGAGGACCGCAAGGCCTGCCTCTACTTCCAGGAGACCTTCCGCGTCGGCAAGGACGGCGGCGAGCCGCTGTCGGGCATCCCGGTCAGGTTCTACCGCGGCGGTGAAACCGCCCTCTGATTGCACCAACGATTGCACAACGACGACACAAACCACATTCCCAAGGAGCTGACGATGAGCGGCAACAAAGCAAAGGTAGGCGTGATCTTCAAGTCCTACGAGCCCATGTCCTCGATCCAGAAATATGCACGGCAGACCGAGGAGTCCGGCCTCGATGGCGGCTTCTGGATCGCCGAGGCCTACCACTGGTTCCGCAAGTACGGGCACGAGGCGCGCGGCTGCTTCGCCACGCTGGCGGCAGCCACGATGGCGACGAAGAAGATCCCGATCGGCCTCGGCATCACCTCACCGTACATGCGCCACCCGACGACGCAGGCGGCGGAGTGCGTGGCCATCGACGAGCTGTCCGGCGGGCGCTTCATCATGGGCCTCGGCGCCGGCAAGGTCGGCACCGAGTACCTCGGCCTCGACATGAAGAAGTTCAACCCGGTGCGCACGCACACCGAGTCGGTCGAGATGATCCGCGGCATCGTCAGCGGCAAGAAGTTCCCCTATGACGGCGAGCTCTACAAGTGCGACATGCCGGCGCTCGACCGCGCCGGTCGCGGGCTGCGCACGCAGATCCCGATATACATCGGCGCCACGGGCCCCCTGATGCAGAAACTCGCCGGCAGGATCGGCGACGGCCTGCTGCTGCCGGGACTCACCTCGCCGGGCTTCACGCGCTACGCGCGCGAGCACTGCGCCGAGGGCTTCAAGTCTGCCAACCGCCCCATGCCGGCCGATTTCCCCGTCGGCGGCGTCATCCTCGCCGCCTGCTCGCGCGACAGCGCCAAGGCGAAGAACGCCACCCGCAGCTACACCGGTACCTACGTCATCAACAAGCTGCGCAACATCAAGAACGACGTCATCCTGAGCACCTCCGGGCTGCCCGACTCGACCTGGGAACCGTTCCGCAAGGCCATCGCGGCGGGTACGGAGGACAACGTCACGCACCTAGTCAACGACGACATGATGCGCGCCTTCACCTGCATCTCCGGCAACCCGGACGAGTGCCTGGTGCTGCTGCAGCAGCTGGTCGACGCCGGCATGAACCTGCCACTGATGGAGGTCGTCGGTGCCAACGAAGCCGACAACCTCGAGTCGATCCGCCTGATCGGCGAGCAGGTCGTGCCGCGGCTGAAGCCGGCCCGCGCCTGACGCCGCCCCTGCACCAGCCGAGGACAACAGCCATGAGACTCGCAACATTCAACGTCGGCGCCACTCGCACCATCGGTGCCCTGGTGCGCGACTGCTACGTCGACCTGCCGGCGCTCACCGGCGGCCAGCTCCCGGCCGACATGATCGTCTTCCTGCGCCTCGGCGCCGATGGCATGAAGCGGGCGCGTGAGGCGCTCGCCGGGATCGAGGGGCGCCTGCAGCCCGGCAAGCTGCAGGGGCTCACCGGCCCCACCGGGGCACGCTGCGCCTACGAGGCAGCCGAGATCGTGCTCGACGCCCCGGTGCCGCGGCCCGGCAAGATCATCCACACCTCGTGCAACTTCACTTCGCATCTCGCCGAGCTCACCACCTGGCAGGAACCGGAGTGGCAGTCGCACAACTGGAAGAACTTCCACTTCGAGCATCCCACGGGCTTCCTCGAGGCGCCGTCCTCGGTGGTGGGTACCGGCGCGAAGGTGCCGATCCCGCACTTCACGCGCCAGCTCGACTATGAAATCGAGATCGCGATCGTCATCGGCCGCAAGGCATTCCGCGTGCCCGCGGCCGACGCCATGCAGTACGTCGCCGGGTA
Source organism: uncultured Chromatiaceae bacterium (assembly GCA_964415505.1). Classification (GTDB taxonomy): domain Bacteria; phylum Pseudomonadota; class Gammaproteobacteria; order Steroidobacterales; genus QUBU01. The sequence continues at coordinate 6,594 of CAYQAR010000045.1, read as the reverse complement.
TACGATCTTCAATGACCTCTCGGCGCGCGACATCCAGGCCCGCGAGCACTCCAACAAGGTGATCCTGCTCGGCAAGAGCTTCGACGGCTCCTGCCCCTTCGGACCCCACCTGGTGACGCCCGACGAACTCGGCAACCCGCACGAGCTCGCCATGAAGCTCGCCGTGAACGGCAAGGTGCGCCAGGACTCGAGCACGGCCCAGATGCACTACAAGACGGCGGAACTCGTCGCCTGGTGGTCGAACATGACGCTCGAGCCAGGCGACATCATCACCAGCGGCAGCCCGCCGGGCGTGGCCGCCGGCATGGCCAAGCCCGAGTGGCTGCAGCCAGGCGATCTGGTCGAGGCGCATATCGACAAGCTCGGGACCCTGACGACCCACATCGTCCAGGGCAACTGAACAAGGAACACGACGGGGGTGTCGACATGGTGAAGAAAGCAGACTCCGCGCTGGTCAGCCAGGCGGCCGCGAACATCGATCGAGGGCGGCTGGTCGACCTGGTGGTTCAACTGGTCAACGTGCCGAGCCCCACCGGCTCCGAGGGCGACATGGCGCGCGCCCTCCACGAAGTGCTGCGCAGCACCGGTTTCCGCTCCACGCTGCAGCCGATCGGCGACAACCGCTACAACGCGGTCGGCATCCTCGAAGGCGCCGGCCGCGGCAAGAGTCTGATGTTCAACGGCCACATCGACACCTCGTTCGGCCCCGAGCAGGCGCACCGCGGCATCGGCTACCGCTGCGAGGGCACCGTGGTCGACGACGAGTGGATCTTCGGCATGGGCTCTTTCAACATGAAGAGCGCACTCGCCACCTACGTGGTGGCGACCGAGGCAATCCGCGCCGCCGGTATCCGCCTCGCCGGCGACGTGGTCATCGCCGGTGTCTGCGGCGAAATCGAGAAAGCCCCGGTGAACGACTTCGACGGCCCGAAGTACCAGGGCTACGGGGTGGGCACGAAGTACGCCATCAGCCACGGCGCGGTAGCCGACTACTGCATCCTCGGTGAGCCCACCAACATGATGGTGATCCCGAGCCACTGCGGCACCACCTGGCTGAAGATCACCGTGCCCGGCGTGCTGATCCACACGGCGTGGTCGGAACCGGAAAAGAACGCGATCAGCAATGCGACGCTGGTGCTCGACGCGCTGCATCGCTGGATGCCGGAGTACATCGAGCGCCACTCGGTCGGTTCCTTCCGACCCAAGGTCAACATCGCGGCCATCGAGGGCGGCTGGCCCTGGCGCGGCGCACGCACGCCGGACAACTGCTCCATCTACCTCGACGTGCGCACCGCCCCGGACGTCCTGCCGGTCGACGCCTACCGCGAGGTCCGCGAACTGGTGCGCGAGGTCGGCCGCCGTCACCCGGCGGTCGCTGGCACCACGGTGGACGTGTACGTCTCGGCTCCCGGGACCAGCATTCCCGAGGACCACGAGCTCATCCAGACCATCGTGCGCGCCCACGAGGCGCAACTCGGCAAGCGGCCCGAGTTCGGCATGGAAGTCTGGTACAGCGACGCTGCCCACATGAACCGCTACGGCATCCCGACCGTCAATTACGGCTCGGCAGGCAGAAAGCGCAGCGGCGGCGGTGGTTTTTCCACCGGCCTCGGCGAGCACGTGCACATCGGGGATATGATGGACATGACCCGCATCTACGTGCAGTGCATCCTGGATATTTGCGGCGTTGCCGAATAGACGGCCCGCGCAGCGCGGGCCCGGGACGAGTCAGGTGAGCAAGATGCGCGACAGGATCTGGATCAGCGAGACCAACGAGCTCGGCGAGGTACGGGACGGCTTCGACCGTACCCGGCCGGTGCGCTTCTACGACACGACGCTGCGCGACGGCGAGCAGGCCGTGGGCGTGGTGTTCGATCCGGACGAGAAGTTCGCCATCGCCTGCGGCCTGGCCGACCTCGGCGTCGGGCGCATCGAGGCGGGCTTCCCGCGGGTCTCGGCTGCCGATACCCGCGCCGTGCAGCGCATCCTCGCGGCCGGGCTGAAGTCGGAGATCTGGGGTTTCTCGCGCGCCGTCAAGGACGACCTCGATGCCCTGATCGAGCTCGGCATCCAGCGCACGCTGATCGAGATCTCCACCAGCGAGATCAAGATGAAGGCGTACGGCTTCGACCGCGCCAAGGTGATCACGCGGGTGCGCGACTCCGTGCGCCACGCGGTCGCGAACGGCATGAAGGTGCTGTTCTTCCCGGTCGACAGCACGCGCAGCGATTTCGGCTTCCTGCGCGAGGTTTACGACACGGCGCTCGCCGCCGGCGCCACCGAGGTCGCGGTGGTCGACACCATCGGCGCCTGCGCGCCCGAGGCCGCTGCACACATCGTGCGCACCGTGCGCGGCTGGGTCGGCCCAGGCGTGCCGCTGCACTTCCACGGGCACAACGATTTCGGCCTCGGCACTGCGGCGGCGATCGCCGCGGTACGCGCCGGCGCCGACTGGATCCAGGGCACCATCAACGGCATCGGCGAGCGTGCCGGCAATTCCGATCTTTGCGAAGTGGCTCTCGCCCTCGCCTGCCTGTACGACGTCCCGGTGGAACTCGACCTGAGCCAGGCCCGGCGGGTCTCGGCACTGGTCCAGAAGGCCGGTGACTACCGCGTCGACGGCTGGCGGCCGGTGGTGGGCGACAACCTGTTCATCCGCGAGAGCGGCGCCGTGGCCACCCAGTTCCACATCCCAGAGGCGATCGAGCCGTATGCGGCCGACATGGTCGGGGCGACACGCGGCATCGTGCTCGGCAAGAAGAGCGGCTTAGCGAACATCAAGCTCAAGGCCGAGGAACTCGGCCTGGCACTGCCGGAACCCCGCATGGCGGACGTCCTCGCCCGCGTCAAGGAACAGGCGACAGCCGCCGGGCGGCTCCTCACCGACGACGAGTTCCGCCAGCTGGTGCGCTCGTCGCTGGCGGCGGCATGAGCGGGCCGGCGGGTGGCGGCGACAGCCGTGTGATCGATCTCGCCGGCTCGCGGCCGGCGGACGGGGTGCGCGATCGCCTCACGCGCCCGCTGCGCGACCTGCGCATCTCGGTCATGGACCGGTGCAACTTCCGTTGCCCCTACTGCATGCCCGAGGACCAGTACCACAAGGACTTCAGCTTCCTGAAGACCAGCGAACGGCTGTCCTTCGAGGAAATCCTGCGCCTCACCCAGATCTTCGCCGGGCTCGGCGTGCGCAAGCTGCGCATCACCGGCGGCGAGCCGCTGCTGCGGCCGAACCTCGGCGACCTGATCGGCGACCTGTCGCGCGTGAATGGCATCGACGACATCGCGCTGACCACCAACGGCATGCTGCTCGCGCAGCACGCCGCAGCTCTGAAGGCGGCGGGCCTTTCGCGGGTGACGGTGAGCCTCGATTCGCTCGACGAACAAGTGTTCGCGGCCATGAGCGGCGGTCGCGGCAGTCCCGAGCGGGTGCTGGAGGGCATCGCCGAGGCGATCAACGCCGGGCTCGACCCCGTGAAGGTCAATGCGGTCGTGATCCGGGGCATCAACGACGCCGGCGTGCTCGACCTGGTCGAGCACTTCCGCGGCACCGGCGTCATCGTGCGCTTCATCGAGTACATGGACGTCGGCACCATCAACCACTGGAAGCGTGCCGATACCGTGCCCTCGCGCGACCTCGTGCAACGCATCGGCGCGCGCTGGCCGCTGCGTCCGGTCGACAGCAACTACCATGGCGAGGTGGCGAGCCGCTATGCCTTCGAGGACGGCCAGGGCGAGGTCGGCTTCGTCTCCTCGGTGACCGAGCCGTTCTGCGGCTCCTGCACCCGCGCGCGATTGTCCTCGGACGGCCAGCTCTTCACCTGCCTGTTCGCGGCCCGTGGTACGTCCCTCAAGGTACTGCTGCGCTCCGGCGCCTCGGACGCGGAGCTGCGCGAGGCCATCACCGGCGTGTGGCGCCAGCGCGAGGACCGCTACAGCGAGCTGCGCGCGAAACTGCGCGGCGACACCGGCAAGGTCGAGATGTATTACATCGGCGGCTGATGTGACCGCCGTCTCCCGCCGGAACGTCCCCATACGCCGCGCCGCCGGAGCGGCCCTGCGCGACGACATCGACCGGGTCGCGGTCGAGGAGCCACTCGAGATCCGCGTCGGCTTTGCGGGCGAGGACCGCCCACCCGAGAGCCTGGTGGTGACCATGCGCACGCCCGGCCACGATACCGAGCTCGCGCGTGGATTCCTGTTCACCGAGGGCCTGATCGGGTCGGCCGCCGACCTGCTGGCGCTGCGCCCGGGACCGCCGGATGCCGGTGGCGACAACGTGATCGAGGTCGAACTGCGCGCCGGCCTGCAGGAACGCTTCCGTCACCTGCGCCGGAACTTCCTCACCAATTCCTCCTGCGGCATCTGCGGCAAGGCCTCGCTCGAGGCGCTGCGGGCCCGCGCAACGCTGGCCGTGCGCGGCGACGAGCTGCGCGTGCCGACCCGGCTGCTGCTCGGGCTGCCGGCGGCCCTGCTCGCCCGCCAGCCGACCTTCGCGGCGACCGGCGGCCTGCACGCCGCGGCACTGTTCGATGCCGCCGGCACTATCCTCGACGTGCGCGAGGACGTCGGCCGGCACAACGCGCTCGACAAGCTGATCGGGGCAGCCCTCGCCGCTGACCGGCTGCCGCTCTGGAACACCGGCATCCTGGTGAGCGGGCGCTCGAGCTTCGAGATCATCGAGAAGGCGCGCATGGCGGGCTGCCCGATGGTCGTGGCGGTCGGCGCCCCCTCGAGCCTCGCCATCGAGGCCGCCTGGGAGTCCGATATCACGCTGGTCGGGTTCCTTCGGGAAGGGCGCTTCAACGTCTACAGCGTCCCGGCGCGGATCGCCGACACGGGCGCCTGAGCCGCCGCGCACTCAGGGCTGGCGGCGGGGCCGCTCCGGCTTCGGCATCATGGTCCACAGCACCATGTAGATGATGCCGAAGGGGATCACCAGGCTGAACAGCGCAAAAATCACATAAAGGATCCGGGTCCGCGACGGGGTCCAGCCGAGGTACTCGGCGATGCCGCCGAGGACCCCGCCGATCACCCGGTCGTTCGAGCGGCGGAAGACGGGATGCGGTGCGCCTGGGGATGGTTGTTCGTCCATGGGGACAGTGTAGCAATCGCCGGAAGCCGCTACTCCTCCTTATCCGGGACTGTGGGAGCAGCGCAAGCCGCGACTCCTTGCCCATCCTGCGGACGGACACCGCGGCAGACTGCCTCATAGGTGTTTGCCACAAGACCCGTTTCAGCATTTCCTCTGGTAAATAAGCGCCTCGTTCACATGAAACAGGCGGAGGCGCCTATGTACATCAATTTCTGGTATCCCATGGTTCGCAGCGAGGACCTCTCGCCCGACAAGCCCGAGAAGGTCAAGTGTCTCGGCCTGGACTTCGTCGTCTTCCGCGATGTGGAAGGTGTGGCGCGGACACTCAGCGACACCTGCACCCACCGCGGCGGCTCGCTCGGCGGCCACTGGGAGCTGCCCACGCAGCCGCGCATCATCAACGGCTGCGTCGTGTGCCCCTACCACGGCTGGGAGTTCGGCGGTGACGGCGAGTGCAAGAACATCCCGTCGATCGGCTACGGCACCAAGCCGCCGGCCCGCGCCAAGGTCGACTCCTACCCGACCGAAGAGAAGTACGGCATCGTCTTCGCCTTCCTCGGCGACCTGCCGGAGAACGAGCGCCCGCCGCTGATCAACGTCAAGGAGTGGGGCGATCCGAAGTGGCGCGCCAACTCGGTGCTGGTGCTCGACGTACCTTTCTATTTCGAGCGCTCGATCGAGAACGGCATCGACCCGGCCCACAACGAGTTCGTGCACCCGACGCACGGCCACTCGGCGATCAACCGCGAGACCTACAAGGTCCGTGAGCACGACGTGGTCGACGGCGAGCAGGGCTGGGGCATGGTGTTCAAGCACCTCTACGACGCCCCCGGCCTGAAGCACGAGACCTGGAAGGGAACCCAGGCGCCGGCCGCGAAGATCTACGCCGGTACCGAGACCTTCGGCCCCAACGCCATGATCACCCAGATCGAAGTGGCCCCGGGCATGATGTTCCGCCAGTACTTCATCGAGCAGCCGGTCGACGAGAACCGCACGCGGATCTTCTTCGTCAACATGCGCAACTTCATGCTCGAGCCGGACAAGGACGGCCCGATCCACGCGCGCAACAAGGTCATCGCCCAGCAGGACATCGAGATCCTGAGCAACGTCTACCCGGTCCGCACGCCGATCTCCAACACCAAGGAAGTGCTGATGCCGGCCGACAAGGCGGTGGTGGGCTACCGCGACTGGCTGCGCAAGTTCGACGACAAGGGCTGGCGCATCGACTGGGACGACTTCAAGGCCCGCAACGGCAAGCACAACATTGCCTTCGCGATCCCCTCGCCCGGCCGCCGGACCTCCGGTAACTGGGTGCTGGAAGCCGTGCCCCTGCTGAAGAACCGCGAAGCACGCAAGGAATCCCAGGCCTCCTGAGTGTTCCGGGCGTCATTCCGACGGTAATCGACGGGCGGCCTGCGGGCCGCCCGTTTTTTTTCCGGAGCTGGTGTGAAGGTCGCGACTGGCGTCGCTCCCACAGCTCCAGACAGGCTATCTGGAGCTGT
>CAYQAR010000044.1:0-25672 GCA_964415505.1 uncultured Chromatiaceae bacterium | reverse complement strand
CAGCCTCTCAACACCGCCACAACAGGAGACTGATCCAAGACAGTTGCTCCTACGGGAAGCAAGGAAGACGCGACCGGCTGTTGCCCGGCCACCGGCGGCGGGCGTAGAGGGCCAGCGGAGCAGGACGCGGAGCGCCAGCCCGAGACGAGCGAGCACCGGCCATGGATGGCCGGAGCGAGCGTCCCGCCGCCGGTGGCCGGGCAACAGCCGTGGTGCCAAGCCGGACCGGAGTCGCGGCTGAAGCCGCTCCTACGGGCTGCTGCGGGTCAGGCGGCTGCGCCGGAGTCGGCGGCAAGGCTGCCGATGCGGGCAAGTTCATCGCTGGTAGGTTCCCAGCCCGCGGCGGTGACGTTGGCGCGCACCTGCTCCGCGCAGCTGACACCGGCGATGACCGAGGAGACGTACGGCTGTGCGGCGAGCCAGCCGATGGCGATGTCGAGCAGGCTGCGGCCGAGATCGTCGGCACACTGCTGCAGGCGTGCCACGGCGGCCCAGCGCGCCGGTGTGGCGAAGGTGCCGCCGCCCCAGCGCGCGAAGCGCGTGCCGGCCGGTGGCTGCTCGCCGGCGCGGTATTTGCCGGTGAGCAGCCCGCTCTCGAGCGGGAAGTAGGGCAGGATGCCGACCTGCTGGCCCTGGGCGATCGGCACGAGGTCACGTTCGATGTCGCGGTGGAGCAGGCTGTAGCGGTTCTGCGCGCTGACGAAGCCGCGTGCGCCGAGACCGCGCGCGGCGATGGCCGACTCGCGCAGCTGCGTGCCGCTGTAGTTCGAACAGCCGACGTGGCGCACCTTGCCCTGCGTGACCAGGTCCTCGAGCGCGCGCAGGGTTTCCTCGAGCGGCGTGCCGGTGTCGGGGAAGTGGTGCTGGTAGAGGTCGATGTAGTCGGTACCGAGGCGTCCGAGGCTTGCTTCCACGGCCTGGCGGATATAGGCAGCCGTGCCGCCGCCCGCGGCCGCACCACCGCGACCGCCGGTCTTCGCGCCGAACTTGGTGGCGAGGATGACCTCGGCGCGGCGGGCGCCGAGCGCCTGGCCGAGCAGCGTCTCGGCCTGTCCCTGCGAGCCACCGTAGATGTCGGCGACATCGAAGAAGTTGATGCCGGACTCGAGCGCGGCGTCGACGACGGCGCGCGTGGCACCGGCGTCGCACACCGCGCCGAAGTTCATGCAGCCGATGCCGACTGCGGATACCTTCAGGCCCGAGTGCCCCAGCGGCTTCATGTGCATCGGCAGTCCTCCGCTTCAGCGGCCGGCAGCCAGTGCCCGTGCTACCAGAAGTGGGTCCAGCGCGACTGTTCCTGGAAGACGCGGAAGGCGTCGCGCTTGTCCTTCGGCAGGTACTTCAGGTACTGGCTGTGGTCGTAGCGCTCGCGGTACTGCTCGAGCACCGGGCGGTACAGCTGCATGTGCAGGTCCGGGATGCGGTGACGGGCGCGGAATTCGGCGATCGGGATGCGCGCGAGGCGCTTCGTCTCGAAGGCGCCGGCCTTCGCCAGTTCCACGCCGCGCGGCCCGTAGATCGCCGAGCGGCCGGGGCCGCCGAAGGCCTCCTCCTCGAAGAACCCGGCAGTACGCCCCTGCGTACTCACCGAGTTGTTGCACACCAGCGTGTAGACGCTGTTGTGATACGAGGTCAGCCGCATGTCCTCGCCCTCGAAGCCACCGGTGGCGACGCGGCAGACGAGTTCTGCGCCCTTCAGTGCGAAGCAGCGGAACAGTTCCGGTTCGAACTGCACCGCCGACATGGCGATGTTGCCGATGTCGGTGCGTTCCACCGGGATCACCGCGTCGAGCCCGTACATCTCGACGAAACGGTCGTAGACGTCGTAGATCACCGAGGTGTACTGCTCGGAGCCCGGGAACATGCCGCGCACGTTGCGCTGTTTCCAGTGCTTCACCACGCTGCCGTCCGGCCGGACCATGACCATCAGGTGCAGGATGTGACCCGGCCAGTCGCGCTCGTCGCGCGCGTACGTGCCGAAGATGATGTAGCAGTTGTACTGGCGCGCCTTCTTCGCGACTTCCTCGACCTCCGGCCCGGGGATCTCGAGGGCGAGCCGGTAGTGCTGCTCGCGTGTCCACTCGGCGAAGCCGGTGAGCGGGAACTCGTGGAACAGCAGCAGGTCGCTCCTGCCACCATAGCCCTGGGCGATGTCGATGCACTCGAGGAAGTAGTCGAGGTTGCGGCGGATGTCCGGTGCCGGATTGGCGCCGTTCACGCCGTGTACCCGCGTCTGCACGACGGCGGCGGTGATTGCATCCTGGCGCAGCTTGGCGACAGGATAGGTGCCGTCGGCGCGCACCATCGGCTCTGTGGCGGTCGTCATTCTCGGTATTCTCCGGGCAACGGGTTGTGACATTATCATAACGGTGGGGATTCACGGCCCGGTGCGGTCGATCGCCGCTGCCGTCGCGGCCAGGTGTCAGGACAAGCCATCGATGTGGTACTTCACGCGCTACCAGTGGACAGTCCTGTTCGCCGCCTGGCTTGGCTGGGGCTTCGACGTCTTCGACGGCCTGCTCTTCAACTATGTGGCGCCGAACTGTGTGCCGACGCTGCTCGGCCTGCCGCTCGGTTCGCCCGAGGCGAAGCAGGCGACGCTGTACTGGACCGGGCTGCTGACCTCGGTGCTGCTGCTCGGCTGGGCGGCCGGTGGCGTGGTGTTCGGCCTGGTCTGCGATCGCATCGGCCGCACCCGCACGCTCCTCATCACCATGCTGCTCTACGCGGTCGGCACGGCGGCCTGCGCATTCGCACCGAACATCTGGTGGCTGCTGTGCTTTCGCGTGGTCGCTGCGCTCGGCATCGGCGGGGAGTGGGCTGCGGGAGCGGCGATGGTGGCCGAAACGATGCCGGAAGAAAAACGCGTCGAGGCCGGTGCGCTGCTCTACACGGCCGCGCCGATGGGCCTGTTCCTCGCGACTTTCGTCAACCTGCAGGTGGCCGGTCGCTGGTTTGCCGACGACCCGCAGATGTCCTGGCGCTACGTGTTCCTGTTCGGCCTGCTGCCCGCGGCAGCGGCCTTCATCGTGCGGCTGTTCGTGAAGGAACCGGAGCGCTGGCGCAACCTCGGTGAGCACGCCGACGTGCGGCTGCGTGAACTGTTCACGCCGGCCGTGCGTCCTTACACCATCTCGGGCTTCCTCATGGCGGTGACCGCGCTCCTCACCTGGTGGAGCTGCAATGCCTTCATCCCCGTGGTGTCGGGCGGACTGGCGCGCACCGCCGCGGAGGCCGGGGGGCTCGACCAGCGCGCGACACTCGCGCTGGTGGAACAGTGGAAGACGCTGGCCACGAGCTGGTTCAACCTCGGCGGCCTGATCGGTACGCTGCTGACAATCCCGGCCGCCAAGCTCCTCGGGCGGCGCGCCATGTTCGCCATCTACTGGATTGCCTCGGCGGCAGCGATCCTCGCCACCTTCGGGCTGGACCTCGCGCCCGAGACACGCCTGTACCTGTATTTCGGCATCGGCCTGACGGTGTTCGGCGTGTTCGGCAGCTTCACCTATTACCTGCCGGAACTGTTCCCGACGCGCCTGCGCGGCACCGGAGCCGGGTTCTGCTACAACATCGGCCGCGTGGTTGCCGCGACCGGCCCGTTCCTGGTGGGCGCCATCGCCGCGCGCGGCACGAGCGCGGCGGTCGACGTGCTGTTCTACGTCGGTTTCATCCCGCTGGTTGGCCTGCTGTTCATGCCGTGGGTCATCGAGACCCGCGGCCGTGCGCTCACCTGAGGATAGTCGCCATGGTTGCACGCATCGAGGAAAACCAGGATAACCCGCAGCCGCTCGTGAGCGGGGCACAGTACATCGAGTCGCTGCGCGGGCGTGCCTTGCGCGTGTTCATGTTCGGCGAGCGGGTCGACGAGCCGGTGGATCACCCGATCATCCGCCCGTCGATCAACGCGATGGCGGAGACCTACGACCTGGCGCTGCGCAACCCGGAACTGGCGACCGCTGTCTCGCCGCTCACCGGAGAGCGTGTCAACCGGTTCCTGCACGTGGCCGGCTCACCCGCCGACCTGGTGATGCAGAACAAGATGCAGCGGCGCCTGGGCCAGATCACCGGCACCTGTTTCCAGCGCTGCGTCGGCATGGATGCCTTCAATGCGCTGCACTCGGTGACCTGGGAGATCGATGTGCGCCACGGCACCGCGTATCATCCGCGGCTGCTGCGCTTTCTCACCGACATGCAGCGGCGCAACCTCGTGGTCGGCGGTGCCATGACCGATGCCAAGGGCGACCGGGGCAAAGCGCCCCACGAGCAGGCCGACCCGGACCTGTTCCTGCACGTCACGCGCCGCACCGCCGCGGGCGTGTACGTCACCGGCGCCAAGGCGCACCAGACCGGCTGCATCAACTCGCACTGGCTGATCGTGATGCCGACCATGCGGCTCGGTGCCGCCGATCGCGACTACGCCATCGTCGGCGCGATCCCGGTGGATGCCCCCGGAATCACCTACATCTACGGGCGCCAGAGCTGCGACACGCGCGCGCTCGACGCCGGCATCGACGTCGGCAATCGCCGATTCGCCGGCCAGGAAGCCATGATTGTCTTCGAGGACGTGTTCATTCCTACCGAGCGGATCTTCATGGACGGCGAATACGACTTCACCGCCATGCTCGTCGATCGCTTCACCTGCTACCACCGGCGCAGCTACGTCTGCAAAACCGGCGTCGGCGACGTGCTGATCGGTGCCGCGGCCACGGTGGCCGACTACAACGGCGTGGCCCAGGCGAGCCACGTGCGCGACAAACTCGTCGAGATGACGCATCTCAACGAGACCATCTATGGCACCGGCATCGCCGCGAGTCACCAGGCCTCGCGGCAGCAGTCCGGCGCCTGGCTCGCCGACGACATGCTCGCCAACGTCTGCAAGCACCACGTCACGAAGCTGCCCTACGAGATCGGGCGCCTCGCGCAGGATCTCGCCGGGGGCCTGGTTTCGACCATGCCGGCGGATGAGGACGTGCATAGCCCCGAGATCGGTGCGCTGGTACGCAAGTATCTGCAGGGGCGCGCCGACATCGACGTGGAGGACCGGCTGCGCATCCTGCGGTTGATCGAGAACATGACCATGGGTCGCAACGCCGTCGGCTATCTCACCGAGTCGCTGCACGGCGCCGGCTCCCCGCAGGCGCAGCGCATCCAGATCGCGCGCGCCATGCAGCTCGACTTCCGCAAGAGCCTCGCCCAGCTTCTCGCCGGCATCGTGCCCGAAGCGGGCACCGAGCCCGGCAGCGACGAGCGCGACTATCTCGCCCGCGTCTTCCGCCCGGAACCCTCATCGTAGGAGCGGCTTCAGCCGCGAATATTTCGTGGGAGCGACGCCAGTCGCGACTTCCCGCTTTGCTTGGCGTGACGCCGCGGCTATTGCCGGGCCACCCGCGGCGGGCCGCTCGCTTCGGCCATCCATGGCCTGCGCTCGCTCGTCTCGGGCTGGCGCTGCGCGTCCTGCTCCGCTGGCCCTCTACGCCCGCCGCCAGCGACCCGGCAACAGCCGGCCGCGTTTTCCTTCTTCCTGTGGGAGCGACGCCAGCCGCGACTCCCATCGCCATCTGCGCACCGCCGCACAGTCCGTCACCGCGTCCCGCCGCTATAGTCCCGCCCCGGGTGTTGCGGACGTCCGGCGGGACGGGAACGGGGAATTGGCCATGCTGGACGACCTGCAGGTCGCGAGCGAATTGGGACGCCGCGAGGAGCGCCTCGTGGTGCCGCACGTCGATCCGAAGATCAGCGTCGGCGGTGGCCGTGAGGTCAACGCGGCCGGGATCGTCATGGGTCTCGCGCGCGAACTGAACACCGATCGCCTCGAGCTGCCGGGGTTCCCCGACATCGTCGCGCGCATCCAGCAGGCGCTGGCCGACGAGACCACATCGGCGAAGGACGTGGTCAAGCTGGTGGCGAGCGAGCCGGTACTGGCCGCGCGCCTGCTGCATCTCGCGAACTCGGTGGCGTTCAACAAGTCGGGCCGTGAGGTGAGCGACCTCAAGGCGGCGATCAGCAATCTCGGCTTCAACGTGGTGCGCAGCCAGGCCACCGCATTCGCCATGCGCCAGATGGAGCAGCAGGAGTGGCTGCGGCCGATCCGGCCCGTGCTGGCGGAGACCTGGAAGACGAGCAACGGGGTTGCTGCCCTGTGCTTCGCCGTCGGCCGGCGCGTGTCCGGCGTGGCGGCAGACGAAGCGATGTCCGCCGGCCTGTTTCACCTGATCGGCAAGCTGTACCTGTTCGCCCGCGCCCGCCAGGAGAGCATCGAGCCTGCGGCCATCGCCGACTGGGAGCAGGCGCTCAACGAGTGGCACTGCACCATCGCTCGCACCATCATGGATCACTGGAAGATCCCGGTGCGGGTGGCCGAGGCGGTCGAGAACCAGAACGCGATCTTCGACGCCGACAACAAGGACCTGACGCCGCTGACCCGCGTGCTCTGCGGGGCCAAGCTGCACCTGCGCTTGCGCCGGCCGCAGGCGGCTGCCGACCCGGTAGCCGAGGAAGCGCTGGGACGGCTGAGACTCGACGGCAAGCCGTTCGAAGAGCTGTATCGCGCGGCCCGCGACGACGCCGAAGCGGCGCGCAGCGCGTTGGGGTAGGGACCGAGTGTTCGGGTCGCGGCTCGCGCCGCTCCCACAGGGCTTGGGCAGCGCTCGCTGGAGACTGTAGGAGGGGCGCAAGCCCCGACCGACAAGTCGCGACTTACGCCGCTCCCACAGGGCCCGGCATGGCCATTCATTGGACGCCACCCCCCGAACCCTGTACAGTGCGTCGCGCCGTTCGGGCACGTGCGCGGTCAGCGCCGCCCCGGCACGCAGTTCGTCTCGATACTCCTGACGCGCTTCGGAACTTTCAGTTTCCCGCCCGTGACCGCACCGGAGCCTGCTCCGGCCGGGATGGGATTTGCCAGGAACAATCTGTACATGTCATTCGCCGATCTCGGGCTCCTGCCCGAATTGCTGCGTGCCGTGGCCGACAAGGGCTACGACGCGCCGACCCCCATCCAGCAACAGGCCATTCCGGCCATCCTTGCCGGCCGCGACGTGCTGGCCGGCGCCCAGACGGGCACCGGCAAGACCGCCGGCTTCGTGCTGCCGATCCTGCAGCGGCTTCACGGCCGCAGCAACCGCACGCCACGCGCACTGGTGCTGACGCCGACGCGCGAACTCGCCGCGCAGGTGGCCGACAGCGCCCGTGACTATGGCCGCCACCTGGCGCTGCGCACGCAGGTCGTGTTCGGCGGCGTCGGCATCAATCCGCAGATCGATGGCCTGCGCCGCGGCTGCGACATCCTCGTGGCGACACCGGGGCGCCTGCTCGACCTCGCCGGCCAGCGCGCCGTCGACCTGCGTGCCGTCGAGGTGCTGGTGCTCGACGAGGCCGACCGCATGCTCGACATGGGTTTCATCCACGACATCCGCCGGGTGCTGAAGCTGCTGCCCGAAGTGCGCCAGAACCTGATGTTCTCGGCGACCTACAGCGACGACATCCGCGCGCTCGCCGCCCGGCTGCTGCGCGAACCGCTCGCCGTCGAGGTGGCCCCGCGCAATGCCACTGCGGATCGCGTCGAACAGTGCGCCTACCGGGTGCCGAAGGACCACAAGCGCCACCTGCTCGCGCATCTCGTCAAGACGCAGAACTGGACCCAGGCGTTGGTGTTCACCCGCACCAAGCACGGCGCCAACCGGCTGGCCCAGCAGCTCGAGCGTGCCGGCATCGCCACCGCCGCGATCCACGGCAACAAGAGCCAGGCCGCGCGCACGCGCGCCCTCGCCGATTTCAAGCAGGGGCGCATCACCGCGCTTGTGGCCACCGAGGTCGCGGCGCGCGGGCTCGACATCAAGGAACTGCCGGTGGTGGTCAACTTCGAGCTGCCGAACGTGCCCGAGGACTACGTGCACCGCATCGGGCGCACCGCGCGCGCCGGCATGGACGGGCGCGCGGTCTCGCTGGTGGCGCCCGACGAGGCGTCGCTCCTGCGCGACATCGAGCGGCTGCTGCGCCGGGCGATTCCGGTGGCCGAGTTGCCGCAGTTCGAGATTCCCGCGGAGCCGGAGCGCGCCGCGGGTCATCCGCGTCACGACGGTACCCGCGCACCGTCTGGCGGGCATCCGCAGGGGCGTCATCCGGGCTCCCAGCAACGGAGGAGCGGTGGGCGACATCGGGGCGGCGGTGCCGGGCACCGCGCGCGCGGCCGGTGAGCGCGCTGCGCTATCCGTTCGGCGACCACCAGCCGGAGACGGGCACGGCGTTCGAGGTCGCACCGGGCGTGCGCTGGGTGCGCATGCCGCTGCCGTTCGCGCTTGATCACGTCAATCTCTGGCTGCTGCGCGACCGTCTCGACGGACGCGACGGGTGGGCGATCGTCGACTGCGGCGTGGCCAACGACGCGACGCGCGCCGCCTGGGAGGCGGTCTTCGCGAACGGCCTCGACGGCCTGCCGGTGCTGCGCGTGATCGTCACGCACCTGCACCCGGATCATGTCGGTCTCGCCGACTGGCTGACCCGCCGCTGGAGCGGGGACGCGCGGGAGTGCGAGCTGTGGATGAGCGCCACCGACTGGCTCGGGGCGCGCCTGTACTCGACGGCGGGCTCGGGCATCGACACCGGCGCCGCCGTGCGCCTGTTTGCGCGCCACGGCCGCATAGAGCCCGGGCTTGCCCCCGACGCGCGTGGTCGCGGCCGCTACTATCCGAGCCTCGTGCCGGCCGTGCCGACCAGCGTGCGCCGGCTGATGGACGGCCAGGTGCTCGACATCGGCGGCGTCGCCTGGCGCTGCATCGTCGGCTACGGGCATGCGCCCGAGCACATCTCCCTCTACGCCGAGGCGAGCGGTGTGATGATCGCCGGCGACATGGTGCTGCCGCGGATCAGCACCAACGTCAGCGTGACCTCGAGCGAACCGCTCGCCAATCCGCTGGAGCTGTACCTCGGGTCGCTCGCACGCCTGCGGGCGCTGCCGCCGGAGATCCTGGTGCTGCCGTCGCACGGCCGGCCGTTCGTCGGCCTGCAGCAGCGCATCGGCGAGCTCGAGGCGCACCACGCGGCGCGCCTCGCCGAGGTGCGCACGGCCTGCGCGGAGGCACCGTGCAGCGCAGCCGATCTGTTGCCGGTGCTGTTTCGCCGCCAGCTCGATGCCCAGCAGGTGACCTTCGCGATGGGCGAGGCGATCGCGCACCTGAACTACCTCGTCGCCCGCGGCGAGCTCATCCCCGGGACCGGCGACGACGGGGTGATCCGCTTCCGCCTGGTCCGCTGAGGCGGCGCGGCAGCGTCACCGTGGCGCAAGGCGGGCCCGTGTAGCACACTGGCCGGGTGCGACCGAGGAGCAGCACCCGATGAAGACCCGTGCAGCGATTGCCTGGCGCGCCGGCGCGCCACTCGAACTCGATACCGTCGACCTCGAAGGGCCACGCGCTGGCGAGGTGCTGGTGGAGATCCGTGCCACCGGCGTGTGCCACACCGACGAGTTCACCCGCTCGGGTGCCGACCCGGAAGGACTGTTCCCGGCGATCTTCGGCCACGAGGGGGCCGGGGTGGTCGTCGAGGTCGGCGCCGGCGTGAAGTCGGTGCGCCCGGGCGACCATGTCATCCCGCTCTACACGCCGGAGTGCCGCGAGTGCAAGTCCTGCACCTCGCGCAAGACCAATCTCTGCACGGCGATCCGCGCCACGCAGGGCCGCGGCGTCATGCCCGACGGCACCAGCCGCTTCGCGCGCGGCGGCACGATGTTGCACCACTACATGGGCTGCTCGACCTTCGCCAACCACACCGTGCTGCCCGAGATCGCGGTGGCGAAGATCCGCGAGGACGCGCCGTTCGACAAGGTCTGCTACATCGGCTGCGGGGTCACCACGGGGATCGGCGCGGTGATCAACACGGCACAGGTAGAACCTGGCGCGCGGGTGGTGGTGTTCGGGCTCGGCGGCATTGGCCTCAACGTGGTGCAGGGCGCGCGCCTGGCGGGCGCGGCTCAGATCGTCGGCGTCGACCGCAATCCGGCGCGCCGTGCGCTAGCCGAGCAGTTCGGCCTGACGCATTTCGTCGATGCGAAGGAGGTCGGCGACGAACTCGTGCCGCACCTGGTGTCGCTGACCGACGGCGGCGCCGACTACAGCTTTGAATGCGTCGGCAACGTCGACCTCATGCGCCAGGCACTCGAGTGCTGCCACCGCGGCTGGGGCGTGTCGGTGATCATCGGTGTGGCCGGTGCCGGGCAGGAGATCCGCACCCGGCCGTTCCAGCTGGTCACCGGGCGCGTATGGAAGGGCAGCGCCTTCGGTGGCGCACGCGGGCGCACCGACGTGCCGAAGATCGTCGACTGGTACATGGACGGCAGGATCCGCATCGACGAACTTATCACGCACACGCTGCCGCACCACGAGATCAATCGCGCCTTCGACCTGATGCACCGGGGCGAGTCGATCCGCACGGTGCTCACCTACTGATGACACCTGGCGTCGCAGCGGAGGGTCGGGATGTGACAGGGACCGGGGCGGGGAGGCGGGCTTGCGGGCTGCTGCTCGCCGGCTGGTTCACGATTGCCGGGGCCGCGGCGCCTGCTGCAGATCCCGGGGATTTGTCTGCCGCAGCCGGTGCCGACCGCTTCCTCGCCGGTGCGCAGGTCGAACTCGACGAGCCGGTGACGGGTGATGCGCTGCTCGCCGGCGGCAGCGTCGACAGCGATGCCTCGATCGGTGGTGACGCCACGGTGGCCGGCGGACAGGTCGCGATCCGGGCCACCGTCGGCGATGACCTGTATGTGGCCGGCGGCAGCGTCGAGGTCGACGCGCTGGTCGGTGGCGCCACCCGGCTTGCCGGCGGCAGCGTCACGATTGCGCCTGAATCACAGCTCCAGGGCGGGGTCGCCATCGCGGGCGGCACGGTGGCGGCGCAGGGCCACTATGGTGGATACCTGAGCATTGCCGGCGGCGAGGTCACGCTCGACGGTGACGTGGCCGGTGACGTGCGCGTCTACGCGCGCCGGCTGGTGGTGATGCCGGGGACGCGCATCGGTGGCACGCTGTCCTACCGGACCGTCGAGGCGGTGACCCTGCCGCCGGATGTCGTGATCGGCGGTGGAGTGGTGCGCCAGGACATGCCGGATGTCGGCGACGTGCCAGCCTGGAGCGGTGCGGATGCGGCCGAGAGCATCGGCTGGATCGCGCTGCTCGGCCTGGTCGTCGTCGGGGCACTGCTCGCGTTCGCGCTCTCCGACTTCTCGCAGCGGGCAACGGCGGCGCTCGGTACGCGACCGTGGCGCGGTCTCGCGCTCGGCTTCGTGGCGCTGGTCTGCATCCCGGCGCTGGCGGTGGCGCTGGTCGTATCGCTGGTCGGGATCCCGCTCGCGCTGATCGTGTTGCTGCTCTATGGCGCGATGCTCATCGTCGCCTATGTCATGGGCGCGCAGTATCTCGGTGACCGTGCCCTTGCTGCAGCCCGTTCCGGACGTGCGCCAACGACGGTGCAGCGGCTGTTCGCGCTGTTCCTCGTGCTGCTGGTGCTGGCGCTCGCCGGCGATGTGCCGGTGCTCGGCGGGATCATCCGCTTCGCGGTGCTGCTGCTCGGACTCGGCGGGATGCTGCTGGCACGTCAGGTGCCGGGAACGGTTGCGGTCCATTCTGTGGGTGGTGTCGCTACTTACGTCGCTCCTAGGGACGGCGGGGGGGGCGTCGCTCTTGGCGTCGCTCATACGGCACCATATGCACTTCCCGGGTCCTGTGGGAGCGACGCCAGTCGCGACAATTCCCTCCCCTGCAGGAGCGACTTCAGTCGCGATACCTCACCCCCAGCTCACCCGCGCCAGGCTGGCCCGGTACGCCTTCAGGCTGACGGCGATCAGGCTGCAGCCGGCGACACCCGCGACGATCGTCACCAGCGCCATCGAGTAGTGCAGCTTCTGCGGATCGCCGAACACATGGTCGGTGACCCAGCCCATCGCGAACGGGCCGAGGCCGGCGCCGGCAATGCCGATGACGAGGACGTAGATCGACGTCACCAGTCCGCGCAGCTGGTTCGGTGTGATCTCGGCGATTGCTGCCAGCGCCTGGGCCGGGGCGTAGTTGGTGAAAATGCTGGCAAGCGCGAAGCCGGCCAGCACCAGCTCCGGCGTGGGCAGCAGCGGCGCAATGCCGGTGCCGACCGTCAGGCCGACGCCGCCGAGGAGCACGGTGCGCATGGCCCCGTCGGCATAGCCGCGTTCCTTGAACCAGCCGGTGACGAAGCCGCTGCTTACCGCCGAAAGCACGCCGGCCAGGCCGCCGAAGATGCCGTACCAGATGCTGAACTTCGCCACCGGCCAGCCGTGCAGCCGCACGAAGAATGTCGGCAGCCAGTTCACCCAGCCGTAGACGGCGAGCACGATCAGGGCCACGCCGACGTGGTGGCAGGCGAGGGTCACTGCGTTCTGGCGCAGGAACGCGCCGGCGCTGATGGCCCCGGAGCCGCTGCCCGCCACCGCAACATCCCGGCGCCTGGGTTCGCGCACGGTGAACGCCAGCAGCGCTGCCGGCACGAGGCCGGCGAGCCCGATGATGATGAACACGGCCTGCCAGGCCGGGATCGGGCCGAGCAGCGGCATGTCGAAGTCGCGGCCACCACTGCCGACACCGACGAAGCCGAGGATGACGCCGCCGCCGAGATAGGCCACACCCGTGCCGAGTGCGGTCGACATGGTGTAGATGCCGAATGCCTTCGGCCGCGTGCCCGGGGCGAAGTAGTCGCCGATCAGCGAAGTGGTGCAGGGGTTGAGCGTGGCCTCGCCGACACCCACGCCGGCGCGCATGGCGAACAGGCCGCCGAAGCTGCGCACCAGCCCGGCGCCGGCCGTCATCAGGCTCCACAACGCCGTGCCGGCCGCGAGCAGCCACTTGCGGTTGACGCGATCGGCCGCCCAGCCGATCGGCAGGCCGAACAGCGTGTAGAAGACGGCGAAGGCGAGTCCCTGGATGATGCCCATCTGCGAGTCGCTGAGGGCGAGGTCGTGCTGGATCGCCGGGGTCAGCAGCCCGACGATGATGCGGTCCATGAAGCCGAACAGGTACGCCAGGCAGATGATTGCGAGGCAGTACCAGGCGTAGGCGGGGCGCGGATACGGCAGGTTCGGTTGCACGGTGCGGCCTTTCACGAGCCTGCCTGCGCCGGCGGGCTGGACAGTAACGGATCTCCCGGTGCCCGACGAGTGCTCGCCCCGTCGTCAGCCCCGGCCGGCGCGCATGTGCCGGTGGACGAAGAAGTAGTAGATCCCGCCGAGCACGAGCAGCGTGCCGCCGAGCCACAGCGTGATGCGGTGCAGGTCGCCTTCGAGCAGGGCCTGGTCCTGGCCGGCAACGACGCCGAGCCAGGCGAGCACCGTGCACCAGAGCGCCGAGCCGACCACGGTCGCCAGCGAGTAGTACCCGAAGTGCATGCGCACGATCCCTGCCGGGATGCCTATCAGGTGGCGGATCACCGGCAGCAGGCGCGAGATGAAGATGCCGACCGTGCCGTAGTGGTTGGACCAGGCCTCGGCACCGGCGATATTCTCCGGCGTGATCAGCAGGTAGCGCCCGAAGCGCATCAGCAGCGGCCGGCCTACTAGGCGTGCGCCCCAGTACATGACGGTGGCGCCGAGCCAGGAGCCGACGGTGCCGGCGGCGACGATGCCGGCGAGGCTCATGCTGCCGCGCGTGTGGGCGAGGTGGGCAGCCGGCGGGATCACCACCTCGCTCGGCAGCGGGATGATCGAACTCTCCATCGCCATCAGCAGCACGATCAGCGGGTAGCCACCGTCCTCGAGCGCACCGAGGTACCAGTCCATGAACTGTCCGAGCAGTGCTTCCATGGCCGTCGTCAGTCCCGCAGGCTGTACTCGACGGTGGCCACCACGCGCACGGTCTTGTCGATCTGGCTCTCCGCGTTCATCCCCGGCGCCTGGTCGCGCGGCAGGATCTCGAACACGCCCTGGCTGGCGCGGCGGATGCCGCCGAGCTGGCTTTTCGAATCGTGCGCGAACTGTTCGGCCGCTTCGCGCGCGCGGGCGGTGGCGTCGGCGATCATCGCGGGTTTCAGGGCGTTGAGGCCCGTGAACACGTAGGTCGGTCCGCTCGCACCGTATTCGCCGCCCGAGGCGAGCACCACGCCGGCGGACACGAGTTCGCTGACCTTCTCGGACGCCGCCTGGATTTTCGCCGGATCGGTCGAGCGCACCACCAGCGTCTGGGTGATGACGAAGCGGCTGCCCGCATCGGCGTTGCCGTACTGGTTGGCCCGGGCATCGCTCACCGCGAAGGCCTGCAGGCGCGCACTCGCCGGATCGATGTCGTGGCGCGCGAGGAACTCGCGGATCGCGCGGATGCTGTGCTCGAGGGCTGTCTGCGCGGTGCCGAGTTCGTCGCTCGCCGCCGTGATGCGCAGCGGCCAGATGGCGATGTCGGCGGCGGCTTCGCGCTCGGCGATGCCTTTCACCGTCACCACGCGGTCGGCGGTGCGCGCCGCGATCAGGCCCTGCCCGATCAGCGCGCCCGCGGCGGCGAGGCCGAGCGCGACGAGCAGCGCGGGTACCACGTAGTCCTTGCGGTCGCTCATGGGCGGCTCCCTGGCGCCAGGTTCAGTGTTTCGCCGGTGGCTGGGACACCAGGCGAAGGACGGTATGCGTCCCGGCCGCGGTGACGAACAAGCGCCCGTCCGGCGCTGCGGCGACATCCGTGACCGCCGGTGTCGCCGTCGCCGGCTGCAGCGCCAGCCCGTCGGCGAGTATCTCGCGCTCGCCGCTGGCGGGATCGACGGCGAGCACGCGGCCACGGCGCGCCTCGATCACGGCAAGGCGCCCGTCGGGCAGGAGCGCCAGCCCTTCCGGGCGTTCGATGCCGGTCGCGACGGTGCTGCGTTCGTAGCGATCGAGGCGGACCGCTGTGACGCGGCCGGCGAGCGCTTCGGTGACGTAGGCCACGGTCGGGCTTGCCACCACGATGCCGATGGGACCTTCGAGGCCCTGAGCCATCACGCGCGGGCTCGACTCCGGCCCCGGGCCGAGGTGCAGCAGGGCCCCCGAGCCGTACTCCGCGACGAGCACCGCACCACCCGGCAGCAGGCGCAGCCCGAGCGGTGTGTGCAGGCCGGAGACGTTGAAGGTCACGGTGCCGTCGGCAGCGAGCGTGCGTACCGAACCCGAGAGACTGCTGCTCACGGCCAGGCCGTTGCTGGCCGCGTCGACCATCGTCGGGGCGATCGAGTCACCGCGTGTCGGCAGGGGTTCGGCCGCGCCGCTCGCGGCATCGATGGCGAGCAGGCAGCCGCGTGCGGCGACGATCACCACGTCGGCGTCGCCGCTGTGCACGACGGCGAGGCCGCCCGGGACCACGGCAGCCGTGGACGTACCGATGCAGCCGGCGGGCAGCGCCGCGAGCAGCGGTTCTGCGCGCCAGGGCGGCAGGGGCGTGCCGGCGCAGCCGGCGAGCAGCACGGCCGTGGCCAGCAGGCCGGGCAACGGGCGTGGCATCAGCGGCATGCGCGCGGTACTCCGGTTGACGGCCCGGGACACGCCCGCATGGGCGAGACCGGCCGCGCGTCACACTAATAGGCCGGGCCGCCGCGGTCAAACACGGCTCCGGGTTCGCGCCGGGCCGTGGCCTCAGCGCAGCCGCGGCAGCAGTTCGCGCCCGATGATGTGCAGGGCCTCGGCCGGTTCGTCGTGCAGCCGCAGGGCGTTCTCCGTCAGGCCGGCGGCGGCGAAGCGGTGCAGGCGCTCGACGTGGCGGTCGAGATCGGCGAGATCGCCGGCGAGGCTCAGGCCTTCCACCAGCTTGGCGCAGATCTCGGGCGGTACGCCCTTGATGTCGCCACTGCGGGTGCGAAAGGCGGTGAGGAAGGCGTTCTTGTTGGCCTCGACGATGGCCGCTTCCTCCGGGCTGAGCAGTGGTGCGTACCACTCCTCGCCGAGCCAGCCGCGGATCATCAGCTCGCGCCGCGCTTCTGCGAAGGAACGTTCGCGGTCGCGCTTGACGTGGAAGGCGCAGAAGTTGTTGACCCGAAAGTCGCTCGCCGGACGCTGGTGGCGGGCGAGAGCGGCGCGCAGGTTCGCCATGGTCGGCTCGAGCATGGCGAGCGTCATGTCGCTGAGCATGGTGCCGTCGGCGAAGCGCACGGCCATGTCGAGCATGTTCGGCCCGGTGGCCCCGGCGTAGACGAGCGGCGGCGGTCCCTTGACCCAGGTCGAGCGGAAGTAGCGCGCGCTGTAGACCTCGCCGTCCCATTTCACGACCTGCCCGCTGACGGCGCGGCGCACCATGGCGATGGCCTCGCCGCAGCCGGTCACGCGCTTGCCATACTTCACGCCGAGCACACCCGGCCATTCCCCGCCGCCGCCGATGACCACCATGGCGCGCCCGCCGGAGTATTCGTTCAGGGTGGCGACCGCATTGGCGATCTTGAGCGGGTGCATCTCGTAGGGGCTGATCACCACGGCACCGAGGCGGATGCGTCGGGTCGCGGTCGCTGCCGGCATCAGGCACATGAAGGCGTCGCGGGCGTTGGAGTAGTTCTGGGTCCACAGCGCGCGGATGCCGTAGTTCTCGGCGAGCCCGGCGAGTTCGGCGACCTGCGCGGGCGTGGCGTCGGCTTCGAGGATGACGTCGATATCCATGGTCGACTCCGGTGGCGTGTGGCAATGGGCGCGGCCGAATCTAGCACGGGCGTTGCGAAGAGTCGCGACTGGCGTCGCTCCCACAGGTTGCGGGAGGTCTGCTGTGGGAGGGGCGCAAGCCCCGACCCGAGGAGTCGCGACTGGCGTCGCTCCCACAGGAGAGCAGGGCTTTCCCGCTACACTACCTGCCCGATTTACCCGTCACAGGACAGCCCGAGCCCGTGCCGCGCCCGCCCGACATTGCCGAGCAGCTCGCCGACCTGCGCCGGCGCGATCTGTACCGCCAGCGGCGCATCGTCGACGGCCCGCAGGGCCGGGAGGTCGCGGTCGACGGGCGCCGCCTGCTCAATTTCTGCAGCAACGACTACCTCGGGCTCGCCGCCGACCCGCGGCTCGCCGAGGCGATGCAGGCGGCGGTGCGCCGCTGGGGCGTCGGTGCCGGGGCCTCGCACCTGGTCTGCGGTCACACCCGCGCCCACCACGAACTCGAGGAGGCGCTGGCGGACTTCACGGGCCGGCCGCGCGCGCTCATGTTCTCGAGCGGCTATGCCGCCAACCTTGGTGCGATAGCTGCGCTCGTCGGACCAGGGGACCTCGTGCTCGAGGATCGCCTCAACCACGCTTCACTCCTCGACGGCGGTCTGCTCGCCCGCGCCCGCTTCGAACGTTTCCGGCACGCCGACCTCGGACACCTCGCGACCAAGCTGGCCGATGCGCCAGCGGATGGACGCACCCTGGTCGTGAGCGATGGCACCTTCAGCATGGACGGCGATCGTTGCCTGCTGCCCGGGCTGGTGCAGGTTGCCCGCGGGCACGGCGCCAGCGTCATGATCGACGATGCCCACGGTCTCGGTGTGCACGGCCGCGGCGGACGTGGGCTGGTGGATGCCGCCGAGTTCACCACCGACGACGTTGCGGTCCTGGTCGGCACTTTCGGCAAGGCATTTGGCACGGCGGGCGCCTTCGTCGCCGGTGAGGCGGACCTGGTCGACCTGATGATCCAGCGCGCGCGCACCTACATCTATACGACAGCCATGCCGGCGGCACTGGCGGCGACGACGCTCGCGAGCCTGCGTCTCGTCGAGGCCGAATCGTGGCGCCGCGAGGCGCTGGCTGCGCGGGTGGCGCAGTTCCGTGCGGGCGCGACCAGGCTCGGTCTCGCCCTGGCGGCGTCGCAGTCGCCCATCCAGCCGCTGATCGTCGGCGACGCCGCGCGCGCGCTGGCGCTCAGCGCGGCGCTGGAGGCGCGTGGCCTGTGGGTGACCGCCATCCGTCCGCCGACGGTGCCGCCCGGAACCGCGCGGCTGCGTGTCACGCTGAGCGCGATCCACCAACCCGGGGACGTCGAGCGCCTGCTCGAGGCGCTCGATGCCGCGCTGCGCAAGGCCGGGGAGCGCTGAACCGTGGCGGCCTACTTCGTCACCGGTACCGACACGGGCGTGGGCAAGACACTCGTGACCGCCGGACTGCTGCGCGCTGCCGCAGCGCGCGGGCTGCGCGCCATCGGCCTGAAGCCGGTCGCTGCCGGGAGCACCTGGCAGGCGGGTGCCTGGGTCAACGACGACGCCGTGCTGCTGCAGCGTGCGGCCACCGTGCCGCTCGCCTGCACGGACATCAACCCGTTGCTCCTGCGCAGCGCCATTGCGCCACATCTGGCTGCTGCGGAGGAGGGCGTGGTGCCCGACGTGCAGGCGCTCGCTGCGCACTGTCGAGCGCAGGCGCGCCACGCGCACGACCTGCTGCTGGCGGAAGGTGCCGGCGGCTGGCTGGTGCCGCTCGACGGGCGCACGACCATGGCCGATCTTGCCGTCGCGCTCGGCTGGCCGGTGATCATGGTGGTGGGAATGCGCCTCGGCTGCCTCAACCATGCCCTGCTCACCGCCGCGGCGATCCGCGCGGCGGGCCTGGCGCTCGCCGGCTGGGTCGCGAACAGCCCGGCACCAGCGATGGCGCGATTCGACGCCAACGTGGCGACCCTCGAGGAGAGGCTTGCCGCACCTCGACTCGGCACGGTGCCTTGGCTCGGCGCGGGCGCCGCACCGGATGCGGTGGCAGCCTGCCTCGATCCCGCGGCACTCCTGCCGGGGAGCGGCTGATGCTCGAGTTCGACCGGCGCCACCTCTGGCATCCGTACACCTCGGTCGTGGACCCGGTGTCCGCGTACCCGGTGGCCTCGGCCGCCGGCTGCCGGATCAGGCTCGCCGACGGTCGTGAGCTCGTCGACGGCATGTCGTCGTGGTGGTGCGCCATCCACGGCTACAACCACCCGGCACTGAACGAGGCGGTGACGGCGCAGCTCGGGCGCATGGCGCACGTCATGTTCGGCGGTTTCACGCACGAACCGGCGGTCGGCCTTGCGCGGCGCCTGCTCGACATTGCGCCCGGTGATCTGCAGCGCGTGTTCTTCTGCGACTCGGGTTCGGTGGCCGTCGAGGTGGCGATCAAGATGGCGCTGCAATACCAGGCGGCGACCGGCCGCCCCGGCCGTCACCGGCTGCTCACCCTGCGCGGCGGTTACCACGGCGACACCTTCGGGGCGATGGCCGTGTGCGATCCGGTCAACGGTATGCACGGACGTTTCGCCGGCGTGCTGCCGCAGCACCTGTTCGCGCCGCGACCGCGCAGCCGCTTCGGCGCTGCGCTCGAGAGCGGCGACATCGAACCTTTCCAGGCGCTGATCGGCGCCCACGCCGATGAACTCGCCGCCGTGATCCTCGAGCCGATCGTGCAGGGCGCCGGTGGCATGTGGTTCTACTCGGCCGACTACCTGCGCGAGGTTGCCGTACTCTGCCGCCGCCACGACGTGCTGCTCATCGCCGACGAGATCGCCACGGGCTTCGGCCGTACCGGGCGGCTGTTCGCCTGCGAGCACGCGGGAGTGGCCCCCGACATCCTCTGTGTCGGCAAGGCGCTCACCGGTGGCTACCTGTCGCTGGCTGCGACGCTCGCGACCGACCGGGTGGCGCAGGGCATCTCCGCCGACGGTGGCGTCCTCATGCACGGCCCGACGTTCATGGCGAACCCGCTTGCCACGGCGGTCGCCTGCCGCAGCATCGACCTGCTGCTCGCCAGCCCGTGGCGCGAGCGTGTGGCGGCGCTCGAAGCGGGCCTGGCAGCGGGGCTCGCCCCGTGCGCAACGCATCCGGCCGTGGCCGACGTGCGCGTGCTCGGCGCGATCGGCGTCGTCGAGACGCGCGAGCCCGTACCCGTGGCCGGGCTGCAGCGCCGCTTCGTCGCTGAGGGTGCCTGGATCCGTCCGTTCGGGCGGCTCATCTACCTGATGCCGCCCTACGTGATCGAGCCCGGGGAACTCCGGGTGCTCACGGCAGCGATCGGCCGCAACCTCGATCTCCTCGGCTGACCTCCGGATCAACACCGATCAGCCGCGGTCGTGATATACAATCCCCCACGCCGGGCGCGAGCCCGGTACAGACACTCCCGGTCGCCAACACGGAAGTCACCCTGTACATGAAAACGAGCAGCCAACGGATCCTGACGACGCATGTCGGCAGCCTGCCGCGTACGCAGGCCGTCACCGACGTCGTCTTCGCCCGCGAGGCGGGTGAGTCGATCGATGTCGTCCACGCCGAGGCGGTCATCGCCGCCGGTGTCGCCGACATCGTGCGCCGCCAGGTCGACATCGGCATCGACATCGTCAGCGATGGCGAACTGAGCAAGGTCAGCTACTCGACCTACATCAAGGACCGCCTGACCGGCCTCGGCGGGGAGTCCACGCGCGAGCCCGCGCAGGACATGCTCGACTTTCCCGGCACGCTCGCGCGGCGCGAGGCGGCCGGCACGCGCTCGGCGGTGCGTCCGCCGCGCTGCATCGGCGAGATCCGCGTCAAGGACCTCGGCCCGCTCAAGGCCGATATCGCGGCCTTCAATGCCGCGATCGCGCGTACGCCGCCGGTGGAGGCGTTCATGAACTCCGCCTCCCCCGGGGTCATCGCGCTGTTCCAGCCGAACGACTATTACCCGGGACACGAGGCCTACCTCGACGCGCTGGCGGAGGCCATGCGCGTGGAGTACGAAGCGATCGTCGCCGCAGGCTTCCTGCTGCAGATCGACTCGCCCGACATCGGCATGGGCCGGCACACCATCTTCCGTCACAAGACGGACGAGGAATACGTCCGCCTCGCCAATCTGCACGTCGAGGTGCTGAACCACGCGCTGCGCAACATCGCGCCGGAACGGATGCGCCTGCACGTGTGCTGGGGCAACTACGAAGGGCCGCACCATCGCGACGCGCCGATGGACGTGGTACTGCCGATCGCCCTGCGGGCCAGGCCGCAGGCACTGCTGTTCGAATCCGCCAATCCGCGGCACGGGCACGAGTGGACGGTGTTCCGCGATACGCAGCTGCCGGCCGACAAGATCCTGGTGCCGGGTGTAATCGATTCGACCACCAACTTCATCGAGCATCCGCTGCTGGTGGCCGAGCGCATCGGCCGTTTCGTCGACATCGTCGGCCGCGAGCGCGTGATTGCGGGTACCGACTGTGGTTTCGCCACTTTCGCCGGCCACGGCGCGGTGGACGGAGAGGTGGCATTCGCGAAGCTCGGCTCGCTTGTCGAGGGAGCGCGGATCGCGAGCCGGAAGCTGGCCGCCTGAGCGGCCGTGTTGCGCGCACGGGGGTGCGCCCGACCCGACCCCATGCAGGGGTGGTCTCGTCAAGCAGGGGGAATGGAAGAATGACAATCGGTCAGGTGCGCCGCGGGCGCCCGGGAATCGCTGCGCTGGGCGTGGCTGGTCTGCTGGCGGCTGGCGCGGTGACGCCGGCCGGTGCGCAGGAACTCCAGGAGATCGTCGTCACGGCGCGGCGCGTCGAGGAGAAATTGAAAGAGGTGCCGCTCGCCATCACGGCATTCGACTCGGCGGCAATCGAGTCGGCGGCGATCTCCAACCTGCACGACGTCGCGGCGCTGACGCCGGGCCTGTCGTTTTTCAATCCATTTGGTGAAAACCTGCCGGTGCCGGTGATCCGCGGCGTGGTGCCACAGGACATCTTCGGCGACAACTCGGCGGCGATCTTCGTCGACGGCGTCTTCGTCTCCGGGCGCGAGGGCCTGAATTTCAGCCAGCTCGACGTCGAGCGCATCGAGGTGCTGAAAGGGCCGCAGAGCGCCATGTATGGGCGCAATGCCTTCAGCGGCGCCATCAACTACGTCACCAAGCCGCCGAGCGACGTGTTCGAGTCGCGCGCCGAGGTCGAGGCCGGCAGCAGTGGCAAGCAGCGGGTGCTCGGCATGGTGAGCGGCCCGCTGCCCTTCGTCGACGGGCTCAGCGGGCGACTCTCCGGACTCTACGACGAATGGGACGGTTCCTACACCAACACGCTCGCCCCGGAGAACGACATCGGCGGCTACCGCTTCCGCAGCATGCAGGGCAAGCTGCGCTGGCAGCCAAACGAGGATCTCGACATCAACTTCGGGCTCTATCTCTCGAACGACGAGATCGACGAAGCAGTGATGGCTGGCCTGCCAGCGAACTGTGAGGACCAGGTCGAACAGACCACCAAGGATGCCAACGAGGGGCCTCTGCCGCGCCTGCAGGACTACTGCGGCGAATTCCCCAAGCTCGAAGGGATTCCCGACGCGCTCTACCGCGATGCCTTCCCGAACATGGTGATCAATCCGGATTCCGTGACGCGCGACGGCATGCCGAAGATGGCTGGGGCGCTCGGCGAGGACCGCAACCTCGTGCGCAGCAACCTGCACGTCGCCTGGAATCTCGACATCGGCACGATCACGGCGCTGACCGGTTACTCGAACACCCGGCAGGACACGCTCTCGGACTTCAGCCGCAGCCGCGGCGACTCGGTGCCGTTCGTCTACTGCCCCACGGCGACCACGGCGGGCGGGTTGCCGCAGTGCCTGCCGCCCTACGACTGGGCACGGGCGCCGATGGGTTTCATCGACGACGAAGACGGCACGACGACGGAGGAGTGGAGCCAGGAAATCCGCTTCACGAGTCCGGCCGAGGCACGTCTGCGCTACTCGGTCGGCTTCTATTACTACAACGTCGAACGGGTCGATTACTTCGGGGAGCTGGTGGCGGCGACCGAGTTGCCCGTGTCGATCTTCGATGTCGGCATCGGACCGGTTGCCTATCCGACCTCGCTCGCCATCGGCTCCTACATCTTCGGCCCCTCGCTCATGGGCGGCGGCCCGCTCGACCCGCTGCACCGCCCCGAGGCCGGGAAGGACACCGAGTCCTGGTCGGTGTTCGGATCGGCCGACTTCGACCTGACGGACAGGGTGCAGCTGCGGGCGGAGCTGCGTTTCTCGACGGAGCACCAGGAGAGCTTCGCCTGGGACTACACGCGCTGCGGCGACAACGTCGACGTCTATCCGTTCAACGATCCGCCGGTCGACGAGTGCGGTGACGATTACTACGACCTGCGCGTACTGCCGGCGAGCAGCACCGATGCGGGCTCCACGCGCTTCAACACGGTGACCGGCCGGCTTGGCGCGAAGTACCTGTTCGAGAGTGGCTGGATGGCCTACGGCTCCGTCGCCCGGGGCGAGAAGCCGGGCGGCCTGCAGATGGTGCGCGTCGATCTCGCCGAGTCGACCGGACTCGGCTCGGAGCTCATCAACCAGCCTTTCGATCCCGAGACGCTGATGTCGTACGAGATCGGCCTGAAGGGCTACACCTCGGACCGCCGCCTCGGTGTCGACCTGGCGGCCTTCTACAGCGACTGGGGTGACATGGTCCTGCGCCAGCTCACCGACCTGTCACCGACCACCGGCCTGCGCCTGGATCAGCCCATCGGTCTGAACTACAACGCCGGCGATGCGCGCGTGTGGGGCTGGGAGATGCAGGCCGACATCGGCTTCACGGAGAACCTCACCGGCCGCATGACGGTTGCCTATACCGATTCGACGATGAAGAACGCCCGCCTCGACACGATCTCGTTGTACCCGAGCTTCTACACCACGGAACCGAGCTGTGCGCCGGCCGCGATCCAGGCGCTCGCCGATCCGGATCCGTCGACCCCCGACGACAACGAGGCGCAGCTCTCCAAGGCGACCCAGTGCCGCAGGCTGTCCGGCGACGTCTCGGGCAACACGCAGATGCGTCAGCCCGAGTGGACCGCCAGCGCTTCGCTGACCTACCGCCGTGAGCTTGCCGGCGACTGGGACTGGTTCGTGCGGGGTGATGCCAACTACATCGGCAAGATCTACGCCAGCAACGACAACCAGTCGTGGCTACCGGCGCGTTCCAACGTGAACCTGCGCCTCGGCGTCGACTCGCCTGCCTGGTCGGTGGAGTTCTGGGTGCGCAACCTGCTCGAGAACCGCAGCCCGACCGCAGCCTATCGCGACATCTTCTGGGCCAACGACAGCGACCTGCAGGGCCAGGAGAATCCGGCGACGATCCGCGACATGTCGACCTTCGACGACTTCCCGCCGTTCCGTCTCGCGGTGAGCTACCCGAGCCTGCGCGAGTACGGCCTCGTCGCCAAGTACCGCTTCGGCGGCGCCGAGCGCTAGGACGCACCGCTGCGGCCGGAACCACGGGTTCCGGCCGCAGCGGTCGGTTCAGAGGATCGTCTTGCTGGCGGAGTTCGACGGTGCGCTCTCGAGTCCGGCCGCGTCCACGGCGATCACCGCGAAGTACCACTTGCCCGGAACGAGCCCTTCGATCACGACACTGGTGGTTCCGGCGCTGTTCACGGGGACCACGCGGTCCATGCTGGCAGGGCTGGTGCCGTAACGGATGCGGTAGCCCGCGAGGTTGGTCAGGGCCGAGCCGTCCACGCGTTGCAGCGGTGGCAACCAGGAAACGGTCGCCGAGCCGTTCGTGACCTGGGCGACCTCGATCGCAAATGCGTTTAGCGAAGCGTATCCCGCCCCGTCGCTGGCGGTGATCACGATGCCCTCGACGAGCCCGATATCGCCTGCAGCAGGGACGCCGGTCAGTCGGCCGCTTGCCGGATCGAGTCCGGTCCAGGCCGGCGCACCCATGACGCTGAAGGAGAGCAGGTCGCCGTCGGGGTCGGAGGCCGACGGGGTGAAGTCGTAGCGCTCGCCGACCAGCACGCGCGTCGGCGGCGTGCCGCCGATGACCGGCGCGCGGTTCACGGGTTGCGGTTCGGGTTCGATAACCGGTGGCGGTGCGGTCACCGGCGTGCGGGTGACCAGCAGCGTGTCCTCGGTGCTGTTGCCGGCACGGTCGTACGCCGTCACGACGATCCGGTTCTCGCCGGCGACGAGCGGGATGGCGGTGGTGGTCCAGCTGCGCGTACCGGATGCCGTGCCGCTGCCGCCGCCGGCGCTGCGCCACGTGACCCGCGCGAGGCGACGGTCGTCGGACGCCCGGCCGGCGAGCACGACCTGTGCATCGCCGGTCGCTAGCGTCGGCTCAGCGACCGGCAGGGTGATCCGGATCGTCGGCGGCGTCACATCGGGCGCGCGCCGCGCGCCTCTCGCCGCCTGGGCCTCGCCGGCTGCGAGCAGCAGCCCGAGGATCATCATCGATGCGCGAACCTGCGGCCACGCCGACAGGCTCACTGGCAACCCCGCTGTCATAGGAAATCTCCCTGTAGACCGGTAGCTTTGCGCCCCCACCTTTCGATGGGTTTGCCCTGAGCAGTGCGGCGCCATGCTCGGGCGCGGCGCAGGGAGCGTCAACGCGAGTTGCGTGAACTGCGGAACCGGTCGGGGATTACGTCGCGCGGGCGCGCGGGCCGGATTACGTCAACAGCAGCCGCGCCGGCGCTGCCTCACTCGTAGCGCAGGGCTGCGATCGGATCCATGCGCGCGGCCTTGCGCGCCGGCCACAGGCCGAAGAACAGGCCGACTGCGGCGCTGAAGCCAAAGGCCATGCCGATCGCGGCCAGCGACACCGTGGCCTGCCAGCCGGCGATCGCCGTCAGCAGCTTCGCCACACCGAGACCGAGCAGCACGCCGAGTGCACCGCCGATGAGGCAGAGCATCATTGCTTCGATGACGAACTGCGTGAGGATGCTGCGGCGGGTGGCACCGAGCGCCATGCGGATGCCGATCTCGCGCGTGCGCTCGGTCACCGACACCAGCATGATGTTCATGA
>CAYQAR010000043.1:0-25842 GCA_964415505.1 uncultured Chromatiaceae bacterium | reverse complement strand
CATCTATTTAGTCTACGACTGGAACTGGGCGGCAGCCGATGCGAGCATCGAGCGCGCCGTGCAGCTGGCGCCGCGCAACCCGGGCGTGCTGATGAAGGCCGCCCTGCAGGACCAGACGATGGGTCGCTTCGAGCGCGCGGTCCTCCGGTATCGTCAGGCCATCGAACTCGACCCGCTGCGGCCCGGCCTGCAGTACAACCTGTCGCGCGTGTACCTGGCACTCGGCCGGAGCCGGGACGCGGAGGAACTCGCACGGCACGTCGTGGAAATGCTGCCGGCAGGTTCCGGCGTCCACGTCATGCTGGCTGAAGCGCTGCTGGCGCAGGGAAAAACGACCGACGCTGCCAGCGCAATGGCGCAGGAAACGGATCCCATCTGGAAGCCTTATGGCGATGCGCTGGTCGAGTTCGCCCGTGGCCGGCGCGTGCAGGCGGACGCAGCCCTGAAATCGCTGATCGAAGCCCATGGCTCGGATGCCGCGTACCAGATCGCCGAGATCTGCGCAGAACGGGGCGAACGTGACCAGGCATTCGAGTGGCTCGAGCGCGCCTACCAGCAGCGCGACGGCGGGCTGACCGAGATTCACACCAGCACGCATCTCGCCCGGCTGCAATCGGACCCACACTACGCGATCCTGCTCGGCAAGCTTGGCTTGCCGCCGCGCATCCGGTCCTGAGGCCTGTGAAGGGATGTCGGTGTTGGCTTCCTGCATACCGCGACCAGACAGCAGGCTAGCCGAGGAGTCCAGCAGACATGAGTGCCATTGACGCCATCCGCGGCTTTCGCATGTACCGCGGCCGACTCGATGACCGCAGGCTCGACGACGGGCACCTGCAGCAGATCATCGATGCGGCGCGCTGGGCGCCGTCGGGCCACAACAGCCAACCGTGCGAGTTCCTCATCGTCGACGATCGCGCCGTGATCGGGCAGATCGCGGCGATCGCCACGCGATGCTTCGACGAGTTCCTCGCCCGCAGCCGGGAGCTCCCGCAGTGGGTGGCCAACTTCCACCGCTGGTTGCGCTGGTCGCGCGAGGACCTGGAGCGCCATGGTGACGGCATCTGGTTCGAGCGCTGGACCCGGGAGCAGTGGGAGGAGCTGGCGAGCCTCAGCGACGAGGCGGCGCTCCGGGCACGGCTGGTCGCCATGTTCGGCTCGGGCGGGGTGCCGTCGAAGCTCATCGACACAGCGCCGTGCCTGCTTTTCACCCTGCTCGACACGACGCGCAGGGTTCCCGACTTCTCCGGTGACATGCTGGCGCTGACCAGCGCCGGGGCGGCGCTGCAGAACCTGCGGCTCGCAGCCTGGGAGATCGGCGTGGCCGTGCACGAACAGTCGCCGCTCTACGACCTGCCGGAGACCCGGCAGGCCCTGAGCGCGCTGCTCGGCATCCCGGCGCATTACCGCATCGTCAGCGGCATGCGGCTCGGCTACCGGACCAAGGCGGTGCGTGCCTCCTTCACGCATGTGCGCCGGACGGTCGCGCGGATCCTGCACCGCAACGGGTTCTGATGACCGCGGATCGTTCGACCCTGTTTCGCAACCTGGTGTGGGCGGCGCTGCTCGCCTTGCTTGCCTGGCGCGTCTGGTCACCGGACGCCTCGCCGCCGGAGAATGAAAATGAGGTCACGACCGAGCCAACCTATCCCGGCGATGCCGATCTCGTCCTGCCAGGCCGGGTGGTCCGCGTAACCGATGGCGACACCGCCGTCGTCGAACTCGACAGTGGCGAGATCAAGGTTCGTTTCCACGGCGTCGATGCACCCGAGGTCAAGCAACCCTTCGGGCGCGAGGCGAGCGCATTCATGCAGGACCTGATCGGCGGCCAGGACGTCGAACTCATTCCGATCGAGCAGGATGCCTACGACCGGCTCGTTGCGGTCGTGCTCGTCGATGGTGCGAGCGCGAACGAGGCGCTGCTCGAGCAGGGTTACGGGTGGGCCTATCGCGAGTACCTCGGCCAGCTTCCCGAGGACGCCACCTATTGCCAGCTCGAGGCGGATGCGCGAGCCGACCGGCTCGGGCTCTGGTCGCAGCCCGCGCAGCGCTGGGTGCCGCCGTGGATCTACCGCAAGCGCTCACGATCCCCACCCGGCGAGAGGGTGCCATCACCCGACTACACGCATGAGACTGCGGCCGACTGCGAGGCCGCGATGGGGCAGTCGCAGGAGCCGGAGCCGGTCCGGAGCGCGATACCGGTGGCCCCGTTGTCGGACAGCGGGTCCCCGGGGGGTTGCCTCATCAAGGGCAACATCAACTCCCGGGGCGATCACATCTACCACGTCCCCGGAGGCCCGAACTACGACAGTACCCGCATCGACCCGGACAAGGGCGAGCGCTGGTTCTGCTCCGAAGACGAGGCGCAAGCCGCTGGTTGGCGCGCACCGCGGTAACCCCGCACCCGGGCTTCAGGCCGAATTGGTGCGTGGGACGGCTGCCGGCAGGCGCTTCCGGAGGCGGCGAGCGGCCGGTAAACTGGGCGCGACCAGCGAGCACCGCGCTGCTGCCCAGATCTGCAGGAGTATTTCCGATGAGTTCCGCACCGCCGATTGCCCTGCCGGGTCCCCTGGCGCGCCTGTACTCGCCGCCGTTCGTCGGCGTCTTCGCCTTCGTCGCGGTGCTCGGCATCGTGCCGATCATGCACAGCATCCTGTCGCTGGTTATGGACCTGTTCGCCGCGGAGGCGGAGACGTACGTCAGCCTCGGTATCGGCGTCGTCGCCATCGTGATGCTCCTCTACGGTACCGTGTACAACTCCGAGACCCTCGGCACCTGGCTCGGTTTCATCGCCGGGAAACTGGTCTGGAGCGGCTGGATCGAGCTCGCGTTCCGGTTCAACCCGGACTACATGGACATGGGCCCGCTCGTCGTCGACGGCAAGCCGGCGCTCTCACCCAGCATTCTGTTCGTGCAGGGCACGACCGGCCTGCTCATGGCGACCCTGCCGATCATGGTCTTCAACCGCGACACGCGCTGCAACGCCTTCCTCTGGATCCAGCGCGCCTGTCGCTTCGACCTCGGCCGGCCGGCATCGGCGAGCACGCGCAACTTCGCGCGCATCACCTTCCTGGAAGTGCTGTACGTCATCTGGTTCTGCTACGCCGTCTCGCTGTTCATGGTGGACCCGCGCTTCCTCGGGCCGCATCACCCGGTCACCTACGTCCTGAGCTTCGGCCTGATCGTCTGGACCTTCTACCTGCTGCTGCGCCTGGCACGGTTCACCCGCATCATGGCCGGTGTGCGCTATGCGATACCCACGGCGGGGCTCTTCTGGATCAGCGTCGAGATCGCCCACGAATGGGGCCTCTACGACGAGTTTTGGTCGAAGCCGACCGAGTACGCGCTGGAGATGGGTCTGGTGGTCGGCGCCTTCCTGCTGGCAGTGCTGCTCGCCGTGGTGGTGCCGCGCCGGCGGACGGCGAGCCCGCAGGCTTCTGCCTGAGGGCGGGCCGCCGGCATGCGCCGGTTCCCGGTGGAACCGTGTGATTATGTCCGGGCCCGCCGTGAGCACGCTGGAACGGGCGATGCCGTTCTGTTGTGCCGCATCTAATCGACAAGGTGCTTGATCGCGGCACATGAATGGTGGAATGATCGGCCTGTAGTTCCCCCGAAGAGGAATGTCCGCCATGTTCCGCAGCGCGACCTTCTTCCTGCTGGCCGCATTCTCCGTCCCGGCGCCCGCCGCCACGGTCCTGATCGGTCCGACCGACGACACCACGGTCCACTCGTTCCAGCCGGACAATACGCTGTACGGCAGTGCGCCGGGCCTCGGGGCCGGCGGCGTCTTCAATGGGGCCGAGCAGTGGGTAGCCTTTCTGCGCTTTGATCTCGGCGCGGTGCCGGTCGGACAGACGATCACCGGCGCGACGCTGCACATGTTCCAGTCCCTCGGCGGCGGCTACGCACCGATCGGTTCGAGGATCTACCGCGTCGCCAACGATGCCTGGAGCGAGTCGACTGCGACCTGGAACAACCCGCCGGCGAGCGTGGCGGAGTGGTTTGCCGCACCGATCGCCGCCAACGACAATGCCGGCACGACCTATCGCGGCTGGTCGGCCTGGGATCTGCTCGCTTCCGGGTCATGGAACCCGGCTGCCGACCTCGCCGACGGGGTCCTGAGCGTAGCCGCCTACAGCAACACTTACAGCGGTACGCAGACCCACAACTGGTGCAGCAAGGAATCGG
The DNA here is from genome assembly GCA_964415505.1 of uncultured Chromatiaceae bacterium. Lineage (GTDB taxonomy): Bacteria > Pseudomonadota > Gammaproteobacteria > Steroidobacterales > QUBU01. The sequence continues at coordinate 21,657 of CAYQAR010000043.1, read as the reverse complement.
ACCTCGGGAACTGCCTGATCAGCGGCGAGACCGAACCGGTGGCGGCGCTGCGCCGGCCCTACCTCGAACTGACCTACGTGCCGCTGCCCGGTGCGGCGTGGATGCTCGGCGCGGTGGTGCCGCTGCTCCTGCCGCAGTTGCGCCGGCGGCGCAGGGTTGCCTGAACGCCAGCGGCATTTCCCTGTTCCCGGGTTGACCATCCCGGTTGCCAGCCGCCGGCAATTTGCTAGATTGGCGCTGACACCACCCACGAACGCCGCCATGGCCGACAAACAACCCGACGAGAAGGAACGCGCCGCGCAGCGGCTGCGCTATATCCTGATGGCCATCGCCAGCGGGATCATCCTGCTCGGCCTGGTGAGCCTGCTGCCGGGCTGAGCCGGCAGGGCTGCGTTCAGGCGTACAGCCCGCGCATCTCCGAGGCCTCGGTCACCCGCCGGATCGCGACCATGAAGGCGGCGATGCGCAGGCTGACGCGCCGCCGCCGCCGGGTGGCATCGACCTCGTCGAAGGCCGTCTCCATGATGCGGCGCAGGTCTTCCACCACGCGCGCCTCGGTCCAGTAGTAGCCCATGCGGTTCTGCACCCACTCGAGGTAGGACACGGTTACGCCACCGGCCCCGATTGTTGAACTTTACTCTATACGTTACTTACGTATAATTTCCCTGTGAAGGCCGTATACATTGAGCTGCCTGCTTTCGAGCGGCAACGCGTCGACTATCTCGATGACGACGGCTTTTGGCACTTGCAGCAGACCCTGATGGCCAATCCGGTCGCGGGCGAGGTGATTGAAGGCAGCGGTGGATTGCGCAAGTTGCGCTTCGGTGATGCCCGGCGCGCAAAAGGCAAACGTGGCGGCTTACGGGTGATTTACTACTACTGGACCAGCGGACCTGAATTCTGGCTCTTTACGCTGTACGACAAGGACGAGGCGGCCGACCTGACTACCCGGCAACGCGCACTGCTGAAAGAGCGCCTGAAAGACGAGCTTAAGATGAGGAGACAGTGATGATGAAGAAACGCGATCTGTTTGCGGAGTTGTCCGAAGGCTTTGATGCGCTCAGTGAACAGCGCACGGGCAAGCGAACCCTGCGCACGCACTCGGTCAAGGCCAGGCCAGCGCCGCGGATCTCGGCCCGGGAACTGGCCAAGCTGCGTCGGGATCTGAACCTTTCAAGGGGATTGTTTGCCGGGTACCTGCGTACCAACGTACGAACGCTGGAGAACTGGGAACAAGGCCGGGCGAAACCCAACGCCCAGGCCGCCTTGCTGATTCGTCTGGTGCAGCGCTTTCCAGACACGGTGAATCGGCTCGCAGAGATCTGATCGCGGCGCGTGGCTCAGCTGATATCGCAAGACCTTTCTACAGGGCCGCGAGTGCACGTATCACCCAACTGTAGCCGCTGACGCTACCTAAGAACGCCGCCATGGCCGACAAACAACCCGACGAGAAGGAACGCGCCGCGCAGCGGCTGCGCTATATCCTGATGGCCATCGCCAGCGGGATCATCCTGCTCGGCCTGGTGAGCCTGCTGCCGGGCTGAGCCGGCAGGGCTGCGTTCAGGCGTACAGCCCGCGCATCTCCGAGGCCTCGGTCACCCGCCGGATCGCGACCATGAAGGCGGCGATGCGCAGGCTGACGCGCCGCCGCCGCCGGGTGGCATCGACCTCGTCGAAGGCCGTCTCCATGATGCGGCGCAGGTCTTCCACCACGCGCGCCTCGGTCCAGTAGTAGCCCATGCGGTTCTGCACCCACTCGAGGTAGGACACGGTTACGCCGCCGGCATTGCAGAGGATGTCGGGGATGACCAGCACACCGGCCCGTTCGAGCAGGGCGTCGGCGCGCGGCGTGGTCGGGCCGTTGGCGCCCTCGGCGATGATGCGGGCGCGTACGCGGGGGGCATTCCGTTCGGTGATCTGGTTCTCGAGCGCGGCCGGCACGAGGATGTCGACCGGCAGTTCGAGCAGGCGCGCGGCCCGGTGCAGCGCGGTGCCACCGCGAAAGCCGCGCAGCGAGCCGCGCCGGGCCGCGTGCGCCATGGCGGCGCCGACGTCGATGCCGTCCGGATCATGCCAGGCGCCCTCGATGTCGCTCACGGCGACGATCTTCACGCCAGCCTCGGCAAGGAACTTCGCCGTGTACCGGCCGACGTTGCCGAACCCCTGGATCGCGGCAGTCGCTCCGCGCAGGTCGAGGCCGAGACGGGCGGCGGCCTTGCGGATGCAGAACACGATGCCGCGCGAGGTGGCGCTCTCGCGCCCGGCCGAACCGCCGAGTTCGAGCGGCTTGCCGGTGATGACACCGGGCACGAAGTCGTGCTGGTGCATGCAGTAGGTGTCCATCATCCAGCTCATCACCTGCGGCCCGGTGTTGACGTCGGGCGCGGGCACGTCGCGGTCCGGGCCAAAGAGGTCGATCATCTCGGCGATGTAGCGCCGCGACAGCCGTTCGCGCTCGCCGACCGAGAGCGTGCGCGGATCCACCACCACGCCGCCCTTGGCGCCGCCCATCGGGATGCCGACCACGGCGCACTTGTAGGTCATCCAGAAGGCGAGGGCCTTCATCTCGTCGACCGTCACGTCCTGGTGGAAGCGGATGCCGCCCTTGGCCGGGCCGCGCGCGATGTTGTGCTGCACGCGGAAGGCACGGAAGTTGTGGATCGAGCCGTCGTCCATACGTACCGGCAGGCGCACCTCGGTGATGCGTCGGGGCAGCTTGATCATCGCGATCTGGTTCTCGGTCAGGCGCAGCCGCCGGGCGGCGGCATCGAACTGCACCAGCGCGTTGTCGAAGGCCGAGGCCTGCCATTCCTCGAGCGAGCCGGCGATCTGGCGGCGGCGGGCTGCATGGCGCGCGAGGCGGCGCCGTTCCGCGGGAGTGGGTCGGGCCATCGTGCGCGCTCCTGTCCGCGTGGGTCGCGGGCATTCTAGCTGCATTCGCGCTGCTGCCGGGCCGCCCAGGCAAGGGGAGTTCGATCCCGGTTGAGTAGCGCCAGCGCGCCCGGCTCACGGTCGCGGCCGGTTCATGCCGTCACGTAGACGACGCGCATCAGAACGAGAGCCTCGCCTTGCCGGGGGCGACAGGGGTGTTGCAGGTTTCCTGTCCGCCCGCCGCCTCTAGAGCAGAGCGCCGACTACCCCGCTCATCCTCGATCCCAGGGTCTTGTTCACGGCCTCCCGCACCGTGGGCGAGCTTGCTACGGATTTCAGCGCTGAGTCGAAGCTGCTGCTGACCGCAGCTTTCTGCTCGGGGCTGAGCTTGCTTGCGGCGCTCGCGATTTGCTCGTTCGTGAACGGCGCCTTGCAGCCGCCGCCCAGCATCGCACAAAGCTGATCGGCCATCTTGCTGATGGTCGCCGGGTTACCGAGCTTGCCTACCAGACCCGCCGTGCTCGGGTTGCTGGCCAGCGAGCTGATTGTGCTGCTCGCGAGCTTGCTCACCTGGCCCATGCCGCCAAGCTGATCAACCATATTCATCGCGCTGCTGCCCATGCTGGAACAGCCGCCGGTGCCTGCGAATACGAAGGCAATAATGAGGGCCAACCAAAGGCGGGGAAATTTCATGACAGGTTCTCCATCGCGATTGCAGGTACAAAGCGCAGAGAAATCGTTCGCGGACGGTCGCCACGGACCTCCGGGTCAGGGCTGACCAGGCTCACGCTTTCTTCAGGATTCCGGTCGCCTGGAGAATGAAGATCAGCAGGACGGCGCCGAGGACTGCGACCACGAACCCCAGAAATCCGCCGGCCGGCGCCAGGCCCATGAGGCCCGCGATCCAGAAGCCGAGTGTCGAGCCCACGATGCCGATCAGGACATTGGCAATGATGCCCATCTGAGCGTTGGTCTTCATGACGATGCTGGCGAGCCAGCCGATGACGCCACCGATGACAATGGTAATGAGCCAGTTCATGACGCGACTCCTTGGCGGAGGCAGAGCCCCGCGGTTGTTGGTGAGTTATCAGGAGACATTGACGCACATTGCAAATTACACAAGAGGGTTGAGCGAGCAGGGCGGCAGCGGACATTCGAATCACTTCCCGGATTCGATCACCCTCGCGCTGTCGACCCGAAACCGGACGGCGTTCAGCTGCTGCTTCGAAACGGCTCCGACGCCCGCATCCACCATCGCCCGCTCGCCGGGCTTGAGCGTGCGCCCGACATCGACGGCCTTCGCCTGCCTTACGACGTTTCCGGAAGCATCCACCAGCATCGGCGTCAGCCGGATGTCGGTGACTGGCGACTGTCCCTGGTTCTCGATGAGGATCGCGAGCCGGCCGTCGTTGCTGACCCGGGGCGCCGTGGCGAGGTCGCGGCCCGGATGATCGGGCGTGTCCAGACGGGCGAGTTCCGCTGCTGCCTGCTGGCCGACGTCGCTCTTCGAGGTGGCGGCCGCCGCATAGAGCTTGCGGGCGCCCTCCGTATCGCCGGTGTCACGCGCGACGTTGCCGAGGAAGTAAGCTGCGGGCGCAGTGGGAAGGAGCTTTGCGCTCTGCACGAGCCACTGCTGGGCCTTCTCCTGGTTTCCGGCGTGATACTGCGCGACCCCACCCCCCAGGTAGGAGCCGAAGTAGCCCGGGTTGAGTTCGATCGCCTTCTGGTAGTGACCAATCGCCTCTTCCGGCTTTTTCTCGACGAGGGCGATCTCGCCGAGGAGTTGCTGAAATCGGCCCTCCTGCGGCACGCGCTTCGCCGCCTCGCCCGCGAGCCGCTTCGCCTCGGCGAAATTGCCCTTGCCGGCTGCCGCCATGGCGGCGTCGTACTTGTCGTAGGCTGGTTTGACGTCGATGAGCGGCCTGATGTGCGCGCCGTAGCTATCGGCGCCGACCTTGCCGCCCGCGCCAAGTTCGGCGGCCGACTTCCGGTTGGCCTGGACGCGCTCCATCGACGGCGGATGAGACGCGAAGAGTCCTTCAATCCAGTCCTTCTGCTTCTCTCCCTCGCCGGCGAGGCGCACGAAGGTCTCCTGCAGGGTCACCGCGCCGGCCGGGTCGTAGCCCGCGGCCTTCATGTACTTAATGCCGTAGCTGTCGGCTTCGAGCTCGGCGTCGCGTCCGTATTTCATCTGTGTCATCTGCACGCCCACGCCCGCGCCCTGCAGGACCAGGTTCGAGAGGTTTGCGTCGACGCCACCAACCGCGCCCGCGACCTGGGCGATCTGCATCCCGGCCGACATCATCGTCGCGCGCTCCTGGGCCTGTGCGCCGTGGCGGGCAGCGGCGTGCACGACCTCGTGCCCGAGCACGGCCGCGAGCTCGGACTCGTTCTGGAGCTCGGTGAGCAGTCCGCGGTTGACGGCGATCTTGCCGCCGGGAAGTGCCCAGGCATTGGGCACGGAGCTGTTGAGGACGACGAACTCATAAGGCAGCTTCCGGTCAGCCACCGCCGCGACCTTCTGGCCGACCTCGCTGACGTAGGCGCTGAGCTCGGGAAGCACGGTGAAGTCGCCGCCCTCACTCTGGCGCGTCGGCGCGTACTGCGTCTCGCCGAGCTTGAGTTCCTCGGCTTCGGAGACGAACTGGATCTCGCGCTTGCCCGTGACGGGATTGATGCCGCAGCCAGCGAGCGCCAGTGCGATGGTAGCTGCCGCGAGGAAACGGGTACGCGTCATGGTGGCCTCCGCGGTCGAGTTGTTCTGCGGCGAAGACGACCAGGATTCTACGCCCCCTCATTACCGATTGGCAGACGGCGGCCGACCAGATCCGGTCCCGTCCGCGGGCCAGCCAACCGGGGATCCTGACTTGACCAGATTCGCGTTGCTGCCGGGCCGCCCAGGCAAGGGGAGTTCGATCCCGGTTGAGTAGCGCCAGCGCGCCTGGCTCACGGTCGCGGACCGGTCGCCTGCGCCCGCGGCTTCCTGCAGCGCGGGAATCTGACCTGCACGCCGGCATTTCGCGCCGCGCAACAGAGACCTGCTTCGTTTGCCCGTCGCTACCGCGGGTCCCCCCAGTACTCTCGCCGAAACGGTCGTTACTGCTTCTTCGGCTTGTAGCTGAACTTCTGCCCGCCGAGGGTGGCCTCGTACATCAGCCCGCCTTTGGCGATGGTGAAGACCGCCACGCCATTGTGATAATTGCCCATGGTACTCGCGTCGTTCTTGTCAACGCTGGCACCTGCCGTGCCGCCGCCGGCGGTCGAGGTGCCCGCGGAAGCCCCGGCGGTGATCGCCACTGCGGAGGCCTGGGCGCCGAACTCGAAGTTACCGCTGGTGAAGTCGTCGAACGCCTTCTTATTTTCTAAAAAGATGATCTGGCTAAAGGCCTGCCCGCCGAGCTGTAGTCCGGCGGTGAGCTGCGTCATCGAAGTGTCGCCGACGTAATTGCCCTGCTCGTACACGCGTCCCTTGCCATGCCCGGCGCCGATGCCAATGCCGCCCTTGCCGATCGTGGGAAACACCGCGTAACCATAGGCGTTCTGGAAGAACAGGCCGCTTTGGCCGGCGTCCTGGAAGACCTTGATGGTGTTGGCGTAGTCGTCGTCCTCTGCGAGTACGGCCGTCGACCCGAGCAGCAGTAACAGTGCAAGAGTGAATCTCTGGATTGAACGCTTCATGTTGGGCCCCTCCATTTCCTCTTCGGCTCGGCAGCATGACGTGCTGCCGGCGGCCTGGTTACGGTTACACTCGAAATCGGCAAGCCCACGCAATCATCAAGGCGTCTATATGATCCTGGTGTGCTAGTAGGTCATCCCCTCCAGCTCCTTGATGACTGGCACACAGGGTAGCCCGCCCTGGGTCGTCGCTGCAGGCTTGTCATCATCGTCGTCGTCTTCCGAAGCCGCGATCGCTACGACGGCGACGGTCGTGCCAAGGGCGAGGCCCCACATCCAGTCGTCGTCATGGTAGCCCCAAGCGCCGTAGTAGCCGCCGTACATCGGCGGTGGATAGTAGATGGGAGGCGGGTAATAGACTGGAGGTCGGATCCCGCCGACGCCCCCGACGCCCCCGATTCCGCCAACACCACCGACACCCCCGGCGCCACCGACGCCACCGACGCCACCGACGCCACCGACACCGCCAACACCCCCGACGCCACCCACACCACCAACTCCTCCGGCGCCTCCCGGGGGATTCGCGCCGCTGCCGGGCCCGGAAGGCAGCTGCGACGCCGTCGGCGGACGGGAGTCGCCCGCGCCCGGGCCTGACGGGAGCTGCGATCCGGACGGCGGACGTGAGCCGTCGGCACCGGGACGCGTATTGGATGGCATCTGCGAACTGCTGGGGGGGCTCGCAGCGGGCCGCGAACTCGGGGGTGTGCTCGGACGCTGCGAAAAGCCTCCGGAAGCGGCCGGCCCGCCACGCGAGAAGCTGCCACCACCACGCATGCCGCCACCGCCACGCATACCGCCGCCGGGTCGACCTACGGCATCGGCGAGGCCGGCCAACACCAGCGCCACTGCTAGCGCGGACACCGCAACGAGCGACCCTGCGCGCGATGGGATCGGGGTCTTCATGGCTTCACCTCGCCGGAGGCGGCGGGCGCCTGTGGTGTCGCGCCAAGCGCGGTCAGCTGCACGGCAAACGGGATCCGGCGTGCATCCTTGGGCAGCGAAGCCTGGAAAGTGGCGCTGCCGAATTTCGGGCTGGTGTTCCAGTCCGAAAGGTCCGCCCAGAACTTCGGCTGGCCTTCCGCCAGCTTATAGGTGATGGCGACGCGCAGCGGCAGCGGATTCTTGCCATCGGAAATCCAAAACTGGAAGTCGACGGACTCTCCCCGACCCGCGACGTGATGCGCGACCTGATTGCGGATCGTGGTGCTCTCGACGTAGTCGATCTCCTTGATCAGCGAGGGCAGTTCGGTGCGCACATGGGTGGACAGCAGCAGCGCCAGCGGCATGCGCATACGCAGATCGCGGACGAAGTAAACCAGGGCGTCCTCGAGCGACGGAGGCTGCGGCGCCTGCGCGTAGACGTTGTTGTCTGCGCTCAGCATCGTGATCTGCTTGCCGTCGAAGAGAACCAGGTCAGTGAGGCCGTCGCTGGCCACCTCATCGATTCGCAGGCGGTCGGGTCGGGCCAGGGAAACGCGGCGTGTCTCGCCGAACTCGATCTTCTGGCCATTGGCCTGCACCACTTCGTAGCCATTGCTCGACGTGCAACTGAAGGATTTCAGGCTGGCCAGGTTCTCCGCCATGGCCTTCACGAGCGCCGCCGCTTCCTGCTGGGACTGCGTTTGCGCCGGAGCGTCTGCGGCCGGCACAGGACCGGCCGCGAGCAGCGCAGCGAAAAGGAGAGAACAGGCGAGGCCTGCTGGTGCCGATGCATTCCAATCTGGAGTCATTTTCGACTGCCCTCCCGTCCGCTGGACTGGCGAGCGGAATTTGTCCGTGCAGGATCAGTACCGGATTGAATGGTACACGCAAACAGACCGGGTCGGCCCAGGGCGCGCCGCATGCCTCCAACCAGTTGCTCGCGAGATCCTCGTTGCCTGACGACATTCCCCCTCCGGGCGCGTCGCAGGATTGAGGGTATTATCCGGAGCTGACCTGCCCTCACGTCAGTTGCAGTCGGATGTGAAATCGGGAGCGTGCCTATTGCTGCTGATGTCGCTTTCTTGCGCGGAGGTGCGCAGCGAGATCAATGGCCCGCCGATCGTGGATAACCATTACAACCTGGATCTGCGGCAGGGCCCCATCCTGGGTTCGGCCCGTCAAGTCGCGCTGGGTGGGGCCTACATCGGAGTCGCCGAAGGCATCGCATCGCTGAATTCAAATCCCGCCGGTGTGGCGTTTCGCCTGGAACGCTCGCAAAGCAAATTCGACTGGGACTGGACCGCCGGCGTGAATGGCCTGGACAGCAAGGACTTCGACAACAACGGGGAAACACCGCCGGACTACGCGAGTCACCGGGCTCGGTCCCTGGGGCTGATGGGGCAATACGGTCTGTGGGGACTCGGCGTATTGAACAACGCGGAAATCATCGCACTCGAGAACTCCGGTGGTCCTGACGATGATTACGTCCTCAGTGTTACCTCTGTGAACATGGGCCGGCAGTTCCGGGATCGCGAATGGACGATCGGTGTCGGGTTGCGTGCCACGTCGAGCAAAGTACGCACCGAGACAATCGATGCGACGCTCGGCAAGCTCTCCGGCGTCGGGTGGGACGTCGGCGCCCTGTGGAACCCGGAACGCGGGCCGTTTCGGTTCGGCGCGTCATATTCCTCGCCCATCGACTCCGATGAGCTCGATGATCCCGGCGACACCCCAGTGACCGTGAACGGCCTGATCATTCCGCAACAGGTGATCCTGCCTGCGACTCTCGGCGTGGGTGCGTCCTACGCGGTGGATTCAGCGCCGTTCTGGAATGATCACCAATGGCTGGTGAGCGGTGACTTGCTCTTCACCGAGTCGAGCGGGAACGCGGTGGGCGTGGAGTCGGTGCTCGCCCAGACCATACAACCCGTCGGAACGCATGACACCGTCAGTGTTCGGCTGGGTTCGGAACTCGAGACATTGCCGGGCCGGTTGCGGCTCCGATTGGGGAGTTACTACGAGCCCTCGAATTACGAAGGCGTGTCGAGCCGGACGCACCTGACCGGTGGACTTGAAGTCCGCCTGTTCCACACCAGTATCTGGGGCGAATACGACTGGAGTCTGACCGCTACGGTCGACTACGCCCGCGACTACGTGAACGTTCTGGTCTCAGTTGGTTTCTGGTATTTCTAAACGAACCCCGACCGCTGTCGCGGCCGGGGCATCGCATCTCTACATGCCCGAGTCGCAATCCGTGCGCTTGAGCACCACGCGTCGGTTCTGCGCGCGTCCTTCCTTCGTCGCGTTGTCGCCGACGGGCTGCAACTCGCCGTGGCCAATGATCTTCACGCCGGCGAGGTTGACGCCCTTGCTGCCGAGATAGTCGCCAACCGCCTGGGCGCGCTTCTCGGAGAGCGTCTGGTTGTAGGCCTCGCTGCCCTCGCTGTCGGTGTGGCCCTCGATGGTGCCGACGGAGGACTTGATTTTCACGAGGATCTCGGCCGCCTTGTCGAGCTGCGCCTTGTCGTCCGCGGAGAGCTCGGCCGAGTCGGTCGCGAACTGCAGGTTCGCGGTCACGTCGCAGGAGCAGCCGACCTTGTCGACGCGGTTGCCCCGCGGCGTCGCGGGACAGAGGTCACTGCCGTCGACGACGCCGTCGCTGTCGGTATCGAGCGGCGGCGGGGGAGGCGGCGGTGGCGGCGGTGGCGGTGCGGCGGCGGCTGCCGGCTCGGCAGGCGCAGCGGCGGCCGCCGTGGTGGCGGCGACCGCGGCCGGTGCTGCGGCCCCGGTGTCGCCGAACAGCCACGTGAGGCCGAGCCCGTAGAACACGCGGTCGTTCTCGTGCCCGGTGTCGTTCGTGTCACCGACGCTGGGATACCAGTTGTAGGCGGCATGGATGCCGAGGTGCTCGGTGATGTGGTAATTCGCGCCGACGCCGTAACCCATCTCGGTGCCGTCGGCGCTGCCGTTGAACGGGCCGTTGTCGTCCGTGTAGCTGACGTCCTGGTCCCACTTGAAGGCACCGAGGGTGCCGAAGAGTGAGAATCGCTCAGTCAGCGGCCAGGAGGCGGCCAGCCAGGTTTCCAGTGCGGTGGCCTCGATCGTGTCGGTGAAGTTCGGCGCATCGATCGAGTTGCCCCTGGCGCTGAGCTCGCCCAGGTCGACATAGCCCGCACCGATCGCGAAGTACTTGTTGAAACGCCAGCCGGCGAAGACCCGGTAGTCGAAATCGGTGTCGTCGACATCGGTCGATGCAGCCTCGAGTTCGTAGTCGTCGATCTCGCCCTGTCCCGCCGTGCCGCCGATGAAGAAGTTGCCGGCATGCGCCGGTCCTGCGGCTGCGAAGACAGCGCCGCTCGCTGCCACGGCCGCGATGAGCAGTGTTCTGGAATCCATGCGTCCTCCCGTTTGGTCTTATTTGCGAGGTCGTTGGCCGGTTCATGTTATGGCATCGCACTGCGCCGCGAAAGCTGCCTTCACGCGCGCTGAACAAGAAATAGCGCAGTTAGCGCCCCGTAGCGGAAAACCCTTGCCCGGGCCACACGGCTGGATCGCTAGCCTCAAGAGTCGCCGCCGGTCCGCCGGCCTGCTACACCGCGGCAACAAGGACTTTGAAAGAACTGTTCGCTTCAACCGAATTTGGACGGCCGAACTCCGATTACCTGAACGCGCCACCGTGAAGTGCCTTATGCCGACCATCGGCGGTCGCCGCTGCCGTTGGCGCAGCTGTGCGAAAACGGCAACATGGTCCGGGCAGGAAGGCCCGGTCGGCCCGGGCCGTGCGGTCGTGACCGCAGGTCGAGGAGGGCGCGATGATGTCCGCCGCCGCCGGGCTAACCCACCGATCACGGCTGTACCTGGCTGACGAGGCCGAGGTGCTCGGCCCGCTCGTCGAGCGCGCACGGCTTGCGCCTGCCGAGCGCGCCCGCACCGAGGCACTCGCCCGCGCGCTCATCACCCGTGTGCGCGAGCGGCGGGCAGGCGGCGGGCTCGATGCTTTCCTCCACCAGTACGCGCTGTCCACGGAGGAGGGCGTGCTGCTCATGTGCTTGGCCGAGGCGCTGCTGCGGGTGCCGGATCCCGCCACCGCCGACCGGCTGATCCGCGACAAGATCGAGCGGGCGCACTGGGAACGGTACCTCGGCCGCTCGCCGTCGTTGTTCGTCAATGCCTCGACCTGGGGCCTCATGCTCACTGGCCGGATCGTCGACCTCGGCGCGCCATCAGGCGACTGGGGTGCGTTCCTCGGCCGGCTGATCGCCCGCAGCGGCGAGCCGGTGATCCGCCAGGCGCTGGTCTTCGCCATGCGCATCCTCGCCGACCAGTTCGTGCTCGGCAGGACCATCGGTGAGGCGCTCGACCGCGCCGCACCGGGCAGGGAGCGTGGTCAGCGGCATTCCTTCGACATGCTGGGCGAGGCAGCCCTGACAGCCGACGATGCCGCGCGCTACCTCGCGGCCTACGGCGCGGCCGTTGCCGCAGTCGGCGCGCGGGTGGACCTGACCGTGCCGCTCGTCGCTCGCGACTCGGTGTCGGTGAAGCTCTCGGCGCTGCACCCGCGCTTCGAGGCCGCGCAGCGCGCGCGGGTACACGCTGAGTTGCTGCCGCGACTGATCGCACTCGGGCAGGCGGCGCGGGAAGCGGGCGTAGGGCTCACGGTGGACTCCGAGGAGGCGGACCGGCTGGAACTGCAGCTCGAACTCGTCGACGCCGCGGGCGCCGCACCGGCACTCGCCGGCTGGGAGGGCCTCGGCCTCGCGGTGCAGGCGTACGGCAAACGCGCTCCGGCGGTGATCGGTGCGCTGGCGCGGATTGCCCGGGCGCAACGGCGCCGCATCCCGGTGCGACTGGTCAAGGGAGCGTACTGGGACGCCGAGATCAAGCGTGCGCAGGAGCTCGGGCTCGAGGGTTACCCGGTGTTCACCCGCAAGGTCTCGACCGACGTCGCCTACCTCGCCTGTGCCCGCGACCTGTTCGCCGACCCGGTGGCGTTCTTCCCGATGTTCGCCACGCACAACGCCCACACGCTCGCGGCGGTGTGCGCCATCGCTCCACCGGGGGCGGCGTACGAGTTCCAGCGTCTGCATGGTATGGGCGAGGCGCTCTACGACGAACTTGGCACACTGGGCGGGGCGCAGATCGCCTGCCGCGTTTACGCCCCGGTCGGCGCTCACGAGGACCTGCTCGCGTACCTGGTGCGCCGGCTGCTCGAGAACGGCGCCAACACCTCGTTCGTCAACCGGCTGGCCGATGACGCGGCGCCGGTCGAGGCGCTGCTCGCCGACCCGGCGGAGACGCTCGCTGCGCTGGCAGAGAAGCCGAACCCGCGCATCGTGCTGCCGGCGGCGCTGTTTCCCGGGCGGGAGAACTCGCGCGGCGTGCTGCTCGCCGACCCGGTGCGCGAGGCCGATCTGCTCGCTCGCGTGCACGCAGCGCTCGTCGAGCCGGTCGCGGCTGGCCCATTGGTCGGCGGCGAGCTGTGCGCCGGGGTGACGCGTGGGGTGACGGATCCGGCAGACCGCACGAGCAGCGCCGGCACGGTGGCCGAGGCAGACGCAGGCGCGATCGACACGGCCGTCGACCGCGCCCGCGCGGCGCAGGGCGCCTGGGATGCGCTCGGTGGGGCTGCGCGTGCGGCGATCCTGGAGCACGCGGCGTCGCTGCTCGAGCGCGAACTGCCGCAGCTGGTCGGACTGTGCGCGCGCGAGGCCGGCAAGACGCTCGCGGCCGGGATCGCCGACGTGCGTGAGGCGGTCGACTTCCTGCGCTACTACGCCGCCTCGGCACGCGAGCAGTTTGCCTCCCCACGCCTGCTGCCCGGCCCGACGGGGGAGCGCAACGAGATCACGCTGCATGGGCGCGGGGTGTTCGCCTGCATCAGTCCCTGGAATTTTCCGGTGGCGATCTTCACTGGGCAGGTGGCCGCGGCGCTCGCGGCGGGCAATGCCGTGGTGGCCAAGCCGGCGGAGCAGACGCCACTCGCCGCCTTCATCGTCACGCGCCTCCTGCACGCGGCAGGAGTTCCGGGCGAGGTACTGCACTTCCTCCCCGGTGACGGATCGACGATCGGCGCGCCGCTGGTCCGCGACGCGCGCCTGGCGGGGGTGGCGTTCACCGGCTCCACCGAGGTGGCGCGCAGCATCCACCGTGCGCTCGCTGGTCGCGATGGGCCGATCGCCACGCTGATCGCCGAGACCGGCGGTATCAACGCGCTGATCGCCGACTCCACGGCGCTGCCCGAGCAACTGGTGCGCGATACGCTGGTGTCTGCCTTCGACAGTGCCGGTCAGCGCTGCTCGGCGTTGCGCGTGCTGTTCGTCCAGGAAGAGATCGCCCCGCGCGTGCTGGCGCTGCTCGCCGGCGCCATGGCGGAGCTCGCGATCGGCGATCCGCTCGACCCGGCCACCGACGTCGGTCCGGTCATCGATGCCGGGGCTCTCGCACGGCTCGAGGCACACGCGGAGCGCATGGCACGTGAAGGCCGGCTCGTCGCTCGTGCACGGCTGCCGGATGCCTGCACCGCCGGTACGTTCTTCGCGCCGACTGCCTGGGAGATCGAGCGGATCGCGCAGCTGCCGGGTGAGGTGTTCGGGCCGGCGCTGCACGTGGTGCGCTACGCGGCGACGCGACTCGGGGCGGTCTGCGAGGCGATCGACGCCACCGGCTACGGGCTAACGCTCGGCGTTCACTCGCGCATCGGGGAAACGGTGGAGTTCGTGCGCTCGCGCGTGCGCGTCGGCAACCTCTACGTGAACCGCAACCAGATCGGCGCCGTGGTCGGGGCCCAGCCCTTCGGCGGCGAGGGGCTGTCGGGCACCGGGCCGAAGGCAGGCGGACCGCACTACCTGGCACGCTTCGCCGTGGAGCGCGTCGCCTGCGTGAACACCGCTGCTGCCGGCGGCAATGCCAGCCTGTTCGCCATGGACGACCCCGCCGGCGCGTAGAATGCGCGGTGCCCGCCTGCCGGCGCCGCGACGACGAGGTCATTCATGGACCATCACAAGCTGGTCCTGCCCGAACACATCAACCACTACGGCTTCCTGTTCGGAGGCTACCTGCTGCAGTGGATCGACGAGTTTGCGTGGATCACGGCGGCTGTCGACTACCCGGGCTGCAGGTTTGTCACCGTAGCCATGAAGGACGTGCAGTTCCGCCGCCGCATCGCCCTGGGCGAGGTGCTGCGCTTCGCCGTGGAACGCCTTGCACAGGGACGCACCTCCGTGGAGTACGGCATCCGCGCCTACGGACTGGTGGTAGAGGAGGATCCCGCCGTGGTGCTGTTCGAGACCGCGATCACCTTCGTCAATGTCGATGTCGACGGACGCAAGACGCCGCTGCCGCCGCAGGCGGCGGGAGGACGGCCATGAACCGGCTCGGCGGCATCCTGCTCAAGGGCCTGCTGGCGATCCTGCCGATCGGGCTGACGGTCTACAGCGTGTACTGGCTCGGCGTCACCGCCGAAGCGCTGCTGGCGAAGCCGATCAAGGCGGTGATCGCCGACGGCAACTACTGGCCGGGCATGGGCCTGGTGACGGGCTTCGTGCTGTTGTTCCTGATCGGGCTGGCCGTCAACGCCTTCCTGGTACGCAAGGTATTGCGCTGGGGCGAGTCGCTGCTGCTGCGTATCCCGGTCATCAAGACCATCTACGCGGCGATCCGCGACATCACCGGGCTGGTCGACACCGGCGGACGCAAGGGTGACCTGCAGCGTGTCGTCACGGTGCCTTTCGGCCCGGGCCGCGTCATCGGTTTCGTCACCCAGGAGCACGGCGAGATGCTCGACCCGGGGCACGAGGCCGATCTCGTGGCCGTGTACCTGCCGATGAGCTACCAGATCGGCGGCTATACGGTGTACCTGCCGCGCGGCGAGATCCGCGAGACGAACCTGACCGTGGAGCAGGCCATGCGGGTGGTACTGACCGGCGGTGTGCAGGGCCGCTGAGGCAGATCAGGCAGCGAGCAGGCTCTCGCGCAGGAGGCCGAGCGCTTCTTCGAACAGCGATTCCTCGATCGCCAGCGGGAACAGGAACCGCATCACGTTGGCATTGACGCCGCAGGTGAGCAGCAGCAACCCGCGGGCCAGCGCTGCCGCCTGCACCCGCTTCGTGAATTCCGCGTCCGGGGCGCCGTCTGCGGGCCGGGCGAATTCCACCGCGACCATGGCGCCGAGGCCGCGCACGTCGGCGATCTGCGGGACCTTCCCGCGCAGGCCCTCGACGAGTTCGCGCAGCCGCTCCCCGAGTGCCGCCCCTCGCTCGGGCAAGCGCTCGGCGGCCATGACACCGATGACGGCGTGCGCCGCGGCGATGGCGAGCGGGTTGCCGGCGTAGGTGCCGCCGAGGCCGCCGGGCGCCGGCGCGTCCATGATCTCGGCACGCCCCGTGACCGCACTGAGCGGGATGCCGGCGGCGAGGGACTTGGCGATAGTCATGAGATCGACCGTCACGCCGGCACGCTCGAGGAAATGTTCCATCGCGAACAGGCGTCCGGTACGGCCGAAGCCGGTCTGGATCTCATCGGCAATGAGCACGATGCTGTGTTGGTCGCACAGCTCGCGCAGCCACCGCACCGCTTCTGCCCGGATGACATTGAAGCCACCTTCGCCCTGCACCGGCTCGAAGATCACGGCCGCGACGCGCGTCGGCTCGATATCCGCGCGGAACAGGTTCTCGACCGCGCGGCGCGTCTCGGCGAGCGGCGTGCGCTCGTCCGGGAAGGGAACGTGGTAGATCTCGGGCGGGAACGGGCCAAAGCCGGCCTTGTAGGGCTGCACCTTGCCGGTCAGCGAGATGGCGAGAAGGGTGCGGCCGTGGAAGGCGCCGCCGAAGGCGATCACGCCGCTGCGCCGGGTATGGGCGCGCGCGATCTTGATGGCGTTCTCGATGGCTTCGGCGCCGGTGGAGAAGAAGGCCGTCTTCTTCGGGAAGTCGCCCGGGGTCAGGCGGTTCAGCTGCTCGGCGAGCGCGATGTAGCTCTCGTAGGGCACCACCTGGTAGCAGGTGTGGGTGAAGCACGCGAGCTGCGCCTCGATGGCCGCGAGCACCTGCGGGTGGCCATGGCCGACGTTCATGACGGCGATGCCGCCGGCGAAGTCGATGTAGCGTCGGCCCTCGATGTCCCAGAGCTCGGCACCACGGGCCCGGTCGGCGAAGAAGGGCGCGAGCACGCCCACCCCGCGTGGGGTGGCCGCTGCCTTGCGCGCAAGGACTTCGGCGTTGGTGGCGGTGGACATCGCGCGCTCCGGGCGACTGGTCGAGGCGTGGATTCTAGCCTGCCGCAGACGGCCGCGGCGGCAGGCGCGATGCCCGGTTCAGACCCGGTACGAGGCGTCGGCGCGCGCTTCCGCAGCCGTGTTCGGTGGATAGTTCTTCCACTTGTCCTCGTAGTAGCGCTGGCGCAGGTCGCCGGCGGAGCGGCGGTTGAAGGTCAGGTAGATGTTGCGCCGCTGCCGGTCGCTGGTGTTCGGTGGCGAGCCGTGCGGGACGTAGGCATCAAAGAAGACCACGTCGCCCGGATCGGCTTCGAGCAGCGCGTAGTCCCCGGGTGGCGAATACGGCGGGTCGTCGTGTGACAGCGGCTGCCACTCGGGCGTCATCAGGCGCCGCTCGTAGCCGCCCGTCTTCAGGAAGGAAAGCGCGGCGTTGTCGCGGCGGTTGGCGTCGACCACCACAGCCATGGTGATGAACCAGTCGCAGTAGGCGTTCCAGCCCGCGGCCTGGTCCTGGTGCAGCTTGTCGGCGCGGCAGCCGGGCAGCTTGTAGTTGACCTTCTCCTTGAAGAGGGTCGCCGGCTCGCCGAGCAACTGGGCGAGTGCCTCGCCGGCCTTTGGCGGGAACAGCAGGCGGCTCACCTCGGCGTTGGCCGGCCCCATGAAATATTCCACGCGCACCAGCATGTTGCGGCCGGTGACGGGGCTTTTCTCGTAGTAGCGGGCCTCCGGACCCGAGTCCGACGGCGAGCTTGCCAGCCGGTCGAGCCAGGTTCCGACTTTGGCAATGTCGGCCGGCAGGATGAAGCCCTTCAGGACGAGGAAACCGCGGTGCTGGAACTCGCTGACCTGCTCTGGTGTGAGTGTCATGGGCGTGGATTCCCGGGGAAAAGCTGGGCGCATGGTGTGCCGGAGGAACGAGGCGGAGCCATTGCGGCTTGTACCGATGCCTGCGCGTCGTCCGGCCGGGCCGGTCGCCGGCGCGGGGGCTCAGCGCCAGACGGATTTCGGTGGTTCATAGTTGGTCAGCAGTTGCAGGTAGTTGCCGCGCTCGAAGGCCGCCGGGTCCGGGGAGTGCTGTTGCGACAGGCTGCCGCGCAACTGCTGCACCGACGTGTATTCGTTGCGCTTCATCCATTCGACCACACCGTCGTGGATGTGGCGCAGCTGTGCGGCACCGTTGAGCAGCAGGGTGCTGCAGAGGTAGGTGACGTCGGCTCCGCAGAGCAGCATCTTCAGCGCATCGGCCGCTGTGTGCACACCGCCGGTGGCGGCGAGCGAGAGCCCGACCCGCCCATGGAGCAGCGCCATCCAGCGCATGGCGAGCAGCGCATCCTTCGAGCTCGACAGGTGCATCACCTGCGACACGTCGAGGCTGTCGGTGTCGATGTCGGGCTGGTAGAAGCGGTTGAAGAGCGCCACGCCTGAGGCGCCGGTTGCCTCGATGCGCGTCACCAGGTGGCCGAGTGCGCTGTAGTAGGGCGAGAGCTTGACGCCGACCGGCAGCGTTACCTGGCTCACGGTCTCCGCGAGGATGTCGATCACGCGTTGCTCGACCGACGCGGGCTCCTCCGCGAAATCGGCGGCGATGAAGTAGATGTTGAGCTCGAGGGCGTCCGCGCCTGCTTCCTGGATAGCCTCGGCATGACGCACCCAGCCGCCGCGGGTCGTGCCGTTGAGGCTGGCGATGACGGGGATGCCGAGCGTCGACTTCAGCCGGCGCAGCTGCTCGAGGTACTCGTCGCGCCGTCCGGGATAGTCGAGGTGCATCGGCAGGTAGCTCGAGGCCTCGGCATGGCCGATGTCCTGCTGGTTGGCGAGCTGAGCCGCGAGGCGGTCGTCGGCTTCGATCGCCTCTTCGAAGAGCGAGTACATGACGATGGCCGCTGCGCCGGCATCCTCGAGCTGGCGTGCCCGGTCGACGCGCTTCGACAACGGTGATGAGGATGGCACGAAGGGATTCTTCAGTGCCAGGCCGAGGTAGGTGGTGCTCAGATCCATGGCGTCAATGGCCTCCGGCGCCGCCAGCCGGGCCGCCAGCAGGTGGCGTGCCGCCCGGAGCCGGTGCCCCGTTGGAATAGTCGAGTGCGGCGAGCTGCTCGTAGTGGCGGTAGCGCTCGTCGATTTCCCGCTGCGCCTGCTCGAGCAGTGCGCGGGCCACGTCCGGGTGCGTGCGCATCAGCAGGCCGAAGCGCATCTCGGTCTCCGCGAAGTCGCGGAACGGGAGCTTCGGTGCGCGCGAGTCGAGGACCAGCGGATTCTCGCCGGCTTGGCGCCGGCGCGGGTCGTAGCGGAACAGGTTCCAGTGACCGCTTCTCACGGCCATGTCCTGCTGGGCGAGGTTGCGGTGCAGGTCGACCCCGTGGGCGATGCAGGGACTGTAGGCGATGATCAGCGACGGCCCGTTCCAGCTCTCGGCCTCGCGGAACGCCCGCAGGGTGTGCACGTCCTTGGCGCCGAAGGCTACCTGGGCGACGTAGACGTGCTCGTAGGCCATGGCGATGAGGGCGAGGTCCTTCTTCGGCACCGCCTTGCCGCCAGCGGCGAACTTGGCCACGGCGGCGCGCGGAGTCGCCTTCGACATCTGTCCGCCGGTATTAGAGTAGACCTCGGTGTCGAGTACCAGGATGTTGACGTTGCGTCCCGAGGCGAGCACATGGTCGAGCCCGGAGAAGCCGATGTCGTAGGCCCAGCCGTCGCCGCCGATGATCCACACGCTCTTGCGCGTGAGGGTGTCGGTCATGCTCTGCAGGTTGCGCGCTTCGGGGCTGTCGAGCGTCGTGAGGCGCTCGCGCAGGAGTTCGATGCGCTCGCGCTGGCGGGCGATGCCGTCCTCGTCGTCCTGCCGGGCGTCGAGGATGGCTGCGGCGAGTTCCTGGCCGACCGCGTCGCGCAGCCCGCCGAGGAGCTGGCGCGCGTGGTTGATCTGCTCGTCGAGGCCGATACGGATGCCGAGCCCGAACTCGGCGTTGTCCTCGAACAGCGAATTGCACCACGCCGGCCCGCGGCCCCGCGCATCGGTGGTGTAGGGTGCCGTCGGCAGGTTCGCCCCGTAGATAGAGGAGCAGCCGGTGGAGTTGGCGATGATCATGCGGTCGCCGAACAGCTGCGTGGCGAGGCGGATATAGGGCGTCTCGCCGCAGCCGACGCAGGCGCTCGAGAACTCGAACAGCGGCTGGCCGACTGCGGCTCCCTTGACCGTGTCCCAGGCGAGTTTGCGTCGGTCGTATTCCGGCAGCGTCAGGAAGAAGTCCCACTTGGCCCGCTCGCGCTCGAGGATCGGCGCGACCGGGTGCATGTTGAGTGCCTTGCGGCTGCGGTTGCGTTTGTCGCGCGCCGGGCAGACCTCGACACACAGCGTGCAGCCGGTGCAGTCTTCCGGCGCGACCTGGTAGGTGATCGCCATGCCCTTGGCGAACTCGGCCCCGACCACGGTGGCGTGGCGGAAGTCGGGCGGCGCCTTTTCGAGCAGCGCCGGGTCGAACACCTTGCTGCGTATGGCCGTGTGCGGGCAGACGAAGGCGCACTTGCCGCACTGGATGCACAGCTCCGGCTCCAGCACCGGCACCTCGAGGGCGAGGCGCCGCTTCTCGAGTGCGCCCGTGCCGAGCGGCCAGGTGCCATCCACCGGCATGCGGCTGACCGGCAGGCTGTCGCCCAGTCCGGCGAGCAGTGCGCTCGTCACCTCGCGCACGAAGGCCGGGGCATGCTCCGGCACCAGCTGGCGCTTGCCCTGGGTGGCGGTGAGCCGGTCCGGGACCGGCACCGCGTGCAGGTTCTCGTAGGCCTGGTCGATGGCGGCGAAGTTCGATTCCAGGATGCTGCCACCCTTGGAGCGATAGCTTGCGGCGACCGACGCCTTGATATGTGCGATGGCCACGTCCGGCAGCAGCAGGCCGGAGAGCGCGAGGTGGCAGGTCTGCATGATGGTGTTGATGCGTCGGCCGAGCCCGTTCTGGCGGGCCACGCGGTAGGCATCGATGACGTAGAAGGTGAGCTTCTTGTCGAGGATGTAGGCCTGGATGTGCTGCGGCAGCCGGTCCCAGGCCTCCGCCGGCGGCCACGGCGCATTGAGCAGGAACGTGGCGCCGGGTCGCGCCTTGTCGAGCAGTTCGTAGTTGTCGAGGAAGTTCGTCTGGTGGCAGCCGACGAACTCGGCCTGGCCATCGCCGATGGCGTAGCTGGCGCGGATCGGCGCCGGGCCGAAGCGCAGGTGCGAGACCGTCACGGCACCCGCCTTCTTCGAGTCGAAAACGAAGTGGCCCTGCGCGTACTGGCCAGTCTCCTCACCGATGATGCGGATGGTGTTCTGGTTGGCGCTCACCGTGCCATCGCTGCCGAGGCCATAGAACACGGCGGCGTGGCAGCCGCGTTCCGCCGTGGTCTCGAAGCCCGGGTCCCAGGCGAGGCTGGTGTGGCCGACGTCGTCGTGGATGCCGATGGTGAAGTGGTTCTTCGGCACCGCCGCTGCCAGGTTGTCGAACACGGCCTTGATCATCCCGGGCGTGAATTCCTTCGACGACAACCCGTAGCGTCCGCCGACCACGAGCGGCATCTTCGGCAGGCGTGTGCCGCCGAAACCGAGGTGCTCGGCGAGCGCCGTCACCACGTCCTGGTAGAGCGGCTCGCCGGCGGCGCCCGGCTCCTTGGTGCGGTCGAGCACCGCGATGCGCTGCACGGTCGGCGGCAGGGCCGCGAGCAGGTGCTCGCCGGAGAACGGCCGGAACAGCCGCACCTTCACGACACCGACCCTGGCGCCGGCGGCGTTCAGGTCGTCGATGACGTCGCAGGCAGCTTCGGCGCCGGAGCCCATCAGCAGCAGCACGCGCTCGGCATCGGGTGCGCCCGCATAGTCGAAGGGCCGGTAGCTGCGCCCACTGAGCGCGGCGAACCGCTCCATGGCCACAGTGACGATGCCGGGCAGGTTCGAATAGAACGGGTTCACTGCTTCGCGCGACTGGAAATACACATCGGGGTTCTGC
>CAYQAR010000042.1:0-26285 GCA_964415505.1 uncultured Chromatiaceae bacterium | reverse complement strand
GCGTACCAGCGCCCTGCGGCAGGTCAGGAAACCGAAGTAGGGACCACCCGAGGACAGCGGGATGCCGAGCGGCTGGCCTTCGCCACAGGCGATGTCGGCACCGGCCGTACCCCACTCGCCCGGTGGCGCGAGCAGCGCCAGCAGCAATGGGTTGCACACGCCGATGACGAGCATGCCCTGGGCGTGCGCCCAGTCGGTGAGCTCGTCGACCGCCTCCGGGGAGCCGAGGAAACCCGGCTGCTGGATAGCGAGCGCGGCGAAGTCCGTGCCGGCGAGCGGCGCCAATGCGGCCAGCGAGCTGCAACCGTTCTCCAGCGGCAGCTCGACCAGCTCGATCCCCTGCCCGGCGAGCAAGGCACGCGCCACGGCCCGGTAGGCCGGTGACAGCGCCCGCGTGGTGAGCACGCGGCGTGAGCGTGACCGGCTGTTGGCACGCACGGCCATCAGGCAGGCTTCGGCGAAGGCCGTGGCACCGTCGTACATGGAAGCGTTGGAGAAATCGAGCCCGGCGAGGCTCGCCATCATCGACTGGTACTCGTAGATGAGCTGCAGCGTGCCCTGGCTCGCCTCGGCCTGGTACGGCGTGTAGGCGCTGTAGAACTCGCCGCGCGTGGCGATCTGCCAGACTGCCGCCGGGATGTGATGCTCGTAGGCACCGGCCCCGATGAAACACAGCGGCCGGCCGTCGAGCTCCGCACGCTCCAGCATCAGGCGCGTCACCTCGGGCTCGGACAGGCCGGGACCGATGGCCGGCAGGCCGGCGACGGCGAGTGCCGCGGGAATCTCGTCGAACAACGCGTCGATGCTGCCGGCACCGATCGTCGCCAGCATGCCGGCGACGTCGTCCGGGGTGTGCGGGATGAACGGCACGGCCCAGGCCCTGCCCTAGCCCGCCGCGTCGACGAGCTGCTGGTAGGCAGCTGCGTCGAGCAGGCCAGCGAGCGCACCGGGCTGCGGCTGCAGCCGCAGCAGCCAGCCGGTGTCGTAGGGGTTGGCATTGACCAGGTTCGGCTCGCCAGCAAGCGCTGTGTTGACGGCGATTACCGTACCCGCCACCGGCGCGTAGACATCGGAGGCCGCTTTGACGGACTCGACCACGGCGCAGGGCTCACCCGCCCGCAGGCTGCGGCCGGGCTCGGGCAGCTCCACGAACACCAGTTCGCCGAGCTGATGCTGCGCGTGGTCCGTGATGCCGATCACGATTGCGCCATCGCTCTCGATGCGGATCCACTCGTGGTCCTTCGTATACTTCAGGTCGCCAGGCACCGTGCTCATTCGCTGTCTCCCCAATTCCTGTCGGACTTCAGTTGCCGTCACCAACCAGCGCACGCCCCTGTCGGGCAAACGGCGGACGCACCAGGCGTGCAGGCCGCAGCGCACCGCGGATGTCGACCTGGCAGTCGCCCTCGGCCGCCGCGGGCACGCGCGCGAGCGCAACGGACCGGTTCAGTGTCGGCCCGAAGCCGCCACTCGTGATGATGCCCTCGCCCGCCGCCGTGACCACGCGCTGACCGCGGCGCATGACCCCGCGCTCGGCGAGCACCAGGCCGGCCAGCCGTGCCGCTGGTCCCGCGGCACGCTCGCGCTCGAGCGCCTGGCGGCCGACGAAGTCGCGATCGGCCGGTTCGAAGGCGACGGTCCAGGCGAGGCCGGAGACGAGCGGCGAACTGTCCTCGTCCATGTCCTGGCCGTAGAGATTCATTCCCGCCTCGAGCCGCAGCGTGTCGCGTGCGCCGAGGCCGCAGGGGACGAAACCAGCCGCCCGCAATGCCTCCCACCAGCGCACGGCGTCCGTCGCCGGAATCATGATTTCGAAGCCGTCCTCACCCGTGTAGCCGGTGCGGGCAACGAATACGGTGTCGTCTTCCGCTGCATGAAACGGCCGCAGCGCGACTGCTGCCTGGCGCAGCGCCTCCGGGAGCAGCGTGGCAGCCAGGGTGCGCGCCTCGGGACCCTGCAAGGCGAGCAGCGCGAGATCCGGGCGCGGCGCCAGGGTGACGGACTGTCCCGTCGCCTGCTCCGCCAGCCAGCGCAGGTCCTTGTCCCGCGTGGTCGCATTGACCACGAGCCGGTACGACGTGACGGCATCCGCACCGCGCCGGTAGACGATCAGGTCGTCGACGACGCCACCGCGTTCGTTGAGCATGCAGCTGTACAGCGCCTGGCCGGGCACAAGCCGGGCCACGTCGTTGGCGAGTATTTGGCGCAGGTAAGCACCGGCACCGGCACCGGCGATATCGACCACCGTCATGTGCGAAACATCGAACATGCCGGCGTGGCGGCGCACCGTGTGGTGCTCGTCGAGCTGCGACCCGTAGTGCAGCGGCATGTCCCAGCCGCCGAACGGCACCATCTGGGCCCCGGCGGCAAGGTGACAGGCATGCAGCGGAGTACGTTGGTTCATCGCAGGCTCACACGACCAGAAAAAAAGGCGGCAGGCCGCAACCTGCCGCCCCTCTGTCCTGAAACCTGAGAGATCGGGTGCAGTGCACCTGGCACCACACCGCTCCCCTTCGGTGGGCCGTCTGACCGGCCACTCTCCAGAGCCAATCCGCGATCGCAGTCCTTCTGCCTGAGCGTTTCCGGGCGGGTTGCGCCTTCGGCGACCGGCCCGGGGCCGGTTCTCTCCCGCGATCGCGCGTGATCAGGGGCGGCATATTACGCCAGGACCCGGGTGGCGGTCACCCGGTCGTCCGGTCAGCGGTGCCTCAGGCCGCCGCTGGAATCGCCGCGGCGGCGAACAGCTCGCGCGAACGCGCGACCCGCACCGCGATGTCCGGCTCCTCGGGCAGGGCCATGGCGCGCTCGGCACGGTGGCGCAGCCCGGCCCGGTTGCAGATCTGGATGTTGAGCCCGGGACGGGCGTTGAGCTCCAGGATGAGCGGCCCGAACTGGCGATCGAGCACGATGTCGACGCCGATATACCCGAGTCCGGTCAGTTCGTAGCCGCGCGCGGCGAGGGTCAGCAGGTAATCCCAGCGCGGGATGGCCAGCCCGGCTATCGGCGCCCCGGTGTCCGGGTGCTCGACGACCTTGTCGTTGCCGATCACCCCCCAGGTGGTCACGCCGGCGGCAATGTCCATCCCGGCGCCCACCGCGCCCTGGTGCAGGTTTGCCTTGCCGCGCGAACGGCGGGTCGGCAGCCGGATCATGGCCATGATGGGGTAGCCGCGCACGACGATGACGCGGATGTCCGGCACCCCCTGGAAACAGAGCTCGGAGAAAATCGGATCGACCTTGATGCAGTACTCGAGCAGCGCCACGTCGCGATGGCCGCCGAGGCTGAACTGTCCGGCGAGGATGTTGGAGAGGTGAAAGCCGATGGCCGCTTCGGTCACCAGCGTGCCGTCGACGAGCCGGTAGATGTCGGGACTACGCGGGCTGCGCCCCGCCACCACCATGATGCCGTCCCCACCCGAACCATGCGCGGGCTTGATGGCGAAGTCCTGGGTGTTGCTGACCAGATCGGCCAGGCTGCCGATGTCGTGCTCGGTGCGGATGACTCCATAGAGCTGGGGCACGGCGATGCCAGCGGCAATCGCCAGCTCCTTGGTGCGCAGCTTGTCGTCCACCAGCGGGTACAGTCGCCGCGGATTCAGGCGCATGATGTATTCGGTGTTGCGCTCGTTCATGCCGAGCACACCGCGTTCGTGCAGGGTGCGGACCCAGCCCAGCATCAGCTGTCTCCGCGCAACTCACGAAAACGGATGAGTTCCGTCAGCCGGTAACCGGTGTAGCGGCCGAGGGCCAGGGTCGCAGCCAGCGTCACCAGCAGCAGTTCCGGGAAAACGAACACCAGGTGCTCGACGAGCGCCATACCCATGATCAGGTAGCAGCCCGCAGCGACCGTGAGACTGCCCAGCCCCTGCTTGATCGCATCGCCCGGGCCCCGCTCCTCCCAGACGATGGACATGCGCTCGATCGTCATGGTCATGATCACCATCGGGAACAGGCCCACCGAGAGTCCGATCTCGAACCCCAGCCGGTGGCTGAGCAGGCTGACCAGGACCATCAGCAGCACGACGATGGTCAGCACCGCCGCCAGCCGCGGCACCAGCAGCAGCCGCAGCTTCTCCATGTAGAACCGGATCGACAGGCCGATGAACACCAGCAGCGAGAACAGCAGCACGCCCCACAGCAGCCGTGTTTCGCGGAAAGCCATCGCGATCAGCACCGGCATGAAGGTGCCGAAGGTCTGCAGGCCGATGACATTGCGCAGCAGCACCACCAGCAGTGCGCCGATCGGAACCGCCAGCAGGACGCCGTAGACGGCCTGGCTCTGGATGGGCAGCGCGAACAACGAGAACTCGGCCAAGCCGTCCTCGTGAACCTCGGCACGGCGGCGCGCGACGATGATGGGGTCAGCAACGCTGCTGTGGATCGAGAACCCGGCCTCGACTGCGTTGGCGCCATCGACCTGGACCAGCGGATCCTCGCCACGCCACCAGATCAGAAAGTCCTCGGGCAGCCCCTCGCTGCCGGTAACCGGATCGAAGTACAGCCAGCGTTCGCCATCGTGCACTTCGAGCCAAGGCAGGATCTCGGCGTCACGCTCGCGGTCGGCCATGCGTATGCCGCGCACCAAGCGCGCCGGGATGCTGGCAGCCGCCAGGACCGTCATGGCCGTGCGGGCCCGATCCACGGCATCGGGGGCGTCGCCGAGCAGCAACTCGATGTCCTGATCGCCACCCGGGCGTGCCAGCCGCTTGAGCAGTTCGGCGGTGAATGAAGCCGGGTCGGCCGACAGCCCCCGTACGCGCTCGACGAGCATTTCCAGCGCGGTGTTGAACGGCTCGGCGAGCTTCGGCACCGGCGGGAACGGCGGGGTCGTGTCCGTTTCCTGGCGCACGGGATCCCGGTACACGACCACGCGGTAATACAGTGCCCGCAGCCCTTCCGCCTGGCGCACGGCCCATTGCACCTGGCGACCACCACTGACGTACTGGGTGGTGAAACCGAAGTCGCGCGAGACGAAATTCTCGTCGAGGATCGCGAAGCCCGGCGTCAGATTCGGAATGAACAGGCTCGCCTTGACCGGCCCGGAGGCGGCTTCGAAGGCGACGCGCGTCTCCACGGTCCAGATCCGGGCCTCGGCATCCGGCCGCAGCGGGTAGCCGAGGACCCGCACCTTGTAGGCGAACAGCCCGAGGCCGATGGCCGCGAGCACGAGCGCCAGTACCATCAACTTGAACCTGGACATGCGTGCCTAGTCTGCCAGAGCCTGCAGGCGGCGACGACCGCTACGTCACGCGCCGCTGCCGACGAGCGCCTCGACCGCATCGGGGTCGCGCGGCAGGGACTGTGTCAGCACCTCGTGACCCGTGGGTGTGACCAGCACGTCATCCTCGATGCGCACGCCGATACCCCGCCAGCGGGCCGGCACGCTGCGGTCACCGGGCGGGATATAGATACCCGGCTCCACGGTCAGCACCATGCCCGGCTCGAGCATGCGCCATTGCTCGCCGACCTTGTAGTCGCCGACGTCATGCACGTCCATCCCGAGCCAGTGCCCGGTGCGGTGCATGAAGAACCGCCGGTACGACGCGGTACGCCGGATGGTGGCCAGGGTTCCATCGAGGAGCCCGAGCCGGCGCAACCCGCGGGCGATGGCCGCGACCGCCGCATCGTGCGGCTGGTCCCAGTGATTGCCCGGCACTACGGCCTGCAGCGCAGCGGCGTGCGCCTCGAGGACGATCTCGTAGATGGCGCGCTGTTCGGCACTGAAGCGCCCGCTCACCGGGTAGGTACGCGTGACGTCCGCGGCATAGAAATCGTGCTCACAACCGGCATCGACCAGCAGCAGGTCGCCCGCACGCATCTGCCGGCCGTTGGTCGAGTAGTGCAGCACGCAGGCATTCGGGCCGGAACCGACGATCGGCAGGTACGCCGGCCGCATGCCGTGGCGGCGGAACTCGTGCAGGAACTCGGCCTCGATTTCGTACTCGTAGAGGCCCGGCCGGCAACAGGCCATGGCGCGCCGGTGTGCGGCGACGGTCACGGCCGCCGCGCGGCGCATTGCTGTGGTCTCGGCGCGACTCTTGTAGAGGCGCAGGTCGTGCAGCAGGTGGTCGAGCGCAATGAACTCGTCGGGTGTGTGGGTACCCGGACTGCCCCGGTGGCGCAGGGCGGTCACCCAGCCGATCAGCCGGGTATCGAACTCCGGGTGCGCGCCCATGGAATAGTAGACGCGTTCGGCCTGCTCGAGGATGCCTGGCAGGATCTCGTCGACATCGCCGATCGGAAAGGCGTCGTCGGCGCCGAAAACCGCCACGGCCTGCTCCGGTCCGGTGCGCGCACCGTCCCAGGTCTCGCGTTCGGGGTCGCGTTCGCGACAGAACAGGATGTATTCGCCCGTCGGGCGCCCGGGCGCCAGCACGGCAATCGCTTCGGGCTCGGCGAAGCCGGTGACGTAGTAGAAATCGCTGTCCTGGCGATAGGGATACTCGACGTCGCGGCTGCGCACCTTGGCCGGCGCCGCCGGCAGGACCCCTACGCCGCCGCGCCCGATCATGCGCATGAGCTGGCGGCGGCGCTTGCCGAACTCTGCGGGTTTCACGCGGTGCGCATCAATGCACGCGCCCGGCAGCCAGCTCGCGCCGCAGGTCGTACAGCTCGTCGAACAGGAGCTGGGCGCTGACACGCACGAATTCGACGAGCTCGGTGTACGCCGCCTCGGCCTCGATATCCGTCTCCTCTGCACCGAGGCGCAGCCGGGCAATCTCGGCCAGGTCGGTCATGATTTCCCGCGGCGTTTCGTGATCGAGGACATCGTTGGCGGCCGAGCCGCCGGCAGCCTCGCCGAGCCCGTGCATGAAGCCCTCGCACCAGGCGGCCAGGGCCTCGGCCCGTAGAGCGAGTGGCCGGTCGTCAGGTGGCAGCAGCGGCATGAAACTCATGTCGCCGGCGTCGAGCGCCGAGCAGGTGTTGGCCGCGAGTTCCGCCAGCACCCGGGCATCGGCCGAGTCCACGTCGGGCGCCACCGGCTCGGTCACGGCAAGGCCAGCCACCCAGGCGGTGCGGGCATGCTCACCAAGCACACAGGCGAGGCCACAGAAACTGCCATGCGCCTCGGTCGCACTGCCTTCGGCACCGAGCTGGCGCAGGGCACTGTCGACGAGTTCGAATCCGGGCGTTGATAGGTCATCCATAGGGAACGAGCCGCGCCCCTTGCCGCTGTTTGCATAACCGGGAGTCGGCTGCCGCCGGACTTATCGTAGCACCGGGCGGTCAGCCCGGGTGCAATTGACCATGACCATAGCCGGCCCTATATTCGCGCCATGTCGGACAGCAGCGAAAAATCGTTCGGTGACGAGCTGGAACGGCTTGGCAAACGGCTGGACGACCTGGTCGTCATCTGCGGTCAGCTGAAGGAAGAAAACCGCTCGCTGCGCCAGCGCCAGGATGCCCTCATCGCCGAACGGGCCACGCTGTTGCAGAAGAACGAACAGGTCAGGGCGCGCGTGGAAGCGATGATCGGCCGGCTGAAGGGTATGGAGCACGGGGCATGAACGAAACGTCGCGGGTGAACATCAGGATCCTCGAGAGGGAGTACCAGGTAGCCTGCCCTCCGGACGAGCGCGCCGCCCTGCTCGACTCGGCGGAACTGCTCAACGCCCGCATGCGCGAGATCCGTGACGGTGGCCGGGTGGTCGGACTGGAACGTATCGCCGTCATGGCAGCCCTGAACATCGCCAACGACCTCATCCGCTCACGTGATCGTGGCGAGGTCCTCGAGACCCGGGCAAAGGCCAAGGTGCGCGCCATGCGCGAGCGGGTCGAGGGTGTCCTGCAGTCGGGCCAGCAACTCGAGATCTGACTCGCCGGTGCGACGCAAAGCGCGCTGCCCGTCGCAACATTTCTCCACCGGAGCCGTATAATTGCCAGCGGCGTCTCCTGCGGTGTTCGAGAAGAGCTGACTGCTTTCGACCCTTAAATGCACTGCCGGGATCCGGGCCTGTCGGCAGCTTTGTGCATTGCCGCCCAGAGCGGACAGCCTGCTCTGCCACGGTCGATCCCACCTTTCGCTCGGGTCCGAGAGCGACGGTTCGATACGGCACAGGCGGGAACGCCACCCTCTCCCCTGCCGGCCCCTCACGGGGTCGTAATCCCATGAAGGCCTTGCGCTCGGCGATGCGGCAACGACGTGCGGACCTGTCGCCCGCGGAGGTTGCGGCGCGTTCGCTGGCCATCGCCCGCCGCGCCTGGAGCCTGCGCGCCCTCGCCCGCAGCCAGCGCATCGCCTGCTACGTGGCGGTCCGCGGCGAGGTCGACTGCGCGCCGCTGATCCAGGCAGCGAGTTCCCGGGGACGGCAGGTCTGCCTGCCGGTCCTGCACGGTCGCGCGCTGCTCTTCGCGCCGTGGTCACCCGGCGAGCCGCTGGTCGCCAATCGCTTCGGCATCCCGGAGCCGCAGGCGGAAAGCGTCGGCTGGCTGCGCGCCTCGCGTCTCGACGTCGTGGTCGTGCCGCTGGTCGCGTTCGACGACGCCGGGCACCGGCTCGGCATGGGTGGCGGGTACTACGACCGGACACTGGCGTTCACGCGCCAGCGCAAACTGTGGCGTCGACCGCACATCATCGGCGTCGCTTACGACTTCCAGCGCGTCGACGCATTCCCGGGAAGAAGCTGGGATATTCCGCTGCACGCACTGGTGACGGAGACATCGACCTTCGTGTTCTGACGCCGGACATTTCATCGTGAGCGCTCGTGTCTGACGAGCGCACGAAGCAACCGGTGCACGACGTCACGCGATGACTCCGGCGACGATGCCGGACTGGCGCGGGATGAAATCTGAGGACCCGATCACTGTAATCACTGGAATTTTGATTTCGGTTGTATATACTCAACCGCGGTTAACCCCGACATGGAGACCATCATGGCTAAGAAGACTGCTTCGAAGAAGAAGGCTACGAAGAAGAAGGCCAAGAAGAAGGCCAAGAAGAAGAAGTAGCTGGAGACAGCTGGAACGCGGGAACCGGCAACGGTTCCCGCGGCTTCCTGGAACAGGAAGTGACAGTCGAATGTGCCCGCCTCTGGCGGGCACATTTCCATCCGGGGTACGGCGAATTTCCAGCTGGCCCGGCTGCAGCCCGGGCCACCGCTATACTGCAGGGGCTGCACATCGGGATGTGCTGCCACACGGAGCGATGCATGGACCAGGGCGAGAAAAAACGGCAGGTGGCGCAGGCCGCCGCTGCGCTGATCGAGCCCGGCATACGGCTCGGGGTCGGCACAGGATCCACGGTCAACCACTTCATCGAAGAGCTCGGCCCATGGCGCGGGCGCATCGAGGCGGTGGTGGCCAGCTCCCGGGAGACAGAGCGGCGGCTCAAGGCAGCCGGATTCGAGGTGGCCGACCTCGCCGATACCGGCGACCTCGATCTCTACGTCGACGGCGCCGATGAAGCCAACAAGCACTTTCACCTGATCAAGGGCGGTGGTGGTGCCCTGACGCGCGAGAAGATCCTCGCTGCCGCATCCCGCCGCTTCGTCTGCATCATCGACGACAGCAAATGGGTGGCGGTGCTCGGCCGCTTCCCGCTGCCGCTCGAGGTCATCCCGATGGCCCAGTCCTACGTGTCCCGCCAGATGGTGCGCTCACGCGGCCTGCCGGTACTGCGCAAGGGCTTCGTCACCGACAACGGCAACGTCATCATCGACGTCCACAACCTGTCGATCACCAACCCGCCGGATGTGGAGGCCCGTTTCAACCAGATTGCCGGCGTGGTCACGGTCGGCATCTTCGCCCAACGCCCGGCCGACGTGATCCTCGTGGCCGAGGATGGCGGCGTGAAGCGCCTGGACCGGCGCTGACCGCACCGGCGAGGCAACATCGCCTCGCGCCACCGCCCGGATCCAACCGGAAAAAACGAGGCCCGCAATTGCGGGCCTCGTATCGTCAGGTCTGGCTGGGGGACTAGGATTCGAACCTAGGTTAACGGAGTCAGAGTCCGCTGTCCTACCACTAGACGATCCCCCAACGATCAGTCGTGGATCACGGGCGGGGGCATCGAGCGCCCCGCCCGGGGCGGATCAACGCTTCGAGTACTGCGTGGCGCGGCGGGCCTTGCGCACGCCGACCTTTTTGCGCTCGACCTCGCGGGCATCACGGGTCACGAAGCCGGCCCGGCGCAGCGGGCTGCGCAGACTGTCGTCGTACGCCATCAGGGCTCGGGTAAGGCCATGACGGATGGCGCCGGCCTGCCCGGTGGTCCCACCACCGGCGACCGATACTTCGACATCGAAGCGGGTGCCGAGCTCGGTCAGCTCCAGCGGCTGGCGCACGATCATGCGGGCCGTCTTGCGGCCGAAGAACTCGTCGAGCGAGCGGTTGTTGATGGTGATCGTGCCCTTGCCGGGTCGCAGATACACCCGCGCCGTAGAGCTCTTGCGCCGTCCGGTGCCGTAGTAAGCCTGGGTTGCCATGTCGGTCTGCCTGTATGCCTGAATCAGATATCCAGCCGCTGCGGCTGCTGGGCGGTGTGGTCGTGGGTAGCCCCCGGGAACACCTTGAGCTTGCGCAGCATGGCGTTGCCGAGGCTGTTCTTCGGCAGCATGCCCTTGACCGCGATGCGCAGCGCCCGGTCCGGGGCCCGCGCCAGCAGCTCTTCCAGGCTCTCGGACTTCAGATGACCGACGTAGCCGGTGAACCGCTGATAGGTCTTGTCCTTGAGCTTGTTGCCGGTCACACGGATGCGTGCGGCGTTCACCACGACGATATAGTCACCGGTGTCGACATGCGGCGTATAGATCGGCTTGTGCTTGCCACGCAGGCGCCGGGCCAGTTCGGTGGCGAGCCGGCCGAGCGTCTTGCCCTCGGCGTCGACCAGGTACCAGCCGCGCTGGACCTCCTCGGGCTTTGCTGAAATCGTTCTCATGAAATACTGCTTCTGGGTATCCGGACCGGCGCCCTGTGGTGGGCGCAAGGGCGGCGATTTTATAGGCCTGCCGGGTCATTTTCAACGAAAACCCCCCGGGGCCGGGTGGGTCGCACCCGGCCGGGGATACCAGGCCAAGTCCTTGTCAGAACTTGTATTCCAGGGAAACCGATGCCTGGGTGTCAGTCTTGTCGACCCCGGGCTGCACGTCGGTGTTGTGCTTGACGAGGTAGCCGAGCACCAAGCCGACATCGCCGATCACGCTGACCTTCAGCGAGGTCAGCGACTCGATAAAGGTGTTGTCGGAGCCGATGCTGCTCGCCAGCGTCTGGCTGAACATGGCCGTTGGGCTGATATGCCAGTGGTAATCGCCACCGATGCGCCCGATGACCTCGTTGACATCGCGCTCACCCGAGGGCAGCGGCGGATTCGGGGGGTCGGGCTGGCGCAGCTTCGACTGCGTGGCACCGACGCCGGCTTCGAGGTTCAGCTCCTGTGTCTCCGAACGGTATACGCGCCAGCCGACGCCGCCGACCTCGTAGATCTGGTAGTCGTAGGCGCTGAAGCGGTCCTTGTTGTAGTCGGCCAGCCCGAAAGCGTAGATGGTCGGGTTCAGGTCGTACTTCGTCTTGAGCTGGGCCTTGTAGGCCTCGGCGCTGGTCTCGTTGTCCTGGCTCGCGCCGAGGGCGGTGGCGAGCGCGCTGTGATGCCAGCGGTCCTGGTCGTAGTTCAGCTCGCTCCTGAAGTTTGCCGTGCTGCTGTCGGAGTTGCCGCTGACGGCCACGTAACCAGCCGCGACGCTGCCGGACCAACCCTGGGGCGGTGCCGCACCTTTTTCCCCATGCGCCAGCACGACACCCGGGCACGCGGTGATGACGATGCCGGCCAGCACCGGCTTGAAGCACTTCATCGGTAGTCCTCCCAGTCCGGCTGACCATGATCTCCGCCTGACCAGCCGGTACCCGGGCGGGGTGCGCACTCTAAACGCCAACCCGCACCCACCGCAAATTCCGGCCCGAACCCGCTGCCGATGTTGCCCCGCCGCGGTACTGCCCGCGCAGGCGTGTGACCTGCCTCACAAATCTGAAACGCGACTTGACATACTTCATGCGCCGACGCCTTACACTGCAAGCCAATTGAACATATCGCCCTGTCGCAGGTCGCGCGGCGAGTGTAGTTTTGGAATGTTGTTGTTCTGGGTTGTTGTTCGTTGTCGTATCCCGAGGGGAGGGTGAGCCAATGGCTACCAGCGGAAAAACGCTAAGCGAGATCCCGGCTATCAATCGGTTCCTGACGTACTGCCGTGTGCGCACGGTGCCGGGCAAGACGGTGATGATCCATGCGGGTGATACGCCCGATGCGCTGTATTACATCTGCAGCGGGTCCGTGGAAGTGATGATCGAGGACGAGGACGGCAACGAAATGGTGCTGGCCTACCTCAACCGTGGCCAGTTCTTCGGCGAGATGGGACTGTTCAACGAGCAGCCGAGCCGCAGCGCCTGGGTGCGTACGCGAGTGTCCTCGGAAATCGCCGAGATGACCTACCCGCGCTTCCGCCAGATTGCCAGTGAGAGCCCGGGCCTGGTGTTCGAACTCGCCACGCAGATGGCCACACGGCTCACCCGCACCAACCGCAAGCTGAGCGACCTGGCCTTCGTGGACGTCACCGGCCGCGTTGCCCACGCGATCCGCGACCTGTGCAACGAGCCGGATGCCATGACTCATCCGCAGGGCATGCAGATCAAGGTCAGCCGTCAGGAACTGTCACGGCTGGTCGGATGCTCCCGCGAGATGGCCGGCCGCGTGCTCAAGGTCCTCGAAGACGAGGGCCTGGTATCGGCGAGCGGCAAGACCATCGTGGTCTACAACGTCAGACCCCAGCCGCGCATCCGCGCCGTGCCCGAACCCGCCGCCGCTGCCGGCGGCCAGTAACCGTACCGGTCAAACGGCGGCCGCCCCCTGTGCGGCGGCCGCCAGTTCCCGCCGCAGGGTCAATAGGGTGGCCGGATAGTCCCCGCTGCCGAAGATCGCCGATCCGGCGACAAAGGTGTCGGCACCCGCCTCCGCCACATCGCGGATGTTGTCGGCCTTGATGCCGCCGTCGACTTCGATGCGCACCTCCCTGCGCAGGGCATCGATGCGCTTGCGGACCTGGCGGATCTTGGGCACGGCGCTCGGAATGAACGCCTGCCCGGCAAATCCCGGATTCACCGACATCACCAGCACGAAATCGAGCTTCTCGAGGGTGTAGTCGAGCCAGCTGATCGGGGTGGCCGGATTGAGCACCAGGCCGGCCTTGCACTGGTGCCGGTGAATCAGTTCGATGGTGCGGTCCACGTGATCGCTCGCCTCCGGATGGAAGCTGATCCAGCTCGCTCCTGCCGCTGCGAAATCCTCCACCAGCCGGTCCACCGGCCGGGTCATCAGGTGCACGTCGATCGGCGCCTGCACGCCGTGCCGGCGCAGCGCAGCGCAGACCAGCGGCCCGATGGTGAGATTGGGCACGTAGTGGTTGTCCATCACATCGAAGTGGATGAGATCGGCGCCGGCAGCGATGACGGCATCGACTTCCTCGCCGAGGCGCGCGAAGTCGGCCGACAGGATCGAGGGTGCGATCAGCGCGGGAAGTCTGGCCACGTCCGGTCTCCTGCAGGGTGCCGGCGCGATGGTAGCACGCGCTCTAGCGCATGCCGCGCACCTGCTTCACCAGGTCGTAGGCGGCGCGGATCTCGCGAGTGCGTTCGGCAGCGATCTCGCGCATCGATTCCGGCAGCCCGCGTGCGGCCTGCTTGTCGGGATGATGCTGGTTCATGAGCCGGCGATAGGCTGTCTTGACCTCACGGTCGCTCGCGCGCGCGTCCACACCGAGGGTCGCGTAGGCCTCGGTGAGCTTCGTCTCACGCGACGGTGCCGCAGTGCCACCCGCAGCCTGGCCACGACGCCACCGCAGCATCGTCTCGAGATGTGTCAGCACCACGCGATTGACGCCAAGGACATCGGCGATGCGGCCGAGCAGCTCGCGTTCGGCCGGGCTGACGGCGCCCTTCGCCAGGACGAGGTCGACCTGCACCTCGAGAAACAGGCGCAGCAGCTCCGGGTGACGTCCGCAGTACTGGCGCAGCCGTTCGATCTGCTGCTGTACCGGCCAGTCCGGGCGCTTGCCGGCGTTGAACAGCTCCATGGCAAGGCGCGTCTGGCGCTCGTCGAGCCGCATGCGCTGCATGACCACGCGGGCCGCGCCGATCTCCAGTTCAGTGACCCGCCCGTCGACCTTGGCGAGATGGCCCATTACCAGGAAGGTCGTCTCGAAGAACACGCGCTGCCGATCAGCGGCAGCAGCGCCGGATACCGCCGCGGGACGCATGCCGATACCGCGGTCGAACTGGTGCCCGAGCAGGAGACCGACGGCCGCCCCCGGCCAGCGCGCCACCGCGTACCCGAGCAGGGCACCCGCCATCTTGCCGATCCAGGCCATCGCCAACGCCTGCCGCCGCCTTACCAGACTCCGGGTGCCAGCTTACAATACCGCCCCTTCCGGCTTCGCCCGCAGGACCACAGCAGATGACCGCCACGGCCACGGAGAACGCTTTGTACGAGTCGCACCTCACGGGGCTGAAGCGCATCAGCCAGGGCAAGGTACGCGACATCTACGAGGTCGATGCTGCGCACCTGCTGATCGTCACCACCGACCGGCTCTCGGCGTTCGACGTGATCCTGCCGAACCCGATCCCCGGCAAGGGCGAGGTGCTGACGCAGCTGTCGAACTTCTGGTTCGAGCGCATGCGCACGGTCGTGCCGAATCACCTCACCGGCATCCCTCCCGGGGACGTGGTGAAGGATCGTACGGAGGCAGCACTCGTCGCCCGACGCGCAGTCGTCGTGCGCCGCCTGCGACCGCTGCCCGTCGAAGCAGTCGTGCGCGGTTACCTGATCGGTTCGGGCTGGAAGGACTACCGCGCCACCGGTGCCGTGTGCGGCATCCCGCTGCCGGCTGGCCTGCCGCTCGCCGCGCAACTGCCGGAGCCGATATTCACCCCCGCGACCAAGGCGGCCGTCGGCGAGCACGACGAGAACATCAGCTTTGCGCAGATGGAAACGCTCGTCGGCGCCAGCCTCGCCCGCAGGGTGCGCGAGCTGGCGCTCGCGATCTACATGCGTGGGGCCGAGTACGCCCGCAGCCGCGGCATCATCATCGCCGATACCAAGTTCGAGTTCGGCCTCGACGCCGACGGTGGCCTGTACCTCATCGACGAGGTCCTGACACCGGATTCCTCGCGGTTCTGGCCAGCCAGCGAGTACCGGACCGGGGTCAGCCCGCCGAGCTTCGACAAGCAGTACGTGCGCGACTACCTCGAGACCCTTGACTGGAACAAGAAGGCGCCCGGACCGGACCTGCCTGACGAGGTCGTACGACACACCAGCGCGAAATATCGCCAGGCGCTGGAGCTGCTCACCGCCCCGGGCTGATCAGGCGCCGGCGATAGTCATCCCGCGCAGCAGGATCGACCCGGTGCGGATCGATCCGGCCAGTTCCACGTCGTTGCCGACCGCGAGAATGCCGCGGTACATGTCCCGCAGGTTGCCGGCAATGGTGATCTCGCTCACCGGATAGCGGATCTCGCCGCGCTCTACCCAGAACCCGGCTGCCCCACGCGAATAATCGCCCGTGACCGGATTGACACCGCTGCCCATGAGCTCGGTGACGAGCAGCCCGGTGTCGAGGGCGGCGAGCATGTCGGCCGCGCCCTGGCCAGTGTCGGCCACCACGAGGTTGTGGATGCCACCGGCGTTGCCGGTGCTCGCCATGCCGAGGCGGCGTGCCGAGTAGCTGCCGAGCACATAGCCCTGCAGCACGCCTGCATCGACCAGGCGCCGGTCGACGGTGGCCACGCCTTCGTCGTCGAACGGCGCACTCGCCAGTCCCTTCGGGATGTGGGGACGCTCGTCGATGGTGACGCAGTCGGCCAGTACCGCAGTACCCAGGCTGTCGAGCAGGAACGACGAACGCCGGTACAGTGCCCCGCCGCTGATGGCGCCGACGAGGTGACCGATCAGCCCGCGCGCGAGGCGCGCCGGGAACAGCACCGGCGCCACCCTGGTATCGAGCTTCACCGCACCGAGCCTCGCCACGGCGCGCCGGGCGGCCTCGCGGCCGACAGCCTCCCCGCTGCGCAGCTCGACAGCGTCGCGCGCCCGCGTGTAGTCCATGTCCCGCTCCATCTGCTCGCCCTGGCTGGCGATCACCGCGCAGGAGAGACTGTGGTGGGTGTCCCGGTAGCCCTCGAGGAAACCGTGGCTGTTGCCGTAGACGCGCAGACCGGCGTGGCTGGCGAGACTCGCGCCCTCGGAGTTCGTGAGCCGCGGGTCGCTGTCGAGCGCGGCTGTTTCGCAGCCTGTCGCCAGCTCGATCGCCTGCTCGGCACCGAGCGTCCACGGATGCCAGAGATCGAGATCGGGAACCGTTCGCGCCAGACGGTCGGCGTCGGCGAGTCCGGCGTGGGGGTCCTCGGCAGCGTAGCGCGCGAGCGTGCAGGCCTTGCGCACGCTCTCCTCGATCGCCCCCGCGCCGAGATCCGACGTGCTGGCGCTGCCCTTGCGCCCGCCGAAGTACACCGTGATGCCGAGTCCCTGGTCGCGGTGGAACTCGAGGGTCTCGACGCTGCGCATCCGCACGGTGACCGCCAGGCCGGTGCCGAAGCTGGCGCTCGCCTCAGCGTGACTGGCGCCGTGACCACGAGCCAGGTCGAGCACGTTCGCCACGCGCGCCTTGAGGTCGTCGATGGACGGTTCGCTGTGTTCGCGGGTCATGGCCGGCATCGCGGTGGCTGCGGGAGCGCCGGCATTCTAGCAGGCCGTTGCGCCGCGTCCCGGCCGCAGGTGCCCGCCCCGATGCTATGATCGGTCGCCTGCTTCACTGACAGGACGAATGCGGGCATGAAACCACTGGTCGGCATCCTGATGGGTTCCCGTTCCGACTGGGAACTGATGTCCCATGCGGCGGCAACCCTCGACGGGCTCGGCATCCCCCACGAGGTCAACGCGATCTCGGCGCACCGCGCCCCGGACAGGTTGACGGAATACTGCGAGACGGCGCGTGAGCGTGGCCTCAGGGTCCTGATCGCCGGCGCCGGACTCGCGGCGGCCCTGCCCGGGGTAGCCGCAGCCAAGACGCCGCTGCCCGTGCTCGGCGTGCCGCTGCCATCGCCCGCTCTCGGCGGCATGGACGCACTGCTCTCGATCGTACAGATGCCACCCGGCGTACCGGTAGGCACCCTCGCCATCGGCAAGGCCGGCGCGATCAATGCCGCGCTGCTCGCCGCAGCGATCCTCGCGCTCGGCGACGATCGCATCCGCACGGCGCTCGACGAGTACCGCGCGCGGCAGACCGCGAACGTGCTCGCCAGCACCGATCCACGCACGTCCTGAACGCCGCGGCGCTCGCCGTACCTCAGCCGGCGCCTGCGGTTCCACCGACGGTGAGCCCGTCGATACGCAGCGTCGGCTGGCCCACGCCGACCGGGACGGACTGGCCGTCCTTGCCGCAGGTGCCTACACCCTCGTCGAGACGCAGGTCGTTGCCCACCATCGACACCCGGCGCAGCACCGACGGTCCGTCGCCGACCAGCGTGGCGTCACGGATCGGCGCGCCGAGCTTGCCCCGCTCGATCAGGTAGGCCTCGCTGGCGGAGAACACGAACTTGCCCGAGGTGATGTCGACCTGCCCGCCGCCGAAGTTGCGCGCGTAGATGCCACGGTCCACGGAGGCGATGATCTCCTCGGGTGCGTGTGCACCGGGCAGCATGTAGGTGTTGGTCATGCGCGGCAGCGGCAGGTGCGCGAAAGACTGGCGCCGGCCATTGCCCGTCGGCTGCATGCCCATCAGACGGGCGTTAAGCTTGTCCTGCAGGTAGCCGGCGAGCCGCCCGTTCTCGATCAGTACGGTGCATTGCGTCGGCGTACCCTCGTCGTCGACGTTGAGCGAACCGCGCCGCAACGGCAGCGTGCCGTCGTCGACGATGGTGCAGAGATCGGCGGCCACCGTCTCGCCGAGCCGCCGGCTGAAGGCCGAGGTCCCCTTGCGGTTGAAATCGCCCTCCAGCCCGTGGCCGATGGCCTCATGCAGCAGCACGCCCGGCCAGCCGGGGCCGAGCACCACCACCATCTCGCCGGCCGGTGCCGGCACGGCCTCGAGCGCCACCAGCGCCTGGCGCACCGCTTCGCGACCGAAGGCGAAGGCACGGTCGCTCTCCAGAAAATGTCCGAAACCGACCCGCCCGCCGCCACCGCTGTACCCCTGTTCGCGCCGGTCACCGTCCTCGACGATCACCGAGACGTTCATGCGTACCAGCGGACGCACGTCGGCAGCCAGGGCACCATCGCTGCCGCACACCAGCACGACCTCGTGCACGGCGACGAGGCTCGCCATGACCTGCCTGACGCGCGGGTCGAGGGCGCGCGTGGCTGCATCCACCTTCTGCAGCAGGGCGACCTTGTCGTCGTCGGCCAGCGTCGGGATCGGGTCGATCGGCTCGTACAGGGCGTGGCCCGGACGTGCCGACCAGGCCTGGAGTGCGCCCTGCCGGCCCGCACGCGCGATGGCGCCGGCCGCGTCCGCTGCCTGCAGCAGCGCGGGCGCCACGATGTCGTCACTGTAGGCGAAACCGGTCTTCTCGCCGGCGATCGCGCGCACACCCACGCCCTGCTCGATGCTGTGGCTGCCCTCCTTCACGATGCCGTCCTCGAGCGACCAGGCCTCGTGGCGGGTCACCTGGAAATAGAGGTCGGCGGCATCGACACCGCCGCGCAGCAGGGCGCGCAACGCACGGTCGATGTCGACATCCCCGAGGCCGGTCGGCGCCAGCAGCGCCTGGCGGGCAACGTCGATGGTATTCGGTGCAGTCATGGCGTGGCTCTCCGCTGTTCAGGCGCTCAGCCGGCGGTGAGTCAGGGCCGGAAACTGGTCGCGAAGGCGTTGCAGATAATATTCATCCATCGTGGCGCTGACCACGCCGGGTCCGCTGGCAGCTTCGGCAAGCACTTCGCCCCAGGGACCGACGATCAGGGAATGGCCGTAGGTGCAGCGCCCGCCGGGGTGCTCACCGCTCTGGGCCGCAGCCACGACGTAACAGAGGTTCTCGATGGCGCGCGCCCGCAGCAGCGTGTGCCAGTGCGCCTGGCCGGTGCGCTGCGTGAAGGCGGCCGGCAAGGCGATGACGTCGACCTGGCGGGCCAGCATGGTGCGGAACAGTTCAGGAAAGCGCAGGTCGTAGCACACCGCGATCCCGAGCTGTCCGAAAGGCGTCTCGATCACCAGCGGATCGCTTCCCGGCATCGTACGCCGCGACTCACGGTACGCCTCGGTGCTGTCCGGGACACGTACGTCGAACAGGTGGATCTTGTCGTAGCGGCCCACCCGCTGGCCGGTGTCACTCCACACGCAGCAAGCAGCGTAGGGCCGATCGCGATCAGCGCTCACCAGCGGGATCGTGCCGCCGACGATCCACAGGCGGCACTCGCGCGCAGTGCGCGCGAGGAACTCCTGGATCGGCCCGGTACCATCGGGCTCGGCGATGCGCGCACGCGCACTCTCGTCAGCCGCCATGAAGGCAAAGTTCTCGGGCAGCACTGCCAGGCTGGCACCGGCGTGCGCAGCAGCCTCGAGGTAGCGCCGCGCCGCAGCCAGGTTGGCGCCGACGTCGTCCACCGACGTCATCTGGATCGTGCCGAGCGTGTGCCTGCTCATGGTCGTGCGTCCGTCACTGCGCGCTTCCCTGATCCGGCGCCGGCGGCGCCACGCCACCCACCGGCTTGTCCGGCGCCGGCGCGCCCAGCGCTGTCTCGACTTCCTGCTCGCAGTCCTTGAATGCCGAGGCATCGATATCGGTGCGGTTCATGCGCACCACGGCTGGCTCGTCCCAGCCACCGGATACCCGGTAGTAGGACTCACCCAGCGTACTCAGGGGTTTGCGAAACAGCTGCGAGATGAGCAGCATCGTAGCACCACCGACCGGGCCGCCCAAGACGACACCGCCGACGGTGAGCACGTTGGACACCTGCGGGCGCACCACCGCCACCTGGTCGTAGTCGCGGCCGACGAAACCGGTGCGACCGACGATGCCGATGTCGGCCGCTGGACCCGTGAGGCCCAGGTTGCAGGTGTAGGCGCTGCCTGAGCCGACGCGGAACTGCCCGGACACGGTGTCGAAGCCGAAGCCCTTCTGGAACACGTCGCTGAAGTCGAGCGCGAGACGCCGCGGCAGCGCGGTGATGCTGAGCAGGCCGAGCAGCCGCCCGCTGCCGGGTTCGAGATCGAGGACCTGGCCGTTGTGGATCTCCACGCCGATACGCCCATCGGCCTGCTCCAGGAAATTCGCGCGCGGGCCTCCCGGCCAGGTAAGCGCCACAGTCACGCGCGCTTTCTCTCCCGACATGA
This sequence comes from uncultured Chromatiaceae bacterium, assembly GCA_964415505.1. Classification (GTDB taxonomy): domain Bacteria; phylum Pseudomonadota; class Gammaproteobacteria; order Steroidobacterales; genus QUBU01. The sequence continues at coordinate 5,976 of CAYQAR010000042.1, read as the reverse complement.
CGGGGCCGAAGCCGAGCTGCTCGAGGGTGCGCTGGAAGTCGCTCGACTCCAGCTTCGCCTCGAGTTGCGTGGCCTGCCGGTTCACGTCCCCACCCGCGACGCGCCAGGAGGCATTGCCCTCGAGGGTGAAGCTGGCCGACCGGGCCACGATCGGCCGTGCGACCAGCCCGTCGGGTGCGCGTTCGACATTCATCTCCAGCTCGCCGAAGCGCCAGTCCCCGAGTGCGGCGTCGGCGATGCGTACCGTAGCCGCCGGCAGGGTACGGGGATCGCTGCGCGCTGCATCGCCATCGCCCGCAGCCTCGAGCAGCCACAGTCGCTTCATGTCGAGCACGAGCGGGCGGGATCCCGTGTCGAACGGCACGGTGATGTCACCGTCGGTTGCCGGGCCACCGACCTTCACCGACCACGCATCGCTGCCACGCGCGACTGCCAGGTCGACGTCGCGGAACGCCTGGCCGACGAACTCCAGGCGCGCTGCGTGCAGCTTCATCTCGCGCCAGGTTTCGCGCCAGCCCATGGCGGCGCTGTCACCGTCACCGTCGCCGCCGAGATCCAGCCAGTCGCCGAGTGGCAGCACGTCGACGCGGCCGCCGAGTTCCACGCCACGGCGTGCCGGCAAACGCGCCTCGCCTGGCCCGGCCAGCACCGCGCCTCTTTCGACGTTCCAGCCACCGCGCACGGCGGCGAGCCGCAGCGCCCAGGAGACCGGCGGCGTCAGCCGGCCGACGACGTCGATCGTGGTGTCGTCGACGAGCGTGAGCCCGAGCTGCATGGGCCAGGCGGCCGTGGCCGGCTTCGCGAGCGGTGCCGGCAGCCCGCTCGTGACACCCTGCAGGTCCGAATGGACGTCGATCGTCACCGGCGCGCTGACGCCGGCGCGGTGGGCAGGCAGCTTCACGATCGCATCCCAGGCGAGGCGTCCATCCAGGTAGCGGCGCAGCGGGAGCTTGAACGTCGCGGCCACGCGCGCCACCGGTGTGGTGCCGCTCAGCCGCGCGAGGTGGGTCACGAGGCCATCGGCCGCCGGTTCGGCCGCCAGGTCCACCTGTACCGGTTCGCCGAGCATGACGGCGCGGACGCCCTCGGCCGTGAACCGCGTGTTGCGCAACCTGACACGGCCGCGCACGTTGCGCAGGTCGAGCGGCAGATCGCGCAATCCCAGGCGGATCCCGCGCGGGTCGAACAGGACCTGCAGATCGTAAGCGTCGAGGTGCGCCACCGGCAGCGCCAGCCGCAGGGCCGCATCGACGGCTCCGCTGGCGGTCACCCGCTCCAGGACCGGCCCGACCCGCGCAGCCACCGGTGTGGCACGCAGGAACCCGAGCAGCCCGTCGACGCCCACCCGCTGGTTCCCGGACAGCGCGAGCATGCCGTGGCGCAGGTCCGGGATGCGGACGTCGAAGTCCTGCAGCGCGAGTCCTGCCAGGCGCGCCCGGTTGCGCCGCGAGTACATGCCGACGCCGTCGAACACCACCTCGGCGTCGATGTCCTCGATCGGTGGCCAACCCGTGGCGTAGTCGAGCGTACCGGCTTGCAGGTCGAGTGCGACCCGGAACACTCCCTCACCGGCTTCATACGGGAAGTCGCGTACCGGCCCGCGGAACTCGACCTCTGCCTTCGGCACACGACCTGCAACGACGGCGCGCTCGAGCCAGTCGACGACCTGCGGCGGGAAGCGGCGCAGTGGCAGGTAGCGCAGTACCTCGCGCGCCTCGGTCGCGCTGGCCCGGGCCTTGAGGTCGATCACCGGCGAGGAATCACCGCCCGGAACTGTCAGCTCGACCCGCGAATTGATGGCGATGCGACCCGACTGCACCTGCACGTCATCGCTGAGGATGCGCAGCCCGTCGGGACCGCTGCGCCACACCAGCAGGCCGGTCACCGCGCCGGCGTCGAGCGGCTCGCGAAACCACTGCGCCAGGACGAGGCGCACGTCGCGGCTGGCGAGTTGCAGCCTGCCACCGTCGCCGTCGGCGGCGAGCGAACCCGACAACCCGGCGACCGCAGCCTCCCCCGAGGCCGAGGTCAGGCCGAACCCGGCGAACTCCACCTTGACGGAGTAGCGCTGCGGGTCCTCGGCCGTGCTGGCGAACTCCGCTTCCAGCGTGCGCAGGTCCCCACGGACGTCGCGGGGCAGCTGCGCGGCGAATTCGGTGTCCACCAGCGCCGGACGCACCAGCGGCAGGAGGTCTTCCAGGCGCAGGAACGGGGCACTGAAATTCCAGCGCTCCGGCGTCGACTCCCCACCTTCGGCAAATCGGACCGTGAGCGCCGCGACCGGCGCATCGCGCCCGCCACGACGCAGGCGCAGGTCGCTCAACTCCGCCAGCCAGCCGCTGCCGCTGCGCTCCCAGCGTGCCGTGCCGGCCAGCCTGTCATAGACGGCCGGCTCGCCACCGACGCCAATCGCGACCGCGCTGAGTCCGACCTCGCCCTGCACCTGGTGCACCCGGCCGTCGCGGACCCCGAGCGCGATGCGGACCATTCCGGCACCGCTTTGTACGGGCCCGGGTCCGGCAAACAGGTAGCGCCACAGCGGTGCCAGTACCAGGTCGCGTCCGCGCAGCTGCAGGTCCCAGTCGCGCGGCAGCGAGAGCGGCTGTGGCAGTGGCCCCGGCAGGTGGACTTCGACCTCAAGGCTCCTCCCGAAGCGCTTCGGCAGGTCGAGGGTGGCGTTCGCGCTGATGGCATCGGCTGCCACGGCGGCTTCGAGGCGCCCGAGCACGAGGTCGACCGGCTCAGGATCGCGGGCCTCGTCGAGAAACGTCACGGCGATATCCGTGAGTGTCACGTCGATCTCCGGCAGCTGCTCACGCCGGCGCTCGGGCAGCAGGTCCTCGAGGTATCGGCCTTGCACGAGAAAACGCCCATCGGCGCTGCGCGTCACGCGCAGGTGCGTACCACCCACCGCCACGCGTCCGACGGCGAGCCGGCGATCGCGCAGCAGCTGCCACAGGCTCAGGCCGGCGGACAGCTCGCGTGCCGCGAGCACGGCGGCGGTTTCCCCCGGTCGCGTGAAACTGACCCCGTACAACGACAGCTGCGGGCCCGACAACGGCCAGCTCGCGCTGATGCCATCGAAACGGATGTCGTAGCCGGTCGCCGCGCTCGCCCAGGCGCGTATGTCGTCCTGGTAGTCCGGCGCCAGCGGCAGCAGCAGGCGCAGGGTGCCGACGACCAGCGCCATCGCAATCACGATCCCGGCGGCTGCGTAGAGCAGCCAGCGCAGGGCCGGGCGGGACGTGGTTTCCATGTCGGTCAGATCAATACGACGTCGAAGCGATCCGGCGCAAACTGGGTCTCGGCCTGCAACCGGATGGGTTTCCCGGTCAGGTCGGAAAGCTCGGCGAGGCTGCCGGATTCCTCGTCGAGCAGCAGCTCGATCACGTCCTGGTGCGCCAGCACCACCATCTCACGGATATCGAACTGGCCGTGCTGACGCAGGATCTCGCGGAAGATCTCGTAACAGACCGTTTCCGGCGACTTGACCGAACCGCGACCTGCGCAGGTTGGACAGGGCCGGCACATGACGTGTTCCAGGCTCTCGCGGTTGCGCTTGCGCGTCATTTCCACCAGCCCAAGCGGCGACACCTGCGTGATCTCCGTGTGGGCATGATCGTCGTCGAGCGCCCCACGCAGCGCAGCGAGCACCTGCTCACGATGCGCCTGCTCTTCCATGTCGATGAAGTCGATGATGATGATGCCGCCGAGGTTGCGCAGGCGCAGCTGCCTGGCGATGGCGACGGCCGCCTCGAGGTTGGTCCGGTAGATCGTCTCCTCGAGGTTCCTGTGACCGACGTAGCCACCCGTGTTGACGTCCACGGTCGTCATCGCTTCAGTCTGATCGATCACGACGTAACCGCCCGACTTCAGTTCGACCTTGTCCTGCAGCGCCTTCTGCACCTCGTCCTCGACGCCATAGAGATCGAGAATCGGCCGGCTGTCGCCGTACATCTCGATACGCCCGGCCAGCCCTGGCATGAACTCATTGGCGAACTCGCGCAGCCGCCGGCAGGATTCTGCCGAGTCCACGCGGACGCGGTCGACGCTGGCATCGACGATGTCGCGCACCACCCGCACTGCCAGCGGCAGGTCCTCGTGGACGAGGGTGCCGGGGCGCGTGCTGCGCGCACTGCGCTCGATGCGCTCCCAGAGCCGGCGCAGGAAATCGAGGTCTGCGGCCAAGGCCTCGCGCGTGGCGGCCTCGGCCGCCGTGCGCACGATAATGCCGTAGCCAGCGCCGGTGCCGACGATTTCCCCGACCACCTGCTTGAGCCGCTCCCGCTCGGCATCCGCCTCGATGCGCGCAGAAATGCCGATCGCACTGCCTGACGGCAGCAGCACCAGGTAGCGCGAGGGCACGGTGATGAACGTGGTCAGGCGCGCGCCTTTGGTGCCGATCGGATCCTTGAGCACCTGCACCATGACCTCATCGCCCTCGCGCAACAGGTCGCGGATGCCTGCCTGGCGGCCCTGCAGTTCCGCCGGCAGCCCCGGCAGCGGGGCGATATCGGAGGTGTGGAGGAACGCCGTGCGTTCAAGTCCTATCTCGATGAACGCCGCCTGCATGCCTGGCAGGACCCGCGACACGCGCCCCTTGTAGATGTTGCCGAGCAGGCCGCGACGCGAGGCGCGTTCGATCAGCACCTCCTGCAGCATGCCGTTCTCGACCACGGCCGCCCGCACCTCGCCGGCCGTGACGTTGATCAGGATCTCGGTCGTCATCGCGCGGCCCTATCGATTGCCAGCCAGCACCGGCACGCCATGCGCCCCGAGCAGCTGTGCCGTCTCGAAGAGCGGCAGGCCCATGACCCCGGAATACGACCCGCGCAGCTCCTGCACGAAGACTGCACCGAGCCCCTGGATCGCGTAGCCGCCAGCCTTGTCGGCGGGCTCACCACTGCGCCAGTAGGCCGCCGCCTCCACGGCGCCGACGGTGCGAAACACGACCTCGCTCACCGACAGTGCCACCGACTCGCCGCTCGGCGAGGCCACCGCGACCGCCGTGAGCACCTGATGCGTGCAGCCCGACATGAGCTGCAGCATGCGTGCGGCATCGGCGGCATCCACAGGCTTGCCGAGCACCGTACCGGCCACCACGACCGTGGTATCCGCCGCAACCACTGGCGCGGCCTGCGCTGCCGGACAGCGCAGGCGCCCCGCGCGCGCCTTCGCCAGCGCCAGGCGGCGCACGTAGTCGGCCGGCGGCTCGTCTGGCTGCCGGCTCTCGTCGACCACCGCCGGTATCTGTGCCCAGCGCAGACCGAGCTGGGCGAGCAGCACCTGGCGGCGCGGCGACGCCGAGGCCAGGTAGACGAGCGGATCCGACGTCGCGGCCATGGTCAGTCGCGGTGGTAGGGGTGGCCCTGGAGGATGGTCCAGGCGCGGTACAGCTGCTCGGCCAGCAACACCCGCACCAGCCCGTGCGGGAAGGTCAGGCGCGACAGCGACCAGGTCCGGTCGGCGCGTTTGCGGCACGCGGGCGCCAGCCCGTCGGGACCGCCGATCAGGATAACAACGTGTGGGTGACCATCGAGCCAGCTGCGCATCTGCGCCGCGAGCTCCCGCGACGACCACTGCTGCCCGCGCTCGTCCAGGACCAGCGCGAAGGCGTCCGGGCGCACATGCCGCAGCAGCCGCTCGCCTTCCTGTGCGCTGGCGGCCGCCGCCTGGCCTTGCCCCACGCGCCGGACGACGGGCACTTCCTCCAGTGCGAGCTTGAGGTGCCGGGGCAGACGCTGGCGGTACGCGTCAAAGGCGTCGTAGATCCAAGGCTCCAGCCGTGTGCCGACGGCTGCGACGGTGATCTGCATGGAAAAGACCCGAAAGGTGCATATGCCGCCAGCATACCCGCGCCGACGCACCTCGGCATACTGTAGGAGCGGCTTCAGCCGCGATCCCCTTATCGCTCGCTGCCACGGCTGTTGCCCGGCCACCGGCGGCGGGCGTAGAGGGCCAGCGGAGCAGGACGCG
>CAYQAR010000041.1:0-29928 GCA_964415505.1 uncultured Chromatiaceae bacterium | reverse complement strand
CCACCAGATCCAATGCCCGGGCACGACTGCCGCAATGGCGGTCGTGCCCGATCAACCCGTTCGTTGCCCACCGCCCTCTGGTGACTCGTGGGCCGGCCGCACGGCACGAAAACTGCGATATAGCAGCAGGTCGTAGACAATCTTGACGGCACCCGCCACCACGAGGGGCAGGCCAGCCCAGGACGCGCTGCCAGCGAGGATGATCGTCACGGGTGGCGACAACGCAGCGCCAATCGAGCGGGCAACGCCGGTGAGGCCGCCAGCCGCAACCCGCTCGTCCGGGCTGACCACGGCGAGGAGATAGGCCTGCCGTGTCGGTACGTCCATCTGGGTGACCAGCGAGCGGACCAGCAGCAAGGCCGCGGCGGCGGCAAAGCCGGGCGCGAGTGGTAGCAGGAGCAGCAGTACGTTGGCCGGCAGGTGCGTGAACACCATCGTGTTCAGCAGTCCGATGCGGCGCGCCAGCCAGCCGGCCGCCAGCGCGGACAGCGCCGACAACAGGTTCATGCACAGGAACAGCGTGCCGAGCTCTGCTGGCGTCGCACCGAAACGCCGTTCGAGCCAGTAGGCCAGGGCCGTCTGCACCACGAAGCCGCCGCCGAAGGCATCAAGCGCGAAGAGCGCCGACAGTCGCATGACGATGCCACGCGAACGATGCACACCCAGGTGTCCGAGCCCGGCGGCTGCGACTGCCCCGTCAGGCGCTTCGACCATGGCACTCAGCCGGCCGAAACTCAGGACCAGCACCAGACCGAGGATGGCGTAGAGCCACATCACCGGCGTGAACGCGGTAGCGCCGGCAAGCCCTGCGCCCTGCGCGACCGACACCACGATGCCACCGCACAGCGAACCGAGGGCCGTGCCGGCCGCACCAGTGAGGTGATACCAGGCCAGGATGCCCGTGCGCCGCTCCGCGGTGATGTACTGGGCCAGTGCGGCCTGCTCGATCGGCAGGAACGCACCCGCTTCGGCACCGCTCGGACTGATCACGCCGAGCGCCAGACCGACCAGCAGGATGGGGAACGGCGCCTCGACCACGAGCAATGCACCGGCAAGCACCATCAGCCAGGCACTCCAGCGCAGCACGCGCGCGCGTCCCAGCCGGTCGGCCCGCGTCGTGAAAAACAGTGCGACGACGGTGTCGCCGCCGAGTGTGACGACCAGCAGCAGGCCGATGGCCGCTGGACTGGTGCCGAGTGCCGCGAGGTAGAGCGCGAGCACGATCGACAACAGGCCAAAGGCGAACAGGCGCAGGAAGCGCGTGAAGAACAGCAGTCGGACGTCGCGCGGCCAAACGGTGTGCGATGCGAAACCGCTCATGTCATGGCAGCAATGCGCCACGGGTGTGCCGCGCTACGATCGGCCGCGAGGATCCGGAACTCGTTCATGCCAGTGCATCCCGGTGCGGATGTTCTCCCAGTGTATGTGTGCCTACGCGCGCGACAATACTCCGCCGGCCGGGTGAAACTGCGGGATTCCCGCACGCACCCCTTGGCGTGAGGAGCGCGTTGCCACTAGCATGCAGCGCAGAAGGGCCTGATGACCATGACTTCGAACCGACACCCGGATTCCCGCCAACGTGCCTGGCTGGTGCGCTCGGCCACCTATGCATCGATGGGCGTAGCCGTGACGCTGGTCGCCGCGAAGGCCTGGGCCTGGCTCGCGACCGATTCGGTATCGCTGCTGTCCTCGCTGGCCGACTCGCTGCTCGACCTGTTCGCTTCGGCGCTGACGTTCTGGGCCGTGCGCTACTCGCTGGCACCGGCCGATGCCGAGCACCGTTTCGGCCACGGCAAGTCGGAAGGGCTGGCGGCACTGGTACAGGCCCTGATCATCGGCGCTTCGGGCCTGTTCGTCTGCCGCGAAGCAATCCAGCGCTTCGCCGAACCCCAGCCGATCACGCGCCCGGAGGTCGGCGTGCTGGTGGTGCTGGCGGCGACCCTGGCGACAGTCCTCCTGGTCGGGTACCAGCGTTATGTCAGCAAGCGCACCGGCTCCATCGCGATCGGCGCCGACGCGATGCATTACACCACCGACATCCTGGTCAACCTGAGCGTCGGCGTCGCCGTGGTACTCACGGCCTGGACCGGCTGGCGGCTGATGGATCCGCTGGTCGGGCTGGGGGTGGCCGCCTATATCCTCTTTGGCGCCTTCCGCATGGCCGCCCAGGCACTGGACATCCTCCTCGACCGGGAGATTCCCGAGGCCGATCGTCAGCGCATCAAGGTCATTGCGCTCACGCACCCGGAGGTACTTGGCCTGCACGATATGCGTACCCGCCACGGCGGCTCGAATTACATCGTGCAGTTCCACCTGGACTTCCCGCGCGAGATCTCGCTGTGGCGCAGTCACGAGGTCATGGACGAGGTGGAGGATCAGATCCGGACTGAGTTTTCCGGCTGCGAGATCATCATCCATGCCGATCCGCTCGGCATCGCCGAGTCAAAGGACAGGTTCGAGGCGGCACCCGGCGCTGCACCCGGCCCGGCTGCATCATCGCCGTCGAAAGCGCACTGATCCGCGACAACGGCCGCCCGCCTTGCCAGCAACGGCACGGCTTCGTAGATTGGCAGGCATGCGCTTACGCCGGAAATCGATGGACGCAACAGGGACACCAGCCGTTGTCCGCCTGCCACGCAGCGTGGCGGTGGCGCTGCTGGCGCTGCTCGGCAGCGGATGCGCCGCGTCGGTGGCCGTCGAACAGGCATTTCCGCCGCCGTTGATCGAGCCTCTGCCGCTGCGCATGGCCGTGTACTATCCGGAGAGCCTCGCCGGTTTCACATATCACGAGAAGTCAGGCGCCGATCGCGACTGGACGGTGCAGCTCGGCCCGGCCAATGTCAGCATGTTCGATTCGGTATTCAGCCGCCTGTTCCGCGAGTCGCAACGGGTCGGCGACATGCAGAACGCAGCTCAGGAGATGTCGGCGCCCGATGGCATCGTGTCTCCGGCCGTCGACGCCTTCGAGTTTTCCCTTCCCGGACAGGCCGCCGACGACCAGATGGGGGTCTGGATCCGCTACAATGTGGATGTCTACGCCGCCGACGGCCAGCTCATCGTGCGCTGGCCCGTCACGGCGTACGGACAGAGCGGGACGGACGGTGCCAGCGACGAGGAGTCCATGAAGCGGGCCATCGTCCTGGCGATGCGGGACGCCGCCGCGACCATCGCGGTCGGCTTTGCCACCCAGCCAAAGATTCGCGAGAGGCTGCTGCATGAACCCCCCACCGGGACTCCCTGAACGGCACGTCGTGGTGCCGTGGCCGACGGCCCTCCTCGCCATGGCCATGTTCACCTTGCCCATGACAGGCTGCATGACCTCGCGGGTCGAGGAATCCAAGAACTCGGCCACCGGCATCGGCGAAGGCGAGTCGGTGGTCATCCTCGCCGCCAGCTATCACCGCGGTACCGCTGCCGAGGAGGACTTCGTCAGCTGCGTCGCCGAGGAGGTGCAGCACGGCCGCGATGGCGTGCCTGTGATCCCGGAGCGGCAGTTCACCGACGCGCTGTTTCCGTGGTTCGAGCCGCGCACGGCACCACGTTCGGCCGCGGCACTGCCGGAACTTCTGGCGCGTCCCGGCGTGGCCGAACGCATCGAGCAGCACGGCATCCGCTACGTCGTCTGGCTCGACGGCAATACCGAGCGCACCAACGGCGGGGGTAGCCTGAGCTGCGCCATCGGGCCCGGTGGCGGCGGGTGCTTCGGTCTTACCTGGTGGGAAGACGACGCCTCCTACGATGCTGCCGTCTGGGATCTGAAGCAGCAGTCGGACGCCGGCACCGTCAGCGCCGACGTGCACGGCACCTCGATGATCCCGGCACTGCTGATTCCGGTGCCGCTGATTGCGCGTACCCAGTCCGCCGCCTGCAAAGACCTGGCGCGGGAACTGCGCGGCTTCATCACCGGCGCCGGGCCCCTGACCTGAGACGTCGAGCGGGCAGCGTCGAACGGAGCCTCGGCGCGCGACTGGCCGACAGACGACCGCTGCGCTGGTTGCTGGCACTCGCCGGCAGCCTGCTGCTGGCGATTCCGGCCAGCAATGCCGACACGGCGCCGGCCTTTCGCGCGCAGTTCCTGCTGACCATCGAGCCATACCAGGCAAATCCGCAGGCGCGCATCCGCATCACCCAGGCGAACTCCCAACTCAAGCGCCTGCGCCTGCGCATGCCAGCAGCTCGTTTCACCGCCATCGGCGCCGACGGCGACACCGTCCGCAATGGCGATACGCTGACCTGGACCATTCCACCCCGCGGTGGCGAGCTGCGTTACCGTGTCACCGTGACCCACGCGCGCAGTCGCGGCGGATACGACGCCTACATCGGGCGCAGCTGGGCGCTCTTCCGAGCCGAGGACGTCTTTCCGTCGGCGGCAGCTACACTGCGTGCCGGCGCGCGTGGCGAGGGTGATCTGCGCCTGGACCTGCCCCCGGGCTGGTCGCTCCAGACACCTTACCTGCCGGATGCAGCCAATCGCCTGCGCATCACGCCGCGCGGGCGCAGCTTCGAACGTCCCGTCGGGTGGATCCTCGCCGGCGACATCGGCTCGCGCATGGATGTCATCGGCAAGACCACCGTGCGTATCGCCGCACCCAGCGAGCGTCCTGCACCACGTCTGCCGTCGCTGACGCTGCTGCGCTGGACGCTCCCGCTGCTGCAGGCCGAGATCGACCTGCCGGTGTCGTACCTGCTGGTGGTACTCGCGGGAGAACCGATGTGGCGGGGAGGACTGTCCGCTCCGAACTCGTTTTTCCTGCACGCGGACCGGCCGCTGATCAGCGAGAACGGCACCAGTCCGCTCCTGCACGAGTTGCTCCACGTGATGGCACCGGTTGCGGCAGCCGCTGACCATGACTGGATCGACGAGGGGCTCGCCGAATACCTGGGACTGGTGCTGCTGGCACGTTCGGGGACGATTTCCGCGGAGCGCTTCGAACACACCATCGACGTCTTCAGGCGGCGCAGTGCCCGGGTCTCCGACATCGTCACCCGCCAGGCCCATGGCGAGATAACGGCACGTGCCGTCGTCATATTCAGTGAAATCGACCGTGAGCTGCAGGCTGGTTCCGCTGGTCGGCTCGACATATTCGACCTGCTGCGTCGCCTGCTGGCCGATCCGGGACCGATAGATCTGGATCGGCTCCGGCAGCTGGCCAGCGCGGTCAGTGGCGGCCCGCTGGCGGCACTCGCGCCAGCGCGCGTACCCGTCGGACCCGCGAGGACGAAGGCCACCACGATGTGAGGGTAAGCACGGACGGCGTTGCGACCCTGCTGCATGATGGTCCGATGCCGTCCCCACCCTCACCCGGTCAGGCCAGCCACGTGCCGTCGGTGGAGTCACCGGTTGGCGGTTCGCTGCGCCGGATCCTGCTGCAGCCAGTCTGGCTTCCGGCACGGCTGTATCGCGCCGTGCCCTGGATCTACCTGGGCAGCGGCGCAACTTGCCTCGCTGGCGGGCTGTTCCTTCCGGACCCGGGCTGGGTCCTGCCGTACGCGGTGCTCATCGGTACCGGCTCGATCCATGCGGCAGTGCACATCGCGCGCGCCCGGCACCGTCCCCGGCCGACCCGTCCGGCACAACCGTCAGCGGAGCTGCCGGCAGCGCCCCGGCGTGCAGCAGCCCCGGAAGCAGTGCCAGAATAGCTGCCCTGTCGTCGAGACGCGGAGCGGTCCCATGAAGACATCACGCTGGCTGGTCGCGGGTATCGCCGCTGTGGGCGGTGCGCTCGTGCTGCCGGTCGTGGCCTATGTTGCCGGTGGACAGATCGTCGGCCCCTACCCCGGACCGCGTGGCCTGGCGTCCTATCTCGGCAGCATCTATGGCGATGCGCTCGGCGGTCACCCGCTGGCGTTGACTCTGGTGCTCACGCCGGCGCTCGTCATGCTCATCTGGCTGGCACGCGCGTGGCTGCATGGCCGCTGGACATCGATGGCGGCCATGCCGAAGGCAACTCAACAAAATCAGTGACCTGAGCGCTATTTCGTAGAGCTAGCCGAGATTTATGTCAGGTTGCCGCACCCGGCGCCATAGTCGCCGGCTACGATTCGGCCACGGACGGCGACCCGCAGTGGGTCCACCCTGTGCCCGCCTACGAAGGCCAGTAATAAAAACCGGCGAGGAACAACCCCGCCCACAACAAGGTCAGCAACCCGTAGCGCCACCGTTGGCCGCGAACCGTACCGAAGAATGCCAGGCCAGATACCAGAGCCAGAATCGAAAAGATCAGCGCCCCTCGAGCGAGTTCCGGGAATTCGGCCGCGAACTGCGGATGTTCATCGCGCAGAATCCAGAACACGAGAAGTACGACGCACAGGCCGAATGCCAGTGACAGGAGACTCCCCGAGATGATGCCGAGAACGGCAGTGAACGGACGCATGCCGCAATGCTCCCCCGACACCCTTACGCACCACAGCGACGGATGCTTGCTATGATTTGCCGCGAACCGATGCAGAAATTGAACCTCAAACACGCGCTCGCCGCAAACCGTCTCGCCTTCGCCGCCCCGGTGGGCGCGGTGCTGGTGCCTGTACTGCTGGCCATATGGCTGGCTCTGGCGCCGTGGTCGAGCGTCTCGGCTGCAGCCAATGCCGCACCACGCCAGGAATCGGTTCCGGGCATCCTGCAGGCCAGCGACCGCCAGCGCCAGGTTGCGCGCATGACGACCAAGTTCGTCGAGCGCTTTCACTACGCACGTCAGCCGATCGACGATCGGCTGTCCGAGCAGGTCCTGAAGAACTATATCGAGGCGCTCGACGGCAACCGGCAGTATTTTCTCGAGCCGGACATCGTCTATTTTTCCCGCTACCGGCACGAACTCGACGACGTGCTGCAGACCGGCGACGTCGAACCGATCTTCGACATCTTCCGCCTGTATCGGCTGCGGGCCCAGCAGCACCTCGATTTTGCCTTGGCACAGCTTGACCACGAACCGGATCTCACGATCGACGAGTCGTTCGAGTTCGACCGTACCAAGGCGCCGTGGATCGCCACACCGCAGTCCATGCAGGACAACTGGCGCAAGCGCGTCAAGAACGATGCGCTGGGGCTCATCCTGGCCGAGAAGACCTGGCCCGAAGCGGAAAAGGTCCTGCGCAAACGCTACGAGCGCGTGCTTTCCCGCATCAACACCCTCGACAGCGACGAGGTGTTCGAGACCTTCATGAACGCCTTCGCGCGGACCCTCGATCCCCATTCGAGCTACCTGTCGCCACGCCAGTCCGAGGAATACCGGATCCAGATGAGCCTGTCATATCAGGGCATCGGCGCCTCCTTGCAGCTCGAAGACGACATCGTCAAGGTGCTCAACGTCATCCCGGGTGGTCCGGCGGCAATCGACGGGCGACTGAAGGCGAACGACCGCATCGTCGGTGTCGGTCAGGGTGGCACGGGAGAGTTCGTCGATGTCGTCGGTTGGGAGCTCGACGACGTCGTGCAGCTGATACGCGGGCCGCAGGGCTCGGTGGTTCGGCTGCAGGTGGTCCCCGCCGATGCGCCGCCAGGTGCCCCTGATCAGGTCCTCAACCTGACGCGCGACAAGATCAAGCTCGAGGAACAGGCCGCCAAGAGCGAGGTACGCGAGGTCCAGCGCAACGGGCGCAGCGTCAAGATCGGCGTCATCACCGTGCCGAGCTTCTACCAGGACTTCGACGCTCGCAGCCGCGGCGAGGATGACTACGTCAGCACCACCCGCGACGTGCAGCGCCTGATCGTCGACCTGGAGAAAGCCGGCGTCGAGGGCCTGGTGATGGACCTGCGGGGCAATGGCGGCGGGCACCTGTCGGAGGCGACTGCGCTCACCGGCCTGTTCATCGATTCCGGCCCGATCGTGCAGCTGCGCGACACGAACGGCCGGGTGGAGGTCCTGCCGGATCCCGTACCCGCCACGGTCTACGGTGGTCCGCTGGTGGTCCTGGTGGATCGTTTCAGTGCCTCGGCATCCGAGATCTTCACTGCCGCCATCCAGGACTACCGCCGCGGCATTGTCATTGGCCAGCAGACCTTCGGCAAAGGTACGGTGCAGAACCTCTATCCGCTCGACCAGTACGCGCGTCGCGCGGTGGAACCAGGTCTAGGCCAGCTGACACTGACGATCGGCAAGTATTACCGCATCACCGGCGGCAGCACGCAGAACAAAGGCGTATTGCCCGACATCGCGTTGCCGTCACGGGTGGACCCGGACGAAATCGGCGAAAACAGCCGGGAAGGCGCCCTGCCCTGGGACCAGATCGATGCCACGCGTTTCAGGGCGAGCAGTCCGCTCGATTCGGCGATCGCCTACCTGACCCAGCACGAGGTCGAGCGCATGCAGGGAGACCCCGACATGCACTACCTCCTGTCCGATATCCAGGCCACCGCCGAGCGGCGCGCCCAGACCTCGATTTCGCTGAACATGAAGGCGCGCGTAGCCGAGCGCGAACAACTGCAGCAGGATCAGCTGGAACGCGAGAATGCGCGGCGCTCGGCCCTGCATCTGCCGACAGTCGCCGCGCTCGACAACATCAAGGCCGAAGACGTTCCCGACGTGCTGCTGAAGCAGGCCTCGCAGGTCCTGGCCGATTACGTGGCGATGGGTGGCCCGGACAAGGCGCTCGCCCGCAACGTGAACGACCTCTGAGCCGCTCACCGCCTCAGGTCAGCAGCGACGCGTAGATATCCCAGTACTCGTCGGCGAGAACGTTGACCTGGATCTGGTGCTCGTCGGCTGACACCGGCTTTCCCTCATCACGCATCCGCACCGGGATCGATCCGAGCAGACCGGCAACCGGCACCACGTCTGCGTCACGACGGTATTGCGCACGCTGGCGCAGGTACTCCGTGCGCTGACGTATCTGCCCGTTCAGGGTTTCGCCATTCTCGAGACGGCGCTGCACGGCTGCTATGTTGCGGCTCAGCGCACGGCACTCGGCCAAGCTGCCGTACACCACTTCGGCCAGAGGCCGGATGGACGCCTCCCGGGCCAGGCCCGCGACATTGTGTTCGGCAAGCTCGACCAGCAGCTGTTGCGCGAAGGCGATCACGGCAAGATTGATGTTGCGACGCCCTTCGATGCTGAGTCCGACGAAACTCGGCGCCGACTCCAGTTCGCGCTCGCGGCGTTCGGCGACCAGACGGTCGACCTGCGCCTGCACGCCCTCGAGCGCAGCCCGAATCGCCTCGCCCTGATCATCGGCACGCCGGCGCCGGAAGTAGTTCCAGAATCCACGCAGGCGCTGACGCTCGCCGCCTGCCGCCTGCAGGTCCGACTCCATGGCACGGACCCGGCCCGCGAGTTCGGCAATCTTATCGTCGACGATGCCGATTTCGCCGTCGCGCATTCGCTCGAACAGCCGTCGCGCATGCCCCTCCTCGCGATCCTGCTGGCGATCGGCGAGTTCGCGCGCCAGCCGCTGAAGACGGCGGCGGCCGAGTGCCCAGACTCCACGCAGCTGGTAGTAGACGGCGGCATTTGCCGCCTGCAGCGGATCGGCGAGCAGGTTCTCGAGCTGTTCCAGGCGTTGCTGGGCGCGGAGGTTGACGCCCTCCTGTTGCCGCAGCTGGTCGATGAGCTTCTCCCGCTCACGGCGCAGCCGCGCCAGTTCCTTTTTCAGTTCCGCCCTGTTCCAGAACAGCTTGAGGAGCTGTTCTTCATCCGGCTCCTTGCGTTGCTGGAGCCAGGGCGAGGCGCGAACCGCCAACGGGATGAGGCGCATGACCGGGCGATGCCACGTGCGGGACCTGGGTCCGCACATACTAGGAGTGTGACGTCCTGCCGATCCTTGAAGCAATCGACAGTTCGCGGCGGCCTACCGTGCAGCGGTCACATCCACAACCGGCCGATCGAATGAGTGGCCATTGTCGAGCAGGTAATCAAGCCATTTGTTGAGCACCATGTTGCAGGCCCAGCGCCGGTCGATTTCCCGATCGTACTGGCGGGCAAGCGCGACAAGCTGTTCGTGGCGGTGGCAGTCCGTCCAGGCCAACGCTTCCGCGACGCGCGCGTCGAGATAGAGCCTCACGGCGAGATCGGGCTCGGCCGCCGGTTCGCCATCGTCAAACAGGTAGGTCAGGCGCAGCAGCCGGGTGTACCGCGAGCCTTCCTCGATGCTCAGGTGCAGGTCGAGGTCGCGCCGGCTGCAGGAAACCAGCTGTCCCGAGGCGCGCTGCACGTCACCGAGCAGAGCCGCCAGCTTGATGAAATTGCCTTCGTACAGCGAGATCAGGCCACCCAGTGTGCCAGGGCACACCCAGCACTCGGTTACCATGTTGACGTCGCTGGACATATTTTTGACTATAGCACAGCCATTTCAGGCGCCATTGAAGGACAGCCGTCACGGAATGCGGCTGTATCCGGGCAGACGCGATGAACACGGAAACGACCTCACTGCGGATCAGGACCGTTGCCTGCACACCATACGCCGATCAGCGCATGGGCACAGC
The DNA here is from genome assembly GCA_964415505.1 of uncultured Chromatiaceae bacterium. GTDB lineage: Bacteria > Pseudomonadota > Gammaproteobacteria > Steroidobacterales > QUBU01. The sequence goes on along the minus strand of CAYQAR010000041.1, from coordinate 19,514 downwards.
TGGACTGCGTCGCAAGGTGGCTGTATTCAGCCAGCCCCATTATCTCGAGTCGTTCATGCAGGCTGTCCTCGACACCCTGTCACTGCGCCACGGTGCATCGCTGGTGATCGGCGGCGACGGACGCTTTCATAACGACGTTGCCATCCAGACGATCATTCGCATGGCCGCAGCTGCCGGTGCCACGCACCTGATCGTCGGCCGTGACGGACTGCTGTCGACACCCGCGGCGTCGAACCTGATCCGCGAGCGGCGGGCGGACGGAGGGTTCCTGCTGACAGCCAGCCATAACCCCGGTGGGCCGTCAGGCGACTTCGGGATCAAGTTCAACATGCCCACCGGAGGACAGGCGCCGGAGCACGTGACCGACGCCGTGTTCCAGGCGACAAAGCACATTCACGCCTACCACCTCGCGGATCTGCCGCCCATCGACCTCGCGCGCACGGGCGTCCAGCGCCACGGACAGCTTACTGTCGAGATCGTCGATCCCGTGGACGCATACCAGCAATTGATGGAAGCGTTGTTCGACTTCGAGCGTATCGCCCACTGGATCCGCAACGGCCATCGCGTGGTCTTCGATGGCATGCACGGCATCACCGGGCCGTATGCCCAGCGTATCCTCGGTGAGTCCCTCGGGGTTTCACCCGAGGGACTGTTGCACACCAGCCCGCTTCCCGACTTTGGCGGACTGCACCCGGATCCGAATCCGGTGGACTGCCGTCATCTCGTTGACCTCTGCTCCCAGCCAACAGCACCTGATCTCGCTGCGGCTTCCGACGGTGACGGCGACCGCAACATGATCCTCGGACCCGGGTTCATGCTCTCGCCTGGCGACAGCGTGGCCATGCTGCTCGCCAACGCCGGTGTCGCACCCGGTTATCGCCACGGTGTGCCGGGCGTGGCCCGGTCGATGCCAACCAGTCAGGCTGTCGACCGGGTCGCCACCCGGCTTGGTATCCCCTGCTTCGAGACGCCGACGGGATGGCGTTACTTCTGCAACCTGCTCGAGGCGGGTCGCATCGGCCTGTGCGGTGAGGAAAGCTTCGGCACCGGATCGTCCCACACCCGCGAGAAGGACGGACTCTGGGCGGTGTTGTTCTGGATGAATGTGCTCGCGGCACGGGAGATCGCGCTCCCGGCGCTGGCGGCGTCGCACTGGCGCGAATACGGCCGCCATTACTACCAGCGGCACGACTACGAGATCCCCGATGCAGCGCGCGGGGCGGCGCTCATGGAGGAACTACGACGGGCGGCACCACAACTGGCCGGGCACCACGCCGGGGATGCCTGCATCAACTGGGCGGACGACTTCTGCTATCGCGATCCGGTGGATGGCAGCGAGTCAGCGCACCAGGGCGTTCGCGTCGTTCTCGACGACGACAGCCGGATCGTCTATCGACTCTCCGGCACCGGCACCGCCGGTGCGACGCTCCGGATCTACCTGGAGCGCTACGAGCCCGACCCGGCGCGGCACACCATCGACACCACGGCGATGCTCGCCGCGCTCGGCCGGGTGGCGGCGGGTCTTGCGAGGATCACCGCGCACGAGGGCCCCGCGGCGCCTACCATGGTCGTCTGACCGCCACCGCCGCGGTCTTCGTTCAGGGACGCGTGCGCCGTTCGATACCCGTGCCACTCAGGATCGTGCTGGCGATCTCCTCGACGGAGAACGATGTCGTGTCCACCCAGGGAATCTGATAACGGCGGAACAGCGCCTCGGCGCTGCGCAACTCGAAGCGCACCTGTTCGGCACTCGAGTAACGGCCTGCCGGGCGGCGCTCGCGGCGAATCTGTTGCAGCCGTTCCGGCGAGATGGTCAGGCCATAGAGCTTGCCGCGGAACGGTTCAATGGCCTTCGGCAACTGCCCCGATTCGAGGTCGTCCTCCGACAGCGGATAGTTGGCAGCAAACACACCGTACGCGAGCGCCAGATACAGGCAGGTTGGCGTCTTGCCCGTGCGCGACACGCCGACGAGGATCACGTCGGCCGTTTCATAGTCCCCGGTACGTGCACCATCGTCGTTGCGCAGGGCAAAGTTGGTGGCCTCTATGCGCCGATCGTACGCTCCGGAATCCTTCATTCCGTGCGCCCGACCGATGGTGTGCGACGAGCGCGTCTGGAGCTCGCGTTCGAGCGGCGAGAGGAACGCCTCGAAGAAGTCGAGGAACAGCCCGGAGACCGGAATGAAGCGCTCCCGCAAGTCATCCTGCACCAAGGTGCTGAATACCAGCGGCCGCGTCCCCTGCTCCAGCGCCGCCGCATTGATCCGCCGCACGACCTCGTCTGCCTTGTCAAGCGTATCGATAAATGGCACAGTCACCTGATCAAAATCCTGGCCCTCGAACTGGGTCAGCAGGCTGCGTCCCAGGGTCTCGGCAGTGACGCCGGTCTGGTCCGAGACGAAAAAAACGGTACGCCGGTTGCTCATGGTCCCCTTCGAGTCATGCCCTGCCGGCATCGATTGTCCACTTCCAATGCCCCAGCACAAGGGAGCCTGAGTTGGAACCTTACGTCATTGCCCTCGATCGACTCGGCATGGCCGACCTCGAAACCGTCGGCGGCAAGAACGCCTCGCTCGGCGAGATGATCGCCAACCTGTCGCGCCTCGGTGTGCGGGTACCCGGGGGGTTTGCCACCACGGCACAGGCGTACCGCGACTTCCTCGACCAGGACGGTCTGGCCGGCCGGATCAGGACCGCACTCGACGGCCTCGACGTCGACGACGTCGGCAGGCTCACTACGGCGGGCCAGCAGATCCGCGCCTGGATCATGGCCACTCCGCTGCCGTCGCGCCTGACGAGCGAGATCAGCCACGCCTGGGCAGAGATGGCCGCCACCGGTGGCAGCGACCTCGCCGTCGCGGTGCGCTCGTCCGCGACCGCGGAGGACCTGCCCGATGCCTCTTTCGCCGGGCAGCAGGAAACCTTCCTGAACGTACGCGGAATCGACGCGGTGATCCGCGCTGTCCATGAGGTCTACGCCTCGCTCTACAACGACCGCGCTATCGCCTACCGCGTCCACAAGGGGTTCGACCACAGCGCTGTCGCCCTCTCAGTCGGCGTGCAGCACATGGTGCGCAGTGACGTTGGTTCCAGCGGTGTGCTGTTCACCCTCGATACCGAGTCCGGGTTCCGCGACGTCGTCTTCATCACCGCGTCCTACGGCCTCGGCGAGACCGTCGTCCAGGGTGCCGTCAATCCCGACGAGTTCTACGTCTACAAACCGGCCCTCAAGGCCGGGCGACGCAGCATCATCCGCCGCAAGCTCGGTTCCAAGGCCATCAAGATGGTCTACGCCGCGGCCGGCGAAGGCCGCCGGGTGGCGACCGTCGACGTTGACCGGCAGCAGTCGCGGAGCTTCTCGATCAGCGACGCCGACGTCGAGACGCTCGCCCGCTTCGCCCTGCTCGTCGAGGCGCACTACGACCGGCCCATGGATATCGAGTGGGGCAAGGACGGACTGACCGGCGAGATCTACCTGCTCCAGGCGCGCCCGGAAACGGTGCAGAGCCGCAAGGGCCAGACCATCCAGCGCTATCGCCTGCGCCAGAGGTCGCGGGTGCTGGCGCAGGGTCGCAGCATCGGGCACAGGATCGGCGCCGGCATCGCACGGGTCGTGCGCGGAATCGAGGACATGCACCGCATCCAGCCGGGCGACGTGCTGGTGGCCGACATGACCGATCCCGATTGGGAGCCGGTGATGAAGAAGGCAGCAGCAATCGTCACCAACCGTGGCGGGCGCACCTGCCACGCTGCGATCATCGCCCGCGAGCTCGGCATACCCGCGGTCGTCGGCTGCGGCGATGCGACGACACTGATCGCCGACGGCACCCCGGTCACCGCGTCCTGCGCCGAGGGCGACGAAGGCTTCATCTACGAGGGCCAGTTGGCTTTCGACGAGCAGCGCATCGAGCTCGACAACCTGCCCGATCCGCCGGTCAAGATCATGATGAACGTCGGCAATCCCGACCGGGCCTTCGACTTCGCCGCCATCCCCAACCACGGCGTCGGGCTGGCCCGCCTGGAGTTCATCGTCAACCGCATGATCGGTGTGCACCCGAGGGCACTGCTCGAGTTCGACAAGTTGCGACCCGATCTCAAGGATGTCGTGCGCGAGCAGATGGCCGGTTATGAGAATCCGGTCGAGTTCTTCGTGGCCCGGCTGGCCGAGGGCATCGCCTCGATTGCCGCTGCGTTCGCGCCGCGTCCGGTCATCGTCCGGATGTCCGACTTCAAGACCAACGAGTACGCGAACCTCATCGGTGGTCAGCAGTACGAACCCGAGGAAGAAAATCCAATGCTCGGCTTTCGCGGCGCCTCGCGCTACGTCGCGCCGTCGTTCAGACCGTGCTTCGAGCTGGAATGCCGCGCACTAAAGCGCGTTCGTGACGAGATGGGACTCACCAATGTCGAGGTCATGATCCCATTCGTGCGCACCGTTGCCGAAGCAGGCAAAGTGATCGATCTGCTCGCGGAGAACGGCCTGCGTCGTGGCGACAATGGGCTGCGGGTGATCATGATGTGCGAGGTACCGACCAATGCCTTGCTCGCCGCGAAGTACCTCGAACATTTCGACGGCATGTCGATCGGTTCCAACGACATGACCCAGCTCGCGCTCGGCCTCGACCGTGATTCAGGCCTCATCGCCCATCTGTTCGACGAGCGCGACGAGGCTGTCCGCGCGCTGCTCAGCATGGCAATCAGGGCCTGCCGCGCCGCCGGCAAGTACATCGGCATCTGTGGCCAGGGCCCATCGGACCACGCCGACTTTGCCCGCTGGCTCGTCGACGAGGGCATCGACAGCATCTCGCTTAACCCCGACACGGTGGTCGAGACCTGGCTGTTCCTGGCCGGGCAAAAGGCCGTGTAGAGAAAAATGTTTTAACTTATTGGTTTTTAACACATTTTAAAAATAGCATTGGCCTGCTCAAATTCCGGAAGCCGGATCCTCGGCGCTGCCCGCCGGTGGCCCGGAGCGCAGGAAGGTCGCCCGGTAATGGCGCATTTCCGCGATCGAGTCGCGGATGTCCTCGAGCGCCAGGTGAGACGAGTTCTTTTTCACACCGGCCAGCACGTCCGGCGCCCACAGGCCCGCCAGTATTTTCAGGGTACTGACATCGAGATTGCGGTAGTGGAAAAATGCCTCGAGCCCGGGCATCTCCCGGGCGAGGAAGCGACGGTCCTGGCAGATGCTGTTGCCACACATCGGTGAGGCTTTTGCCGGCACATGGCTCGCCAGGAACAGCAGCGTCAGCCGCTCGGCTTCGGCCGTGCCGATGCCACTCGCCGCGACGCGCTGCGTAAGACCCGAACGCCCATGCTGGCGGGTATTCCACTCGTCCATCCGGCCCATGACCTCGTCGGGCTGGTGGATGGCGAGTACGGGTCCCTCCGCAATCACGTCGAGATTGGCGTCGGTAACGATCGTCGCGATCTCGATGATGGCATCCCGCGTGCTGTCGAGGCCGGTCATTTCCAGGTCGATCCAGATCAGCCGCCCGTCCGTTGCATTCATGCGTAGCCTTCCGTCCGACGCGTCGCGCGCCTGCGAATTCTAGCAAAGCGATATCCGGATCCATGCCAGCCGCCGGTCGCCACCAGTCCCCGACAGATGGGCACGCCAGCGACGGTCTCGTGGTGGCGGCCCATGGTCGTCGCGGGATACTCGACCGTTCCGGCAGGCGCCACCCGTTTCAGATCCAGGGTCGCCGCCTGCGGCCCGTCTGCGGCGACCTGGTCACTGCCGAGGCGCGTCCGGGTTCCGAGACACTCATCGTCACGGGAATCGTGCCACGACGCAACCAGCTCGCCCGCGAGCCACAGCGCCCTAGCAATGCGGAAGTGCTTGCCGCGAACCTCACCCGAATTGTCGTCGTCTGCGCCCCGCGCCCGGCGCCCGACCTCATGCTCCTCGATCGCTACCTCTGTGCCGCAGAGCTGATGGGCTGCGAACCGGCGGTCATCTGGAACAAAAGCGACCTGGAGCCGGCTCCCCGCGACCTGGCGGACGAAGTCTGCCGGCTCGGCTACCCATTCCTCGCCCTGTCGGCCCACGGGTCTGCGCAACCCGACGGACTACCGGCACTGCTGCGCGGCCATACCAGCATCCTGGTGGGGCAATCCGGCGTCGGCAAATCGTCACTGGCGAACGCGCTGGTGCCCACGGCAGGCGCCGACGTCGGTGATCTGTCCGGGCACTCGGGAACCGGTACCCATACCACCACTGCTGTCCTGATGTATCGGCTCGCGTGCGGCGGCTGGCTGGTGGATGCACCCGGTGTGCGCAGCTTCGTCCCGGCCATCGACAGCGGTGCACATGTGGCCGATGGTTTCGTGGACGTCCGCGCACAGGCCCAGGGCTGCCGCTTCACCGACTGCCAGCACGTCGAGGAGCCCGGTTGCGCCGTGAAGGCCGCCGTCGCTGCCGGCACACTCGGACGCCGCCGCTATGCCAGCTATTGCGAGCTGTTGGCAGCCGCGACCCGGACCCGCACCGCCCACCCGGCACGCTGAATCAGCGCGGAGTCTCCGGATCCGTGTCTCCAACGGCCACCCGCCCGGCAATCGCGCGGGCCAGCGTGGTCCCGTCGACGTACTCGAGCTCGCCACCGATCGGGACGCCGTGCGCAATACGCGTGGCCCTCAGGCCACAGGCACGGGCGACCGCGGCCACGTACGCCGCCGTCGCTTCACCTTCGACCGTGGCACTGGTCGCAATGATGACCTCACGGAATTCGCCAGAGCCAAGCCGCCCTGCCAGGCCATCCAGGCCGAGTTCCGCCGGCCCGATGCCATCGAGGGGTGAAAGCCGGCCGTGCAACACGAAGTACAGCCCGCGATAACTGGCCGATTCCTCCACGGCACCGACGTCGGCCGGTGACTCCACCACACAGACCGTCGTGCGGTCGCGGCCGGCTGCCGCACACAGGGAGCACAACTCGCCTTCGGCGAGCATGCGGCAACTGCGACAACGCCCGATGTGCTGCAGGGCGCCCTGCAGGGCGGCAGCGAGCGCGCCCGCGCCTTCCCGATCGCGTTCCAGCAAATGGAATGCCATGCGCTGGGCTGTCTTCGGGCCAACACCTGGCAGGCGGCGCAACGTCTGCAGGAGTTGCTCGAGTCGCGGCGAAAATCTCATGGACACCAGCCGGAGGACTCAGAACGGCAGCTTGAGCCCGGCCGGGAGGCCCATGCCCTGGGTCAGGCCGGAATAGCGCTCCTGCACCGTGCGTTCGACGCGGCGCAGGGCGTCGTTGAACGCGGCCACGAGCACATCCTCGAGCATTTCACGATCTCCGGCCAGCAGGGTCGGGTCGATGGCAATGGCTTTCACCTGCTGGTTGCAGCTCATGGTCAGCCGCACCAGGCCACCGCCAGCCTCTCCCTGGACCTCGATCGAAGCCAGCTCGGCCTGGGCCTTCTGCATCTCGGCCTGCATGCGCTGGGCCTGCTTGAGCATCTGTCCGATATCGGCTTTCATCAGCGGGTCTTCCTGGCAGTTTTCCCCGATCCGGTGGCCGCATCTTCTTCAGCCTGGGCACCGGCCGGACGGACGGAATCCGGCAGCAGCTCCGCGCCGAACAGCTCGGCCATGTCGCGCACATTGGGATCGGATTCGATCGCCGCACGCGCCTGCTGCAGCGCTTCGCCCTGCTGCTGCTGGTCGCGCGCGGCGGCCGTGTCCGTGGCGAGATCGCGCACTTCGAGGCGCACCAGCAGGGAGCGGCCGAGCCGCGCCCGGACCGCCTCCTGCAGGCGGGTACGCTGCAGTTCCGTCACGAGATGTGCATTGCCGCGATCGATGGTCAGGTGAAGTGCCTGGGGCGAGACCGACTCGCAAGCCGTGTGCAGGGCGAGCTGGCGCGCCGCACCGTCGAGCGGCAGCGCGCGCACGAAACCGGTCCAGTCGCCCGGCTGTCGCAGGGAATCAGCGACAGGAGCCGCGGCCGCCGTCACCGGCGCAACGGCTGCGCGGCTGGCGCCACCGCCCGGTGCGGGTGCCGCGGCAGGAACCGACGACCCCGGTGCAAACGCGAGCAACCGCAGGAGCGTCATCTCGAAACCGGTACGCGGATCCGGCGCCAGCGGCAGATCACGTCGTCCGGTCACGGCAATCTGGTAATACAGCTGCACGGTCTCCGCATCGAGACTGGAGGCGATCGCCGTGAGCTCTGCCAGACCTTCCGTATCGGCCAGCGCATCGGCACCGGCGAGCTGCAGTACCGCGACCTGTTGCAGCATCGTCGCGATGTCGTCGAGCAGACCAAGGTAATCCGGCACCAGCTCGTCGAGTTCGCGGGCACGGCGCAACAGTTCGGTGGCATCGCCCTGCACGACGGCGCCGAGCAGCGCGAAGATCCGCGAGCGATCGAGGCTCCCGAGCATCTCGGCGACATCCGCCTCCCGCAGCGTATCGTTGCCAAAGGCGAGTGCCTGGTCGAGCAGGCTGAGACCGTCGCGCATGCTGCCGCCGGCGGCCCGGGCCAGACGCGCGATCGCGCCAGTCTCTGTGCTGACGCCCTCCGCCTGACAGATGATCCCCATGCGCTCGGCAATGAGCGTTGCCGGCAGGCGCTTCAGGTTGAACTGCAGGCAGCGCGACAGCACCGTCACCGGCAGCTTCTGCGGATCGGTGGTCGCGAACAGGAACTTCACGTGCGGCGGTGGCTCTTCGAGGGTCTTCAGCAGGGCGTTGAAGGCCGCCTTGCTGAGCATGTGCACCTCGTCGACAAGATAGACCTTGAATCGCCCCGCCGTCGGGGTGTACTGCACATTGTCGAGAAGCTCGCGAATGTCGTCGATGCCGGTGCGCGAAGCCGCATCCACCTCGATCAGGTCGACGAAACGCCCCTCCTCGATGGCTGTGCAGGCGCGACACTCCCCGCACGGCGTCGCCGTCACCCCGCGTTCACAGTTCAGGCAGCGCGCGAAGATCCGCGCCACCGTCGTCTTGCCGACGCCGCGTGTACCCGCGAACAGGAAGGCATGGTGCACGCGCCCGCCGGCGATCCCGTTGGCCAGGGCCCGAACGACGTGGGGCTGGCCCACGACATCGGCGAAGCTACGGGGTCGCCACTTGCGCGCCAGGGCCAGGTAGGTCATGAATGAATGAAGCCGCGGCTGTCCCGGCGGTTGCAGAAAAACCCGAGTGAGCCCGCGCCAGCCCTGCCCCGGCGCCCGGCATCACCGCTACCGCTGCTCCCTTCCGGGCCTGACGGGGTTTGCGGCTGGCCGTCGCGAGGGGACCGACGCGGACCCGGAGCAAGCGTATGCGTCCCGCCCGTCTTCGGCAAGGACTTGCAACAGCGTGCCGCCCGTGCTTGCGACCGGAAAAACGTCGATGAAATAATGCACCACAGGCGCAGCGGAGAAAGCAACGTGGTCTGGAACAGCCTAGCGGATGCAGCAGGTAGGGCGATACCTCGCGTGGTGCTCGCCACGCTGGTGCTGACGGGCATCGCCGCCTGCGGCAGCGGTGTCAGCGTCACAGGTGCCTGGCAGGATGAATCGCACCGCCCGGTGGCCTTCGAGCGCGTGCTGGTCGTCGGCATCTCGCCCAACTCGCGCCTGCGGCGCAACTTCGAACTCGCGCTCGGCGATGCCATCACCGCACGCGGTACCAAGGCCTTTGCTGCTGTGCAGACTGCACAGTGGAAGCCCAAACTCGATCGGGAGATCGTCACCAGCATGGTCCAGGCAACGGGCGCAGATGCCGTGCTGGTGACCCGGCTGGCGAGTCGCAAGGTGACCGCCACCGAGACCGCCGCCCGCACGGGCGTGAAGACGCGCCAGCCCACGAACCTCCATGGCGGTACCGGACTGGTCGAGTTCTTCAGCCTGGAATACCAGGAATACGAGGAGCCCGCCGAACTGTCGGCACAGTCGACAGCCATCGTCGAGACGGCAGTCTACGACGCCAGGGACGGCGGCCGCCTGATCTACACCGTCACGACCACGGCCAGCTTCCGTGACGATCAGGACGACGTCGTCGATGCCGTTACCGGCGCCATTGCCGGCGAACTCAGGAAAGCCGGGCTCGTCCGATAGGCAGCAGTACCACCAGTCCGTGACCCGGCGCCGCGGGGTCTGGCGGAAAGGGTGGGATTGACTCGCGCCCGGGTACGGGCGCTCGCCCTGCGGGCAGCGCTTCGCGCTGTCCAAATTCGCTCTGCGAATTTGTCGAACCCACTTGTCTCATTCGTGGGTTCGAATCTCGCAACACTCATCCGCAAATAACAAGGCCCCCAGGAAGGGGGCCTTGTTATTTGTTGGCGGAGAGGGTGGGATTCGAACCCACGTTACGGGGTTACCGTAAACACGCTTTCCAAGCGTGCGCCTTCAGCCGCTCGGCCACCTCTCCGCTGGTATCCATCCGCGACGGGGCCGCAGCGTAACCGACCACGCGATGCCCATCAATCGTCTGCCGGCACGGCCAGTGGCTTGTCGAAAAAATTGGGTGGTTGCTGCAGGCAGGCTACCTGTGCCGACAGTGGCTTGTCCGGCAGCGGTCCGGCCGGGACGGCCAGCCTGGTGCTCTCGTCGGGATGGTCGAGCCCTGGGGGAATCGTGACTGCCGCGGCACCCCGTGCCTGCTGGTACTCCTCCTCGGACTGACACTCCACGGCCGGATCTTTCTCTCCCCACAGAGAACAGCCGCTGATGGCCAGCATCGCGACCAGGCCAGCCACGCGGCATGCTGTCTGCACCATTACAGGACACCAGCCCGCCGCAGGGCTGCCTCGACCCGCGGCTGGGCAGCTGCCGAGAGCGGCGTCAGCGGCAGGCGTATGCCAGCCGGAATCCGGCCCATGCGCTCGAGCGCCCACTTCACCGGAATCGGGTTGGCCTCGATGAACAGGTCGCGATGCAGGTCGGCGAGCTTGGCATCGAGCCGCGCCGCTTCGGCCGCATCACCCGCCAGTGCGGCACGACACATCTGCGCCATCGCCGCGGGTACCACGTTGGCAGTAACCGACACGACACCGTGCCCACCGAGATTCATGAACTCGCGAGCCGACGCATCGTCGCCGCTGAACAGGCGGAACTGCTCGCCACAGAGCCGGCGGATCGACGCGACACGGTCGAGCTCGCCGGTGGCCTCCTTGATGCCGAAGATCCGTGGATGCCGGGCGAGGCGTGCCACGGTCTCCGGCTGCAGGTCGGCCACCGTGCGCCCGGGCACGTTGTAGAGCATCACCGGCTGCTCGACGGCATCGGCCACGGCCCAGAAATGCCGGTACAGGCCCTCCTGGGTCGGTTTGTTGTAATACGGCACGACGACGAGGTAGCCGGCAATCGGCAGCCGGGCAACAGCACGTGAGAGATCGATCGTCTGCGCGGTCGAATTCGATCCGGTACCGGCGATCACCGGGACCCGCCCGGCCGCCCGCGCTGCGGCGACGCGCACGACCTCGATGTGCTCGTCACGCCCGAGCGTGGCCGACTCGCCGGTCGTACCGGCGATCACCAGCGCATCGGTGCCCTCCCCTGCGTGCCAGTCGACGAGCCGCTCGAGGCAGGCAAAGTCCACGGCCCCGTCCGGGGTCATGGGGGTCACGAGGGCAACCATACTGCCGCTGAACATGGGGAAACGACCGGTGGCGTCGGAGCGGGGAACGGGATGGTACTTTTGAGCCACGCCCTGCCGCAAGAGCGGCTTGATGCCCGGGGTTTTCCCGGTACACTGCCGACCTTTCCCAATCCGTGGTAGCGCGATGGACAAGCTGCTGGCGATCACCGCAATCGGACCGGATCGCGCTGGTCTGATCCGCGACCTGAGCCAGGCGGTTACCGCCTCCGGCGGCAGCATCCGCGAGAGCCGGATGATCGCGCTCGGCTCGGAATTCGCCGTGCTGATGCTCGTGGCCGGCAACTGGCACACGGTCACCAAGATCCGCGACCGTCTCGCCCAGATCGAGCGCGACGCAAATCTGACAGTGACCGTACGGGACACCGAGCCGCGCGTGGTCGAGCCGCTGGCTCCGTACAACATCGATGTCGTGGCGCTCGACCAGGAGGGCATCGTCCTGCGGCTGTCGAGCTTCTTCGCGAACCGCAGCCTGGAGATTGCCGAACTCAACACGCGCCGCTACAACGCTCCGCACACCGGCGCCGCGATGTTTTCCGTGCAGATGACCGTGAACCTGCCGGCGCAAATCCATGTGGCGACCCTGCGGGAGGAGTTCCTCGATTTCTGCGACGAACACAACCTCGATGCCATCATGGAACCCGCCCAGCGCTAGGCAGTCGCAGGTTGCGTGGTGCTCCTGATGCCAGCAAGGCCGCAGCCATGACGCGCATCGCCGTCGGCGGGCGCGTACCCGACTTTCGCCTGCCGGCCACCAGCGGACAGGAAATCAGCTTGAAGGCCCTGCGGGGCGGTGCCGTCGTCCTGTACTTCTATCCCAGGGACCACACGTCGGGATGCACGGCCGAGGGTTGTGATTTCCGCGATCACAGCGCGGCATTTCGCGCCGCCGGGGTGACGATCCTCGGCGTGTCGCGCGACACCGTGGCGTCCCACGAGAAGTTCAGGGCCAAACACGACTTTCCCTTCGACCTGCTCGCCGACGAGGATGAGCATCTCTGCCAGCTGTTCGACGTGATCCGGCCGAAGACCCTGTATGGCAGGAAAATCGTCGGGATCGAGCGCAGTACCTTCCTGATCGATGCCCGGGGCGTGTTGCGCCAGGAGTGGCGCAAGGTCAGGGTTGCCGGCCATGCCACCGAAGTTCTCGAAGCGGCCAGGAACCTGTAAGCCGATGGCGAGACCGCCCTCGATGCTGCGCCGTATCGTGGCCGCCGCCTGCGTGGCCGCTCTGGTGGCTGGCCCGGTGCCTGCCGCCACCGAGGATCTGCCCGAATTGGGCAGCCCGTCGGACACAGTCCTGTCGCGCGACCGCGAACTGCAGATCGGTCGGTCGATCTACGCGAGCCTGCGCGACACCGGCCACCTGATCACTGACCCGGAGACGCAGGAGTACATCCAGGACATCGGCCAGAAACTTGCGGCCCATGCGACGGACACCGGGCAGAAGTTCCGCTTCTTCGTCGTCGACGACCCCGCCATCAATGCGTTTGCCCTGCCAGGCGGCTTCATCGGCGTGCACTCCGGCCTCCTGCTCGCCACGGCCAGCGAGAGCGAACTCGCAGGCGTTCTCGCCCATGAAATTTCCCACGTTACGCAGCGGCACATCTCGCGCGCCATCTACGCCAACCAGCGGGCCAGTATCCTCACCATGGCCGCCATGCTCGGCGCCATCCTGCTCGGTGCCGCCACCGGATCCGGTGATGCGATCCAGGGCGCAGTGGTGGCCGCCCAAGGAGCAGCGGCCCAGCAGCAAATCAATTTCACCCGCAGCAACGAGTACGAAGCCGACCGCGTTGGCATTGGTCTGCTGGCCTCGGCCGGGTTCGATCCAGCGGCCATGGCGAGTTTCTTCGAGACACTCGCGCGCCAGACCGGTCCCCTGGCAAGCCAGGCCCCCGAGTTCCTGCGTACCCACCCGGTGACGGTGAACCGGGTCGCCGAAAGCCGGGCTCGCTCAGGCCAGCTGGCACGACCCGAGGGGATCGTCGACACGGCCGGTTACAGCCTGACCCGGGCACGGTTGCGGCTGCTCACCAGCCCGGACCAGGAGGTCGCCATCGCGCGCTTTCGTGCCGACCTCGCCGATCCGGCGCATGCCACCGACATGGGTGCCGCCTATGGCCTGGCGCTGGCGCAACTGCAACGCGGTGAGTTCCGCGACGCACGGGAACGGTTCAGCGAGCTGCTGCAGTCGAGCACGAGCACCATTCCGTTTTACACCGGGCTCGCCCAGGCGGAGATGGGGCTCGGTCGTACGGACGAGGCTTTCCACACCTACGAACACGCGATGCGCCTTTTTCCGCGCAACGTGCCGTTGACGGTGCACTACGCCGAAGCGCTGATGCAGCACGACCGGCCCAAGGAAGCCCACCGGGTGCTGCTCGACCTGCTCAACGCCGTGCCACCGACACCCGAGCAGGTACGGCTGATCGCACTCGCCGCGAGCGCCGCCGGTGATACCGCCGACGCCCACTACTACATGGCGGAGTACCACCTGATGAGTGGCGACCTCAAGCTCGCTGCCGACGAACTGCGCATTGCCATGGGCATACCTGGCCTCGACAACGTACAACGTGCGCGCTTCCGCTCGCGGCTGGCCGAAATCCAGGAAGTGCTGGACCGGCTGCAGGCGGAGCGCCGCCGCGACGCATCTGCCAGCAACACGGGGCAACGACCATGAAGGCCCCGCGGCCATCGTGGCGCGTCACCTGCGCCGTCATTGGCGTCACGCTGCTTGGCGGCTGCGCAACCAGTGGCCCGCAACGCGAGGAACCGAATCCGGATCCGCTGGAGCCGATGAACCGTGCGGTCTACCGTTTCAACGACGTGGTCGACCGCTACGTCGGCAAACCCGTCGCCCGCGCGTACGGCAAGACTCCAACCCCCGTGCGTACCGGAATCGGCAATTTCCTCGATAACCTGCGCTACCCCATCACCATCGTCAATGACTTCCTGCAGGGCAAGGTCCGGCAGGGCGGTGCTGATCTCCTGCGCTTCACCGTCAACAGCACCATCGGACTGCTGGGCGTGCTCGACCCGGCAACCAAGGCCGGGCTACGCGAGAACGACGAGGACTTCGGCCAGACATTTGCGGTCTGGGGGCTTGGCGAGGGACCGTACCTCATGGTACCGATCTTCGGTCCCTATACGGTCGGCTCTGCGATCGGCGATCTGGCCGGCACGCAGATCTCACTGCTGACGCAGGGACCGGAAGGCAAGGCCGCTGTGGCCCTGTGGGCCCTGTACCTCGTCGACAAGCGCCATGGCCTGCTCGAGTTCGACGAGCAGATCCAGCAGGCCTTCGACCCGTATCTCTTTATCCGCGACGCCTACCTGCAGAACCGCCGCTACAAGATCCACGACGGCAACGTGCCCGAGGACGAACTCTATCCGGAGGATGACTTCGCGGACGATACCGACGCCGCACCGGCGCCGTGAAAGCGACCTGAGTCAGCCGTTGCGGACCCGGCATCGAGGAAAGATTCGACTTCACTGATCCGCGCCAGATCGAACAGTTTGGCGGGAGCCCGCAGCAGCTCGAGCCTGCGTCCTGCGGCACGTGCCAGCGCCGACCACTCCAGCACCAGCGCCAGGCCGGCGCTGTCCATGTGGGTGACTCCGCCCAGGTCGATGTGCAGATCGGGGGCTGCAGCCAGAGCAGCGCGACTCGACGCCCAGATCTCGTGTACGGTCTCGAAGCCGAGCGGACCGATCACCTGGTAACCGCCTGCGGCGGCCGGTTCGAAACGCAGCGCGGTCACGATCCGGTCCGTCCTGCCGGCGCGAGTCGCTCCGGATCCTTGCGCCCGGCATCGATGTCGACCGTCTCGCGCTCGAGGCGTCCGATCAGCGCGTCGAGCCCTCTGGCGGCAACCTCCGCATTGAACTGGTTGCGATAGTTCTGCACGTAGGACACGCCCTCGATGCGAACGTCATAGGCCTTCCAGCCGTCCGGCGTGGCGTGCATCGCGTAGATCACCGGGACCGTGCTGCCGTCCTTCATGCGCATTTCGGTCTCCACGACTGTCCGCCCGTCCTTCGGCGGTACGCGAGCGGGGAGGAATCGCACCTGGTCCTCGTCGAACTTGAGGATCGCCGTCGAGTAACTGCGCAGCAGGAAATTGTAGAAGGCATCGACGAACCGCTTGCGCTGCTCGGGCGTCGCGGTTCGCCAGCTCTTGCCGAGAACCAGGCGTCCGGCGTAGTCCGTATCGAATTTCGGCAGGAGTTCGCGGTCGATCAGCGTGTAAAGCTCCCGCCGGTCGGCCGTCAGTTCCGGCCGTCGCTCGGCGATCTGCCGGGAAATGTGCCTGACCGTGGTCTCGACAACCGCATGGGCCGTGTCCTGCGCCGCCGCGGTGGCTGACAGCAGGAGGAGCAACAGGCTACTCAGAAGGGCCTGCATCGGTCGACGATGTCGCATGGTCGCTTTCCGTTCCGAACCTGAACAACAACTTACCAATAATATTTTCGAGCACGATCGCCGATTGTGTCAGCTCGATTCGACTGTTGGCGACCAGATAGGTTTCCGAGCCCCCGGGTCCAATGCCGACGTATTTGCTGCCGAGCAGACCCGCAGTGAGGATGCTCGCATCGGAGTCGTCGGGAATACGATTGAACTTCGGTCCGATGCGCATCGTCACCACGGCATTCAGGCCATCGGGATCGAACTCGATCTTTTCGACACGCCCGATCGTCACCCCCGCCATGGTGACCGGAGCACGCTCCTTGAGGCCAGCCACGTCCTCGAACGTGGCCGTGACGAGGTAACCATCCTCGTTGATGTAGCTTTCAATGTTCGTGGTCTGGGTCGCCAGGAAGAAGAGCGCTGCAAAGCCAAGCAGGACAAACATCCCTGCGCCGAGTTCCCTTGCCGGTGTACTTTCCATCGTCGCCTCTGTCGCGGTTAGAGCAGGAAGGCCGTGATCATGTAATCGAGAATCAGCACGAGGACCGAGGTGATGACCACGGTGCGCGTGGTAGCCAGCCCGACGCCTTCGGCAGTCCGCTCCGAGGTATATCCCTCGAACACTGCAACCAGGCTGGCGGCCACACCGAACACGGCACTTTTCAGGACCCCTTCCCAGACATCTTCCGACTCGACGTATTCCTGCATCTGGGACCAGAAAGCACCATTGTCCACGCCCATGAGCTGAACGCCAACGAAGTAGGCGCCGAGTATGCCGATGCTGCTGAACACGGCGGTCAGCAGCGGCACGGAAATGACGCCACCGAGAAAGCGCGGCACCGCGATCCGCCCCATGGGATCGACTGCCATCACCTCCATCGCCGAGAGCTGATCCGTAGCGCGCATCAGACCGATCTCGGCAGTCAGGGCCGTACCAGCACGCCCGGCGAACAGGAGCGCCGTAACCACCGGGCCGAGTTCCTTGAGCAGCGTCAGGGCAGCACCGGCACCGAGCAGATCCTCCTGGCGCAGGCGGGAAAACGCGTCGTAGCCCTGCAGCCCGATCACCATGCCGACGAAGAAGCCCGAGGTCATGATGATGACGAGCGACAGTACTCCGGCATTGTGGACCTGCCGCCACACCAGTCCCGGACGACGCATCGCGTAGGGCAACGCGCGGAGCATGGCCATGAGAAAGAAGGCGACGGCGCCGAGCTTGCGCACGGCCGCACCGAGCCGGCGTCCAACCTGGCCGAAATTGCCGGCTTCAAGGGCCGCCATCGAACAACTCCTCCTGGTAATCCCGCGCCGGGTAGTGGAAGGGCACGGGTCCATCCGCCTCCCCGCTCATGAACTGGCGGATCAGCGGGGAAGCCGAGTCCTGCAACTCAGCCGGTGTGCCGGCGCCGATGACCCTGCCGCCCGACACCACGTAGCAGAAATCCGCGATGGTGTTGATCTGCTCGACGTCATGGGACACCACCACACTGGTGACGCCGAGAACATCATTGTTGGCCCGGATCAGACGCAGCACCATGCCCATCGAGATCGGGTCGAGGCCCGCGAACGGCTCGTCATAGAGCAGCAGTTCCGGATCGAGCACCATGGCACGCGCCAGTGCCACACGCCGCGCCATGCCACCCGAGAGCTCAGCCGGCATCAGCGCCGCCGCACCACGTAACCCGACCGCGTGCAGCTTGGTAAGCACGACCGTACGAACCAGCCGTTCCGGCAACCGGGTGTGCTCGCGCAACGGAAACGCGACGTTCTCGAAGACCGAATAGTCGGTCAGCAGGGCCGAGTTCTGGAACAGCATGCCCATGCGGCGACGCAGGGCGTAGAGTCCCGCCAGGTCGAGGGCGGCGACTTCCTCGCCGTCGACCAGCACCCGGCCGGCTGCCGGCCTGATCTGGCCCGTGATCATGCGCAGCAGCGTGGTCTTGCCTGTGCCGCTAGGGCCCATGATGGCGGTCACGCCACCCCGCGGCACCGTCAGCGACAAGCCATCGAAAATCACATGGCCCGTGCCTGTTGCGTAACGCAGGCCATCGACGGCAATCATCGGCTGTGACGACCCAGCTGTCATGCGCGCCAACCGCTGAAGCTCGTGCTCACGAGACCGCTGTCGTGGACCGGTTGCCCGTCGTCGGTCCGTTCCGGACGGTACATGCAGCCCAACCAGCCAAATGCCCAGCCTGCATGGCCGAATTCTCCAGCGACTAGCGGTGATGACAGGTCACCATGTGGTGGTGCCTGACGGAAAGGGCGCAGGATACCAGATCGATTGAGCCCGCTCCCCTTCCGCGCGAGCGGCTTGCCCGCTCCTTCAATTCGGACTAATATGGTCCCATATCAACGGCAGGCATCCGCCAATGCTTCGCATCAGCCGCATCACCGACTACGGCACCATGATCCTCGTGCACCTCGCCACACGCGGCGGACGGGTGTGCTCGGCCAGCGACGTAGCCGCCGGGACTCACGTGGCATTGCCGACGGTGCAGAAAATCCTCAAGCTGCTGACCCGCTCCGGGCTCGTCGTGTCCAGTCGCGGGGCCGACGGCGGCTATTCGCTGGGGCGCCCTGCCGAAGCGATCAGTGCAGCGGAAATCCTCGACATCCTCGACGGTCCGGTCGCGATCACCGAGTGCAGCCACAGCGACAGCCAGTGCGAGCTCGAGGCCCTGTGCCCGGTCGGCGGCGCCTGGCAGAAGATCAACAGGGCGATCCACGCGGCTCTCGATGACATCACGCTCGCGGATCTGGCACGCCCGGCACGCGACCTGCCGGTGCACGCACTCACCCATGGCATCGCCCGCACCGTGCACCGCCACGATCGCAACCGATGAGCAACGTCGACCACATCGAGGAACTGGTAGGCCGCCGATACCGGCACGGCTTCGTGACCGACATCGAGTCCGATACGGTACCTCCCGGACTTGACGAGGACGTCATCCGGCTGATTTCACGAAAAAAACAGGAGCCACAGTTTCTCCTCGACTGGCGCCTGAAGTCGTTCCGCCACTGGCTCACGCTGCGCGAACCCGCCTGGTCCAGGGTCCACTACCCGCCCATCGACTTCCAGGCGATTTCGTACTACTCGGCTCCGAAGGCGCCCGGCGACGGCCTGAAAAGCATCGACGAAGTCGACCCGAAGCTGCTCGAAACGTACGAGAAGCTCGGCGTCCCGCTGCACGAGCGCGCCCGTCTGGCCGGCGTCGCCGTCGACGCCGTGTTCGACAGCGTCTCGGTGGTGACGACCTTCAAGGAAAAGCTGGCCGCAGCCGGCGTGATCTTCTGCCCGTTTTCCGAAGCGGTGCGCGAGCATCCGCAGCTGGTCGAACAGTACCTCGGCACGGTCGTGCCCCATCGCGACAACTTCTATGCAGCGCTCAACTCGGCGGTCTTCAGTGACGGTTCCTTCGTCTACGTGCCGAAGGGCGTGCGCTGCCCGATGGAGCTGTCGACCTATTTCCGCATCAATGCCGCCAAGACCGGCCAGTTCGAGCGCACGCTGATCAT
>CAYQAR010000040.1:9280-31139 GCA_964415505.1 uncultured Chromatiaceae bacterium | reverse complement strand
ACCACCTACCTCGGCGGGCTGGTGGAGAAGGTGCAGCGCGGGGCGGTGACCGAGTGCCGGCACTACATCCCGGCCGGGGCAGGCTCCATGGCCATCCACACCCGGCGCAGCGGGGCGAGCCCGGCGAGTTCGACGTACTACGTCACCGGCGATCACCTGGGCTCGGCCACCACGGTGATGGACGAGGCCGGGAACTACCGTGTGACTTTCCGTTTCGAGGGTGGGCACGCTTACGAGGTGGATTATGAAGACTACCATTGAGAGTTCCGGCCGGATGCACAGTCCAGCCGATCCCGGCGAGATCCTCAAGCAGATGTACATGGTCCCGCTCGGTGTGACGATCACTCAGACGGCCGATGCCCTTGGGGTAAGCCGTAAGCACGTGTCGGCAATCGTGAACGGTCGGGTGTCGGTGTCGCCGGATATGGCGGCGCGTCTGGCGGGTGTCTTTGGCACCGAGCCGGACATCTGGATCAACCTTCAGGCGCAGTACGATCTCTGGCAGGTACGGCGGCATGGACGCCCGAAGGTCAAGAGACTGGCAGCCTGAGCGCTGATTGACCTGAAATCGATAGACGGCGAACGCCGCCTGGTCACCCGAAACGCTGTCGAACTGCGGTTCAGCCGAGCAGTTGTGGTATGAGCGCGTGCAACGCGGCCTGGTCGCGTGCGGAGAGGATGCCGAGGGGTTTGATGACGAGGCTCTGGTCGAGGGTGGCGAGCACGGGCTTGATGGCCGAGGGCATGAGCAATCGCGCAGCCTGCCAGTCCTGCACCAGCAGATCGCCAAACGCGTTGACGCGCAGCTGGCTGGTGATGGGCATGAGGATAAGGTCGTGGCGTGCGCGGTGATAGGCGGCGCTTGAGACGATGACGGCCGGCCGCTACCAGGTCCGCACGCGCCCGGTGTCGAGATGCACGAAATCGTCGGTGGGGTAGTAGCCGACGCCACCCTGGCCGAGCAGGATCGCGGCCTGGCGGAGCTGGCGCGTGCTGGTTCCGGGCAGACGTACGTCTATGGCCTGGCCGTCGAGGTGGAGGCTGCGGCTCGCGACGCCCGATGAACGCTGGCGCAGCATCGCATTGGTGGCCGGTGAGCGGAAACCGGAGATGACCTCGTAGCGGCCGGTGCTGCCCGTGCGTGCCTGCACGGCAGCGAGGATGTCGAGCAGGCGCGGGTCGATCGCGTGCACGTCGCCGCTCCTGAAATCGCGCAGCAGATAGTCGATGCGCGACAGTGCTTCCGGAAGGTACGCACCGTGCTCGGCATACACGACGTCAAGCTTTTCGCTAGTATGCGTATGGTAAAAACGCAGCTCGCGCACGGGTGCGCGGGCCAGGGCCCGGAGCGGGGTGAATGCGAGTGGTGCCAGCAGGCCCGCCGTTCTGAGCAGACTTCGCCGGCTGCGGATTTCCTCCACGCGAACCTCCCGGGAGCTAGCTCTCTTGGCCGGAGCCTGTTTAACAGAAGGCAGGATTCTCCCAGAGCCTGCCGGGCCGGGCAATGACCGGCTGCACAATTTTTCACCAGCGGCCGGGACGCGCCGGAGCCGCTGGCTGGGTGTCGTCGTCCTGGCCATGCTGGCCCTGCCGGCCACGGCCATGGACGAGGTGGCTCACGCCATCCGGGACCGCCTGGCCACCCTGCGCGACACGGGCCAGCTCGAGATCGACGGTGTCGTCCTCGGCCGCGAGGACATCCTGGCGGAGTACTACGCCCGGCGGGCCTGGGCACCGGCCTGGACCGACCCGGCCCGGGTCGGGGACCTGACGCGGCTCCTCGCCGGCGCCAGCGACCACGGCCTCGAGCCGGAGGATTTCTTCCTGTCGCATATCGCGGCGGCGGGTGCCGGTGCGGCCGACCCGGGACGGGCGGCGGATCGCGACCTGCTGCTTACCGAGGCGCTGATCCGCTACGGCTACCAGCGCCGCTTCGGCAAGGTCGATCCTGCGGAAATGGAACCGGCCTGGAACTTCCGCCGCGGATTCGCGGACGACGAGGATCCGGTGACGCTGCTCGCCACGGCGATCGATGCGCCGTCGCTCGCGGCGCGACTCGCCGAGGAGATTCGCGGCGGGCCCTGGTACCGGCAGCTGCAGCAGGCCCTGGTGCGCTACCGGGCGATGGCCGCCGCCGGCGGCTGGCCGCAGGTCGCACCCGGCCCGACGCTGCGCGCCGGTGACCGCGATCCGCGGGTTGTGCAGCTGCGCGAGCGCCTGCGCCTCGAGGGCGATTCCACAGCGGCGGCCACGGTC
Organism: uncultured Chromatiaceae bacterium; assembly: GCA_964415505.1. Taxonomy (GTDB): domain Bacteria; phylum Pseudomonadota; class Gammaproteobacteria; order Steroidobacterales; genus QUBU01. The sequence goes on along the minus strand of CAYQAR010000040.1, from coordinate 28,883 downwards.
ACGGAGGCCGATATCTTCGACGAGTCGCTTTCGGCAGCGGTGCGCGGTTTCCAGGCACGCCACGCGCTGGCGGCCGACGGCGACGTCGGCCCGGCGACTCTGCAGGAACTCAACGTACCGGTGGCCAGCCGTATCGACCAGTTGCGCCTGTCGCTCGAGCGGGTGCGCTGGGTTGCCGGCGACGCGCCGGCGACTTACGTGGTGGTGAACGTGGCGGGGTTCCACGTCGGCTACGTGCGCGAGCATCGCCTGGCCTGGCAGAGCCGCGTGGTGGTGGGGCGCGCCGCCCGCCAGACGCCGATTTTCCGCGGCCTCATGACGTACATCGAACTGAACCCGACCTGGACCGTGCCGCCGACGATCCTGCGCGAGGACATCCTGCCGAAGCTGCGGCGCGATCCGGACTACCTGAGCCGCGAGCGCATCACCGTGCTCGACCGCGCCGGGCGCGTGGTCGATCCGCGGTCGGTGGACTGGACAGCGTACCGGCGCGGTGTGCCCTACACGTTGCGCCAGGAACCGGGGCCTGCCAACGCGCTCGGCCGCATCAAGCTGATGTTTCCCAACCCGCATGCGGTGTACCTGCATGACACCCCGGCGCGCGGGCTGTTCGACCGGCCAGAGCGCACGTTCAGCTCGGGGTGCATCCGCGTCGAAGACCCGCTGGCCCTCGCCGAGCGGGTGCTCGACGACCCGCGCTGGGACCGGGCTGCCCTCGAGGCAGCGATCGCCACCGGCAGCACCCGGCGGGTCACCTTGCCGGTGCCGGTACCGGTGCTGCTGGTCTACCTGACCGCGATTGCCGGCCCGGACGGCACGGTCGGTTTCTTCCGCGACGTGTATGGGCGCGACCCGTCGCTGCTGGCCGCCCTCGACGGGCCGGTGCGCCTGGTCCTGCCCGTGCGCAGCGCGGCGGCAAAACCACGACCCGGTCCTTTGTGATCGGCGGGTCGCGCCGGCACAATACGCGGGCCCCGGACAGCCGGGGCGCCCGTGCGCGCCGCGCCGGGCCACAGGGAGAACCGGCGATGGTGAGCAGGACGATCCGGATCATGGGCTGGCTGGTGGCGGGCGTGCTCGCCGGCTGCAGCATCTTCGACAAGGCGCCGGGCACCTCGGTGGTGCAGTTCTACAACCACAGCGGGCGCACCATCCTCGTCGAGGACAACGAGCTGCGGCCTGACCGGGAGGGGACGTTCAAGTACCCGACCGACAGCGGCCGGCCGCTGATCGTGTTCTGGGACGGGTGCGTCCACACCTACATCGCCCCGAACCGCAAGCCGGGCGAGTTCCGTGGCATCGACTGGATGCTGCGTGGCGCCTACCGGGCACAGCTCGAACCCGACGGAAAACTGTATCTCGTACCGCCGGATGCCAGCCTGCCGGCCAGTCCGGCGGCCATCGCCCAGCCGGATGGCTTCCCGCTGCTGCCGCGCGAAGGCTCCTCCTGCGTCCACTGAGCTGACGCCCCACCGGCCAGGCCGGTGCGCGCCCCGGCACTGCCGCTATAATGCCGGCCCGCCCCCGGGCACGGCTGCGGCGCTGCGCCTGAACCACGAACAACGGGCCCCGCCATCGCGCAGGCGCCCGCACCGGGCGTAATTGCCGCACGCACCGGCCGCAGGGGGCCAGCTGGAGGACGCGATGAAGCGAGTGGGTCTGCTTGTGCTCCTGGCGCTCGGCGCCGGCGGCTGCGTCAGCGGCGACAGTGCCTCGAGCGGTGCCGTGCGCATGCTGCACGCCACGCCTGATGCACCGCGCATGTCGCTGTACGTCAACGATGACCTCAAGGCGGCCAACCTCGACTACCGCAGCGGCTCGGCCTGGCTGGCCTTCGCCTCGGGCGGCTACGACATCCGCATCGTCGAGCGCCTGCCCTACGATCCCGACGCAGACCCCGATGAGCGCACGATCTTCGATGAGCGGCTGGCTTTCGACGTGAACGACGAGGTCACCCTGGTCGTGGTCGGCTCGGCGGCCGCACAGGCGGAGGAGGTCCTGCAGATCCCGACGCGTACCCACGGGGTACCGACCGCAAAGACGCGGGTGCAGGTCGTACACGCTGCGGCCGGCGTGCCCGGCGTGGACGTCTACGTCATCGCCCCGGACGCGCTGGTATCGGCCAGTACCCCGTTTGCGTCGGGTCTGGCCTACAAGTCCTGGACCCCGCAGTCCGAACTTGCCGGTGGCAATGCCCGCGTCGTCGTGACGGCTGCCGGCAATCCCGCCGAGGTCCTGCTCGATTCCCAGCAGCTGTATCTCACGCTGGAGGGCACGCTGCTCATCGCCGTGGTCACCAATCCGGGGCTGGACGCCGCCGCCCATCCGCTGCAGCTCACGGTACTGACCGGAACCGGTGCTGCGGTCGTGCTCGACAGCGGCACCAGCGGCAACCTGCGCCTCGTCAATGCCTCACCGGGCGCGTATACGCTGGACGCCTTCGTGAACGCGACGAGCGTCGACGACAGTGCACGCCAGGCCTGTGATCCGCCGACCCCAGGCGGCACCACGCTGGTCACGCGCTGTGCGCTCGCCTACCAGGCGATCGGGCCATTCGATGCGCTCACGCCAGCCAACTACGAAATCAAGCTGCAGAAGAGCGATGCAGCGGCTGTCACCGCACGCAGCTTTGCCGTCGGGCTCACGGCCGGGTTCGAACAGACAGCGCTCGCCACCGGGCTGGTGTCGGATACGGCGACGACGACCGAGGTGACGCTGCAGTCGTACGCGAACGCACGGCGCGTGGCGACCGCCGGACAGCTGCGCATACTCGATGTTTCCCTCGCCGGCGATGCAGCGGTGGCGGGGGATCCGACCACGGACCGGCTGGAGCTCTACATCACGGCGGCCTGCGCCGCCCTCGCTGACGAGGACCCGGATTTCACCGGGGTGCGCAAGGGCGCGGACACCGGCCCGCTGTTCTACGAGGCCGGGAACTACCAGGTGACGCTGGCTAAGGGCGACACCGCCACGCCGGATGCCGCACCGACGGTATTGCTGACGAAACGCGTGACGCTGGCGACGAGCGGGCTCTACACGCTGGCGATCGTCGACAGCGTCGGTGGCGTACAGCCCCTGCAATTCCTCTCGCTCGACGACGACCCGGCGCTGGCCGACTGCCCGGCGCCGTAAGGCGCAGCCGCAGGAGCGGCATCCTGTGAGAGCGATACCCCTGTGGGAGCGACGCCAGTCGCGACAGCTGTCGGGGCTTGCGCCCCTCCCACAGGACAAGGCCGCCGCTGTGGGAGCGACGCCAGTCGCGACACCCCTCCCACAGGACAAGGCCGCCGCTGTGGGAGCGACGCCAGTCGCGACTCTGCTCTGGCTCAGTACCGCCGTACCGCCGGGTCCACGTCCCGCGCCCAGGCGTCGACGCCCCCGGTGAGGTTGTGCACGTTGCGATAGCCCTTGCGCCGCAGGTACTCGGCGGCTTGCTGGCTGCGACCACCCTTGTGGCAGCAGAACACGATGAGCGCATCGCGCGGCAGGCTGTCGAGATGCCGGTCGGTTTCCTCGCCCCACTCCCGCGCCCCGGGAATGCAGGCGATGGCCCGCTCATCGGGACCGCGCACGTCGATCAGCTCGATCTTCTCGCCGGCGTCGCGGCGCGACTTGAGTTCGGCGACGCTCATCTGGGCGACCGGTGGCGGCGCATTCGGGTTGTCGAAGACGAAGTGCGTGCCCTGCACTGTCTCGTCGAGGCTGATGCGCAGGCCGTCGGCGCGGCTCGCCGTCCAGGGGTCCATGTAGAGATCGATGTCGCCGGCGGTCGCGTAGAGTTCCGCGCCGGTGAGCGGCGCGAGGTTCAGGGTGTGCTGCCAGCCGGCATCGATGCGCAGGTGGATGGCCATGCCTGCGCGCTGGTCGCGGGCACTGCGCATGATCGTCGCCGCGGCGTCGCTCACCGCGATGCGCGGAGTCGTGTCCTGCGGCGCGTCGATGCCGAGCGCCTGGGCGAGTTCGCCTGAAGCAAACATCTCGAGCACGATGTCGCTGCCGCCGATGAGTTCGCCGGCGACGTAGAGCTGGGGGATCGTCGGCCAGTTGCCGTAGGCCTTGATGCCCTCGCGGATCTCCGGGTGGTCGAGCACGTTGATGTGCAGGTAGTCGGCGAGCAGCATGTCGAGGGCCGCCACGGTCTTGGCCGAGAAGCCGCACTGCGGCTGCTGGCGGTGGCCCTTCATGAACAGCACCACGCGGTTGTTGCGCAGCACGTCGTCGATGATCTCGCGGGTCTGGGTATCCAGGCTCATGATCGGTCTCGCTGGGGGGTGGGGGAGCGCGCTGCCGGCGTGCCCGTGGCGGTCACTGCACGCTGAAGCTTTCGCCGCAGCCGCACTGGCCGGTGGCGTTGGGGTTGTCGAAGGCAAATTTTTCGTTGAGCCCGTCGCGCACGTAGTCGATGCGGGCGCCGTCGAGCAGCGACAGGTGTTCGGCGGCGACGACGATCTGCACGCCGTCGGCGTCGAGCACGACGTCACCCTCGCGCACCGCGTCGGCGAACTCGACGGTGTAGCCGAAGCCGGAGCAGCCGGTCTTGCGCACACCCAGGCGCAGGCCGACGGCCTGGCGCTCGCGGGCGAGGTAGTCGCGCACGCGGCTCGCGGCTTTCGGGGTCAGGCTGATGCTCATGGCTGTCTGTCCTGGTTTCGTCTCAAAACCATCTGCCAACATGGGGACGTCACGCAAATTGTCAATGATTTTCGGCTCCGATACCATCTTTCCCATGGGCAAGGCGCAGGTCACGAGCGAGAGGCGGGTCGCGGAACTCGCGCTGCAGGTCGGCAGGGCGGTCTACGGCGAGAGTTCGGCGGCAGGACTGACACCGGCGCAGTGGATGGCCTTGCGCTTCTTCGCCCGCGCCAACCGTTTCTCGCGCACCATCTCGGCCTTCGCGGATTTCCACGCCACCACCCGCGGCACCGCCTCGCAGACCGTGAAGAGCCTCGTCGCCCGCGGCTTTCTCACCCGCACGCGTTCGGCGCGCGACGGGCGCAGCGCCACCTTCGATCTCACCGCCAGGGGGCGGCGTACGCTTGCTGCCGATCCGTTCGAGGCCGTGGTCCGCGCCGCCCTGCAACTGAGCCCGGCGCAGCGCGATCGCACGGCGAGCGGACTGCGCGGCATCCTGCGCGAGCTGGCGGTGGAGCGCGACCGGCCCGCACCGGCGCTGTGTAGCCTGTGCGGCCACCTGTCGGCAAACGGTGGTCAGGGCTTCACCTGCCGTCTCATGCGTGAGCCGCTGAGTGCAGCCGAACTCGAACAGCTCTGCGTGCACTGCCAGCAGTGCCGGGGGACCTGAGCGCGGTACCGGCCGGTGCCGGCCGTCAGGCCGAGAACGAGGAGCCGCAGCCGCAGGTCGTGGCGGCGTTCGGGTTGCGGATCACGAAGCGGGCACCCTCGAGGTCTTCCTTGTAATCTATCTCGGCGCCGGCCAGGTACTGGAAGCTCATGGGGTCGATCAGCAGTGTCACGCCCTGGTTCTCGACGTGGGTGTCGCCGTCCTCGGATTTCTCGTCGAACGTGAAGCCGTACTGGAAGCCCGAGCAGCCGCCGCCGGAGATGAACACGCGCAGCTTGAGGTTCGGGTTGCCCTCGTCCTGGATCAACTGCGAGACCTTGAGGGCCGCGGCGTTGGTGAAGACGAGGCCGGGAGGGCCCATGGTGCTGTCGATGGCGGAGGTGGTCATGGGCAATAGTTTCGACGGCCGCCGCGCCAGCTGTCAAGGAAGTTTCGTTCCGACACTATACCGGGGGCTGCGGTGACAGCTCCGGAACCGGTCGGCACGCCGCCGGGCCTCGGGGCGGCCCTGCTGGCCTGGGGTGCCGGCGATGCCGCCGTGCACCCGCTCGGCGCGGGCCTGATCAACCAGACCTTTGCGGTTGCGGACCCGGCGCGTGGACGCTTCGTGCTGCAGCGGCTGCACCCGGTATTCCGCGCCGAAGTCAACGAGGACATCGACGCCGTGACGCGGCACCTCGAGGCGCGCGGTGAGGTCACGCCGCGGCTGCTGCGCACGCTGGCCGGCGACCTCTGGGTCGAGGCCGGGGGTGGGGTCTGGCGCGCGTTGAGCTGGATCGACGGCGTCGGCCTCGACCGGCTGGAGCGCCCGGAACAGGCAACGGAAGCCGGCGCGGCGCTGGCGCGCTTCCATCGCGCCGTGAGCGACCTTGGCCATGAGTTCCGCAGTGTGCGCGCCGGTGTGCACGACACCGCTCGGCACCTCGCCAACCTGCGCCAGGCGCTGGTGACGCACCGCCAGCACCGGTGTTTCGCGGCAGTCGAGCCGCTCGCCCGCGTGATCCTCGCCGCAGCCGAGCAGCTGCCGCCGTTGCCGGCCGTGACGGAGCGCATCGTGCACGGTGACCCGAAGCTCAACAACATCCTGTTCACGCACGACCACACCCGGGCGATCTGCCTGATCGACCTCGACACGCTGTCGCGCATGGCTCTGCCGCTCGAACTCGGCGATGCGCTGCGCTCCTGGTGCAACCCGGCGGGCGAGGACCGCAGCCGCGCCTGGTTCTCGCTCGAACTGTTCGCGGCCGGTGTCGCCGGCTACGCGCGTGGCGCTGCCGGCTGGATCACGGCGGCGGAATGGCGCTCGATCGTCACCGCTACCGAGACCATCTACATCGAACTCGCCGCCCGCTTCTGCGCCGATGCCCTCAATGAGAGCTACTTCGGCTGGAATCCGCGCGAGTTCCCGAGCCGCAGCGAGCACAACCAGGTGCGCGCTGCGAGCCAGCTGCAGGCGGCCCGCTCGCTCGCCGAGCAGCGCGCAGCGGCCGAGGCGGCCGTGGCCGCCGCCTTCGCCGGCTGAAGCGACAGGCCATGCGGCGTCGAGTAATCTAGCCGCTCGGCCAGGCGGCCGCCGGACGGGGTCGCGCACGATGCAGGCGAAGGCCAGTCTCGACGACAAGTACACCCGCACTTCGGGCACGATCTACCTGTCGGGCCTGCAGGCGTTGGTACGCCTGCTGCTGGTGCAGCGCCAGCGCGACGTCGCCGCGGGGCTGAACACCGCCGGGTTCGTCTCCGGCTACCGCGGTTCGCCGCTCGGCGGGCTCGACCAGCAGCTGTGGCGCGCTGCGGCCCACCTCGAAGCGCACCACGTGCGTTTTCAGCCCGGCGTGAATGAGGATCTCGCCGCCACGGCGATCTGGGGCAGCCAGCAGGCGAACCTGTTTCCGGGAGCACGCTACGACGGGGTCTTCGGCCTGTGGTACGGCAAGGGCCCGGGCGTGGACCGCAGCGGCGACGTGCTCCGCCACGCCAACGCCTCGGGGACCTCACGCCACGGTGGCGTGCTCGCCGTCGCCGGCGACGACCACGCGGCGCGTTCCTCCACGCTGCCGCACCAGAGCGAACACGTCTTCACGGCGGTGATGATGCCCGTGCTGCACCCGGCCGGTGTGCAGGACCTGCTCGATTTCGGCATCCTCGGCTGGGCGATGTCGCGCTACAGCGGCTGCTGGGTGGCGCTGAAGGCCACCGCGGAACTGCTTGACTCCTCGGCCACGGTCGATGCCGACCCGGCGCGGGTGCGCCTCGTGCTGCCGACCGGCTTCGACATGCCGCCCGAAGGCCTGGCCACGCGCTGGCCGGACTGGCCGCTGCAGCAGGAGGCGCGGCTGCAGCGCCACAAGGTCTACGCGGCGCTCGCCTTCGCCGCGGCCAACGGCATCGACCGCGTCGTGATCGACAGCCCGAAGCCGCGCATCGGCATCGTCACCACCGGCAAGAGCTACCTCGACGTGCGCCAGGCGCTCGACGACCTCGGCATCGACGCGCGCGTGGCTGCCGGGATCGGCCTGCGCGTCTACAAGGTCGGGATGCCCTGGCCGCTCGAGAGCAACGGCGTGCGCGCCTTTGCGCGCGGGCTCGAGGAGGTGCTGGTGGTCGAGGAGAAGCGCGCGGTGATCGAGCTGCAGCTCAAGGCGCAGCTGTTCAACTGGGACAGCACCGAGCGCCCGCGTGTGGTCGGCAAGTTCGACGAGGCCGGCGCGTGGCTGCTGCCGGCCGCCGGGGAGCTCACCGCGGGACTGGTCGCGCAGGTGATCGCGGCGCGGCTGCAGCCGTTCTTCCAGAGCGAGGCGGTGAGCCGGCGCGTGGCGACGGTGGCGCGCGCCGAGCAGCCGGCAGCGGCCGATCCGTCCGCGCTCGGCCGGCTGCCGTATTTCTGCTCGGGGTGCCCGCACAACACCTCCACGCGCGTGCCTGCGGGCAGTCGCGCCATGGCGGGCATCGGCTGCCACTACATGGCGCTGTGGATGGATCGCAGCACGGCGACCTTCACGCAGATGGGCGGGGAGGGCGCGGCCTGGATCGGCCAGGCACCGTTCACCGCCACGCCGCACGTGTTCCAGAACATGGGCGATGGCACGTATTTCCACTCGGGGCTGCTCGCGATCCGCGCCGCCGTGGCCGCCGGGGTCAACATCACCTACAAGCTGCTGTTCAACGACGCGGTGGCGATGACCGGTGGCCAGCCGGTCGATGGCGATCTCACCGTGGCGCAGGCCGCCCAGCAGCTCGCCGGGGAAGGCGTGGCGCGCATCGTCGTGGTGAGCGACCACGACTATGGCCACGACGAGCGCCGCGGCTTTCCCGCGGGAGTCGGCTTCCACCAGCGTCGCGAACTCGACCGGCTGCAGCGCGAGCTGCGCGAGGTGCCGGGCGTGACGGTGCTGATCTACCAGCAGATGTGCGCCGCCGAGAAGCGCCGCCGGCGCAAGCGCGGGCGGCTCCCCGACCCGGCGCAGCGCGTGTTCATCAACGAACTCGTCTGCGAGGGCTGCGGCGACTGCAGCACGCGCTCGAACTGCCTGTCCGTGGTGCCGGTGGAGACCGAGTTCGGCCGCAAGCGTGCCATCAACCAGGACAGCTGCAACAAGGACTGGTCTTGCCTCGACGGCTTCTGCCCGAGCTTCGTCACCGTGCACGGTGGCGAACTCGTCCGGCCGGACGTGGTCGCTGCCGACACGTCGGCGCTGCCGGTACCGAAGCTGCCGGAACTCACCGGCGCCTGGGGACTGGTCATCGCCGGCATCGGCGGCACCGGGGTGGTGACGCTGAGCGCCGTGCTCGGCACGGCGGCGCATCTCGAGGGCCGCTTCGCCACCACCATCGACCAGACCGGGCTCGCACAGAAGTTCGGCGCCGTGCTCAGCTTCGTGCGGATCGGTGCGAGTGCCGACCTGGTGCACGCGCCGCGCATCCCCGCCGGCGATGCCGACCTGCTGCTCGCCGGCGACCTGCTGGTCGGTGGTGGTGGCGAAGCGCTCGGCAAGCTGTCGATCGCCCGCAGCAGTGCCGTGGTCAATACCGACGTGGACATGCCCGCCGCTTTCATCCGCGCACCCGACCTGCAGCTGCCGGAGTGCGCCCTGCGCGACGGCATCGAGGATGCCGTGCGGCCCGCAGCGGCGTGGTTCCTGCAGGCCGCGCAGCTCGCGCAGGCGCTCACCGGCGATACGATCACGACCAACTTCCTGCTGCTCGGCTACGCCTGGCAGCGCGGCCTGGTGCCGGTCGGCGAAGCGGCCATCCTCGAAGCCATCGACCTCAACGGCGTGGCGCCGGCACGCAACCGCGCCGCTTTCGCCTGGGGGCGGCTCGCAGCGCACGACCTGCATGCGGCCGAAGCTGCCGCCGGCCTCGAGGTGGTGCCGGCCGCACAGGGCCTGAAGGCACTCGTCGCCCGGCGCGCCGGCTTTCTCGCTGCCTACCAGGACGACGACTACGCCCACCGCTACGAGAGCCTCGTGCGCCTGGTCGAGGAACGCGAGGCGCAGCGCGCCGGTGCTGGCCACCAGGAACTCGCGCTGGCGGTGGCGCGCAGCTACTTCCGCCTGCTCGCCTACAAGGACGAATACGAGGTCGCGCGCCTGCTCAGCGATCCGGCGTTTCTCGGCGGACTGCGGGAGCGGTTGTCGGGCAGCTCACGGCTGCACTTCCACCTGGCACCGCCGCTCCTGGCGCGACCGGATCCGCTGACCGGGCGACCGGCGAAGCGCGAGTTCGGCCCCTGGCTGCTGCCGGTGCTCCGCGCGCTGGCGCGCCTGCGCTTCCTGCGTGGCACGCCCTTCGATCTCTTCGGCTACAGCGCCGATCGGCGCCTGGATCGCGACCTCGTGGCGACCTACGAGCGGCTGGTCGAGGAACTGCTCGCCGACCTGACTCCGGCCAACCACACGCTCGCCGTGCGCATCGCGGCCCTGCCCGAGGAAGTGCGCGGCTACGGGCCGATCAAGGCGGCTGCCGCCGCACGTTTCAGCGCCGCCGTGCCGGCGCTGCTGCAGCAGTTTCACCAGCTCTCGGCTTCGATCACGCCGGCGCGGTAGCGGCGCAGGTTGGCGGCGAGGAAGCCGAGCGCGAGCATGCCGGCCCCCATGCTCACGATCGCGATCGAGTAGCGCAGCGCCGCCGGATCGCCGAAGCCATAGTCGGTGACCAGCGCGACCGCCGTCGGGCCGAGGGTGAGGCCGAGCGAATTGAGGACGAAGTAGTACACCGCCGTCACCTGGCCGCGCATCTGGTTCGGCGCCACCATCATGAGTGCCGCGGCCCCCGTGGCGGTGATGACCGCACCGGACAGGGTCGACGGAATCAGCACGAGGATGGCGAGCTCTGGCGTCGGCATCAGCGGCATCAGCACCGAGGTCGGCAGGAACACGAACACCGCCGCAAACAGGCAGGTGCGCATCAGGCCGTCCTTGTAACCGCGCTGGTAGAGCGCATCGGCGATCCAGCCGCCGAGATTGACGCCGATCGGCCCGGCGATGAGCGTGACCAGCCCGTAGGCGTAGCCGGCCTGTGGAATCGTCCACTCCCAGGTGCGCACGAACATCGTCGGGATCCAGAAGAAGTAGGCGTAGCCGATGATCGTCACCACCGACATGCCGAGGAAATGCGTGAGGTACAGCGCCCGGCGCTGGCCGAGGAAGCGCATGGTCTCGGCCACCGTGATGTCGTCGGTGCGCCGCCCGTCCGCTGCGGTGATGCTCAGCTTGTCGCGCCGTACCGGTTCGCGCACGGTGAACATGAGCGCAGCGACGACGAGCCCCGGCAGTCCGACCAGCAGGAACACCAGCTGCCAGGGACGCAGCTCACCGACGAGCGGCAGCGCGATCGCCGGCATCGCGCTCGCCAGGCCGATCGCCCAAGCGCCGACGATGTTGGCGATGCCGACTCCGAGCGACACGCCCATGTTGTAGAAGCTGATGGCGCGGCCGCGTCGTGCCCGCGGAAAGTAGTCGCTGATGAGCGAGAGGGCCCCGGGATTGAGCGTGGCCTCGCCGACGCCGACCCCGACCCGGGCGAGGAACAGCTGCCAGTAGTTGCGCGCCAGGCCGCAGGCGGCCGTCATGAAACACCAGAGCGTGATGCCCGTGGCGATGATCACGCGACGGCTGCGTCGGTCGGCCAGCCGGCCGATCGGGATGCCGAGGAAGGTGTAGAACAGCGCGAAGGCGAGGCCGCCGATGAGGCTCACCTGGGTGTCGGTCAGCGCCATGTCCGTACGGATCGGCTGCACCAGCAGCGCAAAGATCTGCCGGTCCAGGAACGAGACGATGTAGCCGAGCGTCAGGACGATGACCACGTACCAGGCGTAGGCAGGTGCCGGATAGCCGTCATCGGTCTGCGGGGCAGGGGTGGCGGGCTGGCTCATCGTTCCTCGCTTCAGCCAGCCGGGGTGGCGGGCAGCGCTATCCTAGCAGCCGCTGGCCGCGCGCTGCGCGGACAAGCCGCCGCGGTGCCGGTCAGTGGCAGCGCGCACAGGTGTCGAGCTGGACGAGGCGCTGCTCGCGGGTGATCGCCGGCGCGGGCGGCCAGCCGCGCGCGTGGCAATCGCCGCAGCTGGCGCGCTGTTCCAGCACGCGCGCGTGCGACACCTCGAAGTGCCAGTAGCCGGCGCGTGGCGTGGCCAGCAGGGCAGGCAGGTCGCCGCTTTCGCGACGCACCGCCACCGGTGGCGTCGCCGGCCCGGCCGCCTGTGAAGGTGTGGCGGCGTCGAGTGCCTGCGGCCCGAGCGCGAGTGCGACCGCGCTGCGCGCGGCCACCCTGCCGGTCAGCACCGCCGGCCCGAGGAAGGTGCCTGCGCCGCCGTGGCTGCCGTTGATGCCGGCGACACCGGTCACTTCGCCCGCGGCGAACAGCCCGCGCAGCACCTGCCCGGCACCGCCGAGGACCTGGCCCTCGGGGTCGATCGCCAGGCCGCCCATGCTCGCCTGGGTCGTCGGGTAGAGCTGCATGGCGTAGAACGGCGGCTCGCGGATCGGTCGCGGCGGCGCTTCGGTCATGCCGGGGCCGATGCGGCCGAAGTCGGTGTCCATGCCGGTTTCGACGAAGCGGTTGAAGCGCTGCACCGTCTCGGCGAGGGCCTCGGTCGGCAGGCCAGCGGCCGCAGCCAGGTCCTCGATCGTGCCGGCGCTCTTCACGAGCGTGGCGTTGGCGAGGATCTCGCTCTTCACCCGCGCCGGCGTCAGCCACGTAGCGCCACGGACGCGCAGGCTGCGGGCACCGGCGGCGTCGAAGACGAGCCAGTGCGCTGCGGGTGCCAGTATCAGCACGGCGCGGTCGGTGACTTTGGCCGGGGCGGCTTCGTTCGTGAAACGCCGGCCGGTTGCATCCACCCAGATCGCCGCCGGATCGTCGACCAGCAGGCCGCGCTCGCCGCCGGCATCGTGCGGGTCGGGCAGGCCGTTGACCGCGATGGCCTGGCGATCGAGCCGCGCCAGTGCGGCGCCGAATGGTTCGGCCAGTGCCAGGCCGCTGCCGCGGGCAAAAGGACCGGCGCCGATCAGCAGGCGGCCCGGCGCCGGCAGGTCCTGGCGCCAGTAGCGGCGCACCAGTTCGAGATTCGCTTCGAAGCCACCGGTAGCGAGGATGACGGCCGGAGCGCGGTACAGGCGCTCGCCCGCACTGCGCGTGCGCCGCGTGCGCACCCCCGCCATCTGGCCCTCGAGCCGCAGGATGCTGGTCACCTCGGTGTTCCACAGGAAGCTGATGCGCTCGCGTTGCAGGGCTGCGCGCAGCAGCGGCACGACGAGGCCGGCGCCGGCGCCTTGCGGCTGGTGCAGGCGCGGCACGCTGTCCTCCGGCGTGTCGGCGAGTGTCGCGAAGCGCACACCCATGCTGGCCAGCCAGTCGTGGACCTCCACGCGGGACGCTTCGGCGTACCGGCGCGTCCACCCGGGATCCGGATCCTCGCCCCAGGCGAGAAAGTCGCGAAAGGCGATGTCGGGCGAATCGCTGTGGCCGCGGGCACGCTGCAGGGGCGTGTCGACCAGGGCGATCCCGCCGGCGCCGATGGCGTGGCCGCCGCCGACCGAGTTCACCTCGACGACGAGCACGCGCGCCCCGTGGCTCTCCGCCTCCATGGCCGCGGCCAGTCCGGCGATGCCGGCGCCGACGACGATGACGTCGGCATCGTTCGTCGGTGGCGATGGCGTCTCGCAGCCGGCGAGCGCCAGGGCTGCGACCGCGCCGAGCAACCTGCACGTCATGGTCCTGCGCACGCGAACGATCCGCCGGTGACCCCTCCGGGCGCCAGTATACTAGCGCCCACACCATGACGATCTCGCGGCGGACATTCATCGTCAGCGGCCTGGCCGCGGGCGGCGCGCTGGGCGTGTGGGCCGTCGCCCGCCGGCTCGACGATGGCGATGCCGCCGACGCTTTCGCCGCCACCACGCCCGGTGCGATCGCACTGAACGCCTGGGTGAAGATCCTGCCCGATGGCAGCGTGGTCTGCGGCGTGCACCGCGCCGAGATGGGGCAGGGCGTGACCACTGCGCTGCCGATGCTGCTCGCCGAGGAACTCGACGTCGAGTGGGGCCGCGTGCGCTTCGAATTCACGCTGCCCGATCGCGACTACTTCAACTTCGGCCTCCTGCTGCGTGGCCGGCCGCTCGGTGACACCGCGGGCCGCCCGCTCGCGCAACTCGGCGAGCGCGCCGCGCGTGGTGCGCTGCACGCCCTCGGCCTGTCGATGACCGTCGGCAGCACCAGCATCGTCGATGCCTGGGACACGCTGCGCCCGGCGGGCGCAGCGGCCCGCGCGCTGCTCCTCGCCGCAGCGGCGCGGCGCTGGCAGGTGCCGGTGGAACGACTGGCAACGGCGGCCGGCAGCGTCTTCGACGCGGCGACCGGCCGCCGTGCGGCCTATGCCGAACTCGCGGCGCAGGCGGCGCAGGAGCGCATACCCGAGGACCTGCAACTGCGCGATCCGGCAGCCTTCCGCCTCGTCGGCACCTCCCCGCCGCGGCTCGACGTGCCTGCCAAGGTCACGGGCGCTGCGGAATTCGGCATCGACGTGCGCCGTCCCGACATGCTCTACGCCACCGTGCGCCACAGCCCGCTCGCCGGCACGCGGCTCGCCGGGGTCGACAATCTCGCCGAAGTGTCCGGCATGGCCGGCGTGGCCGGCGTGGTGCGCCTCGGCAGCAGCGCTGTCGCGGTGGTGGCCGGCGACACCTGGACAGCGCTGCGCGGTGCACAGCGGCTGTCGCTCGAGCCGGAGCCGACGGATGCGCAGGCGCCCGACAGCGAGGCCATGTTCACCGCCTGGCGCCAGGCGCTCGACGATACGGGTGCGGTCGTGGTGCGCGAGGAGGGCGACGCGCCGGCGGCGCTCGGCGCAGCCGCGACGGTGCTCGAGGCGCACTACGAGCAGCCCTACCTTGCGCACCTGTGCATGGAGCCGATGAACTGCACGGCGCTGGTCGAGCCTGGCGGTGTCACCGTATGGGTGCCGACGCAGGCCGAGAGCATCGCGCGCGACGCCGCGGCCCGCGCCGCCGAGGTGGCACCCGCTCGCGTGACGGTGCACCGCACCTTCCTCGGCGGCGGCTTCGGGCGGCGCGCGGAGATGGACTTCGTCACGCACGCAGTGCGCGTTGCCGGTGCGTTTCCCGGGCGGCCGGTCAAGCTCAGCTACGGGCGCGAGGAAGACGTGCGCGCCGACATGTACCGGCCCGCCACGGTGGCTCGCGTGCGCGCCGCACTCGGCCCGGACGGGCGTATCGCTGCGCTCGATTACGCCCTTGCCTCGCAGTCCACGCTGGCGGGTTACGTTGTGCGCACCCCCGCACCGCTCGGCGGCAACGCCGGGGGCGACGCGGCGGCGCTCGAAGGGGCGGCGGACCTGCCGTACACGGCGGTGCCGAACCTGCGCTGCGCCTGGGTCGCGCAGCAGTCACCAGTCCCGGTCGGCTTCTGGCGCAGCACCGGCAGTTCGCAGAACTGCTTCGTGATCGAAGCCTTCATGGACGAACTCGCCGCTGCGGCTGGCGCCGACCCGCTGGAGTTTCGCCTCGCCCATCTCGCGGACCGGCCACGCCACCAGGCCGTGCTGCGCGAGGCCGCGGCGCGCGCCGGCTGGTCGACGCCGCTGCCGCCTGGCCGCGGGCGTGGCGTGGCGCTCACCGCGAGCCATGGCAGCATCGTCGCCCAGGTCGTCGAGGTGGCTGCCGCAGCCGATGGCGCCATCCGCGTCACGCGTGTGGTGTGCGTCATCGATCCCGGCGTGGTCGTGCATCCGGACACCGTCGTCGCCCAGGTCGAGGGCGGTGTGCTCGACGGCCTCGCTGCTGCCCTGCACGGGCGCATCGCCCTGCGCGGTGGTGCGATCGAGCAGGGCAACTTCGACGACTGCCGCCTGCTCACGCTGGCCGAGGCACCACCGGTCGAGGTCGTGCTGATGCCCGGTGGCGGGCGCCCCGGCGGGGTCGGCGAGACCGCGGTGCCGGGTGCGGCACCGGCCCTCGTCAACGCGATCTTCGCGGCCACCGGACGGCGTGTGCGCCGCCTGCCGCTCGACGCCTGAGGACGCTCCGTCCGGCCGGAAATGCTCCGGGGATTTTCGGCTGAAAACCCGGTGAACAGATCGGTGAGCGGTTGGCCGAGTTGCCGCTGCCTGCGTCACCGCCTGACGCGTTACGGCAGCGACAGTCATCTCAGCCCGCTGGTCTTCCGCCAGGTGAAACCCGGGATCTGGAGCGTCTGGCTGACGGGCTCAACGTCAAACCGTGGAATCGTCACGCGGCGCGCAGCGGGTATGCCGGGTACCTCAATGTTTCATCAGATGTTTGGCGAGCGCCATGTACAGCAGTGGCCCGTCGGTGTCGTTCGACCAGTTCGCGCCACCCTCGGGATCGGGGCTCGACGACTGCTTGACCACGACCATCTGGGCGACTGGATCGATCCAGATGTACTGACCGTAGACGCCGATCGCGCTGACGGTCTTGTGCTCGTTGTTGAAGGTCCACCACTGGTCGTGGTACGCGTAGGTGACCTCACCGTACCACTTTACCTCCGGGAATGTGCCGGCCAGCTGCTTGTAGTAGCGAGTAAAGGTGTCCGGATCGCCCGGCTGCAGAATGCGCTTTGCCACCGCTGCGGGCAGCACCTCACGCCCGTTGAAGTGTCCGCCCTGCAGAATCATCTGGCCAAAGCGCGCAGCGTCGCGCGCAGTAATGGCGAGGCCGCCACCCGCACCCTCGGTGCCACCATCGTCGACTGCGATATAGCCGTCGCGCTCGGCGCCCAGAGGCTGCCACAATCGTTCCCCGATCAATTGGTCCACTGACTTGCCGCTGACGCGGCGCAGGATCCATCCGAGCACGTCGGTGTTGGGCGTCACATAGTGGAAGGCCTCGCCGTGCTTGCCCATCTTGCGCTGCAGCGTCGGCAGGAACTCGTAGGTCGTGCGGGGTCCCTTGTAGCCGACCGGAGGCGGGCCCCAGAAGCGCCACACCATCCCGTAGCGGCCGAAATCCGAGTTCGGATCCGTGTACGCCTCCAGATACTCGAGCGCAGTCGTCATGTCGAGTACCTGCTGCACGGTCGCGTCGCCGAAGGCGCTGTCCTTGAGTTCTGGCACATAGCTCGCGACGGTGCGCGCCGGATCGATCTTGCCCTCCTCGATCATCATGAGCATCAGCGTGCCCACGAAGGATTTGGTACCGGAGAACATCGTGTGCCGGGTGTGCCGCTGCTGACCGTTGAAGTAGCGCTCGTAAACCAGTCTGCCCCGGTGCAGCACGAGGAAAGCGTCGGTATGCGACTCGTCGAGGAATTGTCCCAGGCTCAGTTTGCGGCCCGAGCGCACGCTCCCGGTGACGCCGTCGAGGTCGAGCGGCTCCTCCGCGAGAGTCGACGATGCGCCTTCGCCACGGCTGATTTCGCGGGTGGGATGCAATTCGCGCAGGTGCTGGAACGTCCAGCGGTTGAACGGCGGAAACATGTGGTTGGCGAGTGTGATCGCCTTGTCCGCGGGTGGCGGAAAGCCCTGCATCAGCCCGAGATCTGCCGCGCCGGGTTGCGGGGCCGCGCTCGCACCGCTTGCAGCCAGCACGAGTAGTCCGACGGCGCCGCCCAGCAACGCGGTACGCGTGCTCCTGTGAGTCATCATTGTGCTTACCACCGGTAGGTCCCCTCGATGCCGTAGCTCATCGGTTGGCCGGGCAGCTGAATCCAGCTGGCCACGTTGTCGTTGGTCACGTTGGTGACGTATTCCTCGTCGGTGAGATTGTGGCCCCACAACGCTATCTCCCACGTGCCGTCGGTCGTGGCGAGCGACAGCCTTGCACCAAGCAGGCCATAGGCATCCTGCAGGCTGTCCATGGTGTCTTCGATCACGGAAAGCCCCGTGCCGCCGAGGTCGTCGCGCCAGTTGTAGTCGACCTGCAGCGAGGTCTCGAGCGCGTCGCCTACCGGTATCGTGTAGCGACCGACCAGGTTGTAGCTGAAGTCGGGTGCCATGCGCCGATCGAGGCCCTCGAGCGGCACCGTGGTGCCGAGCCAGGTTGTAACAGTCTTGTCGGAGTCCGTGATCTCCGCGTCGAGCCAGGCGGCGTTCGCCTCCAGGCTCAGGCGCTCGGTCGGCAGCCACATGACCTCCACCTCGACACCGTCGTGATCGGCGTCGCCGACATTGGTGAGGCGCGTCAGCAGCAGGCCGCTCGGATCGAGCACGTTCGAATAACCCTGGGCATCGCTGTAGTCGTAATGGAAGGCCGCGGCGTTGAAGCGCAGCGTGTTCTCGCGCCACTGAGACTTCAACCCTACCTCGTACGCCATGACGGTTTCCTCGTCGTAGGGCTGGATGCTCGCCGCGCCGGCAGACGGGAAGCCGCCGAAGAAGCCGCCGGACTTGAATCCGCGCGAGACGCTCGCGTACAGCATCGCTTCGTCGCTGACCAGCCAGTCGATGCCGACCTTGCCGGAGACGACTTCAAGCTGCAGATCGTCCTCGAGCCCCGTTATGACGGGGTACACGACGCCGCCCGAGCGCGTTGAGACACTGCCGTTTTCGTAGTCCTTCTGCTCGTCCGTGTAGCGGACGCCTGCATTGAGCTTGAGCGAGTCGGTGATCTGCCAGCCAAGCTGGCCCCACGCCGCCCAGGACTCGGTCGTTTGCTCGTAGGCAAGCAGGCCTGCCTGACCGCCGAACATGGGTACCAGGGTGAGGAGGTCGTCCTTGAACTGGAATTCGCGGTTCTCGGTGAGATCGTCAGTCGCGTACTCGAGCCCGAGCTGCCACTGGATCGGACCGTTACCGCTCGAGGCAAGGCGCAGCTCCTGCGACCAGGCCTCGATATCGGTGCGGGCATCCTGATGACTGAACTCGCCGAAACCGCCGTCGTAGTCGAACTTGAGCCCGTATTTGAAGTCCTCATAACCGGTGATCGAGGTGAGCGTTACACCCTCGAAGTCCCAGCTGATCTGCAGCGATGCCCCGGCTGATGCGTTGCCGAGCCGGTTGATCGGATCCGCGAATGTCCTGCTCCCGTCGCTGCTCTGCTGGTCGGGGAAGCGAAACTGCGGGTCGAAAAAAGTGCTGTACGCGGCGCACTGGCTGTTGTCGATGCGCCCCGCCAGCAGCGGCGCACAGAAGCCAGGGGCGGCTGGGTTGTACAGGCCGATGGTCTGGCCGAGCACCGTCTCCGAGTTGTCTTCGGCACCGTGCACGCGCAACAGCACCTCGCCCTTCTCGCCCAGCGCGGACAGCACACTCGCGCGTACGGCCCAGCGATCCTGCTCGCCGTGCTCCTCGCCAGTCATGACGTTCGACTGCCAGCCCTCGCCACTCCCGTTCCAGCGGCCGGCGACTCGCACGGCAGCAGACTCTCCCAGCGGCATGTTTGCGGCGCCTTCGAGTGCGACGTCCTGCCATCGGCCGTAGTTGGCGTAGGCATAGCCCTCGGACTGCGTGGGATCGGGGCGCTTTGACAGTATGCGCACGGCGCCGCCGCTGGTGTTGCGTCCGTACAGCGCACCCTGCGGGCCCTTGAGCACCTCAACGCGCTCGAGGTCGAACAGCGACTGTGAGCCCATGACGTTGGAGGTCTGGTACACGTCGTCGACGTATATCGCAGCGGTCGGGGTGTTGTTGGCGCTGAAATCCTGCAGGCCGACGCCACGGATGACCCAGGTAGGCTGGCCGGAGCCGTACTCGTCGAACAACTGCACATTGTTGGAAAACCTGGTCACGTCGGCGAGGGCGTGCATGCCGAACTCGCGCAGCTCCCCGGCGCCAAAGGCGTCCACGGCGATGCCGACCTTCTGCAGCTCTTCCGAGCGCTTCTGGGCTGT
>CAYQAR010000040.1:0-9180 GCA_964415505.1 uncultured Chromatiaceae bacterium | reverse complement strand
CCGGATGAGCAGGTCGAAAAGGCCTGGCGTTTGTCCGCTCTCCCGAGGGCAACGAGTGAGCAGCAAATCACCGCCCAGAAGATTCTCGAGCGGTACAACACTGATCGCGCCATGGTATCGTCTGCGGCCATTCAGTGCCGCGGCTGTTGCGGCCTCCGAGAGATGCCATGAAACGCAAGGAAGCGGCGGAGCCGCGCAGAAAACCATCGCAGAAACGATCGCGCAAACGTGTGGAGGTCATCCTCGCAGCGACCCGCAGCCTGTTGCAGGAACAGGGTGTCGCAGCGATCACGACGACACGCATCGCGGAGCGTGCCGGCCTTCCGGTCGGCTCGATCTACCAGTATTTCCCGGACAAGACCGCGATATTCGCCAGCATTTACACCGACTACCTGCAGACGATCCAGCAGGTGTTGCTCGACTGGGAGCACAACGGGCCCTACGCGTCAGGGTGGCGCGTGTTCTTCGGACAACTTCACAAGCGACTCAAACGTGCCGAGGCAAGCGGCAACCTGGGGAGCATGCTGCTGGCGGACTGGCAGAACTATCCGGAACTGCTGACACTGAATGACCAACATGCGGAGGTAATCGCCGCCGCGACGGCACGCATGCTGCACCGCTTTGGTTCGCGCTGGTCGAGCGCCAAACTGCGACGGCTCTCGCTGTATATTTTCCGGCTCAACGGTGCGGCCCTCCTGCACAACCAGCGTCTGGAGAACAGCCGGCTTGTCGCGCGTGAGACTCGGGAGTGGACCGAGACCGTCGTCATGACGATGCTCGGCAGCAGCCTGTCGGACTGAGGAAACATCGGTGAGCAGGCTGTCGCCCGAAGAAGCCTGACTGCACCACGTTGTAGCGAGCGCCGCCGATCACCCGATCAACCGCGTTGCCAGTGAACGTCAACCCGTCCAGTACGAAGATCGCCGCGCGGGCAATCCAAGCGAGTTCAACACGTCCTCGCTGGACGCTTTAGGCGTACCACGCACAATGCCTCGTCAACCGGGCGGCGGGTCGTCACCACCGGGCGGCGGCTTGCTGTCGTCATCGAGGAGGACACGCCAGGCGGGGGTCTCGAGGTCGTCGAACTGGCCGCTGCGCACGGCCCAGAAGAAGGCGAGCACCGCGGCGCCGAGCAGGCCGAGACCGAGCGGGATCAGGACGAAGATGATGCTCACGGCAGCGCCGCTCCCGCCGGTCGCGCGGCGAGCGTGGGCGCCGTGGCCGCAGCCGGGGCGAGGCGGGCGAGGCGCAGCGCGTTGAAGGTGACGAGCAGTGAACTCGCCGACATGCCAAGCGCGGCCACCCACGGTGCGAGCACACCGGTCGCCGCGAGCGGCACGGCCACCACGTTGTAGGCCACAGCCCACCACAGGTTCTGGCGCACGATGTGCATGGTACGCCGTGCATGGCTGACTGCCGGTGGCAGCATTTCGAGACCCGCGCCGAGCAGCAGGCAGTCGGCGGCGTGGTGCGCGAGCGCGGTGCCGCTGCCGACAGCGATGGCGACGTCGGCGCCGGCGAGCACCGGGGAGTCGTTGATGCCGTCACCCACCATGCCGACGACGCGCCCCTGGCGCTGCATCGTACGGACCAGGTCGAGCTTGGCCGCAGGTTGCAGCGCCGCGTGCCAGGTCGTGATGCCGAGCGCATCGGCGACGGTGCCGACCGGCCCGGGCTGGTCGCCGCTGGCGATGGCGAGGCGCAGGCCGGCGCCACGCAACGCTGCGAGTGCCCCCGCCGTGCCGGGGCGTACCTGCTCGGCGATGTCGAAGCGGGCGAGAAGTCCGGTCGTGTCGCCGAGCCACACCGACTGTCCGCCCGGACCGTCGGCCGGAACGGCTTGGCCCGGTGTGGCGGCGAGCGCACCGGCGAACGCGCGGGTGCCGAGCCGCAGCCGGCGCCCGGCGACGCAGCCTTCGATACCGGAGCCCGGCACCGCGGCGACGTCGCTGACCGCGAGTGCCGGGTCTGCCGGTGGGAAGGCGCGTGCCAGCGGATGCTCGGAGCGCGACTCCAGCGCTGCCGCGAGCGCCAGCAGCGGCGCTGCCGCGCCGCCGGCGAGCGGCTCGACGCGCGTGATCCCGGCTGTGTGCTCGGTGAGCGTGCCGGTCTTGTCGAATACCAGGTCGGTAGCGCGACTCAGCGGCTCGAGAGCACCGGCCCGCCGCAGCAGCACGCCGCGGCGCGCGAGTGCGCTCATGCCGACCGTGAACGCGGCGGGCGTGGCGAGCGCGAGCGCGCAGGGGCAGGTCACCACGAGCACCGCGAGCACCACCTCGAAGGCACGCGCCGGTTCGTAGAGCCACCAGGCGGCACCGACCAGGGCGGCGAGGAGCAGCACGCCGCTGATGAACCAGGTCGCCACGCGGTCGGTGACCTCGACCAGGCGTGGGCGCTCGGCGCGCGCCGTGGTGACGAGCCGGCCGATCTGCGCCAGCACCGTACCGGCGCCGACGCGCTCGACCCGCACGGTCGCCGCTTCCAGCAGGTTGATGCTGCCGGCGACCACCGCATCGCCGGCGCGCTTGTGTACCGGACGCGATTCACCGGTGAGGAGCGACTCGTCGAGGCGCGCTGAGGCGTTGTCGAGATGGCCGTCGACGGGCACGGACTGCCCCGGCGCCACCAGCACCCGGTCGCCGGGCTCGAGTTCGGTGACGCCGACGAGTTCCGGGCCGGCGGCGCCGAGGCGCGTGGCGACCCGCGGCAGGTGGCGGGCGAGTGCGCCCGAGAGTCCGAGCGCGCGGTGCCGGCCCGACATCTCGAGGAAGCGCGCGCAGGACAGGAAGAAGACGAACATCACCGCCGAATCGAAGTAGATCTCGCCGCTGCCGCGGAACGTGTGCCAGACGCTGGCCGCATAGGCGGCGGCAATCGCCAGCGCCACCGGCAGGTCCATGCCCGGGCGACCGCCGCGCAGGCCGCGCCAGGCGCCGGCGAAGAACGGCGCGCCGGAGTAGAACACCACGGGTGTCGCGACCAGCATGCTCACCAGGCGCAGGAACTCGCGGATCTCCGGCGTCATGTCCTGCAGTGCGCCGGCGTACATCGCCGTGGCGTAGGTCATGACCTCGGACATGCCGAGGCCGGCGATGATCAGCCGGCGCAGCCCGGCGCGTCGTTCGGCGAGCCCGGCGCGGTCGCCGGCGTCGACGGTGCCGGCCAGCGGCTCGTAGCCGAGTGCGGCGATGCGGGCGAGGAGTTCGCCGAGGCGCACGATGCGCGGGTCGAAGCGCAGCCGCATGCGTGTCGTCAGCGGGTCGACCGCGATCTCACGCACGCCGGCGACCGGGCCCATGGCGCGCTCGATCAGCCACGCGCAGGCCGCGCAGCGCACGCCCTGGACCAGGAGGTCCGCTTCGCGGGTGTCATCGGGCAGTTCGTGGACGAACTCCCGCTGCAGTTCCTCGCGGTCGTAGGCGGCCCAGCGGGCCGTGCCGGAGCTGCCGGTGGCGGGCGCAGCGGCTGCGGTGCGGAAGCGGTAAAAGTCGCCGAGGCCATCGTCGCGGATGCGCGTGGCGACGGCCTCGCAGGCCGCACTGCACAGGGGACGACGCTCGCCGGCGATCTCGAGCGTGCGTGTCACCGGCTCGCGGATCTCGGTGCCACAGTGCAGGCAGGCCGCGGCCATCTCAGTCGTCCGCGGCGAGTTCGAGCCTGTCCTCGCCCGGCTCCAGCACGCCCGTCAGGCGCCACTCGTCGGCGCCGGTGCCGGCGCCGAGCTGCACGTACAGGCGTGTGTCGGCGCGCGGAATGCGGCCGGTGTACGTCGTGCCGTGCCGCTCCAGGGTGACGGCCTGGTCTCGCGTGGCAAGCGTCGGGTGCACCAGTGCCAGGTGCAGGGACGGCGGGGCGGCGCCAGCGAGCGTGACGCTGAGCGCCTGGCCATCGGCGCGACGCGTGCCGAAGTCGAGGTGGGCGCGCAGGCCGAGCGCGGCTGCACGTCGGTCGCGGGCCTGGTCGCGTTCGACGGCGAGGGCGACGGGCACGAATTCGTCGACGACCAGTGCCGGTGGCGCGCCGGCGAGGTAGGCGGTGATGGCGCTCGCGAGCAGGGTGGCGACGAGCGGTGCCAGCACGAACCAGACCCAGAAGTGGCGATACCAGGGCTTATCCACGGTGCCTTGCCCGTCAGTCGACCGGGCCCATGAAGCGCGCCTCGTGCTCGGCGTGCACGGCGTTGCCGGTGGCGGATTCGACGCGGAAGATCACGTCGCTGCGACCACGCGGGGCGGCAGCGCGATCGACGCTGATGCGCGTGACGACATCGAGCAGCGAGTTCGGCGCGAGTTCGATCGTCGCCGGCGCCGTGCGTACGCGCGCACCGGGCAGCCCCTCGATCGTGATCCGCACCGCGCGCCGCTCGCTGTCCTTGTTGAGGATCTTCAGCTGGTACACGTTCTCGACACTACCGTCGGCGAGTTCCCGGTACAGCGCATTGCGGTCGCGCAGGACGTCGAGGCGCACCGGGGCGCGCCAGGCGAGCGAGGCGAGGAACGTACCGGCCAGCAGCACGAGCAGCGTGCCGTACACCACCACGCGGGGGCGCACGAGGTGCTGCGCCTTGCCCTGCACGGCGTTCTGCGTGGTATAGCGGATCAGGCCGCGCGGGTAACCGACGCGGTCCATCACGCTGTCGCAGGCGTCGATGCAGGCCGCGCAGGTGATGCACTCGTACTGCAGGCCCTTCCTGATGTCGATGCCAGTCGGACAGGCCTGCACGCACAAGCGGCAGTCGATGCAGTCACCGAGCCCGTGCTCGCCGGCCGGGGTGCCGCGGGCGCGCCCGCCGCGCGGTTCCCCGCGCGCCGGGTCGTAGGAGACGATGAGCGTGTCGCGGTCGAACATCACGCCCTGGAAGCGCGCGTACGGGCACATGTAGATGCAGACCTGCTCGCGCAGGATCCCGGCGTTGCCCCAGGTGGCGAAGCCGTAGAAGCAGATCCAGAACGCCTCCCAGCCACCGAGGTGGAACGTGAGCAGCGCGCTGCCGAGTTCGCGGATCGGCGTGAAATAGCCGACGAAGGTGAAGCCCGTCCAGCCCGCGAACACGATCCACAGCAGGTGCTTGCTCCCGCGGCGCAGCAGCTTTGCGGGGCTCCACGGCGCCTTGTCGAGCTTGATGCGCTGGCTGAAATTGCCCTCGGTGAGCCGTTCCAGCCACACGAACGCCTGCGTCCACACCGTCTGCGGGCAGGCGTAACCGCACCACACGCGCCCGGCGATGGCCGTGGCGAAGAACAGCAGCAGCGCCGCCATGATCAGCAGCCAGGCGAGGAACACGAAATCCTGCGGCCAGAGCGTCAGGCCGAAGATGTAGAACTTGCGTCCCGGCAGGTCGAACAGCACCGCCTGGCGGCCTTCCCAGGGCACCCAGGCGAGCAGGTAGTAGATGCCGAGCAGCACGATGACCGCGGCGTTGCGCAGGTTCTCGAAGAGCCCCTCGACCTCACGCGCATGGATCTTGGCGCGCTTGGCGTACAGCGCCTCGGTCTTGCTTTCGATGTCGTTCACCGCCGGTCATCCCCGTCGCCTGGCGGCAGATGCGAAGTGCGGATGAGGTAGACGGACACCGCACTGGAGATCGCGGCGACGATCCAGAAGAAGAAAAACGTCAGCCCGTAGGCGGTCATGCGGGTGGATTCGACGTCCGGGACTGACTCGTCGTGCAGCAGGCCGGGATCGACGAAGGCGAAGAAGAGCATCGTGGCGAACGCTGCGGCGAGGAACGATGGCCACGCCACCGCGGCGATCACCTGCGCGCGCGAGCTCCACGGCGGCGGCGACGGGCCCTCGGGCTCCTCGTCGGCATCGTCCGTCGGGCGCGGTGGCAGCTCGGCGTTCACCTGCTGCTAGCTCCCGCCTTCCGCCGAGAGGCTCAGCACGTAGGCTGCCAGCACGTGGATGCGGTCGGGTGTCAGCAGCTCCTCGTGCGCCGGCATGTGGTTGGCGCGGCCGTCGAGGATCACGCTGCGGATGTCGGCATCCGTGCGCCCGTGCAGCCAGTCGTTGTCGGTGAGATTCGGTGCGCCGAGCGCCTGGTTGCCGTGCGCGTCCATGCCATGGCAGGCGATGCAGAAGGTCTGGAACTTCTGCTGGCCGGCTGCCTCCTGCGCCGTGAGTTGCTGCGCGGCGCCGGTCGTCCCTGCCGGTGAGCCGGCTGGCGCCGGCGCTGCCGCCTGCAGCCGGGGCAGTGCGCGCAGGTAGGCGATGACCTCGTCGATGCCGCCCTCGCCGAGTGCGGCGCCGAGCGCCGGCATCACGCCGTTGCGCCCAAGTGTGATGGTCTGCACGATCGCGTCCGGCGTGCCACCGTAGAGCCACGCCCCGTCGGTCAGGTTCGGGTAGCCGCGGGCGCCACCGCCGTCGGAGCCGTGGCAGCCGGTGCAGTTGTTGAGGAAGAGGTTGCGCCCGACGCGCAGCGCATCGGGATCGGTGGCCAGTTCCACCACGGGCCGCGCTGCGAAGGCGGCGAAGATGTCGCCGTAGCGCTCCTCGGCAGCCGCACGCTCGGCTTCGTACTGTTCGACCTGGTTCCAGCCCATGACACCGGCGAAATTGCCGAGCCCGGGGTAGATCACCAGGTAGACGATCATGAAGATGCCGGTGATCCAGAACAGCGTGAGCCACCAGCGCGGCAGGGGGTTGTTGTATTCCTCGAGGTTGCCATCCCAGCTGTGGCCGGTGGTGTCCTCGACCGGACCCGGTTGCTTGCGCTTCGTGGTCATCGCCTGCAGCAGCCACAGGCAGCCGCCGAGCGTGCCGAGTGTCAGCAACCAGATGTATGCGTTCCAGAATCCGCTCATCGCCCTCTCGCTCCCTGTACGGTCAGGCCCCCGGGCGCGGCCCGGGGGGCGGCCGGTCGTCGGGCTCCAGCGGGCGGCGCGCCGCCTCGTCGAACATCCGGCGGCGCTTGCCGCTGTAGGCCCAGGCGCAGATGCCGAGGAACAGCACCAGCAGCAGCGCCGTGAACAGGCCGCGCAGCACTCCCGGATCCACTAGCGGCCCCTGACGGCCGTGCCGAGGCCCTGCAGGTACGCGACCAGCACGTCCATCTCGGTCTTGCCTTCGACCTGCGCACTTGCGCCGGCGATGTCCGCATCCGTGTACGGCACGCCGATCGCGCGCAGTCGCTGCATTTTCAGGGGTGTCAGGCTGGCGTCGACCTGCGCTTCGCTGAGCCAGGGGAAGCCCGGCATGTTGGACTCCGGCACCAGATCGCGCGGGTTGACGAGGTGCGCGCGGTGCCACTCGTCGGAGTAGCGCTTGCCGACGCGCGCGAGGTCGGGACCGGTGCGCTTGGAGCCGAACTGGAACGGCCGGTCGTACACCGCTTCGCCGGCAAGCGAGTAGTGGCCGTAGCGCTCGGTCTCGGCGCGGAAGGGGCGGATCATCTGCGAGTGGCAGACGTAGCAGCCCTCGCGCACGTAGATGTCGCGGCCCTCGAGCTGCTCGGCGGTGTAGGGCAGGACTCCCGGCGTGGGCTCGACGGACTCGCGCGACATCATCAGCGGCACGATCTCGGCGAGGCCGCCGATGCTGATCGCCACGGCCGTCAGCACGCCCAGCAGGCCCGCGGATTTCTCGATCGTCTCATGCTTCATGGTGGTGGTTTCCTCAGGCCGGGTCGAGGACCGGCTGCGCGACGCGCTCGCTCGTCGCCACGGTCTTCCAGGTGTTCCAGGCCATGATCACCGCACCGGCGAGGAACAGCAGCCCGCCGACCAGGCGCACCGCGTAGTACGGATAGGTGGCCTTGAGGCTCTCGATGAAGGTGTAGGTGAGCGTGCCGTCGTCGTTCACGGCGCGCCACATCAGGCCCTGCATCACGCCGGCGATCCACATCGAGGCGACGTACAGCACGATCCCCAGGGTGGCGAGCCAGAAGTGCAGCTCGATCGCGCGCTGGCTGTACATGCCGGGGCGGCCGTAGGCGCGCGGCAGCAGGCCGTAGATGCAGCCGAAGGTCACCATGGCCACCCAGCCGAGCGCCCCGGAGTGCACGTGGCCGATGGTCCAGTCGGTGTAGTGCGAGAGCGCGTTGACGGTCTTGATCGACATCATCGGCCCCTCGAAGGTCGACATGCCGTAGAACGACAGCGAGACGATGAGGAACTTCAGCACCGGGTCGGTGCGCAGTTTGTCCCAGGCCCCCGACATGGTCATGATGCCGTTGATCATGCCGCCCCAGGACGGGGCGAACAGCACCAGCGAGAACACCATGCCGATCGACTGGGCCCAGTCCGGCAGGCTGGTGTAGTGCAGGTGGTGCGGGCCGGCCCACATGTATGTGGAGATCAGCGCCCAGAAATGCACCACCGACAGCCGGTAGGAGTACACCGGGCGCCCGGCCTGCTTCGGCACGAAGTAGTACATGATGCCGAGGAAGCCGGCGGTCAGGAAGAAGCCGACGGCATTGTGCCCGTACCACCACTGCACCATCGCATCGACGATGCCGGCGTAGATCGGGTAGGACAGCCCGAGCGTCACCGGGATGGCGAGCGAATTGACGATGTGCAGGACGGCGATGGTGATGATGTAGGAGGCGAAGAACCAGTTGGCGACGTAGATGTGCTTCACCCGGCGTTTGGCCATCGTGCCGAAGAAGACCACGCCGTAGGCGATCCACACGATGGCGACGAGCACGTCGATCGGCCAGGCCAGCTCGGCGTATTCCTTGCCCTGCGTGTAGCCGAGCGGCAGCGTGATCGCCGCGAGCACGATCACCACGTTCCAGCCCCAGAAGGTGAACGAAGCGAGCCTGGGCGCGTACAGCGGCACGTGGCAGGTTCGCTGCACCACGTAGTAGGAAGCCGCGAACAGCGCCGAGCCGCCGAAGGCGAAGATCACCGCATTCGTGTGCAGCGGCCGCAACCGGCTGTAGGTCGTCCACGGCAGGTCGAAATTCAGCTCCGGGAACATGAGCTGGGCCGCGATGATGACGCCGACCAGCATGCCGACGACGCCCCACACCACCGTCATGACGGCGAATTGCCGGACCACGACATCGTTGTACGTGCGTGCTGTGTCCATCCAGGACTCCGCAGGGGAAGGTTGCAGAAAAGTTGCGCCGGCGAAGCGCCGCTGCCCCGAATGGGTCAGCGGCGATTGCCGGCCAAGACCTATTCTAACCCGGGCGACCGGCGGAAGGCAGGCGGCGGGGGCGAGGTGTGGCTGTGG
>CAYQAR010000039.1:29902-31379 GCA_964415505.1 uncultured Chromatiaceae bacterium | reverse complement strand
CACGAGGGCCACGACATGGCTGCCATGGGCGGCTGGGCTGTGCTGCCGAAGGGCCTGACGCATGCGCCGGCGGAGTTCGGTCCCACGGTCGACATGCGCACCATGAACCCGACGGCGCGCCTCGATGATCCCGGCGTTGGCCTGCGCGACAACGGCCGGCGCGTGCTGACCTACGCCGATCTCGCCAGCGTCTTCCCGGATCCGGACGCGCGCGAGCCGGGCCGCACCATCGAGCTGCATCTCTCCGGGCACATGGAGCGTTATCTCTGGTCCTTCAACGGCACGGGCTTCATGGACTCACCGCCGTTGCGCTTCGACTACGGCGAACGCCTGCGCATCGTGCTCGTCAACGACGGCATGATGGAGCACCCGATCCACCTGCACGGCATGTGGTCGGATCTCGAGGACGAGCAGGGGCGCTTCCAGGTGCGCAAGCACACCGTGAACGTACGGCCCGGACACCTCAATTCGTTTCGTGTGACGGCCGATGCGCTCGGCCGCTGGCCGCTGCACTGCCACCTGATGATGCACATGGAGAACAGCATGTTCCTGGCCGTGCTCGTCGACCTGGCCGGACCGTCCGGCGGTGCCGCGCAGGAGAATCATCATGATCACGGTTGATCGCCAGGCGACACGCTGGCTCGCGGGCCTCGTCGGCCTGTGGGTGCTCGGTGCCGCTGCCCAGGTGCCGCCGCCCGTCACGGAGGCGGAACGCGCGGCTGCGTTCCCGGACGTTTCCGGCACCGACCTCGCGGCGCACATGGAGCACGACCCGTTCACCGCGATGCTGCTCGCCGAGCAGTTCGAGTGGCAGGCCGGCTCCGGGGACGACCTGCTGAAATGGGACGCCATCGGCTGGGCCGGCTGGTCGATGAACCGGCTGTGGCTGCGCACGGAGGGCGAGCGTCCCTCGGGCAGCTCCGGCGCTGCGCAGACCGAGGTCCTCTATGGCCGGCCAGTGGCAGCCTGGTGGGACCTCGTCGCCGGTGTGCGCCACGACATCGGCCACGGCCCGGCGCGAACCTACGCCGCCCTCGGCGTGCAGGGTCTTGCGCCGCAATGGTTCCACGTCGAGGCCACCGCCTACTTCGGCGAGGGCAGCCAGGCCGGTGCCCGACTGCAGGCGGACTACGAGTGGCTGTTCACCAACCGGCTGGTACTGACGGCGCGTACCGAAGCGCATGCCTGGAGCGACGATGACGAGGCCACGGGCATCGGCAGCGGCCTGTCGGCGGCCTCGTTCGGCCTGCGCCTGCGCTACGAGATCAGGCGCGAACTCGCGCCGTATGTCGGGGTCGAGTGGGAGGGGCTGTTCGGCGACACCGCGGATCTCGCCGATGAGGCAGGCGAGGAAAAGCGGGAAACGCATCTCGTCGCGGGAGTGCGGTGGTGGTTCTGAGCTGGTTCTGCCGGGCCTCTACACCTGTGGGAGCGACGCCAGTCGCGACTCCGGACGGTCGGGGCTTGCGCCCCTCCT
>CAYQAR010000039.1:0-29802 GCA_964415505.1 uncultured Chromatiaceae bacterium | reverse complement strand
TGACCTCGCGCACGATGCCGGCGCGGATGAGGAAATCACCGAAGGGCTCGTTGGGCTGGCGTTCCACGGCGTAGCGGCGAAAGAGATCGCCGAGCGCAGTGAGGATCCGTTCCTCGCCGACGTTTTCGAGGAACATGCGGTTCAGCCGCTCCCCGTGCGCGCCACCGCCGAGGTACATGTTGTACTTCCCGGGGGCGCGGCCGGTGAAGCCGATCTCCGCGATGTAGGGGCGTGAGCAGCCGTTCGGGCAGCCGCTCATGCGGATGGTCACCGGCTGGTCGGCGACGCCGCTGTCGCGCATGAGCGCCTCGATCTTCACGATGAGATCGGGCAGGTAGCGCTCGCTCTCGGCCATGGCGAGCCCGCAGGTCGGCAGGGCCACGCAGGAGACGGCGTTGCGCTGCAGGAGGCTCGGCTCCTGCACCACCCCATGTCCGGCGAGCACCACTTCGATGCGGGCCTTGTCTGCCGCTGCGACCCGGGCGATCACGACGTTCTGGTTCGGCGTGAGCCGGAACTCGCCTCTGTGCACCGTGGCGATGGCACGCAAGGCACTCATCAGGCGCAGCGGCCCGTCGTCGCGGATGCGGCCGTTGCGGATGAACAGCGTGAAATGCCAGGTGCCGTCGTCGCCCTGCACCCAGCCGAACTCGTCGGTATTGCGCTCGAAGCGGTACGGGCGTGACGGCTGCAGGCTGAAGCCGGTGCGCCGCTGCAGTTCCGCCACGAACCAGTCGAGGCCGCGGTCGTCCAGCGTGTACTTGAAGCGCGCGTGGTGGCGGTCGACGCGGTCGCCATAGTCGCGCTGGATGGTCATGGTGTGCTCGGCGACGGCGAGCACCTGGTCGGGTGTCACGAAGCCGATGACATCGCCGAGGCGCGGATAAGTCTGCGGGGCGTTGTCGCTGCGGCCCATACCGCCACCGACGGTGATATCGAAGCCGGCGAGCTGCCCGTTCTCGACGATGGCGATGAAGCCGAGATCCTGCGCGTAGACGTCGATGTCGTTGGTCGGCGGCACCGCGAAGCCGATCTTGAACTTGCGCGGCAGGTAGGTCGGACCATAGAGCGGCTCGTGGTCGGGAGCAGCCGGCTTCTCGTCGTACCAGATCTCGGCATAGGCGGAGGTGCGCGGGCGCAGGTGCGCACTGACCTCGCCTGCGATCCCGGCGATCGCGTGGTGGATGCGCGAGCGATGTGGTGACGGGGCGGCCATCACGCCGCGGTTGTCGTCGCCGCAGGCCGCGATGGTGTCGAGCCCCACGTCGCGAAACCCCTGGATGAGGGATTTCAGCTTCGGCTTGACGACCCCGTGGAACTGGAAGGTCTGGCGATCGGTGATGCGCAGCGTGCCGTTGCCATGGCTGTGGGCGAGCGCGTCGAGTTTCAGCCACTGCTGCGGGGTCACCAGGCCGCCCGGCAGTCGCAGGCGCACCATGAACTGCCAGGCCGGCTCGAGTTTCTGGCGGCGCCGCTCGTCACGCAGGTCGCGGTCGTCCTGCATGTAGATGCCGAAGAACTTCATCAGCTTGTTGTCGTTCTCGTCGATCGCCCAGGTGAGCGGGTCGACGAGACCCTGCGCGATGGTGCCGCGCAGGTAGTTGCTGCCGGCCTTCAGCCGCTCGTTGTCGTGCAGCCGCTCGAGCGGCTGGCTGAGGTCGCGGCTGCGATCGGCCGGATCCCGTGGTGGCAGGCTCATCGGGTCTCAGTAGACGTCGCGCTGGTAGCGGTGCGCGAGGGTGAGTTCGTTCAGGTACTCCCGCGCCGACTCGTGGTCGCCGCCGCCGTGGCTGGCGACGATATCGAGGAGGGCGGCATGCACGTCGGGCGCCATGCTGCGGGCGTCGCCGCAGACGTAGACGCAGGCGCCTTCCTCCAGCCAGGCGAACAGTTCCCGGCCGTGCTCGCGCAGGCGATGCTGCACGTAGAGCTTGTCCTGCTGGTCGCGGGAGAAGGCGACGTCCATGCGGGTGAGCACGCCGTCCTTCAGGTACCGCTGCCACTCCGCTTGGTAGAGGAAATCGCTGCGGAAGCGCCGTTCGCCGAAGAAGAGCCAGCTGCGACCGCCGGCGCCCTGCAGTTCGCGCTCCTGCAGGAAGGCGCGGTAGGGCGCCACGCCGGTGCCGGCGCCGATCATGACGATCGGGACGGCGGGGTCCTCGGGGAGACGAAACCCGTCGTTGCGGTGCAGGTACACCTCCAGCGCCATGCCGGGCTCGAGGCGCCGGCACAGCTGTCCCGAGGCGACACCGAAGCGCTCGCCATGGGTGCTGCGAAACGCTACCTGTGCCACCGTGACGTGGATTTCGCCCGGGGCGGCAGTGGCGCTCGAGGCAATCGAGTACAGGCGCGGTTCGAGCGGGCGCAGCAGCTTTTCGACGACGGCCGGGGCGAGTCCGCGCACCGGGTATTCGCGCACGACGTCGGCGATCTGGCGGTCCTGCAGGTACGCGCGCAGGGCAGTGCGGTCCTTCCCGGCGCACAGCGCGGCGAGTGGTTCGATGCCGCCCGCGCGGGCGTAGGCTTCGACGAAGGCCGGCGTGAGCGCGGTGATCTCGTGATCCCTGTGCAGGGACGCGGCCAGCGCCGTGTCGGAGCTGAGGCCGAGCGGTTCGAGGACTTCGGCTACCAGCGCCGGGTCGTTCTCGACGACGATGCCGAGCGCGTCGCCGGGGAGATGGCGCAGCGGCGCGCCATCGAGGTCGAATTCGATGTGGTACGTCGACTTGTCGGAGCCACGGCCGTTGAGGCGCAGGTGGTCGAGCACCACGGCTGGCAATCGTCTGCCGGGCCCATCGGCCACCGCGTCCGCGACAGCGGCGGTGGCCACACCGATCGGCGTGACCACGGCGGGGACGGGATGCGGCGCCGCCACCCGCAACCGCGCCGTGCAGGCGGGCACCACGGCGGCGATCCACTCGGCCGCGGGTGCGTCGAAATCGACATCGCAGTCGCGCCGCTCCTGCAGGCGGGTCGCGCCGAGCGCTTCGAGCCGGGCGTCGAGGTCGCGTGCCGTCTGGCAGAAGCGCTCGTAGGAGGAATCGCCGAGGCCGAGCACGGCGAATTGCAGCCCGTCGAGCTGTGGCGCCTTGCGCCCCATCAGGAACTCGCAGAAGCCCCGCCCCGGCTCCGGCGGATCGCCTTCGCCGTGGGTCGCTGTCACCACCAGCAGGAAGCGCTCGTCCTTCAGCTCGCGCGGCCGGTAGTCGTTCATGCCGAGTACGCGTACCGGCACGCCGCCGTCGCCGAGGAGCTTGCCGAGCCGGGCGGCGAGACCGCGGGCATGGCCGGTCTCCGAGCCGAACAGCACCGTCACCCGGGCCCCGGCCGACGGCACGGCGGCGATGACCGGGGCCGGTGCGCCCTCCGCGCCGGCCAGGTAGCCGCTCGCCCAGGCTCGCTGCAGCGGGCCGAGGTCACGGGCAAGGGCTTGCAGTCGCGCCAGCTGCTCGGCCGTGAGCAGACCGGCGCCGGCAGGATGGGCGCTCATGGGGCGGAACATTAGCCAAGTCCGCAGTGGCCCGTCAGAACGAGTGTGCCTGTCTTTATTGCCGCAGGTACGGCTGCCTGCCCGGGGGCGGCTGCCAAGCTTGGGGCATCACCGATGCGCTGGTGCCGATCCGGGTCCTGGCGTCGGCTTCACCACCTCGGTCTAGTTGAGGTTGGGCATATCCCTGCGCGGCCGTTCGATTCTCTTTTCCCCGGACGCGAGCGGCAGTTCGACCAGTTTGAGCCGCGCGCCCTGTGCGCCGAACACGTAGATCTCGCAATACCCCCAGCTGGCCGGAACCTGCCATGTCTTGTCGGGCGATACCTTGTCGACCACCCGCTTCCAGTCGCAGCGCAGCTCGAAGTCGTCGACCTGGCCCTCCAGGTCACTGAACGCAAAAGTCCGACGCAGCAGCTGGTGCTGCCAGTTGGGGCGCCCCTCCGCGCACCCGGATCGGAATCCGATGACCCCGGGGAAGGCGAAAGTGTCCTGGCTGTGGATCTTCCGTTCGATCTCAGCGGTGGCGCGCTCAACCCGCGGGTCGACCAGTGCCGGTCTGGAGGCTTTCATTTCCTCGTGAGTATCCAGCGCTGCTCCGAACTCGCTGAGCTGGACCTCGAGGGCGAAACGCTGCAGCAGCGCTTCCCGGTACAGTTTCTGCTCGAGATCGCTGCCGTGGCCCACGGTGGCGCGAAGCAGGCTTCGCAGCTGCTCCTCCTTGTCGCCGGTCCTGGCCTGGAGGGAGGCGCGCAGCAGCCAGAGCCGCGCAATCTCGTAGTTCGACCATGTACCCTCGCGGTCCATCGCATCGAGTCTTGCTGCGGCCTCCTCGTAGCGCTGCTCTTCCATGAGCTGCGCAGCTTCCTTCCACGATCGGACGAATGTCGGCCGCGCTCCGATCTGATCGCCATACATGACGAACTGGTATCTGAAACGGCTGGCGCATTGTTCGATCGGCCGACCCTGCCACGTTGCCGGTTCGTAGCGGCTCTTCAGGATTGCAGCAATTGCAGCGCGCTCGAACTCCACGACGCCGGTCGAGTCCTCCACGATGGGGTTGGCCACGGTTCCGTCTGGTCGGATGGTGAAGCTGAGCTGTACCCAGCCTTCCCTCCTGTCACGCCTCGCCAGGTAGGGGTAATTGGGGCGGACGGCTTCGATCAGGCGCGCTTTGGTGCCGTACGACGGTTCCGCTGCCGAAGCCGGGGGCACCACCAGCGCCGACTCGGTTGCGGATGTCTCGGGCGCCAGTGCCGGCTTGGTCGTCTCGGCGTTCGTGGCGGGTGTCGCCAGCACCGTCACCAGCATGACTGACAGAAGAACCGCGTGCCGGATGAGCCAGGCCATTGTGTTGCCCTGTTGTTCCCCGGGGGGCACGTCCGGATCTTACGGCAGCGCAGCACCGTCGGCCATTCTCCCGGGGAAATGCCTGATCCCGGCGGATGGCGGGCGTACTGCCGATGCGGCCTGCTGTGCGGCCGGGGTCCCGGCTTGCTCGACTACTGCACGGTCGTGCGTTGCTTCAGAGGAGCACCTGCGGGCCGCGGGGCGCCAGCTGCCGCGGATTGATCCGGCGCCGTGACAGGGTTTTGCGATGCACCAACCGGTCAATCACTGGTTGCGACAGCCTCAGGCGGCTGCTGTGGATGTCGCCCGGCCGACCACAGTCCCAGCCGCAGTTGACAGAAACTGTCGTGTTACATAAAAAGTGGATGGGCCGAGTCCTGCGCGACTGGCGATAGAAAAATCAAGAAGGAGTGACAAGATGTCACCAGACATGAACAGCTTTCGCAAAGTCGGTATTCGCCTCCTGACATCGGCGCTGGCGCTTTCGTTTGCAGGATTTTCCCCTGCCTTTGCCGACGAGAGCCTGGACGCTGTCATCAAGCGGACACAGCAGGAGAAACCCTCCTTTGCCGCCCGCCAGAAGAACCTGCTCGCCGAGCGCTACGACCTGGCCGATCGCCCCGCGACCGGTGTGACGATGTCGCGCGGCAAACCGGTCCAGGGCGGTGTGCGTATCAAGCTTCCGGCCGGCACGACCTGGGATCAGCTCGCAGCGATGACGCCCGAGGAGATCAAGAGCAAGAACCTCTGGCCCGCAGGCTTCTACCCGCTCCCGCACCCGCACCACGAGGCGGGCGGCATGATCTTCCCGCAGCCTCAGATCGACGCAATCCAGAAGCAGGATGGGCGCGATCTCACCCGCTTCGACCTTGACTTCGATCTTCCCCAGCACATGCTTCCCGAGTTTCCGGCGCCAATTTATCTCACGACCCGCCCGGACCTCGGCGACGTGTCGAAGGGCCAGCTCGTGACGCTCACGAACTTTCGCGAGATCTTCGGTGAGGGCGAGCAGATACTGAATTCGAAGCAGCTGGAAGGACTGCGCCTCCTGGTGACACCATTCCCGCAGCAGCAGTTCAACGCCACGCACGATCGCCGCAGCCTGAAGCCAAGCCAGGGCGTCACGTGTTTCGACTGCCACGCCAACGGCCACACCAACGCTGCTACCCACACGGTTGGCGACATCCGACCCAACGAGCATCGGCACCGCATCGGCACGCCGTCGCTGCGAGGGTTGAACATCCAGCGGTTGTTCGGCTCTCAGCGCGCGCTCAAGACCGTCGAAGACTTCACCGAGTTCGAGCAGCGCGCTGCCTACTTCGACGGTGATTTCATGACCGCCGCGAAGAAGGGTGTGAGCCCGCTCGAGCGCGGTAGCCAGGTGCACGCGATGGCCGAGTTCCAGGAGCTGCTCGATTTCCCGCCGGCGCCGAAGCTGGACATCTTCGGCCATCTCGATCCCGGCAAGGCGAGCGAGGGTGAGCTGCGCGGCGAAGCGGTATTCTTCGGCAAGGGCAGGTGCTCGACCTGCCACGTGCCGCCCTACTACACCGACAACCTGATGCACAACCTGCGCACCGAGCGCTTCTTCAGCGAGAAGCTGATCAATGGCCGCCTGGCGTCGGTCGACGGTCCGATCAAGACCTTCCCGTTGCGTGGCATCAAGGACTCGCCGCCTTACCTGCACGACGACCGGCTGATGACGCTCGACGATGCTGTTGAATTCTTCAATGTCGTGCTCGGCGTGAAGCTCACGAGCGCGGAGAAGGCTGACCTGGTCGCATTCCTCCGGACGCTGTAGGGCCTCCCGACGCACGCTGTAGGGCGAGACGTTGGCGATCACCCGAGCGGCTCGGGCGCGTGACGTTGTCGTCGCGATCACCAGGTAGGCGCACCCACGGCGCTTTCGCCGTCAATCAGCGGGTGCGGGAGAGTCCTTCAGTGGCGCGGGCGGTGCCGTCAGCCGCGCTTCGAGGAACCTGCCGACCTCGGCTGCTGCCTGTCGTGCCTCCGGCGCCGTGGCGTGGTCCTGCCACACGTGCCACATGCCCTCCCAGGGATCGAGCGTGACGTCGACACCGGCCGCGCGGGCGCGGCGCGCGAGGCGGATCGAGTCGCTGAGCAGCACTTCGCGCGTACCGACCTGGATCAGGAGTGGCGGGAAGCCGGTGAAGTCGGCGTACACGGGCGAGATCAGCGGATCACGCGGGTCGTGCTGGCCGGCGTAGAGCGCGAAGCGCTCCGTCGGATCGCCGACCACGATCGGGTCCCAGTCGGCGAGCGTGGTGCGCGTGTCGCTCGCCGGCGTGAGATCGCCGAGCGGGGAGAGCGCGGCGACGGCAGCCGGCAGGGGCAGCTTGTCACGCTGTGCGGCCAGCGCACAGGTGATCGCCAGGCCGCCGCCGGCGGAGTCACCGATGAAGGCGACGTCGCGCCCTCGGTAGCCCGCCTGCAGCAGCCAGCGGTACGCGGCGAGGCAGTCGTCCACGGCGGCGGGGTAGGGGTGCTCGGGCGCGAGGCGGTAATCGACCGAGAGCACGAGCACGCCTGCGGTCGCGCCGATGCGCAGCGGTATGCCGAGCTGCGCGGGGGCGGAGCCGAGGATATAGCCGCCGCCGTGCAGGTAGAGCAGGGTCTTGCGCGCGTGGCGCGGCTCACCGGTGCGGACCCAGTATGCGGTCACGCCCCCGGCATCGACCTTCTCGAGCGCATAGTCCGTGGAGATCCGGCGCGCGTTCGCGAGGAACATCTTCGCGAGGCCAGCGCGCATGCGCTGCATCGCCTGCGCGTCGTGGTAGTCCATCCGTACCGGTGGGCGGCGCTTCAGCTCGCGGTAGAACTGCTGTGCCTCGGGGCTGATGGCGGCGGGAACCGGCTGTGGCCTGGGTTCGTCGGCGGACGTGACTGGCGCACACAGCAGCCCCAGGACGAGCGCGGCGACGGCTGGCGTGATGAACGGCGACGGCTGGCGCATGGTTGACTCCTCCACGGTACTCGGCCGGGTCGGCTGCGGCACCCGGCGATGAAGCGGCAACTATGCATCCGCGGCGCCGATCCGGGAAGCGAGGCCGCGGTCCGAGCGACAAGGAACCGCAGTGGCCGGCGTGCGCAGCCACCCGCGGCCGTGGCCGGCCAGCTGTCGAAAAAACCGTGCATGAGGCACAGTGCCACCTTGCTGTCGCCCGGAATGAACACATATCTCCGGCGACCGAGATTCCTGCCCACTTTCCAGTAGAAGAGGCCTGCCATGGATTCTCGCGAACAACACGCCATCGTCAGCATCGTCCTGCTCGCTGCCTTCGCCGACGGCATGCAGGACGATCGTGAACGCGAGCAGGTCAGGCGCATCGCCGCGTCGCTGGCCGGTGCAGAAGGCGCGGCCGACCTGACACGGCTGTACCAGGATGTGTTGCTCAAGCGCGTCGACCTGCACCAGGCCTGTGCCGCACTGACCGATCCGGGGCAGCGCCAGCTCGCCTACGAGATGGCGGTCTGCGTCTGCGACTGCGACGGTGTGGCGAGCCCGGCAGAACAGCGCTTCCTCGCCGAGCTGAAGCAGGCGCTCGGGCTCGGTGAGAGCCAGGCCGCCGAGGTGGAACGCAGTGCTGCGGCGCTGGCGGCGGCGCCGCTCACCCCGGACGCAACGAGCGCGTCGGCCGCGGCGGCAGCGCCACCCTCGGATGCCGAGCTCGACCGCTATATCCTCAATCACGCCATCGTCAACGGCGCCATCGAGCTGTTGCCGCAGTCGCTCGCTTCGATGGCCATCATTCCGCTGCAGATGAAGATGGTCTATCGGATCGGGCAACGCTATGGCTTCGAACTCGACAAGGGTCACATCAAGGATTTCATCGCCACCGCCGGTGTGGGCCTCACCTCCCAGTACCTGGAGCAGGTCGGGCGCAAGCTGCTCGGCGGCCTGCTCGGGTCGGTCGCGGGCGGCATCGGCCGCGGTGTCGGCAGCGTTGCGACGGGCGCGGCCTTTTCCTTCGCGACTACTTACGCGCTCGGCCAGCTGGCGAAGCGCTACTACGCCGGCGGGCGCCAGATGAACACGGCGCTGCTGCAGAGCACGTTCCAGTCCCTGCTCGGCCAGGCCCGGGAGCTGCAGCAGCAGAACCTCACGCAGATCCGCGACAAGGCGCGCACGCTCGACGTGGGCCAGGTGATGTCGATGGTGAAGAACTGAGCGCGGCAGACCGATACGTGACATAACGCGACGCGCTGTCGTCCGGCCTTTGACGAACAATGGCGAAGCGGTTAGGGTTGACCGGCACAACGACGTCAACGGCCATCGGCTGGTGGCGAGAACAGCAAGAAAAAATCGACGGGGAAGAACATTGAAGCAGCTCATGTCGGGAATTGCGGTGTTGGTGCTGGCGGCAGGTTCCGCGGATGCGGCGCTGCTGAGCCGTGCTGGCGGCGAGGCGGTCTATGACACGGCCCTGAACATCACCTGGCTCGCGGATGCGAACTACGCCAGAACATCGGGATTCGCAGATGCCGGGCCGGACGGAAGAATGCCTTGGGGTACTGCCCGGTCATGGATCGACTCGCTCAATGCCGAAAGTGGCGGAGTGGGTCACCTGGGTGTGAATGACTGGCGGCTGCCACAGACCGCACAGCCCGATGCCGGCTGCTCGAATCAGGAGCCCGGCAAGAGTTCCGGAACCGGCTGCAGCGGCAGCGAAATGGGGCACCTGTATTATCTGGATGGGGTCACCGCCGCCGCTCCGGGCCTGTTCAGCAATGTCCAGCTTGTCTACTGGTCCGACACTTCTTATGCGCCCAATGCGCAGAACGCGTGGGCCTTCGGTTTTTCGAATGGCGTGCAGGACATCGGCTGGAAGGTCCTCACTCTCAGCGCATGGGCTGTCCGCGACGGTGATATCGACGATGCCGGTGCCGTTCCGGCGCCGGGAGCGTTGTGGCTGCTCGGCACGGGGATCGTGGCACTCGCCGCGAAGCTGAAGCGGCGCGTGCGCGACGCCGGGGTCGCGGCGTCAGCGCTTCGGGCATTCCTCCGGGCGTCATCCCCGGATCCCGTCGAGGATCCGGGTCGGGCCGTCAGCCGATGCAGGGCTACGCCAGCTGCCTTCGGTGAATAGCATCCAGCCGCGGCGCGAGCGCGTGGTGGACGACAAAGGTCACGAGATAGGCGCAGGCGCAGAACATCAGTAACAAGGTGTATGCGCCCGCTTCGTTGCCGGCCGCGTTGTAGTGATCCAGCACCATGCCGCAGACGATCGGAAACAGCATGCCACCGATGGCTCCGGCAAATCCGCCGATGCCGGTCACGGATGCAACCGCCTGCATCGGGAACATGTCGGACACGGTGGTGAACAGGGTCGCCGACCAGGCTTGGTGAGCTGCACCGGCAAGCGCTATCAGCAGCACGGCGGGCCAGACATCGACGCGGGTTGCCATGGCGACAGGAACCACGCAGACCGCAAACAGCAGCATGCCTGACTTGCGCGCGCGGGTGATGGTCCAACCCGCCTTCACCAGGTGCCCGGTCACCCACCCGCCAGCGATGCTGAGCACGGTCACGATGGCGTAGATGGCCACCAGCTTGTCCCAGCTCTGCCTGATGTCGAGGCCGTAAACCTTCTTGAAGAAATCGGGCAACCAGATCAGGAAGAACCACCACACCGGGTCGGTGAGGAACTTGGCGACCATGAACGACCAGGTCTGCCGGTAACGCAGCAGTTGCGACCACGGCACTGGCTCCGGAGCGTCGGCCCGATGCGAATCACGCTCGATGTCGGCGAGTTCGCCGGCCGAAACGTGCCGTGAGGCGCGCGGTTCGGCATACAGCCACCACCAGAAGACCAGCCACAGGAATCCCGCGGCTCCCGCCAGGAGGAAAGCCGCCTGCCAGCCCCAGGTGAAGGCGATCGCCGGCACGATCGCGGGCGCGAGCACCGCACCGATGTTGGTGCCGGAGTTGAACAGGCTCGTGGCCAGCGCGCGTTCGCGCTGCGGGAACCACTGGGCGACGGCCTTGATGGCCGACGGAAAGTTGCCGCCTTCTCCCAGGCCGAGCGCGATGCGGGCGAACAGGAACCCGGTGACGCTACCCGCAACCGCATGCGCCATCGCGGCCAGGCTCCAGCCGACGATCGACAGGCCATAGCCGAGCCGGGTGCCGAGGCGATCCACCAGCCAGCCGAAACCGAGCAGGCTGATTCCGTAAGCACCCTGGAACGCCGAGTTGACCAGGCCGAACTGGGTGGCCGTCCAGCCCAACTCTTCGTCGAGGATGCCCTTGATCAGCGCCAGGATCTGCCGATCGACATAGTTGATCGTCGTCGCGAAGAACAGCAGCGCGCAGACGACCCACCGGAAGTGGCTCGTGGCCGCCGCCGTCACCATGGCTCACGCGGTGTGGCGGCCGCTACGGCTGCCGCGGCGTTCCTGGAGATGTCGTCCCAGGCGCCACGCTGCACCAGTTCCGCGGGTGCGATCCACGAGCCGCCGACACACAGGACGTTGGGTTGTGCGACGTAGGCGCCGATGTTCTGCAGGGAAATGCCGCCGGTCGGGCAAAAACGCAGCGTCGGCAGCGCCGGCGCGACCGCCTTCAGCAGCTCGACGCCACCGGCGAGCGATGCGGGAAACAGTTTCTGGCAGCTGAAGCCTTCGGCTTCGAGGGTCATCATCTCGCTGACGGTCGCAGCCCCGGGCAGCCACGGCAGCGTGCCCTGGCGCGCGGCGGCCACGAGCGCGGGTGTCGATCCGGGGCTCACCGCGAAGGCTGCACCCGCGTCGGCGAGGCGTCGCAGGTCATCGGGTGTGCGGCAGGTGCCGCCGCCGGTGCGGATTTCCGGTCGTGCCCGGGCCAGCGCCTCGATGGCGCGCAGCGCCTGCGGCGTGCGCAGCGTGATCTCGACGATGCGGATGCCGCCGGCGAGCAGGGCGTCGGCGAGGGGCGCGGCGTGCGCCGCATCGTCCAGGGAGACGACGGGGATCACTTTGCCAGAACCCAGCAGCGTCGCGATACGGTCAACCATGGGGGACATCCTGCAGCAGTTCCCGGATTCGCATACGTACACCGCCCTGTCCGAGTTTCGTCAGCTCGAACGCCAGCTGCCGGCGAAACCCGTCATGGGCGGGCAGGTCCGTGCCGAATATATCGGACATCGCGAGAAAACTGCCGGCCAGAGCGGCGGCGTCACCACCGCCGCGGGCGACGACCGCACGGAAGCGGGCCGCCAGCGGATCGTCCACGACATAGGCTGCGGTGCTGCCCAGACCGACCGCGTACCGGACCCACGCGGCGACCACCAGCACGATGAAGGGCGCGGCCTGCCCGGCGGCGAACCTTTCCTGCAGCGGCGCCAGCAGGCGCTGCGGCAGCTTTTGCGAGCCATCCATCGCGATCTGGCGCAGCGGGTGGCGCAGCACACTGTTGCCGAAGCGCTCGAGCAGCTGCTGCTGGTAGCGGGCGGGTTCGAGCCCGGCAACCGGAGCGAGCGTGGGGCCGAGTTCCTCGCGCATGAGTCGCTCGATGCCGTGGCGCAGGTCGCTATCGCCGATCGCTTCGTGGACGTGGTGGTGGCCGACGGCG
Source organism: uncultured Chromatiaceae bacterium (assembly GCA_964415505.1). Lineage (GTDB taxonomy): Bacteria > Pseudomonadota > Gammaproteobacteria > Steroidobacterales > QUBU01. Next base: position 17,395 of record CAYQAR010000039.1, on the reverse strand, counting down.
AGGCCGAGGTAAGCGAGAGCCGAGTGACTGCCGTTGAGCAGTCGCAGCTTGGCGAGCTCGAACGGACGCACGTCGCCGACGAACTGCGCACCGGCGAGTTCGAGTGGCGGGCGCGGACCGGCGAACCGGTCCTCGATGACCCACTGCGAGAACGGCTCCGTCATGACCGGCGTGAGATCCTGCAGGCCGAGCGCGGCTTCGGTCCGCGCGATGTCCTCCGGCGTCGTCGCCGGCACGATGCGGTCGACCATCGTCGAGGGGAATGCCACGCGTTGTTCGATCCACTCCGCGAGATCCGGATCGAGTCGCCGTGCCAGATCGACGACGACAGTGCGAACCGCGACCCCGTTGTGCGGCAGGTTATCGCAGCAGAGGACGGTCGGCGCCGCGACGCCCTGCTGCCTGCGCGCCCGCAATCCGGCGACCAGCAACCCGACCGCGCTGCGCGGCCGCAGCGGGTGCTGCAGGTCGTGCACGATGTCGCTGTGCGAGGTGTCGAGGTGTCCGGTCGCCGAGTCGCGGCACCAGGCTTTCTCGGTGACTGTTGCGGTGACGAGCTGTACCGACGGGCGCGCCAGCGCGGCGATGACGGCCGCCGGATCCTCGGGTGCCACGAGGACTTCGGCGAGCGACTGGACCAGGCGCAGGCGCGTGCCGGTCGGGCTGCGTTCGGCGACCGTATACAGGTAATCCTGGGGCGCGAGCAGGTCGCGTACCGTCGCCGACCGGCAGGACACGCCGCAGATCCGCCAGTCGCCGCCGGCGCGATCGAGGATGTCGTCGACGTAGCAGGCCTGGTGCGCGCGGTGAAACGCCCCCAGGCCGAGGTGCACGATGCCGACACCGTGGTTCTCGCGTCGATAGTGCGGCCGGTGCACGGTGGCCGGGAGCGCAGCGATGTTCCCGGGCTGCAGGCGTGGCGGGGTCACAGCCGATAGGCCTGCTTCGCGAACCGATACGCCAGGTCCATGGCCAGTTCCGTCGCCTCGTCCTCGTCGAGCTGATGCGCCGCCACGAGTCCGGCGAGGTAGCCGCAGTCGATGCGCCGTGCGACATCGTGCCGCGCCGGGATGGAACAGAAGGCACGGGTGTCATCGTTGAAGCCCACGGTGTTGTAGAAACCGGCGGTCTCGGTCACCTGCCGGCGATAGCGCCGCATGCCTTCGGGGCTGTCGTGGAACCACCACGCCGGACCGAGTTTCAGCGCGGGGTAATGCCCCGCGAGCGGTGCGAGTTCCCGCGCATAGGTGGACTCGTCCAGCGTGAACAGGATGAGCGTCAGCCGGGAGTCGTTGCCGTAGCGGTCGAGCAGCGGCTTCAACGCGCGCACGTAGTCGGTGCGCTGCGGGATATCGGCGCCCCGGTCGCACCCGAAGCGGGCGAAGAGCGCGGCATTGTGGTTGCGCCAGGAGCCCGGATGCAGCTGCATGACGAGGCCATCGTCGACGCTCATGCCGGCCATGACGGTGAGCATGTGGGCACGGAAGAGTTCCGCATCCTGCGCACCGACGGGGCCGGTGACGACGCGCCGGAACAGCTCGCGCGCCTCGCGCTCGCCGAGGTCCGCGGTCGCGGCCGTGGGATGGCCGTGGTCGGTCGCGGTCGCGCCCATCGATGCGAAGAACTGGCGCCGCAGGCGCAGCGCCTGCAGGTATCCGGCGTAATCGAGGGCATCGCAGCCGGTCAGTCCGGACAGGCGTGCCAGGTTCGCGCGAAATCCCTCGTACTCCGGATCCAGCACCGGATCGGGGCGGAACGTCGTGATCACGCGACCTGGCCAGCCCGAGCGCCGGATCTCCCGATGGTGTGCAAGTTCGTCGAGGGGCGATTCCGTGGTCGCCAGCACCTCGATGCCGAAGCGCCCGAACAGCGCCCGCGGGCGAAAGCCGGGCTCGGCGAGCCGGGCGCTGATCGCATCGAAGTAGTGGTCGGCGGTGTCCGCCTCGAGCCTGACAGCGAGCCCGAATACCTCCGCGAACACCCAGTCGAGCCACAGCCGCGACGGGGTGCCGCGAAACAGATGGTAATTTGCCGCGAACAGGCGCCAGGCATCCCGTGCATCGACGGCACCGGGCCGACCACCGGTGGCGACAACACCCAGCCGCTCCAGCGCAATGCCCTGGCTGTAGAGCATCCGCAGCAGGTAGTGATCAGGTGTGACCAGCAGAGCCGTCGGGTCGGTGAACGGCTCGTCGGCGGCGAACCAGGCCGGGTCGGTATGTCCGTGTGGGCTGACGATGGGAAGCGCGTTGACGCTGGCGTAGAGGCGGCGGGCGATCGCGCGCACGCCCGGCTCGGCGGGAAGGAGCCGGTCGGGGTGCAATGTCAGCGCAGTCGCCACGCCGTCAGCTGCGCACCAGTGCCGCGGCCGTGCCGAAGCGGCTGCGCTGGGCGCTGGCATGGGCTTTCGCGGCCGTCAACGCTTCGGTCTCGGTCGCATCGAGCAGGTAGTTCATGACCTGGCGCAGATGGGCCTGCATGGCGGAGCGCGCCGCACCGGCATCATGGTTGCGCAGCGCATCGAGAATCGCGCGGTGCTCGGCGACGACGGGCTTCACGCCGCTGGCGCGTGAGCGCTGGAAAAGCTCGATGCACTGTGGGCTCTCGAGCCGGATGGTCCACAGCGATTCGATCACCGAGGCCATCGCCTTGTTGCGGGTCGCATCGGCTATCGCCTGGTGGAACTGGCGGTCGACCGCCTCGCCCTGCCCGCGCTTGTTGGCGGCCGCCAGTTCCGCGAGCAGGCGCTCCAGTTCCGCGATTTCGGCGTCCGTGATCTGCGTGGCAGCCAGCGCCGCGACCTCGCCCTCGAACAGGATGCGCGCCTCGGTCAGTTCGAACGGATCCACGTCCATCGGCAGCGGTACGGCGTGCGTGGTCGGCACGGCGGCGACATAGACTCCGGAGCCCATCCTGACCTCCAGAACGCCGTCGTTCTGCAGCGCGACGATGGCCTCGCGGATGGTCGCGCGACTGACCTTGTGGGCGGCGGCGAGGTCGCGTTCCCCGGGCAGGCGATCCCCGATCCGGTAGTCGCCGGCGACGATCGCGCTGGCGAGCTTCTCGACGACGAGTTGATAGAGCCGCGTGCCACGCGTCTTCCTGCTCATCACGGGCGTCCCATGCATGGAAACCAAAGTGGCCTGAACAATAGCACAAGGCGGACGGACCAATTATAGTACCCGCCATCCTGTCGCCTGCCAGAGTGCCGAGTGGTCCATGAAAATAACAGCAGCACGCGTCATCGTGACCTCGCCGGGACGAAATTTCGTCACGCTCAAGCTGCTGACCGACCAGGGCGTCTACGGGATCGGTGATGCGACGCTGAACGGCCGGGAGATGGCGGTCGTTGCCTATCTCGAAGAGCACGTGATTCCCAGCCTGATCGGCCGGGATCCGACGCGCATCGAGGACATCTGGCAGTTCCTCTATCGCGGTGCCTACTGGCGCCGCGGGCCGGTGACGATGCGCGCCATCGCCGCCGTCGATGTGGCGCTGTGGGACATCAAGGCCAAGCTCGCCGGCATGCCGCTGTACCAGCTGCTCGGGGGCAGGAGCCGCGAGCGGGTGCTGGTCTACGGGCACGCGAACGGCGCCGATCTCGACTCGACGGTGGATGCCGTCGAGCACTACCTGCAGCTGGGTTATGTGGCGGTGCGCGCGCAGTCGGGGATCCCGGGCGTCGTGATGGCCTACGGTGTCGGGCGCGGCAAGCTGCACTACGAGCCCGCCGATGCCGCCTTGCCGACCGAGACGGTGTGGAACACGCGCCGGTACCTCAATTTCGCGCCGCAGCTGTTCGAGCGGCTGCGGGCGCGCTTCGGCGACGGGATTGAACTGCTGCACGACGTGCATCATCGCCTGACGCCGATCGAGGCGGCTCAGCTCGGCAAATCGCTCGAGCCGTACCGGCTCTTCTGGATGGAGGATGCGACGCCGGCCGAGAACCAGGACGCCTTCCGACTGATCCGGGCGCACACGACGATACCGCTGGCGGTCGGCGAGATCTTCAACACCATCTGGGACTGCAAGGATCTCATCCAGAACCAGTTGATCGACTACATCCGCGCGACCGTGGTCGGCGCCGGCGGCATCACCCATCTGCGCCGCATCGCCGATTTCGCCGCGCTGTACCAGGTGCGCACGGGTTGCCACGGGGCGACCGACCTGTCGCCGGTCACCATGGGCGCGGCGCTGCATTTCGATACCTGGGTGCCGAATTTCGGCATCCAGGAATACATGCGCCACAGCGCCGACACCGATGCGGTCTTTCCCCACGACTACCGCTTCGAGAAAGGCTACCTGTTCGCGGGCGAGTCGCCTGGCCATGGGGTCGATATCGATGAAGCGCTGGCCGCCCGGTTTCCGTACAAGCCGGCGAGCCTGCCCGTTGCCCGGCTCGAAGACGGGACGGTATGGAACTGGTAATCGACGCCGCGCATCCCGTCGTTGCCATTGGCGAATGCATGCTCGAGCTGTCGCGCGCGACCGCGCCCGACGACCACCGGCTGGGTGCGGGCTGGCGCCTCGGGCTCGGCGGCGACACGTACAACACCGCCATCTATCTCCGCAGGGCCGGACTGCCGGTTCGCTATTTTTCGGCGCTCGGTGAGGATCCCTACAGCACCGAGATGCTGGCGACCTGGCAGGCCGAAGGCCTGGACACCGGTCTCGTCCTGCGTCATCCCAGGCGCTTGCCGGGGCTGTATGCGATCCACACGGATGGCGCGGGCGAGCGCAGCTTTTCCTACTGGCGCGACCAGGCGGCGGTGCGCGCGCTCTTCGACCTGCCGGAAGCCGCGCGCGCCCTGCATGAAGCCGCGGAGGCCGGACTGCTGTATCTCTCTGGCATCACGCTATCGCTCTTCGATGCGCCGCTGCGCGCACGCCTCGTGGATCTGGCCGGGCAGGTCAGGGCACGCGGCGGTGTCGTGGCCTTCGATCCGAATTATCGCGTGGCCGGCTGGGACGATGTCGCCACCGCGCGCGCGGCGATCGCAGCGATTGCGCCGCGGGTCTCGATCGCGTTGCCGACGCTCGATGACGAGGAACGACTGTGCGGCGATACCTCCGCGGATCAGGTCATCGATCGGTGGCTGCGCCATGGCGCCAGCGAAGTCGTCGTCAAGCGTGGCGCGGCCGGATGCCGGATCGGGCAGGGGTCACAGCAGTTCGATGTGCCCGCGACCGAGGTTGCGAGGATCGTCGACACGACCGGGGCGGGCGATGCCTTCAACGCGGGCTATCTGGCTGCCCGCGCGCGCGGCGCCGAGCCGCGGGCTGCCGCTGCTGCCGGGGTGCGGCTGGCGGCACAGGTGATCCAGCATCATGGTGCGATCGTGCCGGTGGCATCGTGAGGCGACGAATATTGGCCAGACCAATTTGGTCTTGACAATATCGGCATCGATTTGTCTAATTGGCCAGCTAATGCGGATGGCTGCCAGGGGGCAGCGGGGCGGTCTCGCCGACATCCCGTGACTGGATCCGCACGGTCCGCAGACACGAACGACTCAACACTGGGGAACTTGCATGCAGCGTACATCTTCGCTCGTCGCCCGTAGCCTGGGCCTCGCCCTGGCCGGCATCGGCATCTTCGCCTTGTCCACGGAAGCCTGGTCGCAGGTCGCCGAGATCATCGTCACCACGCGCAAACGCGAGGAAAACCTGCAGGAGATCCCGGTTGCGGTGCAGGCGGTCGGTGCCGAGGACATCGAGCGCAGGGGACTGACCTCCCTCGATGACATCATCAGGCAATCTCCCAGCATGATCCTCGACCAGGGCTTCGCGCCACAGGACCAGCGCATCACCATCCGCGGCCTGGCGCCGACGCGCGGCCGCCAGAACGTGGCGGTGCTGGTCGACGACATCGACGTTTCCAGCGAATCGATCGGGACGCTGGGTGGCTCGCTGCTCATCAATCCGCAGCTCTTCGACCTCGAGCAGGTCGAGATGGTCAAGGGTCCGCAGAACGCGCTGTACGGCCGCTCGGCATTCGCCGGCGCGATCAACTACATCACCAAAAAGCCGGGCGATGTCTTCGACGCCAGCGTCAGCGCCGACGTCGGCTCCGACGGACAGATGATGTTCAAGGGCAGCGTGAGCGGTCCGTTGACCGACAGCCTCAGCGGCGGCATCGCGGCCATGAACTGGGATCATGACGGGTTCTACACGAATCCGTTCACCAACGGCGAAATCGGCGGCAAGAATGGCACCGGCGTGGCCGGCACCCTGGTGTGGCAGGCCACGGATACGCTGAAGCTCACCGGCCGCCTCGAAAACCTCAACGACGAATTCGACGTCACGCCCTATGTGGTGGTGCGCTACCCGGGCAGCCAGGTGCCGAATCCGGCCGCGCCGCAGTTCAACACGAATTTCCCGATCGACCCGACCGCCGGCGATGGCAGCGCGGTCTGGTGCGTGCCGGCCTGCCCGGCTGCCCCGGGAACGCTGGCGCCAGTGATCACCAGCGCCACGTTTCCCGGTTACGTGCCGGGCGTGAACGGTGAGGTGCCGGACGGAGACATGCAGCAGATTACCCTCAGCGAGGATCCGCGCACCTGCCCGGACACGTACCCGACATCGCTCGCCGGCTGCCAGGACTTCCCCGGCACCGACCGCGACATCACCCGTTTCACCCTGACGCTCGACTGGGATGCAGGGCTGGTCGATGTCAAGTCGCTGAGCCACATCGCCTCGGGCGAAACGCTCCAGCAGCAGGGTGCGAAGGACGTGAGCGCTGCTTCGTCGAGCTTCGGGAGCCTGCTCCACATCGATACCGACACCGACCTGCTGAGCCAGGAATTCCGTGTCCTGTCGAAGCAGGACGGTCCGGTGACCTGGGCCGCCGGAGCGCTGTACTGGCGTGAGGAAGTCCAGGTCGCGGACGGCTCCAACAACTGCCTCAACTACCAGCGAGCACCTGGCCCCCCGCCGGGCGGGCCGTTCAACGGCATCTGCGGCCCCAGCATCGCCAATATCGTGAATACCGGGCCGCTGCCGCTGGGATCGATCACACCGCTGGCCGACCCGAGCCGGGTACCGCTCAACCCGAACCCCTATGACCGCGAGACCGAGCATTACTCGGTCTATGCCCTGATCGAATGGCAGTTCGCCGAGGAGTGGAAAGTCGCGTTCGAGGCGCGGCAGACCTGGGAGGAACTGAAGCTGCAGGGTCCGGGCGCGGCCAACAACGCCATCGGATCCTTTGGCAACGGCCTCTGGGATCCCAGCGGCACGTATCCCTGTGGCACCACGCCCCCGTTCACAGCAAGGTGCCCGAGCATCGGTCCGGGCACCATCGACCTCGACGGCGCCGGTCCGGGCGGATTCTCAACCTACGCGCCCACGCTCACGAGCCTGGAACTCGGCACGATCGATGACGATTTCTTTGCTCCCAAGGCGACCCTGACCTGGACGCCCGATCAGGACATGCTCTTCTACTTCTCCTGGGCTGAGGCCTTCAAGCCGGAGGGCATCTCGCCGTTCACCGGTGGCACCGGCGTCTTCGACCCGGTGGGCAACACCTTCAAGCAGGAGAAGCTGCAGGTCTGGGAGCTCGGCGCCAAGACGAGCTGGTTCGATCGCCGGCTGGTGGCCAACCTCACCGGCTTCTTCCAGGACTTCAAGAACAAGCAGGTGGGCACCTCGGTCGAGGTGAACGGCATCCTGCTGCCGCGCACCGTCAACGCGGGCAAGGCCGAAGTCTGGGGCACGGAACTCGAACTCACCTGGTTTGCGACGGACAACCTGAGCTTCAACCTGGCCTACACCTGGCTCGATACGGAGTACAAGAGCTACCTGAACACCACGAGCAGTGCCGCGACGATCGGCTACGTCAACAACTGCGTGGCGGTCGTGCAAGCCAGGAACACCCCGCTCACCACCGGTCCGTATGCCGGCAAATTCCCGTCAGCCTGCGTGCTCGACTATTCGGGCAAGGAACTGGAAAACGCACCGGAAAACGTCGTGGTCGGCAGCGCGCGCTACCAGCACCAGCTGACGGACGCCGCGGACTGGTTCGTGGAGGGTGACTTCCAGTTCCAGGACGACCGGTTCCAGAGCGCCAGCAACAATGCGTACTGGGCGTCGTACTGGCTGGCCAACTTCCGCGCCGGCGTCAGCAGCCCGACCTGGGATGTGGTGGCCTATGTGGACAATGCCTTCGACGACGACACCATCAAGACCGGCCTCGGGGACGTCGACCTGGTGACGTTCCAGCAGACCAACCAAGCCTACATCAGGACCGTCGGCATCCTGCCGGACCCGCGTACCTACGGCCTGCGGGCGACCTACCGCTTCGGCGGCGAATGATTCTGGCTTGAGGATCGATGCCGACAGACGGAGCCGCGCAAGCGGCTCCGTTTTTTTGGGGGCCTGAAGAGGCCCCGGGGAACCTGGGCACGGGCGGTAGCCGAATCCATTCGCTGCCGGCATCGGCCAGTTCCGGTTTCATGGGCGCCAAGCTGACGCTCTGAACGCGACAGGGGCCAATCGACGTCCATGATGGCGTCCAGAACTTGCAATTGCGCCGATCACGCTACTGCCGTACGCCACCATGGTGACGATTCCCGTACCCGGAGAGACCTGATGAACAAGAAGACCCTGGCTCTGATCGCGATCACGTTGGCTTGCCCGGCGTTCGCTGCGGATACCCCACCGGCAAAGGCGCCGACGCAGGAGGAGGTCATTGCGCAGTTCCGCTCGGACCTGATGGCCAAACGCGCCGATGTCGTCGCCAAGATCACGACGCTGACCGCTGAGCAAGCGGCGAAGTTCTGGCCGCTGTACGAGGACTTCCAGAAGGAACAGCAGGTGATCGTCGACGGTCAGCTGCAGGCGACACAGGCGTACGCAAAAAGCTTTCCGAACCCGACCGAGGCGGATTCGCTGGCCTATGTGAACGCGCTGCTCGAGCGCGACCAGAAGATGCACGACCTGCGCGTCATGTGGCTGAAGAAGTTCCAGGAGGCCGTGCCTCCCGGCACTGCCGCACGGGTCATTCACATCGAACGCCGCCTCGGGCTCGCGACCCAGGCACGTCTTTCGTCCCAGATCCCGCTGGTGCGCTGAGCTTCCGGCCGGCCCGTACGGCCGCCGACGTCCCTGGAGAACTGAAGCGCAACTTCCCGGCACAGAGTGCTGCTTCGCCCGACCGTCGCTGCCATAGGTCATCGGCTTCGCGTTGGCCGGTCCTGCTGCAGCCGGCCGGTGATCGCGCGGTTGCCGGAGATCGGGCTCATCGACTGGCAGCGGGTTCACCCGGCGGCGTAGTACCTTACGGCCTGGCATCACCAGACGGGAGACCGCGCCATGAGGACCCTTGCCGAGTTCACGAGGACCACCCTGATCGGCGGGGTGCTCGTGCTCCTGCCCCTGTACCTGGCCGTATTGCTCCTCGCCAAGGCGCTCGCCGGCATCATGGCCCTGCTGGCGCCGGTCACCGCCCGGATTCCGGTCGGCATCCAGCTGCGCGAGGTCCTAGCCGTGCTGATCGTGGTGGCGCTGTGCTTCGTGACCGGCCTGGTGGTACGCACCGGGCCCGGGCTGCGGGCGGTCAACTCGATCCAGAAGTCCGTGCTGGAGCGCATTCCCGGCTACACCGTGATGCGGGGCATCATGGCGCGGTTGTCCGGCGCGGAGCAGGAGACCACCTTCCAGCCGGCCCTGGTCGAGATCGAGGACGCGCTGGCGCCAGCCTTCATCATCGAGGAACTGGACGACGGGCGCTGCGTGGTGCTGGTGCCATCCGTGCCCACACCGGCAGCCGGCGCACTGTTCGTGATGGACCGCGCGCGCGTGCACCGCGTTGACGTCCCGTTCACCACGGCGCTGCGCGTCGTCAGCCAATGGGGCAGCGGAGCCGGTGTGCTGGTCAAGGCCATGCGCCGCGAGGGTGTCCGCCCGGCATGAAGCGTGGCCTGCTGCTGCTGGCGCTGGTGGCGGCGCTCACGGGCGCGGCCGCGGGCGGCCTCTGGTACGCGCTGGCGGCGGGCATGTTGACCGGCCCGCTCAGCCGCTGGACCGGGGACCAGCTCGGCCGCGCGCTCGTGGCCGATGGCAACCTGAGCATCCGCATCGGCCGCACGACGCGCATCATGGCCGGCGGCCTGCGCCTGGCCAACGTCCCCTGGGGGGCGCGCCCGGACATGCTGGTGGCGCGCTCGGTGGTCATCGAGCTCGACACCGGCTCGCTGCTGGACGACACCATCATCGTCAGGCAGGTGCGGGCCGAGGGCGTGGAGCTGCTGCTCGAGCAGGCTGCTGACGGCAGCAACAACTGGACATTCGACCTGTCCCGCGACGAGCGGCCGGCACGATCGGCCGTGCCGCTGGTCATCAGGCGCCTGTCGCTGCCCGGCGCACGCGTCCGTCTGGCGAGCCCGCGCCTCGAACGGCCGCTCGATGTCATGCTGGAATCCGCCGAGCAGTCCGAGTCCGTGGACGGCATGCTGCACCTGGCTGCGCGGGGCAACGCCAACGACACGCCGCTGGACCTGCGCCTGCAGGCGGGACCGGTGGCTGGCCTGCTCGCCGGGCGCGATGTCCGGTTCCGGGCCGAGGGGAGCATTGGTGAGGTGGCGCTCGACGCTGACGCGCGCGTCGACATGCTGGACCAGCCGGCCGACACCGAGGCCCGCCTGGCGCTGCGCGGTCCCGATGCTGCCTACCTCGCCGGGCACCTCGGCGTGCGCAACCTCGGCGACGGGCCGTTCGCGCTGGAGGCCGTGATCAGCCCCGCACCTGCCGGGTCCGGGTTGCGCGGGCGCGTGAGCGGCGTGCTCGGCAAATTCGATGTGGTGGCGCGTGGTTACCTGGATCCCCGCGCTGAGCCGGCAACCGTGGGCGTGCAGGCGCGGGTCGCTGGCCCGGACCTCGCGCTGGCCGGCGCGATCGCCGGCATCCGCAGGCTGCCCGCCGAGCCGTTCCGGTTGCGTCTCGACGTCAGGCGTCGCGGCGCCGTGCTGCACCTCGCGGACGGCGAGCTGCAGCTGGGTGCAGCCCGGGCCACTGCCAGTGGTTCCCTCGGCAGCGCCGCGGCCGGGGCGAAAGCGCTGGAGTTCCGTGTCGAGGGTGCGGACCTGGCGCGTATCGGCCGGTGGACCGGCATCGCGGGCCTGCCCCCCGGCGAGGTGGTAGTCACCGGTGCCGTGAGCCGCCCAGCCACGGGCGACCTGACCCTGCGTGTCAGCGGTACGACACCCCTGGGGGCGGTGGCAGCCCGCGGATCCCTCGGCCCGGCACCCGGGTTCTTTGGAACGCGCCTGCGCATCGAGGCCAGAGGCGCGGATTTCCGACCGCTCGGTGTGTTGCTCGGCTGGGCGCAGGCGCCTGGCGGGGCCTTTCGGGCGCAGGGCAGGCTGGCCTGGAGCGATACCGGCGTCGCGCTCGACGGCGTGCGGCTGGCCATCGATGCTGACGAGCTGCGACTCGATGGCTCCATTGCCCGCGCGCCGCAGGCGGTTGGCACCGACCTGCGTTTCGCGCTGACGGGGCCCGACCCGGGCCCGCTCGGCGCTCGCCTGGGCGTGGACGGGCTGCCGGCCGGGGCGTACCGCGTGGCAGGGCGACTGCGGCGGCAGCAGTCGACCACTGCGCTGGACAAGGTCGAGGCGGCGCTGGCCGGCGCGACGCTGCAGTTGAGCGGTACGCTCGGCGATGCGCCGGCCTTCAAGGGCACTCGCCTTGCGTTCGACGTGCAGGGGCCGGCGCTGGAGCGCTTCCAGGGATTGCTCGGCGACTACGAACTGCCGCGCGGCGCCTTTCGCGCTGCGGGTGCGCTGGAACGCTCCGGCGCGCGTATCCGCCTGCGCGAGGTGCAGGCGAGTGCCGGCGGCGCCACGGCAACCGCATCGGCAGCATTCAACTTGCCGCTGCAGGCGGCGACCGTGACCTTCGACATCGACGCACGCGGCCCCGACCTGGCACGGCTGCTGCCGGCGCTGGGCGAGGCGGCACAGGCGGGCAAGGACTTCGAACTGCAGGCGCGCGGCGCGCATGCGCCGGGCCGCTGGTCGGTCGAACGTCTGCGGCTGAAGACCGGGGCCGGCTTCCTCGACCTGGCGGGCGAGTTCGCGCTCGCGCCGCGCTTCAGCGCGACGTCGCTGTCGCTCGAGGCGCGCGCGGCAAGCCTGCGCGACGCCGGGCACCTGTTCGGCCGCGAATGGCCGGACCAGCCGCTGGCACTGGGTCTGCGGCTCACGGGCACCGGCACGGATTTCGACCTGGAGCAGGTGACCGGCCGCCTGGGTGCCAGCGATTTCAAAGGTCGCATGGCGGTGCGCACCCGCGACGGCCTGCGCGATCTCGACATCGACCTCGAGTCCACGCAGCTCGACCTCCGCCCCTGGTGGAGGAACCCGGCCCGCCAGCCCGCACCGGCGACGGCGCGTCGCGGCGACAAGTCGCTGCTCATTCCGGTACGGCAGCTGACCCTGGCGGCACTGGACGGCTACACCGGCAAACTCGCGCTGCGCGCCCGGCAACTGCTGCTGGGTGACGGGCGTTTCGACGACCTGGAGCTGCGCGGCAAACTGTCACCGCGCCGGCTGCGCATCGACCCGCTCAGGTTCGGTGGCGCCGACGGCGAGGTCACCGCCAGCATCGAACTCGACGACGAACCGGGCGGACTCGCGGTACGCGTAGCCGGGACCGGATCGAACCTGGCACTGGCGCCCGTGCCGACCGGCCCCCGCGGTCCGGATGCGAGTCGCTACGAAGTCGAGTTCGATCTCACCGGTCGCGGCCGGGACCTGCGGGAACTCGCCGGTACCCTCGGCGGGCGGGTGCGCCTGGTCGGCCGCGGTGGGCGCATCGCCAACTCGCGCCTGATGGCGGCGTCGGATGACTTCCTGACGAAGCTGCTGAGCAGCCTCAACCCGATGACCGAGCGCCAGCCGGCCACGAACGTGGCCTGTGTCGCCTACCTGCTCCAGGCGAAGGACGGCGTGGTCACCACCGACCCGGCGCTGGTGATGCAGACGACGGAACTCGACATCATCAGCCACGGCTCCGTGGACCTGCGCACCGAGAAGATCGACTTCAATTTCAAGACCGCGGCGCGCAAGGGCCTCGGCCTCGGCATCACCCAGCTGGTCAATCCATTCGTGAAGGTCACCGGCACGCTCGCGGCGCCGGGTATCACGCTGGATCCCCGTGGTGCGGTGGTGACCGGCGGCGCGGCATTCGCCACGGCCGGCCTGTCCATCGTCGCCACCACCGCCTGGGATCGGGTGTTCAGCGCCAGCGACCCCTGCGGCGCGGCCCTGGCCGAGTCCGAAAGCCGCGCCGGGGCCGGACCTGCCGAGTCCTCGCGCTGGCGGAAGCTGCTGCCGGTGCCGTGAGCATGCAGCCGGGTCTGCAAACTTCACCACCTGGATGGCGGCATGGCAGTATGCGTGACGGCCAAGCGCCGACCTGCCGGAGAGACCCGGCTCGATCCGCATATGACGCACCCCGTGCCGACGACGACGCTCACCGCAACCGGGAATCCTGCGCTGCAGGCCTGGATCGTGACGCGGCGACGCCTGCCCGGGGTCACCTCAGGCTCAGCGCTGCTCGCGATGGGCACCCGACTGCTCTCTGTCCACGACGACGCCTTGCGCGTCACCTGGATCGACCCCGCCACAGTCACGCTCGTGCCGCAGGTGCTGCACGGTGACGGGGCCGCGCTGCCGAAGCCGCTGCGCCCTGACTTCGAGGCGGCGGTCGCGATCGGCGACGGCACGGTCTACCTGCTCGGCTCGGGATCGACACCGGCGCGCTGCACGATCGCCCGCCTGCGCGGCGCGAGCGTGGCGCTCTACGGGCATCCACGCCTCTACGACAGCGTCGGCGCTGCGCTCGGTCTCACCGGGCGGCCCAATATCGAGGGCGCGGCTGTGGTCGCCGACGGCCTCCGCGTCTTTCACCGCGGCGCGAACGGTGCGCCGAGCGCTGGCGTCGATCTGCCGTGCGCTGTGCTCGATGGTGGCGAGCCGATCGTCGGCGGCGTGCTGCGGCTCGAACTCGGTGCCCTCGACGGCGTAGCGCTCGGGCTGACCGACGTCGCCGTGCTGGGCCCGGACCGCTACGCGTTTACGGCTGCGGCCGAGGACACGGCGGACGCCGTCGCCGACGGCCCGGTCGCGGGCTCCGTGATCGGTGTCTGGCACGAGGCCGGGCACGCGTCCGCGCTGCACTGGGTGCGCCTGTGCCATGCCGACGGCACGCCGTGCACGGACAAGGTGGAAGGACTCGTCGTCGACGCCGACCGGCGTGGCGGCTGGATCATCACCGACACCGACGATCCCGCACGCGCGGGCGAGCTGTGCCGGATAGTGCTCGAGGGGTTCAGGGACGGATGTACCGGTTGAGCCCGGTGCGCACACTTTTTGTCCGGCGGGGAGGGGACACGCTCAGCCCGGTGGCAGCCGACCGCGCAGCATGGCGACCTCGTGTCGCAGGGCGGCCATCTCTTTCTCCAGGTGCTCGACGCGCTCGACCAGCGCAGGCCGTTGCGGTGACGTTGTCGCCGCCGATACGACCGGCGCCACGGCTGCGTCCACGGACTCGGCCTCCGCTGCTGGTGCCGCTCCGCCGAGCAGGTGCATCCAGCGCGGATCGCGCGCGCCCGACCGGCGCGGCAGTTTCTCGACGAATGGCCCTGCCGCGTGGACGGCGAGCGCCTCGAGCGCAGCGTCGACCAGGGTGATCTCCGCCACGGGCGCCATACGCTGGCAGCGGGTGCGCAGCTCACCGGCGCTTTGCGGGCCGCGCAGCAGCAGTTCGCACAGGACGGCGCGCTCGAGGTCCGTGAACTGCAGCGAGCCGAAGGTCGTATTGCAGAACGACTGCCGGTACTTCGGCACGCGCCCGCCGTAGCCGGCGCGGTCGCTGACGAGGTGGCGCTTCATCAGTCCGTCCACGACGGCCTGCACCCCGGCTTCGTCGAGATCCATGGCCGGATCGCGGTTGCTTTTCTGGTTGCAGGCCGCGGTTAGCGCGTTCAGCGACAGCGGATAGTGCTCCGGCGTCGTGACTTCTTTTTCCATGAGGCAACCGATGATGCGGGCCTCGACGGGCGTGAGCACGATCGTCACGATGGCGTTTTCTTCGCTCCGAGTGCCTCGAGATCGGCCAGCACTTCGGCGGAGTGCTTCTCCGCGTCAACCTTGCTGTAGTGCTTGACGATGCGCCCGTCCGGCCCGACCAGGAACGTCTCCCGGCTCGCGAGCTTGATGATGCCGTAGTTGCTCAGCACGTCGTAGCGGCTGGCCACCTCGCCGCCAACGTCGGCGAGGAGCGGGAACGGCAGGCTGTGCTTGCGCGCGAATTCCTCGTGGGAGTCGACATCGTCGAGGCTCACCCCGAGCACCACGGCACCGAATTTATCGAAGGCAAAGATGTTGTCACGGAAGGAACAGGCTTCCTTGGTGCAGCCCGGTGTCTGGTCCTTCGGATAGAAATAGAGCACCACCCAGTGGCCGCGGTGATCGGCGAGCGTGTGCCACTTGCCGTTCTGGTCCTGGAGGCGGAACTCGGGGGCCATGTCACCGACTGCCGGCGCATCGGCCGCCCTGACCGACAGGCCGAGCAGCAGCAGGAGCGGGGCAAAGAGGGCGGCAATACCGGTGCGTCGCATGGGAACTTCCTCCGCAGGCAGTTCGCGCCAGCATAGCGCAGTCCGGTCCGCTCAGGCCGGGATCCACAGGGCGGGCAGGCCCTTGAGCGTGCGGAACACGCGCGACAGCGAGCCATCGGTGACGAGCGCGGTCGCTGCCTCGATGTCGGGGGCGAGGTAGCGGTCGGCATCGAGCGCCGGGCTGCGCTGGCGCAGCAAGGCGTGTGCCTGCTCGAGTGCGGCGGAACTGCGCAGCGGGCGCAGGAACTCGATCGCCTGCGCAGCGGCGAGCAGTTCGATGCCGAGGATGTGCGCGGTGTTGGCGATCATCGGCTGCAGCCGCCGTGCAGCGAAGGTGGCCATCGAGACGTGGTCTTCCTGGTTGGCCGAGGTAGGCAGCGAGTCGACGCTGGCCGGATGCGCCAGGCTCTTGTTCTCGCTCGCCAGTGCCGCGGCGGTGACATGCGCGATCATGAAGCCGCTGTTGAGGCCGGCATCGTGCGTCAGGAACGGCGGCAGGCGCGATACCCCGGTGTCGATCAGCATGGCGATGCGCCGCTCGGCGATCGCACCGACCTCGGCAATGGCCACCGCCATCGCGTCGCAGGCGAGCGCCACCGGCTCGGCGTGGAAATTACCGCCCGAGATCAGCGCGCCGTCGGTGAACACCAGCGGGTTGTCGGTCACGGCGTTGGCTTCGCGCAGCAGTACCAGTGCAGCGTGACGCAGTTGGTCGAGGCAGGCGCCGATCACCTGCGGCTGGCAGCGCAGCGAGTAGGGGTCCTGCACCCGGTCGTCGCCGTCGAGGTGCGAGCGACGGATCGGGCTGCCGGCGAGCAGCGCGCGGTAATACTGCGCGACATCGATCTGTCCCGGCTGGCCGCGCAGTTCGTGGATACGTGGGTCGAACGGGCCATCGCTGCCCCGGGCCGCATCGACGGTCAGCGCGCCGATGACGAGCGCCGCCTCGAGCACCGGCTCGAAGGCGAAGAGCGCGTGCAGCGCCAGCGCCGTCGAGGTCTGCGTGCCGTTGATCAGCGCCAGGCCTTCCTTCGCCTGCAGCACCAGCGGCGGGATACCGGCGGCGTGCAGCAGCGGTGCGGCTGGCTGGCGCTGGCCGTCGACCAGCACCTCGCCCTCGCCGAGCAGCGCGAGCGTCAGGTGGGCGAGCGGCGCCAGGTCCCCGGAGGCACCGACCGAGCCCTGGCAGGGCACGTAGGGCACGAGGCCGGCATCGTGCACGGCGAGCAGCGTGTCGATGACGGCCTCGCGCACACCGGAGTGGGCCCGCGCGAGGCTCGCTGCCTTGAGCGCCAGCATCAGGCGCACCACCGCAGGGGCGAGCGGGGCACCGACGCCGACGGCGTGCGAACGGATCAGGTTGAGCTGCAGCGCCGCCAGTTGCTCGTGGCCGATGCGCTGGTTGGCGAGCTTGCCGAAACCGGTGTTGACGCCGTAGACCGCCGCCGCGCCGGCCGCGGCGCTTTGCACGACGGCGGCGCTGGCGCGGATCGCCGGCAGCGCCTGCGGGTCGATCCGCAGCGTGCCGCTGCCGGCGTGGATGCGTTGCAGGTCGTCGAGGGCGAGCGCGCCCGGGCGAATGAGGCGGCTCATGAGTGGCCGCCGCCCGCCAGCATCGGCAGGTTCAGGCCCTGTTCCCGTGCGCAGGCGAGCGCCTCGGCGTAACCGGCATCGGCATGGCGCATCACCCCGGTGCCCGGATCGTTCCACAGCACGCGCTCGATGCGCCGGGCCGCCGCCTCGGTGCCGTCGCAGACGATCACCACGCCGGAGTGT
>CAYQAR010000038.1:0-34472 GCA_964415505.1 uncultured Chromatiaceae bacterium | reverse complement strand
CGGCCGATGGCTTTCGCGGCGTGGCCCAACTGCGCGGCCAGGTGGAGCGACAGCAGGAGGAGAATCTGAAGCTCACCGATCGCAACCGGCGCCTGGAGGCCGAGGTGGCCGACCTGCGCCAGGGCTTTTCGGCGCTCGAGGAGCGGGCCCGTTCCGATCTTGGCCTGATCGGTGCGAACGAGAGCTTCTACATCTTTGCCGGCGCGCCGGCGGCAGGGACGGCGGCCGGCACCGGTTCCGTTCCGGCGCACTGAGGGGAGACTGCCGCGATGCTCAGGATCGGCGGGAGCGATGGTGTCGTGGAACTGGCGCTGGACCGCCCGCCCGCCAACGCACTCGACACGGCGCTCTCGCGCGCCGTGGCCGCAGCCCACCGGCAGGCCGTCGCCGACGGTGCACGGGCCGTCATCCTGACCGGTCGGCCGGGCATGTTCAGTGGCGGGCTCGACGTACCCGCCCTGCTGCCGCTGCCGCGGGCTGCGATCGTCGAGTTCTGGCAGGCATTCTTCGAGCTGAACCGGGCGCTCGCGGCGAGCCCGGTCCCGGTCGTCGCCGCGATCAGTGGGCACGCCCCGGCCGGCGGCGCCGTGCTCGCCATCCACTGCGACTACCGGATCGCCGCCCGCGGTGCCTTCAAGATCGGCCTGAACGAGGTTTCGGTCGGCCTGCCGGTGCCCGACTGCATCATGCTCGCCTTCGAGCAGGTCGTCGGTCGGCGCCTGGCGCAGCGCTGCGCCATGACGGCGCAGTTGTTGACACCGGAGGAGGCGCTCGCCGCCGGGCTGGTCGATGAACTCGCCGAGCCCGATGCGCTGCTCGACCGGGCGCGCGCCTGGACGGCGCGGCTGCTCGCCCTGCCGCCGGCTGCCATGAACCGCACGCGGATGCGCGCGCGCGCCGGGCTGGTTGCAGCCCTGCAGCCGGAGACCGATGCCCGGCTCGCCGCCGAGGTCTGGTTCAGCGCGGAGACCCAGGCAGGCCTGAAGGCGCTGGTGGCGCGGCTGGCGGCGAAGTAGGCCTCAGCGGCGCAGCAGCACATACACGGCGCCGGTGCCGCCGTCGCGTGCGGGTGCCGAGATGAACGCCAGCACATCGTCCCACTGTCGCAGCCAGCGGTTTACCGAAGCCTTGAGCACCGGGCCGCGGGCGCCGGAACGCAGGCCCTTGCCGTGCACGATGCGCACGCACTGCAGGCCGGCGGCGACGCTCTCGGCGAGAAAGGCGCGCAGTTCGACGCGGGCCTGCTGGCTGGTCAGGCCATGCAGGTCGAGTTCGGCCTTGATGGCGTAGCGGCCGCGGCGCAGGCGCCGGAAGATCTCGGCGGACACGCCGGAACGACGGAACAGCAGTTCCTCGCCGGTCTCCAGTTCGAGCGCCTCCGGGGCCTGCTGCAGCGACTCGGCGAGCACGTTGCGCTCGTCGCGGCGGCGGAACGCGGCGCGCGCCGCGGGCGGTGGCTGGCGCAGGTCGGCGCGGCGTGTCGTCACCGGCCGGGCGCCGGCTGCGGCTTCCCGAAACAGCGCGGCGTCCTCCGAGTTGGTATTCTTGGGCGGTTTTTCGGCCATCGTCCTGTCGCGTCCCGGTCGCGCCGGGGCGTACTGTCCTCGCCAGGTCATCCAGCGCGTGAAGATACTGCTCAGCAATGACGACGGCTACCAGTCCGAAGGCCTCGCGACGCTCGCCTTTGCGCTTGCCGATCTCGCCGAACTGACCATCGTCGCCCCGGACCGCAACCAGAGCGGTGCCAGCCATTCGCTGACGCTCGAGACGCCGCTGCGGGTCGGGCGCACCCGCGAGGGGATCTATTACGTCAACGGCACGCCGACCGACTGCGTGCACCTCGCCATCACGGGCCTGCTCGATCACGAGCCCGACATGGTCATCGCCGGCATCAATCACGGCGCCAATCTCGGTGACGACGTGCTCTATTCGGGCACGGTTGCCGCTGCGGTCGAAGGCCGCTTTCTCGGCCTGCCGGCCCTGGCCGTGTCGCTGGCCGGAGCGACACCGCGGCACTTCGACACGGCGGGGCAGGCGGTGCGCCTGCTGCTCGAACGCCTGCGTGCCAAGCCGCTGCCGGCCGACACGATCCTCAACGTCAACGTGCCGGATGTGCCGTTCGGCGACCTCGCCGGTTTCGCCGCCACCCGGCTCGGCTACCGGCACCGCTCGGAGCCGGTCGTCGAGGCGAAGGATCCGAAGGGGCGGCCGGTGTTCTGGGTCGGCGCCGCCGGTTCCGGGCAGGACGCCGGGCCCGGCACGGACTTCCACGCGATCGAGCACAACCGCGTGTCGGTGACGCCGCTGCAGTTCGACCTCACGCGCCACGCAGCCCTCGAGTCGCTGGCGCACTGGTTGCCGTGACCGTGGGCGAAGCCGGCAACAGCCCGCAGGGCATCGGCATGACCTCGGCGCGCACCCGCGAGCGGCTGGTGCAGCGGCTCGCCGCGAGCGGCATCCACAGCGAGGTCGTGCTCGAGCGCATACGCGCGGTGCCGCGGCACCTGTTCATCGACGAGGCCCTGGCGAGCCGCGCCTACGAAGACAGCGCGCTGCCGATCGGGCAGGGCCAGACCATTTCGCAACCCTATATCGTGGCCCTGATGACCCAGGCGCTGCTCGGCAACGGCGCGCCGCGCCGCCTCGACAAGGTGCTGGAGGTCGGCACCGGCTGCGGCTACCAGACGGCGGTGCTCGCACCGCTGGTCGGACAGATCTTCACCATCGAGCGCATCGCGAGCCTGCAGCGGGCGGCGCGCCAGCGCCTGCAGGCACTCGGCTGCGCCAACATCCGCTTCCGGCACGGCGACGGCTTCGAAGGCTGGCCCGGCCAGGCGCCGTTCGACGGCATCCTCGTGGCCGCAGCCCCCATGGAGGTGCCGCAGGCTCTCCTCGAGCAGCTTGCTCCCGACGGTCGCCTGGTCATTCCGGTCGGGCCGGCCGGCAACCAGGACCTGGTGCGCATCACGCGCACGGCGACCGGCTTCGACCGCGAACACCTGTGCGCGGTCTCGTTCGTGCCGCTCGTGGAGGGCAAGGGCTGAGTCCGGTGGCAACCCCGGGCCGGGATCAGCGCTGGTGGTACCGCGCCGTCGTGCTGATCCTGGTTGTGGTGGCCGGGTGCGCGGCGCCGGAACCGGCGACCCGCCCCACCGTGCCGGCGCCGGAGCACTACGTGGTGCGCGAGGGCGACACGCTGTTCGGCATCGCACGCCGCTTCGGCCTCGATCACCGCGACGTCGCGCGCTGGAACCGGCTCGGTGACGGCACGCTGATCTACCCCGGCCAGCGCCTGCGCTTGCGTCCGGGTGCGGTGCCGGCCCCGGTCGGCGTGCCGGCGACCGCCGCACCGGCCTGGCGGTGGCCGACACGCGGTCGCGTCGTCGAGACCTTCGGCCAGACCGCGCGCACGGCCTCCGGCGTGCTCATCGCCGGGCGCCCGGGGCAGGACGTCGCCGCCGTGGCCGAAGGCGAGGTCGTCTATGCCGGCAGCGGGCTGGCGGGCTACGGACATCTCGTCATCATCCGCCACGATGCGTCCTGGCTCAGTGCCTACGGCCACAATCGCGAGCTGCTGGTGCACGAGGGCGAGCGCGTGCGTGCGGGTCAGCGCATCGCCACCATGGGCGAGGGCGCCGGCCGCGACGCCGTGCTGCATTTCGAGATCCGCCGCGATGGCGCGCCCGTCGATCCCATGCGCCTGCTGCCAGCGGCAGCGCCGTGAGCGCTGCGGTGTCAGGGCAGGTAGAGCGCCGCCACCACGCGCCGCGATTCGGCCGCGAGGATATTGTAAGTGCGGCAGGCCGCCAGTGTCGTCATGGCTTCCACGCCGATCCCCTGGCGCAGCACGGCGGCGAGCACGGCAGGTGGTGCGAACAGGGCCTGTGCGCCGGTGCCGAGCAGCACCAGCTCGGGCTCGAGGCTGAGCGCCGGTTGCAGATCGGCGAGGGTGAGCCCGGCGACCGGTGCTGGTGACCAGTCGGCTATGATGCGGTCGGGCGCGATGATCACTGGCCTGGAGTACACGACCTTGCCGACCCGCAACTGGCCGCCGTCGTAGCCGCGGATGATGTTGCCGGTGCCCTGTTCGCGATCGAATTGCATGCGCGCTGTCCGTGCCGTTCGCTGCCGCCCGGGCGGCCTGCGGGCGCGAGCTTAGTCGTGCCGCCGCCGGCTGTCACGCCGCTGCGGCTGCGCCGGCGCACGGTACCGGCAGACCGCTACGCGGCACTGCCGGCACATCTCGATCCGGTCCTGCGCCGCGTGTACGCGGCCCGCAACGTAGCGCCCGAAGCAGTCGAGCCGACGCTCGGCGCATTGCACCCGGTAGGTTCCCTCGGCGGCGTCGCCGAGGCGGCGGCACTGCTCGCCGCGGCCCGGCGCGAGCAGGCCGGCATCGTCGTGGTCGGCGACTTCGACGCCGACGGCGCCACGGCCACCGCGCTCAGCGTGGCGGTGCTGCGGGCCATGGGCTTTACGCGCGTCTCCTTCCTCGTGCCCAACCGCTTCGAGTTCGGCTACGGATTGTCGCCGGCGATCGTCGATCTCGCGCTACCGCTGCAGCCGCAAATGCTCATCACCGTCGACAACGGCATCAGCAGCATCGAGGGCGTGGCCCGCGCGCAGGCCCTCGGCATCGGCGTGATCATCGCCGACCACCACCTGCCGGGGCCGGTGCTGCCCGCGGCGCGCGTCATCATCGATCCCAACCTGCCGGGCGAGACCTTCCCGAGCAAGGCCCTGTGCGGTGTCGGCGTGGCGTTCTACCTGCTGGCAGGGCTCGCCCGCGAACTCGACCGCCAGGGACTGGTGGCCTACGACACCTCGCGGCGCGCCCTGCTCGACGGGCTCGACCTGGTCGCGCTCGGCACCGTGGCTGACCTGGTGCCGCTCGATCACAACAATCGCGTGCTGGTCGCCGAGGGGCTGCGGCGCATCCGGTCCGGACGTTGCCGGCCGGGGCTCGGCGCGCTGTTCGCCGTGGCGGGCCGCAACCCGGCCATGGCGCGCAGCGCCGACCTCGGCTACGCGCTGGCGCCGCGCCTGAATGCTGCCGGCCGGCTCACCGACATGACACTCGGCATCGACTGCCTGCTCGCCACCGACACGGCCACGGCACGCGAGCTGGCCACGCGCCTCGACCAGCTCAACACCGAGCGCCAGGAACTGCAGGCGCGCATGCAGGCGCAGGCCGAGCAGCACTGGCTGCGCCAGGCCGAGTCGCTCGCCCGCGGCCACGAGCCGGCGTTGTGCCTCTACGATCCGCAGTGGCACGAGGGCATCGTCGGGTTGGTGGCGTCGCGCCTGCGCGAGCGCACCGGCCGGCCGGTCGTCGCCTTCGCCCCGGCCGGGGAGGCCGGCTGGCTCAAGGGCTCGGCGCGCTCGATCGACGGCGTCCACATCCGCGACACGCTGGCGAACATCGCCGCGCGCGGCACCGTGCCGGGACTCGGTTTCGGTGGCCACGCCATGGCCGCCGGACTGCGCCTGCCGCTCGCTGCGCTCGAAGACTTCCGCGTCGCGCTCGTGGCCGAGGTCGGCGGCGCGATCGCCGACCGCGACGACGAACCCGTCCTCTGGACGGATGGTCCACTCGGCGCCGACGAACTACGGCTCGACCTCGCCGAGGCGCTGCACCTCGCCGGGCCCTGGGGCCAGGGCTGCCCGGAACCGCTGTTCGACAACGAGTTCGAGGTCGTCGAGCAGCGCGTGCTGCGCGATGCGCACCTGCGGCTCGGCCTGCGCCACGTCGACGGTGGCGCTCCGCTCGAGGCGATCGCCTTTCGTGAAACGCGCCGGCTTCCGGCGCGGGTGCATCTGGCCTACCGCTTCGCCGTCAACGATTTCGGTGGCCGGCGGCGCCCGCAGTTGGTTGTCGAGCACATCCAATACGACTAGGATTACGCGCCTTGCGTCCAGGCCACCCGTGACCCATGGAAATCAATCCGGTACGCCAGCTCATCCGCGACCTCGGTGCCCGTTCGACGGCACTCAGGGGGTATCTTTGACTTCGACCGCAAGCGCGAGCGGCTGCTCGAAGTCCAGCAGCGCCTGGAAGATCCCGGCGTCTGGAGCGATCCGGCCCGCGCCGAGGCGCTCGGTCGCGAGCGCGCGCAGCTCGAAGGCATAGTCCGCCAGCTCGAGCGCATCGAGCGCAGTCTCGCCGATTCGAACGACCTGCTCGACCTCGCCGAGGCCGAGCGGGACCAGGCGGCGTTCGGCGAGATCTCGCGCGACGTCGATGTCACGCGCCGGGAGGTCGAGCAGCTCGAGTTCAAGCGCATGTTCAGCGGCCGGCACGACGCGGCGAGTGCCTTCGTCGATATCCAGGCGGGTTCCGGTGGCACCGAGGCGCAGGACTGGGCGGAGATGCTGCTGCGCATGTACCTGAAGTACTGCGAGTCCAAGGGCTTCGCCACCGAGCTCCTCGAGGCTTCGGCCGGCGAGGTGGCCGGCATCAAGAGCGCCACCATCCGCGTGGCCGGCGAGTATGCCTACGGCTGGCTGCGCACCGAGACCGGCGTGCACCGGCTGGTGCGCAAGTCGCCGTTCGATTCCGGCAACCGCCGCCACACCTCGTTCGCCGCGGTCTTCGTCTCGCCCGAGATCGAGGACGACATCGAGATCGAGATCAACCCGGCCGACCTGCGCGTCGACGTCTATCGCGCCAGCGGGGCCGGCGGCCAGCACGTGAACCGCACCGAATCGGCCGTGCGCATCACGCACCTGCCGACCGGCGTGGTCGTGCAGTGCCAGAACGAGCGCTCCCAGCACAAGAACCGCGCCACGGCGATGAAGCAGCTCAAGGCGAAGCTCTACCAGCTCGAGGAGCAGAAGCGGCGCGCCGAGACCCAGGCGCTCGAGGACAGCAAGGCAGACATCGGCTGGGGCAGCCAGATCCGTTCCTACGTGCTCGACCAGTCGCGGATCAAGGATCTGCGCACCATGGTCGAGACCGGCAATCCCACCGATGTGCTCGACGGCGCCCTCGACCGCTTCATCGAGGCGAGCCTGAAGCAGGGCCTGTAGAATCGCGGCGGACAGCACCACCATGAGCAACGACACCGATCAGCCAAAGGATACGCCCGAGGGCGGCACCGGCGAGCGCCTCGTCGCCGAGCGCCGACGCAAGCTCGCGCAGCTGCGTGCGGGAGGCTTCAGGTTCCCGAACCAGCGCCGCCGTACGGTGCTTGCCGGCCAGATCCACAGCACCTACGAGGCGCACGGTGCCGAAGCGCTCGAGGCCGAGGGCATCGAGGTGGCGGTAGGCGGCCGGATCATGGCCCGGCGCGTGATGGGCAAGACCAGCTTCGTCAAACTGCAGGACCGCAGTGGCCAGGTGCAGGTGCTGCTGCAGCTCGGGGCGCTCCCGGACGCGGTCTACCAGGAGACGAAGGGCTGGGACCTCGGCGACATCGCCTGGGCGCGCGGCCAGCTGTTCCGCACCCGCACCGGCGAACTCACCGTGCGGGCCGCGGAAGTGGTCCTGCTGGTCAAGTCGCTGCGCCCGCTACCGGAGAAGTTCCACGGCCTCACCGACCAGGAGACCCGCTACCGGCAGCGCTACCTCGACCTGATCATGAACGAGGACTCGCGCGAGGTGTTCCGGCGCCGCTCGCGTATCGTGCAGTTCCTGCGCAGCTATCTCGATGCGCTCGACTTCCTCGAGGTCGAGACGCCGATGATGCAGGCCATCGCCGGCGGAGCCATGGCCAGGCCCTTCGTCACGCACCACAACGCCCTCGACCGGCAGCTGTACCTGCGCATCGCACCGGAGCTCTACCTGAAGCGGCTGGTGGTCGGCGGCTTCGAGCGCGTGTACGAGCTGAACCGAAATTTCCGCAACGAGGGGATCTCCACGCAGCACAACCCCGAGTTCACGATGCTCGAGCTGTACATGGCGTACGCCGACTACCACGTGCTGATGGACATGCTCGAGCAACTGCTGCGCAGCCTCGCCGAGGGCGTGCTCGGCAGCGCCACGGTGGCCTACCAGGGGCGCAGCTACGACTTCGAGGCGCCGTTCCGCCGGGCTTCGATCGAGGACCTCGTCGTCGAGCACAATCCGGGCCTCGACAGTGCGCAGCTGCGCGACCCGGCGGCACTGCGCGCCCACTGCGCCGGGCTCGGGGTGCCGGTGCATGATTCCTGGGGTGCGGGCAAGCTGCTCACCGAGATCTTCGAGAAAACCGCCGAACAGCGGCTCCTCGCGCCGACCTTCGTCACCGGTTTCCCGGCGGAAGTGTCCCCGCTCGCACGGCGCAGCGATGCGGATCCGTTTCTCACCGACCGCTTCGAGCTCTACATCCACGGCCGCGAGATCGCCAACGGCTTCTCCGAGCTCAACGATGCCGAGGACCAGGCAGAGCGCTTCCAGGCGCAGCTCAGCCAGAAGGCGGCCGGTGACGAGGAGGCGATGGCCTACGACGCGGACTACGTCGCCGCTCTCGAATACGGCCTGCCGCCGACTGCCGGCCTCGGCATCGGCGTCGACCGGCTGGTGATGCTGCTCACCGACAGCGCCTCGATCCGCGACGTGCTGCTGTTCCCGCACCTGCGCGAGGCGGGCGGCTGAGCGGCGCGACGGCGCGTCAGCCGGATTCGGGGATCGCGTAGGGCAGGGCGAGCGGCGTCAGCGGCAGGCGTCGCGCGGCGTCGGCCCAGAGCCCATCGGCGAGCGCCTCGAGCTGGACCACCGCCAGCAGCTCGCAGCCCTGCGCTGTCGCCGCTGCGGCGACCACCCGGCCGGCCTCGCCGCCGGTGCCGTGGATGGCTTCACCACAGGCGGGTGGCGCAGAGCCGGCGCAGCCAAAGCGCAGCATGCGCCGCTTGACTCGTCCGAGGTGGCGCGTGCGGTTGACGATCTCCTGGCCGCTGTAACAGCCCTTGGAGAAATGCACGCCGCCGAGCAGATCGAGGTTGACCATCTGCGGGACGAAGGCTGCCTCGAGCGCTGCGCCGAGCAGGGGAATGCCGGCGCGGATGTCGGCGAGCTGCCAGGCGCGCTGGTCCATGCCGGCGGCTGCGCATACGGCAGCGAGTGCGTCGGTGGCCGCCGGGGTCGCAGCGACCAGGATCCGTCCTGGATCCGCGGCAACACGCATGGCGTACCAGTCGCCGCCGTCGCGTCCGGCACCGGGCTCCCGTGCAGGTGTGCCCGGCGATGGCCAGTCCGTTGCCGCGTCGGCGTTCAGGCCGAGCAGCGCGAAATCGCTGACTTCGACGGTGACGCGCGCGCGCAGCACGAACTGGCGCAGACGACGGGCCAGGGACTCGGCCGTGTCCGCACTCGCCGTGAGCCAGCAGGCGTCGTTCCAGCTGAACAGCTGGCCGACCAGCAGCAGGCGGCCCTGTGCATTGGCCCAGCCGTACAGTGCGCTGCGCTCTGCGGTGATCGTGCGCAGGTCCTGCGTCAGTTGTCCCTGCAGGAACGCGGTGCGGTCGGCACCGCCCACGCGGATCAGGCGCAGCTCGGCCAGCAGTGCATGCTGCCAGTGCGGCGGGCTCGGGGTTGCAGCGGGTTCGGACACGGATCGGGATGAAAAATCAGCGGCATTCTGGCACACTTTTTTGCATGTCAGCAGCAGCACGCCAGTCGCCAGCGGAGACTACCAGGGCGCCGGCGTCCCTGCCGCAGGCAGCCGGGCTGCCTGGCAGCGGCACACCGCCCGCGCAATGTACGCCGGTGCCACCCCGCGAAGTGGGCGGCCCGCAGGGGCCGGAGCCGACGCGTTTCGGCGACTGGGAGCGACGCGGCCGCTGCATCGACTTCTGAACGAGGTCGTGGCTGACATCACGCATGGCGCCATGTGCCGGGGTATCGGCCCGACAGGCGGCTGCGTGCGGCCGTTTCCGGGCACGGCCGGGAGCGGGGCGACGACCGGACGCAGGGGTTTGCAGGAGTAGACGGATCATGAGCCAACCGAACCGGCCGCTGTCGCCGCACCTCGGCGTGTACCGCTGGCAGATCAGCAACACGCTGTCGATCGTGCATCGCATGACCGGGGTCATGCTGTCGCTCGGCGCTGTGGTGTTCACTGCCTGGCTCGTTGCCCTCGCCGGTGGCCCGGACGCTTACCTTGGCGTGATCGGCGTGCTGCGTTCCCCGCTCGGGGTACTCGCCCTGGCCGGCTGGACGTTGTGCTTCTTCTACCACTTGTGCAATGGCATCCGGCACCTGTGCTGGGACGCCGGCCTCGGTTTCGAGATTGCCCAGGCCCGGGCGAGCGGCAAGGCGGTGGTGGCCGCAGCCGTGGTGCTCACGGCGGCGTTCTGGCTGGTCGTGCTGACCGGCAGCGGGAGCTGAAGCATGGAAATGCGATCACCCATGGGCCGGGCGCTCGGCCTCGGTTCGGCCAAATCCGGGTTCGGGCACTGGTGGGGGCAGCGCCTGTCGGCTGCCGCCCTGGTCGTGCTCGGGCTGTGGTTTGCGGTGAGCGTGCTCGGGCTGGTCAGCACCGACTACTGGGCGGTGGCGGCGTGGGCCGGTGAACCGCTGCACGCGATACTGCTGGTCCTGTTCCTCGGCACGCTGCTCTATCACTCGAGCCTCGGGATCCAGGTCGTGATCGAGGACTACGTGCATGGCCCGGCCGTGCATGTCGCCGCACTGGTCGTCAACCGCTTCGTCCACGTGGCGCTGGCCGTGGCCGGGGCCTGGTCGGTGATAGCGCTGTCGGCCGGAGGCCAGGCATGAGCGGCGAGTACGACTTCACGGACCACAGTTTCGACGTCGTCGTGGTCGGCGCCGGCGGGGCGGGCCTGCGTGCGACTTTCGGCCTGGTCGAGGCCGGGCTCACCACGGCCTGCATCACCAAGGTCTTTCCGACCCGCAGCCACACCGTGGCGGCGCAGGGCGGCATCAGCGCGGCGCTTGGCAACATGGGCGAGGATGACTGGCGCTGGCACATGTACGACACCGTCAAGGGCTCCGACTGGCTCGGCGACCAGGACGCCATCGAGTACATGTGCAAGGAGGCCCCCCAGGCAGTCATCGAGCTCGAGCACTACGGGGTGCCGTTCTCGCGTACCGAGGACGGGCGTATCTACCAGCGGCCTTTCGGCGGCATGACCACGCACTTCGGCAAGGGCACGGCGCAGCGCACCTGCGCCGCCGCCGACCGTACCGGCCACGCGATGCTGCACACCCTGTACCAGCAGTCGCTGAAGCACAACGCCACCTTCTTCATCGAGTACTTCGCGATCGACCTGATCATGGAGGATGGCGCGTGCCGTGGCGTGGTGGCGCTCGACATGGCCACCGGGCGCCTGCATCGCTTCCGCGCCCATCGCGTGATCCTCGCCACCGGCGGCTATGGACGCGCTTTCTTCTCGTGCACGTCGGCTCACACCTGCACCGGTGACGGCAACGCGATGGTGCTGCGTGCCGGGCTGCCGCTGCAGGACATGGAGTTCGTGCAGTTCCATCCGACCGGCATCTACGGCTCGGGTTGCCTCATCACGGAGGGCTCCCGTGGCGAGGGCGGCTACCTCACCAACTCGCGTGGCGAACGCTTCATGGAACGCTACGCACCCAATGCGAAGGACCTCGCCTCGCGCGACGTGGTCAGCCGCTCGATGACGGTGGAGATCCGCGAGGGTCGCGGTGTCGGCCCCGAGGCCGACCACATCCACCTGCACCTCGAACACCTCGGCCCCGACGTGATCCACGAGCGGCTACCCGGCATCGCCGAGACGGCACGCATCTTCGCCGGCGTCGACGTGACCCGCGAGCCGATCCCCGTCCTGCCCACCGTGCACTACAACATGGGCGGCATCCCGACCAACTACCACGGCGAGGTGCTGACGCTCGCCGACGGCAACCCGGATACCGTGGTCCCGGGCCTCATGGCCGTGGGCGAGGCCGCCTGCGTGTCGGTGCACGGCGCCAACCGCCTCGGCTCGAACTCGCTGCTCGACCTCGTGGTATTCGGCCGCGCCGCCGCCCGCCGCTGCGCCGAGGCGCTGCGCGGTGCTGGCCGGCCACGCCCGCTCGGCGCCAATGCCGGCGCGCATGCCGTGGCCCGGCTCGACCGGCTGCGTCAGGCCAACGGCAGCCGGCCGACGGCCGAGATCCGCCTGGAGATGCAGAAGGTGATGCAGAACCATGCGGCGGTATTCCGCACCGGGGAGTCGCTGCGCGAAGGTGTGCAGAAACTCGCGCGCACCGTGGCGTCGTTCGCCGACGTGCGGGTCAGCGACCGCAGCCTGGTGTGGAACACCGATCTCGTCGAGACGCTCGAACTCGACAACCTGCTCTGCCAGGCGCTCGCCACGATCACGGCGGCAGCGAACCGCGAGGAAAGCCGTGGCGCGCACGCCCGCGAGGATTTTCCGCAGCGCGACGACGTGAACTGGATGAAGCACACGCTCGTCTGGGTGGCGGCCGATGGCCAGGTGCGCCTCGATTTCCGCCCGGTGCACCTGCAGACCCTGACGCGCGACGTGGAGCCGGTGCCGCCGAAGGCACGCGTGTACTGAGAACGACGACTGCCGAGGACCAGCGATGGCCGAGTTCAGGCTGCCAGCAAATTCCCGCATCCAGCCGGGCCGCGAGCACAAGGCTCCCGCCGGGGCGACCCGTGTGCGCCGTTTCCACATCTACCGCTACGACCCGGACAGCGGCGCCAATCCGCGCCTCGACAGCTACGAGGTCGACCTCGACCGCTGCGGCCCGATGGTTCTCGACGCGCTCATCAAGATCAAGAACGAGATCGACACGACACTGACCTTCCGCCGCTCCTGCCGCGAGGGTATCTGCGGGTCGTGCGCGATGAACATCGACGGCGGCAACACGCTCGCCTGCACCCAGGCGATCGGCGACATCAGCGGCGACGTGAAGATCTACCCGCTGCCGCACATGTCCGTGGTCAAGGATCTGGTGCCGGACCTGACCAACTTCTATGCGCAGTACGCGTCGATCAAGCCCTGGCTGCAGACGCGCACCCCGGCGCCGCCCGACCGCGAGCGGCTGCAGTCGAAGGAGGAGCAGGAGCGGATCAATTCCCCCTCGGCGTGCATCCTCTGCGCGTGCTGCTCGGCGAGCTGCCCCAGCTACTGGTGGAACAGCGATCGGTACCTGGGCCCGGCCACGCTGCTCGCTGCTTGGCGCTGGCTGGTCGACAGCCGCGACGAGGCCACCGGCGAGCGGCTCGACGATCTCGAGGACCCGTTCCGGCTGTATCGGTGCCACACCATCATGAACTGCACCATGACCTGCCCGAAGGGCCTGAACCCCGCGCGCGCGATCGCCGGCATCAAGCAGATGATCGCCGAGCGCAAGCTGTGACGAAGCCGCGGGCGGGGTGCTGATGCCGGAGGCGAGCGCGAGCCCGGAGCTGCGCCGCCTGCGCTGGCGCTGCCGTCGCGGCATGCGCGAACTCGATACCCTGCTGATGACGTTCCTCGACGCGGAATACGACCGGCTCGCCGCCGCCGAACGCCGTGGTTTCGAAGATTTTCTCCGCCTGCCGGATCCCGAGATTCTCGACTTGCTGATGGGCCGCGCGCGCAGCCATGATCCGGCCGTGGACGCCATCGTGGGAAGGATCCTTGCGCGCCGTGCTGGCTGATCCGCTGGAGCTGCGACCACACGCGTTGCCGTGGCTCGCGGCCTGGGCCGGCCTGCTCGCCGCCCTCGCCGCAGGCGCTCTCGTCCTGGTCGAGTTGCCCGTCGTGGTGAAAGCGCTGCTGGCCTGTGCCGTGTCGCTGCGGCTGGCGGCCGGGCTGAGCCGCACCATGTCCGGGGCGGGGCGGGTGTTGCGGGCAACGCTCGCGCACGGCGCACGCTGGCAGCTCGAAACCGAGGATGGAACCCGGGTGGCCGCCGAGCTCGAACGCTGCTGGGGGCTGCTGCATGGCTCGGTGATCGGGCTCGCGTGGACCTGTGACGACGGTGTCCGTCGCCAGGCCTGGCTCGGCCGGCGCGAGGCCGAACCTGCAGTCTGGCGGCGCCTGCGGGCGCGGCTGGCGCTGACGTAGAATGAAACGGTGGCGCTGCGGCGCATCAGCTGACGTGGTAGCCGACAGGCAGGTCGTGACGCAGTTCCAGAACTTTCAGGCCCCGGCGCAGTCTACCGGCCACATGCGGCCCGGTGGTTCCAGCGCGCCGGGACACGCATGAGTGAGCAGACCAGCGACCAGGCGCTCGTCGAGCGCGTCCAGCGCGGCCATCGACAGGCGTTCGACCTGCTGGTGCTGCGTTACCAGCAGCGGATCCTGAAACTGATCATGCGATACGTATATGACCCGGTCGAGGCGCAGGACGTCGCCCAGGAAGCATTCCTGAAGGCCTACCGCGCGCTGCCGTCGTTTCGCGGTGAGAGCGCTTTCTATACCTGGATGTATCGCATCGCGATCAACACGGCGAAGAACCACCTGGCGACGCTGCAACGCCGGCCGGTGAGCCTCGACCAGGATCCCGAAGGGCCGGAGCATTATGACATCGGCGGCCGGCTGCGCGACGAGGATACGCCCGAGCGGATCGTGCTGCGCGACGAGCTGGCACAGACGGTGGCCGACGCCATCGGTGCATTGCCAGAGGAACTGCGTGGCGCCATCATGTTGCGCGAGATCGACGGTCTGAGCTACGAGGAAATCGCCCAGGCGATGGACTGCCCGGTAGGCACGGTCCGATCGCGTATTTTTCGCGCCCGTGAAGCGATCGACCGGCGCGTCGCGGCCCTGTCCGAACCCGGGAGCATGATCAAGCCATGAGCCACAGCGTCGACGAACAATTGTCCGCATTCCTCGATGGTGAGCTGCCGGAAGCCGAACTCGAGCTGCTGCTGGCCCGGCTCGACCGCGATCCGGCCCGCCGCGACCTGCTGGCGCGCTATGCCATGATCGGCGAGAGCATCCGCACCGGCGCCGCCGAGCCGCTGGCGCTGCCGCTCGCCGCACGTGTGCGCGCCGCCCTGGCGGCGCCGGATGCAGCGCCACAGGTGGCGGTGGTGCGACGGGCCGGAACGTTCCACCGCGGCTGGGCGGCCGGTGCCGTGGCTGCTGGCGCGGCGCTGATCGCGGTCATGGTCGCTGGTCCCGGCAGCTGGCAGCTGCCGGCGGAATCGCCGTTGCCGTCTCCGGTGCCGCTCGCCACGACCGGTATGCTGGATGAGTCGGTGGGGCCGATCACGTCGACCGTGCGCCACCGCGTGAACCCCGGTGCTGCGGCACGCCTGACGAACTACCTCGTCGTCCACGGCGAATTCGCCAACGAGCTGTCGCGCGCCAGCCTCGACTCGCATGTGGTATCGGCGCGTGCCGAACGCGCGGTCTGGCAACAGACTCCGTACGGCACGAATGACCGCTAGCGCGGTATCGCTGCCGTCCTGCCGTCAGCTGGCCAGCCTGCTGGCCGCCTTGGTCTGCTCCCTGCCGGTGCACGCGGCCGACAGCCCGCGTGCCTGGCTCGAGCGCATGGCGGCGGCGGTCGATGGCCTGAACTACTCCGGCAAGCTGGTCCACGTGTACGGCGGGGAGTCGACCGTCCTGTCCGTCGTGCAACGCGTCGAGGGCGGCAAGGCCACGGAACGCCTGACCGCTGGCGACGGCAGCCGCGAGATCATCCGTACGGCCGACGAGGTGACCTGCATCCTGACCGACCAGCGCACGGTCCTGGTCGAGCAGCGCGATCCGCAGGCGCCCGGCGCGAGCCCGATACGCGGCCACCTGCCGGGACCTGCCGGCATCGATGCGACGCTGTACCACGTCGCGCTGGGAGAACGCGATCGCATCGCCGGGCGCGATGCGCTCGGTATCGTCATCCGGCCCAAGGATGGCTTCCGTTACGGTTACCGCCTGTGGCTCGACCGCGCCAGCGCCATGCCACTGAAAACGCAGCTCGTCGACGAGCAGGGGACTGTGCTCGAACAGGTCCTGTTTACCGAGATCAGCCTGCCGCAGCACCTGCCGCGTGAAGCAGTGCAGCCATCGATTGCCGTCAGTACCTTCGCCGTCCGCCGGGCACCGGCGACGGGATCCGAACCGGCCGGCGAGCCGGCCAATGCCTGGACCGCCGGCGAGGTACCTCCCGGCTTTCGCCTCACGGTGCGTCAGGCCAGAGCGGCGGACGGGCCGGGCAGCGGACTGTGGCACTCGGTGTACTCGGACGGTCTCGCGACCGTGTCGCTGTTCGTGGAGCCGGCGGTGGCGGCGGCCGAACAGGCCGAGGGCCTGTCCCAGATCGGCGCTGCCAATGCCTATACCGCCATCGTCGACGGGCACATGGTGACGGCGATCGGCTCGGTGCCGGCCCGCACCGTCGAGGTCCTGGCGCAGTCGGCGCGCCCGACCGGCGCGCGCTGAGGCCGGGGCTCACCCCGGACCGCCTTGCCGTGACGGAACTCATCGTGCTGAGTCGTCCCGGCTGCCACCTCTGCGAGCAGGTGGTGGAGGAGGTCGAGCCGCTGTGCCGCGCCGCCGGTGCGACCCTGCGGGTCCTCGACGTCGATTCCCGCGCCGACTGGCGCGAGGCCTACGGGCTGCGCATCCCGGTGCTGCTCGGTGCCGGGCGCGAACTGGCCGCCTGGCCCGTCGACCTCGACCGCGTGGCGCGCTGGCTCGAGGGGACCGGCTGAGGGACGAAGCGGTGGCGGCAGCGGGGATCCGGGTATAATCCACCGCCTTTTTCCAGGACCCCGTCCGGGACATGAGCGAGCGCCTCGCCCACATCCGCAATTTCGCCATCATCGCCCACATCGATCACGGCAAGTCGACGCTGGCGGACCGTTTCATCGAGATGTGCGGCGGGCTCGAGGCCCGCGAGATGGCGACCCAGGTGCTCGACTCCATGGACCTCGAGCGCGAACGCGGCATCACCATCAAGGCGCAGACCGTCTCGCTGCCGTTCACGGCGGACGACGGCCGCCGCTACCAGCTCAACCTCATCGACACGCCGGGGCATGTCGATTTCTCGTACGAGGTCTCGCGTTCGCTGGCGGCCTGCGAGGGCGCGCTGCTGCTGGTCGACGCGGCACAGGGCGTGGAGGCGCAGAGCGTCGCCAACTGTTACTCCGCGATCGACGCCGGCCTCGAGGTGCTGCCGGTCATCAACAAGATCGACCTGCCGAGTGCCGACCCGCCGAAGGTGAAGCGCGAGATCGAGGAGATCATCGGCCTCGACACCGAGGGCTGCGCGCTGGTCAGCGCCAAGACCGGGCTCGGCGTACGCGAACTGATGAACCTGCTGGTGCAGCGCATCCCGCCGCCGCGGGGCGATCCGGACGCACCGCTGCAGGCGCTGATCATCGACTCCTGGTTCGACAATTACGTTGGTGTGGTGTCGCTGGTGCGCGTCGTCAATGGCAGCCTGCCGAAGGGCGCGAAGATCCGCATCTGGTCGACCGGACGTACGCATCCGGTGGGCGAGGTCGGCAGCTTCACGCCCAAGGCGCAGGCGCGCGAGACGCTGCAGGCGGGCGAGGTGGGCTACGTCATCGCCGGCATCAAGGACGTCCATGGCGCGCCCGTCGGCGACACCATCACGCTCGAGTCGCGCCTGTGCGCGGCGCCGCTGCCCGGGTTCCTGCAGATCAAGCCGCGGGTGTTCGCGGGCCTCTTTCCGGTGCAGGCCGACGACTTCGAGGCGCTGCGGGTGGCACTCGACAAGCTGCGCCTCAACGATGCGGCGCTGCGCTTCGAGGTGGAGTCCTCGGCGGCGCTCGGCTTCGGTTTCCGCTGCGGGTTCCTCGGCCTGCTGCACATGGAGATCGTGCAGGAGCGGCTCGAGCGCGAGTACGGGCTGAACCTCATCTCGACGGCCCCGACCGTGGTGTTCGAGATCGTCACCACGGATGGCGAGACGCGCATGATCGAGAACCCGGCGTCGCTGCCGCCGCCGAACGAGATCGCCGAGGTGCGCGAACCCTACATCACCGCCAGCATCCTGGTGCCGCACGAGTTCGTCGGGCCGGTGATGCAGCTGTGCGTCGGCAAGCGCGGCGTGCAGAAGCGCATCGAGTACCTCGCCAACCAGGTGGCGATGGAGTACGACATCCCCATGGCCGAGGTGGTGTTCGACTTCTTCGACAGGCTGAAGTCGATCAGCCGCGGCTACGCTTCCTTCGACTACCAGTTCTCGCGCTTCGTGCCGGGCGACCTCGTCAAGCTCGACATCCTCATCAACAAGGAGCGGGTCGATGCGCTGTCGCTGATCGTGCATCGCGAGTCCTCGCAGCGTCGCGGGCGCGAGATCGTCGAGCGCCTGCAGAAGGTGATTCCGCGGCAGATGTTCGAGGTGGCCCTGCAGGCGGCGATCGGCTCGCACATCATCGCCCGCGCCACGGTCAAGGCCATGCGCAAGAACGTGCTCGCCAAGTGCTACGGCGGCGACATCACCCGCAAGCGCAAGCTGCTCGAGAAGCAGAAGGCGGGCAAGAAGCGCATGAAGCAGTTCGGCTCGGTCGAGATTCCCCAGGAAGCCTTCCTGGCGGTGCTCGGTTCCGGGCAGGGCTCCACGGAAAACTGACCGTTCCCGTGGTAGTCTGCCCGCCGGTCACAGCTGCCTGACGGATCCTTCGTGGACTTCTCGCTGATCCTCGTGCTTGCCACCACGCTTGCCGGCATCGTCTGGGCCGCCGATGCGCTGCTCCTGCGCCGCAGCCGGGCGGCGGACGCGCCGGAACCGACCGTGGTCGAGTACGCGCGCTCGTTCTTCCCGGTGCTGCTGCTGGTCCTGGTGGTGCGCTCGTTCCTCTACGAGCCGTTCCGCATCCCGTCGAGCTCGATGATGCCGACGCTGCTCACCGGCGACTTCATCTTCGTCAACAAGTACACCTACGGCCTGCGGCTGCCGGTAGTGAACACGAAGATCGTCGAGATCGGCGCGCCGCACCGGGGTGACGTCATCGTCTTCCGGCTGCCGTCGGATCCGAGCACGAACTACATCAAGCGTCTCGTCGGGCTGCCCGGCGACACCATCCGCTACGCCGGGAAGAAGATCTACGTCAACGACGAGCCGGTGAGCCTGGTGCCGGTCGGCATCTACGACGGCGAGGACCAGCCCGGCTCCCTGCTGTTGCGCGAGCGGCTCGGTACGGTCGAGCACGAGATCCTGCTACGCTCCGGCGAGCGCAGTCGCGAGGGCACTTTCGTGGTGCCGCCGGGGCACTACTTCATGATGGGCGACAACCGCGACAACAGCCGTGACAGCCGTTACGAGGGCGTTGGCTTCGTGCCCGAGGCCAACGTCGTCGGCCGCGCGGTGCGCATCTGGATGAGCTGGAACTTCTCGAGCATGCCGAAGTGGGGTCGCATCGGCACCGAGGTCCGCTGAACGGTGCCAAACTGGTATCCTGCACGCGGGTGGCCATGACGTTGCGACAAGGGAGGGTGCGTATGCGAAACGGGCAACGGGGAATGACCCTGATCGGCTTCCTGATCATAGCGGCCATGGTCGGCCTGATCGGCTTTGCCGGCCTGAAGCTCAGTCCGGCCTATCTCGAGAACATGAAGATCAAGCGGGTGCTGAAGGACGTGCAGGAAGAGCTCGATGGCACCAATACCACGCCCCAGCAGATCCGCCGCTCCATCGACAAGCGGCTGAACATCGAGATGGTCTACAACCTCAAGGGCCGCGATTTCGAAGTAGAGAAGGCCAGCAACGGCTACCTCGTTGCGGCGCGCTACGAGTACCCTGTGCCATTCATGGCCAACATCTCGCTGCTGGTCAACTTCGACGACGAGGTCGAGATCCGGCAGTGAGTGCGGCCCGCGCATGGGCTGAGCAGCGCCTGGGGCACGTATTCGCCGATCCG
The DNA here is from genome assembly GCA_964415505.1 of uncultured Chromatiaceae bacterium. Lineage (GTDB taxonomy): Bacteria > Pseudomonadota > Gammaproteobacteria > Steroidobacterales > QUBU01. Next base: position 14,718 of record CAYQAR010000038.1, on the reverse strand, counting down.
CAACTGCTCGAACTCGCGCTGACCCACCGCAGCGCCGCGGCACGCAATAACGAGCGGCTGGAGTTCCTCGGCGATGCCGTGCTCGGCGCCGTCATCGCCCGGGCCGTATTCGAGCGACGCCCCGACGCCGGCGAAGGCGTGCTGAGCCGCATCCGCTCCCGTCTCGTGCGTGGTGAAACCCTGGCCGAGGTCGCTACCGAGCTCGGGCTCGGTCCGCTGGTGCGCCTCGGCAGCGGCGAAGCCCGCACCGGCGGGCACCAGCGCGCCTCGATCCTCGCCAATGCACTGGAAGCGCTGTTCGGCGCCGTGTGGCTCGATGGCGGCACCCCAGCCGTGGAGCGGGTGATCCTCGCGCTCTTCGCCACGCGCCTCGCTGCACTCCCGGGCGAGCACGAACTCACCGATCCGAAGACCCGCCTGCAGGAGTGGCTGCAGGGGCAGGGACTGGCCCCGCCTGCCTACGCGGTGACCACCGTGGTCGGCGCTCCGCATGCGCAGACCTTCGAGGTGGTCTGCACGGTGCCGGCGCTCGACCTGGCGATCGGCGGCCACGGCACCAGCCGGCGTCTCGCCGAGCAGGACGCGGCGGCCCGCGCGCTCGACCGGCTGTGCGGTGAGCCGTCATGAGCGGGTTTCGCACCGGCTTCGTCGCTGTCGTCGGCCGGCCGAACGCCGGCAAGTCGACGCTGGTCAATGCGCTGGTCGGCGAGAAGGTCAGCATCGTCACGGCCCGTCCGCAGACCACCCGGCACCGCATCGTCGGCATCCGCAGCAGCGCCGACAGCCAGATCGTGTTCATCGACACGCCGGGCCTGCAGGCGCGGGCCGGCAAGCTCATCAACCGCACCATGAACCGGGCCGCGGCCGGCACCCTTGCCGACGCCGATGTGGTGCTCTTCGTCATCGAGGCGACGGGCTGGCGCGCCGGCGACCAGCATGTGCTCGGCCGCCTCGCGACCTGCCGCGCCCCGGTGATCCTGGTGGTGAACAAGGCGGACCTGGTGCGGCCGAAATCGAAGCTGCTGCCGCTGCTCGCGACCCTGGAGGGGCGGGGCGAGTTCGCCGCGATCATCCCGGTGTCGGCGCTGGCCGGCGACAACCTGGCCACACTCCTCGACGAGGTGCAGCGTCACCTTCCGCCCGGCGAGCGCTATTACCCGGAGGGCATGACCACCGATCGCGGCCGCGACTTTCGCATCGGCGAACTCATCCGCGAGCAGCTGATGGCCGCGTTGAAGAGCGAGGTGCCCTACGGCGTGGCAGTGGAGGTGACCGCGGTCGAGGACGCCGGCGCCGGGGTCAACATCGATGCGCTCATCTGGGTCGCCAAGGAATCGCAGCGGCCGATCGTGATCGGCCGCGGCGGCGCCACCCTCAAGGCCATCGGCACCGGCGCACGGCTCGAAATCGAGCAACTGCTCGGGCGCAAGGTATTCCTGCAGACCCACGTTAAGGTCCGCCGCAACTGGGCCGATGACGAGCGCGCGCTGCGCCAGTTCGGTTACGACGTCGAGGGCTGACGGCGATGGAGCGGGTGACGCTCGAACCGGCCTTCGTGCTGCACTCGCGCGCCTACCGCGAAACCAGCGCGATCCTCGATCTCGTCACCCGCGAACATGGCGTGCTCGGCCTCGTCGCCCGCGGCATGCGCCGGGGCGGCAGCGGGTGGCGGGCGCTGCTGCAGCCGTTCCAGCCGCTGGTCGTGTCCTGGCACGGGCGGGGCGGGGGGCTGATGACGTTGCAGGCGGCCGAGCCGGCCGGGACGCCGGCCGCATTGTCGGGCACCGCGTTCATGGCAGGCTTCTACCTCAACGAGCTGGTACTGCGGTTCCTGCACCGGGGCGATCCCCATCCACGGCTGTTCGCCGCCTACGCGACCGCGCTCGCCGGGCTCGCCGGCAGCGTGACGCCGGAGCCGGCGCTGCGGGCCTTCGAAATCGAACTGCTCGCCGAGAGCGGCTATGGCCTGATCCTCGACCACGACGCCGTCGATGGCACGCCACTCGAGCCCGCGGGACGCTACGAGTACGTGCTGGAACGCGGCCCGCTCGCGGCCGCACCCGGTGCCCCGGCAGGCGCCGTCTTCAGCGGTTCGGAACTGCTCGCGATCGGTGCCGGCCGGTTCGACGACCCCGCCTGCCTCGCCGCTGCACGCCGCTTGCTGCGCGCCGTGCTCGATCACCACCTCGGCGACCGGCCGCTGCGCACGCGACAGGTGTTCGCGGCCATGAGGCGCTGAGCCGGCGCCGGGCGCACGTTGCGCGCGCGCGGGGGGCGGTGCCATCATGCGCCCCCCGGACCCGCACTGGCGCGGGTCGTTGAGCAGCCCCCGCCCATGCCAGGCAGTATCCAGCTCGGCGTCAACGTCGACCACGTCGCCACCCTGCGCCAGGCGCGCGGCACGCGCTATCCGGATCCCGTGATGGCGGCATGGCTCGCCGAGCAGGCCGGTGCCGACAGCATCACCGTGCACCTGCGCGAGGATCGCCGCCACATCCAGGAACGCGACCTCGAGGTGCTGGCGCGCACCCTGCAGACCCGCATGAACCTCGAGATGGCGCTGGCCGAGCCGGTCATCGCCATCGCCGAGCGCCTGCGGCCGGCCGACGTGTGCCTGGTGCCGGAGCGGCGCGAGGAACTCACCACCGAGGGCGGGCTCGACGTGGCCGGCGACCTCGCGCGCGTGCGCGCGGCCTGCCAGCGCCTGGCGCAGCTCGGCATCCGCGTGGCGCCCTTCATCGACCCGGACGAGCGCCAGCTCGAGGCCTGCCGTGCCGCCGGCGCCGGCGTGGTCGAACTGCACACCGGGCGCTACGCCGAAGCCGCCGATGACGCCGGGCGCGCCCGTGAACTCGAGCGCGTGCGCCATGCCACCCGCCATGCGCAGGGGCTCGGCCTGGTGGTGCACGCCGGGCACGGGCTCAACTACCACAACGTGCAGCCGGTGGCTGCCATCGCCGGGATCAGCGAGCTCAACATCGGCCATGCCATCGTCGCCCGCGCCCTGTTCGACGGCTTTGCCGCGGCTGTGGCCGACATGAAGCGTCTCATGCTCGCGGCCCGCGGCGCATGATCTTCGGCATCGGCACCGACATCCTCGAGGTCGAGCGCGTGGCCCAGGCCTACCAGCGCTTCGGCGCGCGCTTCGTCGACCGGCTGCTGATGCCGCAGGAGCGCGAGCTGTTCGCGAAGTCACTCCGGCCGGTGCGCTTCCTCGCCATGCGCTTTGCCGCCAAGGAGGCGGTCGTCAAGGCCATGGGCACCGGCTTCGCGCACGGCATGTGGATCCGCGACACCGGGGTCGTCCCCGACCCGCGCGGTCGGCCCGAAATCGTGTTCTCGCCGCGCGGACAGCAGCGCTGCGCCGAACTCGGCATCGGCGGCGGGCACCTGACGCTGTCGGACGAAGCGGGCCTGGTGGTCGCGGTTGCAGTGCTGATGACGGTGGCGCGGGCCGGCCCATGACCACCTCGCTCGCCTTCGACATCGAGACGGTTCCCGACGTGGCGCTCGGGCGCCGGCTGTACGGCCTGGAGGGCATCGACGACGAGGACGTGGCCCGCGCCATGACCCTGCAGCAGATGCAGGCTACGGGCACCGAGTTCCTGCCGCTGTACCAGCATCGCGTCGTGGCGATTGCCGTGGTCATGCGCCGCGCCGAGGAACTGAAGGTGGTGAGCCTCGGTACCGCCGACAGCGACGAGCGCGACCTCGTCAAGCGCTTCTTCGACGGCATCGACCGCTACACGCCGGATTTGGTCTCGTGGAACGGCGGTGGCTTCGACCTGCCGGTCCTGCACTATCGTGCGCTGTTGCACAACGTCGTGTCGCGTCGCTACTGGGACGTCGGCGACGAGGACCGCGAGTTCCGCTTTAACAACTACCTCGGCCGTTTCCACTGGCGCCACATCGACCTGATGGACGTGATCTCCGGTTTCCAGAACCGCGGTCGCGCCGGCCTCGACAACGTGTCCACGATGCTCGGCTTTCCCGGCAAGATGGGCATGGAGGGCAGCAAGGTCTGGGACGCCTGGCGCAGCGGCGGCATCCGCGAGATCCGCAACTACTGCGAGACCGATGCCCTGAATACCTGGCTGGTCTACCTGCGGTTCCAGCACATCCGCGGCATCCTCGATGCGCCTGGCTTCGAGCGCGAGCTCGCCCGCGTGCGCCAGCTTCTGGCCGATTCCGGACAGGAGCACCTGCGCGCCTTCCTCGACGCCTGGAACGCGGCTGGCGGCTAGGGGCCGATGGGTGGTCGACGGGCAGCGCGGCGGCTGCGCGAGGCTCCGGTGGAGTCCGCGCTGGTGCAGGACATGACGCCGGAGGGGCAGGGGCTCGCCACGCTCGCCGGCAAGCGGGTGTTCATCGACGGGGCGCTGACCGGGGAGCAGGTGAGCCTGCGCCGTGTGCGCGCGCGCCGTCAGTACGACGAAGCCGAGCTGCTCGAGGTGCTGGCGGCCTCGCCCGAACGCGTGGTGCCACGCTGCACCTGGTTCGGCCGCTGCGGCGGCTGCACGCTGCAGCACCTGTCGGCTGCCGGCCAGCTGCAGCTCAAGCAGGCGGTGCTCGCCGACAACCTCGAGCGCATCGGCCACGTCGAACCACGCCGCTGGCTCACGCCGGTCGAGGGGCCGGCCTGGGGTTACCGGCGCCGCGCCCGGCTGTCGGTGCGCCACGTAGAGGCCAAGGGGCGGGTGCTCGTCGGGTTCTCCGAGCGCGGCAACCCGCGGGTCACCGACATGCTCGGCTGCGAGACGCTGCACCCGGCGGCGGCCGCGCTGATCGCACCGCTGAGCGGGCTGATCGGCGCACTGTCGCTGCGCCAGCGCATCCCGCAGGTGGAACTCGCGGTCACCGATGCCGCGACCGCCCTGGTGATCCGCGTCCTCGACGAGCCGACCGCGGCGGACCTCGCGCGGCTGCGGGAGTTCCGCGACCGCCATGGCCTGCGCCTGCTGCTGCAGCGCTCGGGGGCCGGTGACCTCACCCCGCTCGACGCCGGCATCGACGATGCGGAGCTGTCGTACCGGCTCGACGGCGACAGCCTCGTCCTCACCTTCGGGCCCACCGACTTCATCCAGGTCAATGCCGCGATCAACGAGCGCCTGTTGGCGCTGGCCGTGGAACTGCTGACGCCGGGTCCCGGCAGCCGGTTGCTCGACCTGTACTGCGGCATCGGCAACTTCACGCTGCCGCTGGCACGCCGGGCGGCAGAGGTGCTCGGCGTGGAGGGCGACGCGCGGGCCGTGGCCCGGGCGCGCCACAACGCTGCGCTCAATGGCATCGGCAACGCCGTGTTCCGCGCGGCCGACCTCGCCGGCGCCGATGCCAGCGCCGCCTGGGGCACGGCGCGCTTCGATGCCGTGCTGCTCGATCCGCCGCGCGCCGGCGCTGCCGCCGTGCTCGCGCCGCTGGCCGCCTGCGGTGCCGCGCGCATCGTGTACATCTCCTGCCACCCGGGGACGCTCGCACGCGACGCCGGCGTGCTGGTCCACGAGCACGGCTTCGCGCTTGCGGCGGCCGGAATTCTTGATATGTTTCCGGCCACCAGCCACGTCGAGTCGGTGGCGCTGTTCGAGCGCAGCTAGGGCCATGGCGAGCATCGCGATGCGCATCAGCCTCACCGGGCAGCAGCTCGTGCTGCTCGAGGACGGCCGCGAGCGGATGTCGTTCCCGGTTTCGACCTCGCGCTATGGCCCGGGCGAGCGCCAGGGCAGCGGTTGTACGCCGCGTGGCCGGCACGTGGTGCGGGCCCGCATCGGGGCCGGGCTCGCGCCGCAGGCGGTGCTGCGCGCGCGCCGGCCGACCGGCGAGACCTGGTCGCCGCAACTGGCCGCCGCGGCCCCCGACCGCGACTGGATCCTCGGCCGTATCCTCTGGCTCTCGGGGCGGGAGCCCGGGCGCAACCGCCTCGGTGCCGTCGACAGCATGCGCCGCTACATTTACATCCACGGCACGCCGGACACCGAGCCGATGGGCGTGCCGTGCTCGCACGGCTGCGTGCGCATGCGCTGCGCCGACGTGGTGCAGCTCTTCGACCGCGTCCCGGCGGGCACGCCGGTGGACATCGTGCCATGACGCTCGGGCCGCTCATGATCGACCTGCAGGGCCTGGTGCTTGCGCCCGAGGAGGCCGAGCGCCTGCGCCATCCGGCAGTCGGCGGCGTGATCCTGTTCGCGCGCAATTTCAGCGACCGCGAGCAGCTCGGCAGGCTCGTGGCTGCGGTCCGGGCCGTGCGCAGTCCGCCGCTGCTGGTCGCGGTCGACCAGGAGGGCGGGCGCGTGCAACGCTTCCGGGAAGGTTTCACCGCGCTGCCGCCGCTGCGCTGGCTCGGTCACCAGTACGACCAGGATACCGATCGCGGCCGGCACCTCGCCTTCGACTGCGGCTGGATCATGGCGCGCGAGCTCGCCGAGGTCGGCATCGACCTGAGCTTCGCGCCCTGTGTGGATCTCGACTGGGGTGTGAGCGAGGTCATCGGCGACCGCGCCCTGCATCGCGATCCGGAGGCAGTGGCGAGCCTTGCGCTGTCGTACCTGCAGGGCATGCGTGCAGCGGGCCTGTCGGCCGTCGCCAAGCATTTTCCGGGCCACGGTGCGGTGGTCGCCGACTCGCACCGCGAGCTGCCCGAGGACCGGCGCAGCTACACCGAGATCGCCGAGGACCTCGAGCCCTACCGGCGCCTCGTCGAGCACGGGCTCGCCGGCGTGATGGTGGCGCACGTGCGCTACCCGCGTGTCGATGCCGAGATCGCCAGCCTCTCGCCCCGCTGGGTGACCGGCGAGCTGCGCGGCCGGCTCGGTTTCAACGGTGCGATCTTCTCCGACGACCTCAGCATGGCCGGCGCCGCCGTGGTCGGTCCGGTTGCCGAGCGCGTGCGCCGTGCGCTCGGCGCCGGCATCGACATGGCGCTGGTCTGCAACGACCCGGCCGGGGCGGCGAGCGTGCTCGACGCGCTCGGGGACTGCAGCAACCCGCCGGCGCACGCGCGCCTGGTGGCGCTGCGCGCGCACGCACCGGCGCAAGGCGCCGGCGCGCTCGCCGGCGATCCACAGTGGCAGCGCGCGACAACCACCCTGGCCGCGGCTCTTGGCCGTCCGGCGCTCGAACTGCGTGGCTGAACCGCCCTTTCCCGGTGCGCGCCTGGTGGCGACGGCCGCGGCCGTGAACCGCGCCTGGGACGAGCTCGCCGCGAGCCTCCAGCCGCTGGTTGCCACGCGGCCCTGCGTGCTGCTCGGGGTCCTGCTCGGCGGGGTGGTGCCGCTGGTGCAGATTTCCGGGCGCCTGCGCGGTGATTTCCTGCTCGACTACTGCCACCTGACGCGCTACGCCGGCGCCACGCGCGGCGGCGCGCTGCGCTGGGTCCAGCCGCCGCGGCTGCCGTTGCAGGGCGCGACCGTGATCGTGATCGACGACATCTTCGACGAGGGTGACACGCTGCGCGAACTGCACGCCGCCTGCCGCGAACGCGGCGCGGCTGCCGTGCACGCGGCCGTGCTGGTCCGCAAGCGCCACGGCCGCGCCGTCGCGGGACCGGTCCCGGACTTCGTCGGGCTGGAGATCGGCGACGAATACGTCTTCGGCTGCGGCATGGATTACCAGGAGCGCTGGCGCCACCTCGCTGAGCTGTGGGCGCTGCCAGGCGCGACCGGTGGGGTGCCGTGCGACGCATCGGGCTGATCGCCGGCACCGGTGCCGCGGCGCTGCTGCCGGCGGATGCCGGCCGGCTCGCGCCGGTCGCCACGCCCTGGGGTGCGCCGTCGGCGCCACTGCGCACCTGGCAGCAGGGTGGCTGCCAGTTCGTCTATCTCGCCCGCCATGGCGAACCGGCGGCGATCGCGCCGCACCGCGTGAACTACCGCGCCAACATCCGGGCCCTGCAGGCGCAGGGGGTCACGGCGATCATCGGCATCAACGCCGTCGGCGGCATTACGCCGGCCGCCACACCCGGCCGGCTGGTCCTGCCGCACCAGCTCGTCGATTACACCTGGGGCCGGGAGCACACGTTCTGCGACGGCACGGGCGAACCGCTGCGCCACATCGAGTTTGACCCGCCGTTCGACGAAGCGCTGCGCCGGGAACTTGCTGCCGCGGCCGCCGCCGCCGGGATCGACCTGCTCACCAGCGCGACCTATGGCGTGACGCAGGGCCCGCGGCTGGAGACTGCGGCGGAGATCGACCGGCTGGCCAGGGACGGCTGTGACCTCGTCGGCATGACGGCGATGCCCGAGGCGGCACTCGCCCGCGAGGCCGGGCTCGCCTACGCCATCTGTGCCGTGGTGGTGAACCGGGCCGCCGGCCGGCTGCCGCCCGGATCCTCGATCCACGCCGAGATGGCCGGAAACCTGGCCCGCGGGATGGCCGCTGTCGGCCGCCTGCTCGAGGCGTTCTGCAGCCGCTGAAGCCCAGCACCGCGGCGGCCTGACAGGCCGCGCCCGGAAATCCGACCGATCAGCGGTGACACCGTTCACAGACCCGCCAGCAGGCCGCTCCTATCATGAGCACTGCGGAGTTATGTCGCGGGCATCAGGGTGCGCCGGGTCGCGCCGGGTACGGTTTCGGCTAGAACAGATCTGGAAAGTCTCTCTCAGTCCATGAAAGACATAGAGAAAAACATCCTCATCCAGGCGCTGGACCAGCTTCCTGTCGGTACCCTGATCGTCGACGCCCGCCAGGAGCACTGGCCGGTCGTCTACATGAACAGCATCATCGGGCAACTCACCGGCCTCGACGTCCATACGCTGCTCGGCTGTCCCTGGCGGGGGCTGCTGGTCGATCCCGAGGAACTGGCGCCGCAGCGCGAGCGCCTGCTCGCCAGTCCGGCGCTGGTGGTGCGTCACCTGCGCCAGCGCTGGCAGTCGCGTTCGGGCGAACCGGTCGACATGGCCCTGCAGGTCTCGCCGCTGTTCGCGCGGCCCGGTGCGCCGGCCTACTGGCTCATCACGGTCGATGCCGATGTGGGCGGCGAGGGCAACGGTGACGAAACGCTGCGCTCGGCGCTGCGCGATGCGCAGCTGCGCCTGCGCCAGCTCGACCGCAGCGACGCCATCACCGGGCTCACCAACCGCCAGGCCTTCCTCGAGGTGGTGCAGCGCGACTGGGCCATTGCCGGCCGCGAGCAGCGCCGCCTCACCGTGCTCGTGTTCCAGGTCGATGCCCTCGACCGTTACCGCGAGCTCTACGGCAGGCACGCCGCCGACTCCTGCCTGCGCAAGCTCGGCCATGCCATCTCCGGCTCGCTGCGCCGTGCCGGCGACGTGGCCGCGCGCGTCGCCGACAACCGTTTCGCCGCGCTCGTCGGCAGCGGCGAGGAAGCCCACGCGCGCGAGTTCGCCCACCAGATCGCGCGCAAGGTGCGCGAGCTCGCCATCCACCACCCGCGCTCGACCACCGGGCGCTACCTCACGGTGTCCGTCGGTCTCGCCAGCGAGGTGCCACCCTGGGGCGAGACGGCCAATACCCTGCTGCAGCAGGCCGAGGCCGAGCTCGAACGCCCGGTCGGCAGTGCCGGCACGCGCGACGTCGGCTAGAATTTAGGTGCCGGTACTTCGGATTCGGAAACTCATCGCACTGACCCGGGGGGCAGTGCGATGAGTTTCCGAATCCGAAGTACCGGCACCTAAATCGCCGCCGTCGCGCCGGCTGGAGACCGCCATGGATCAACCGCTCGCCGCGCTCGACCAGACCCGCTCGGCGCTGCTCGACCTCGCCATCGGCTACGGCCCGCATGTGCTCGTCGCCGTGCTCATCATCGCTGCCGGCTTCGTCGTCGGTGGCTGGGTCGGGCGTGCACTCGACCAGTTGTTGCAGCGGCTGGACCTCGACGTCACCGTGCGCACGCTCCTCGTGCGGATCACGCGCCTGCTCGTCCTGCTGGTCTTCGCGATCATGGCGCTGCAGAACCTCGGCGTGGAACTCCTGCCGCTCATCGCCGGGCTCGGTATCGCCGGTGCCGGCGTCGCGCTCGCGCTGCAGGGCGTGCTCGGCAACCTCGCCGCGGGTCTCACGATCATCTTCACGCGACCATTTCGGGTGGGTGAGTACATCTCGATCGTCGGCGAGGAGGGCATGGTCGAGTCGATCTCGCTCTTCAGCACCATCCTCGGTCACCCCGACCGCTCGCGCGTGGTGATCCCGAACCGCAAGATCGTCGGCGAGATCCTGCACAACTACGGCACGATCCGGCAGCTTGCGCTCACCGTGGGCGTCGCCTACGACACAGACGTCGGTGCTGCGCTGTCCGCGATCGAGGCCGTCCTCGCGCGCAACCCGCGCGTGCTGCGCGAACCGGCACCGCTGGTGCGGGTATCGGCGCTGGCCGATTCATCGGTGGCGATATCCGCCGGCCCGTGGGTGCCGGTCATCGACTACGGCGTCGCTGGCGGCGAGATCAACTGTGAGATCCTCGAGGCGCTGCGGGCGCAGGGCATCGTCATTCCGCCACCGCAGCGCGAGGTGCGCCTGCTCGATGGACACCGCCGGCAGGGCGTCGAACAAGCCAGGTGAGCCGGGCCAGGCAGGACGGCGCCTGGCAGCGGTGGCCCGCCGGTCCGCGGGTCAGGGCGTAGCCGGCAAAGGCGCCGCGGCGCTGCGGATTTCCAGGATCACGCCGAACTGCGGGTGATCGAAGTAATGCAGGCGCTGGCTGCGCAGGCGCCGTTCCTGGTGGATCCGCGCCGGCGCGAGCCCGGGCTCGGCCGCGTCGAGTTGCAGGTCGACCAGCGCGTGCAGGAAGCGCTCCTGGTAGAGCGTCACGGTGCCCTGCAGGCCGAGCTGCCGCGTCTCGACCGGCAGCGGTGTGGCGCGCGCCGCGCTCTGCGTGGCGATGGCCTGGGTCCAGCCGCCGTGGTAGAGGAGTTCGTAATTGCCGGCACTGCGCAGCCGGGCGACGAGCCCGCCGAGGCGCAGGGCAGTGGCAGGCAGTGCTGCCGGCGTGGCGCCGTCGGGTGGCGGCGCTGGGTAAGTCCCGTCTGTACCGGCCGGCGCGGTGGCCGACACGGGTAACGGCAACTCGGGTGTGTCGCCCCCCGCATGGCGCCGGCGGAACACGATGATCTCGATCTCGTCGCCGGCAGCCGCCGCCTGCGGCGTCGGCTGCACCTGCGCGGCGAGCCCGGGTGGCAGCAGTGCCACGGTGAGCAGCAGCAGGTTGCGCCGTGTGATCGCCGCTGGCCGTGTCTGTCGCATGGCCGGCATCATGCCATCCGGCTGCGGCGGCGGGGAAGCGTGGCTGGCGGGAAAGTCACTGGCCATTGGGTACAGGTGCCGGGTTTGGCTTTTTGGCTTCTCGCACTGTCCGCACCGTCGCTGCATGGAATCTGTAGGTTCTCACCGGATCGTCACGACTATAATTCGACGCATGAGCAGCACACCGGTCATTGACGTTGATCTCATGACACCCACAGACAGGCTGCGGTTGATCACGAAGATTTCGGGGTCAGACGGCGATTTCTGAAGGGCGACGGCAGGGCCGGCGGCCCGCCGCTGCCGGACATGGGCGACATGTTCGCGACTCGCGTCGCTCCTACAGCCGGATGAAGCGCCACGCTGAGGTCGGCGGGTTACGTTCGGTCTTGTTGATGGTGCCCGTTGATGGTGCCGGTACTTCGGATTCGGAAACTCCTGGGATTTGTCACCGGGTCAGTGCAATGGGTTTCCGAATCCGAAGTACCGGCACCGGAGTGCCCCCTCAGGGCCGGTAGTGCAGTTCCCGCTGGTGCCGGATCGCGAGGATGCGCACCTCCTGAAGTGCGGGCACGAAGCGGTACAAGGCGACGTAGCCGGTCGGCCCATATGAAATGACGAGTTCCCGGATGTCGCCGTGCAGGCGCCGGCCGACGAGGGGATGCTCACCGAGCAGGGTCGCGGCGGACCGGATGGCCTGCACAGCGTTCTGCGCGGCGCCGGGGTTCTCATTCCGCAGGAACTCGAATGCGTGCTCCAGCTGATCGAGCGCGCACACCGAATAGACTACGGTCGCCACGGCTTGGGCCGTGCCGCGCCAGGCTTTCTGGCAAGCCGCTCCATCCAGGCGTGCACATCCTCGGCGCGGTAGACCTCGCCGGTTTCCTCGATGCGGGCATCGGCCGCGATGGCTTCACGAACCAGCGCCTGGAGTTGCTCCTCGTATTCGGCGTGCCGCTCCACCGCTTCGATGATCAGGCTGTGGGCCGAGCGGCCGGTCTGTCGGGCAAGGACATTGATGCGCGCCCGCAGTTGGGGCGGTAGACGGATTGTGGTGGTAGCTGCCATCACTGCGTCCTTTGGAGGGTGAGCTACAAATGTAGCATCAGGAAAGGCGCCGGTGTTGGCTTCCTGCATGTCAGGTTTGTGAGTTGATGGTGCCGGAGCATTTGAGTATTGACGCCAACGTTCAGCCAAAAACAGCCCAGCACTCAAATACTCCGGCACCTTCTTGCAGCATGGCACTTGCGCCGTTGGCCTGCATCGTGCTGCATCCCGGCGGCGCGACCCTGCCGCTCGTCCTTCAGCGCTCCCGCGCACGCTTGCCGACAGCTGGCCGCAGGTGTAGCGTCCTGAGAAACAAGAAGACTCCGCACCCCCTTGGCCACAGGGAGGGAACCCGTCATGGCGGTTCGCGCGTTCTGCATTCTGATGGCGCTGGTCGGCACTCTGCTCGCCCAGTCGGCCGCTGCGGTCGTGATAGAGGCCACCTACCGCTGCCAGATTACGACCGCCGGTCTGCCGCTGGACCCGGTGAATGGTCGGACGAGGATCTCGGGCGGCGATGGCATACCGTGCTCGGACGAGGATCTCTACTCGCCACCCACGACCGGGTACTCGGCACGCGGCTACGCCAAGGCCTCGGCACAGTCCGGTAACCTTGGCTCACCGCCGGTCGGCGAGTCAGTCGCCGGCTCGAACGGCTACTACGGTGGCGCCGTCTCCGCGAGCGCCACGGTCGAGTACCGTGTCGAGCTGACGTTGCTCGAAAACATTTCGGTGCTGCTTGGTACCTCGGTTCCGGTAAACATTGACGCTAAAGGGTCAGCCTACACCGACTCCCTCGGGTACACGGCGGCTACGAACGACGGGCAGGCCTTCGCCTATGCTTCATTGGGCTGGAACGCCGGAACGGCCGGCGGCTTCAAAGACGTGAACGTGTGCCTGCGCTATCCCGCCGAAGTCCTGCAGCCAGGGCAGTTCGCCCGCTGCCCGTACCCCGCGGCAGCCGAGTTTCGTCTGACCGGCGTCGCCAGCCTCCGTTCCGGGGAGTCGGCCCGGTTCACCATGAACACGAGCGCCCGCGCGGCCGGTGCAAACGCGGTCGAGGGTGGCACGCTCAACTTCAGCGCTATCGCCACTGTCGATCCCTACGTCTGGATCGACCCGACCTTCATGGTGGAGGTCGACGGCGTGATGCGCCCCGCAACAGATTTCTTCACGCTGGTCGCGAGTCCCGGCATCAGTTTCGTCAACGTGCCGCCGCCGAGCGCAGTACCGTTGCCGGCGACCGCGTGGCTGTTCGCCGTCGGTATCGCTTGCGCCGGTGCGCGGCTGCGCCGTCGCCGTGCCGCCGGAGTGCAACGCTAGTCCAACATTGATCGGAACGAGACTGTCGGCGAGCAGGAGGTCAACATGCGAGGTCATCTCATCGCGCAGGTTGCGGTTATCGGTCTGATTGCCTGGCCGTTCGCGGCAGCCGCTGCCGGCTTCCAGGTGGCGACCAACGCCGGCGCCGCTGCGCAGGCGACGGGCGAGTTCATTCCGTCACCCGACTTTCAGAACGGGGCTGGATCCGGCGACACGGGACCGGTGAGCAGTTCCGTGCTTGCCCATAGCGGTAGCGAGTCTGGCTTCGCCGCCGGAGATGGCCTTGCCGCGGGCACCATCGATTTCGGTTACTTCGCGGGAAAGGCCGACAGCCGGGCGATGGTGCCGCGCGGGTTTACCGGCGAGGGCGGCACGTTCCAGTATTTCGCCAGCAGCACAGCGGACGTTTTGGCTGTGTCCCAGGCTTCTTTCCTGGTGATGCCGACCCTGCCGTTCCTGACGGGCACGATGGGGACCGTGGTGGTGCCGATCGACGTGAGCGGCACGGTGTCCGCAACCTTGTCGCCAGACGTCCTTTCCGGCGGACACATCGGCCCTTCCAATGCGCAGGTCCTGTGGCGCATGGCCGTAGGCACGCCATCGGGCCCCGGGGCGATGCTGTCGGGTGAGACCGATTACACGGGCTTCAGCTCTGGCGACATGCCCGGACTGCACACGCTCAGCTTCAACGTCGTGCTCGGCGTGCCGACGAGTCTCATGATGCAATACGATCTGCACAGCACTGCGGGAATCACCAGCGGGATCGGCGGGGGCGGCCGGGCCCATGGCATGGCGGAATTCACGAGCACGTTCCGCTGGATGGGCATCAGCCAGGTGCTCGATGCCGATGGTAACCCCATCGAGTACTCCATCGTCTCGGATGCGGGCATCGACTGGACCCAGCCCGCGCCCGCGCCGGTTCCGGTGCCGGTAACGTTGCCCCTGGTGCTCACGGGGTTCGCCGTCGCGCTCGGGTTCCGGCGGCGGCGCTGACGCAATAGGTGCCGGTACTTCGGATTCGGAAACTCATTGCACTGACCCGGTGACAAATCCCAGGAGTTTCCGAATCCGAAGTACCGGCACCTTCTTGCCGGAAAGGCAAGTGCGTTGACTGTCCCGCTGGGCGGGCGATAGCATCGGCGGACACTCTGTCGCGGGTTG
>CAYQAR010000037.1:0-34903 GCA_964415505.1 uncultured Chromatiaceae bacterium | reverse complement strand
GGGGGAGCCAAAGTCGCTCCCCGATACTCGCTTGGTTTGGCTCCCCCGTCTCCGGGCGCTTGGGCGCTGTGGGCCGCGGCTGGCCCCGCGGCTCCCTCCGCGTCGGCCGCCGCCCGTATAATCCCTGCCTGTGTCGCGACCGCTCCTCAATGCCCCGTTTCGCTTCCTGCTCGCCGTGGGGTGTGCGGTGCTGCTCGCCGCCTGCGCGCTGCCGCTCGCCAGCGAGAGCGAGATCGATACCCAGGGCGACGCCGAGTTCCAGAAGATCCGCAACAAGACACCGATCAGCACCGATGCGGCCCGGCGCGCCTACGTCAACTGCGTGGCGAGCGCCATCGTCCGCGAGCTGCCGCCGCCGTACGTCGACCAGGACTGGGAGATCGAGATCTTCGAGAGCGAGGAGGTCAACGCCTTCGCTCTCCCTGGCGGGCATATCGGCGTGTTCACCGGCATGTTCAAGGTCGCGGAGAACCAGGACCAGCTCGCCGCGGTGATCGGCCACGAGGTGGCCCACGTCACCGAGAAGCATGCCCTGAAGCGTTACAACCGCGAGGCCACCACGCAGATCGGTGTCGTCGGCGTGGCGGTCGCCACCGGTACCGGGCAGGCCGGCATGGACCTCGGCGGCATGGTGGCGAAGCTCGGGCTGTCGCTGCCGTTCAGCCGCGGTGAGGAGAGCGAAGCCGACACCGTCGGGCTGCGCTACATGGCGAAGGCCGGCTTCGATCCACGCCAGAGCGTGGCGCTGTGGCAGAACATGCAGAAGAAGAGCAAGCTCGGTCCGCCGGAGATGCTGTCGACCCATCCCTCCTCCGAGCATCGCATCGATGAACTGATCGCGCAGTTCCCCGAGACGCTGAAGCTCTATAACGAGGCCCAGGCGGCCGGCAAGAAGCCGCGCTGCCAGCGCTGATGGCCCTGCCGAGGTTGTCCGCCCTGTCGCGCCGGCTCGTCGTCGCCGTTGCGGCCGTGACTGCGACTGGCTGCGCGCTGCTGCAGCTGCCGCCACCGCCGCCGGAACCAGCTGCCGCGCCGGCGCCAGTCGAGGAGTCGCCGCGGCCGACGACGCTGTTTTCGCTCACCGACCCGGCCAGCAACGTCGTCGGCGAACTCCAGGTCGTGCGCGCCCGTGCCGAGGATACCTTCATCGACCTGGCCCAGGCCTACGACCTCGGCTACGACGAACTCGTCGAAGCCAACCCCGGCATCGATCCCTGGCTGCCGGGTGCGGGTACGCCGATCGTGCTGCCGAGCCGTTTCGTGCTGCCGGATGCGCCCCGCCAGGGCATCGTGCTCAACGTCGCCACCAAGCGCCTGTTCTATTTCCCGAAGCCCTGGCCGGGGGCGGCCCCCGTCGTGCATACCTTCCCGATCAGCATCGGGCGCGAAGGCTGGGCGACGCCGGTCGGGCGCACCAGGGTCACGTCCAAGAAGAAGGACCCGGTCTGGCGCGTGCCGGCATCGATCCGCAAGGAGCATGCCGAGAATGGCGATCCGCTGCCGCCGGTGGTGCCACCCGGGCCGGACAACCCGCTCGGCCGCTACGCCATGCGCCTGGCGCTGCCGGGTGACTTCCTCATCCACGGTACCAACAAGCCCGCCGGCGTCGGCATGCGCGTCAGCCACGGCTGCATCCGCATGAACCCGGAGGACATCGAGTGGTTGTTCCCGCAGGTCGCGGTTGGCACACCGGTGCAGATCGTCAACCAGCCGTTGCTGCTCGGCGTGGTGGGCAACGAACTTCTCGTCGAAGCGCATCCGCCGCTCGAAGAGGACCGGACCAAACGTACCCCGGCGCTGTTGCGGGAGGTCGAGAAGCGGCTGGCGAAGACCGGCCGGCCGCGCGACAGCGTCGATTTCGAGCGCCTCGCCCGCATCGCCGCCGACCAGCGCGGCTTCCCGATATCGATCATGGCCACCGGCCCCGACCAGGACGCGAGCGTGGCCCAGGCGGTGCGGGTGCTCAATGTCGCGAGCTACGAGTGGTTCGCGCAGGGTGCGGATGGCGCACCGGCGGCGCCGGCAACAGCCGGTGACACGCCACCTTCCGGGCCGTGATTGGGGCCATCGGCGCAGACGCCACCGGCAGCGCCCCGGTGGCGAGCCGCACGATCCTCGTCACCTGCTGCATCGTATTCCTCTGGCAACTGACCGCGGGCCCCTGGGGCGATCTCGCCACTCGCGCCCTCGGCTTCACGCCGGCCTTCTTCGTCGCCGGCGGCCCCGACGATCCGCGGCTCGCGTGGACACCGTTTGCAGTGCCGCTGGTGAGCTATCTCTTCCTGCACGCCGGCTGGCTGCACCTCGCCGGCAACATGCTCTACCTCTGGGTGTTCGGTGCCGACGTCGAGGAGTCGCTTGGCCAGCCCGGTTTCATCGTCTTCTATCTGCTCTGCGGAATTGCCGCCGCGATGGCACAGGCGCTGCCCGACACCACCTCGACGGTGACCATGATCGGCGCGAGTGGCGCGGTATCCGGGGTGCTCGGCGCCTTCCTCGTCCTGCATCCACGCGCCGAGCTCGCTGCCGTCGTGCCGCCGTTCTTCCAGTTCGAACTCGTGCGCCTGCCGGCATGGGTCGTGCTGGTCGCCTGGTTTGCCGTGCAGGTGGTGCTCGAGTTCACCGCGCCGCAGGCGGGTGGCGGCGTCGCGTTCCGCGCGCACATCGGCGGCTTTCTCGCCGGCATGTTGCTCGCGCCGATCGTGCTGCTGGTGAGCGGTCGGCGACGCACGCGCCTGCCACGGGCGGACGGCTCGCTGTTAAGATGAGCGCAGTCGTCCATGGATCGGGGCCGCGATGGAAGTACGCCGGCCCCTGAGAGGCGCTTCGCGGTGCAGTCAGGCTCGAACGGCATCTCGGTGATCGAGATTCCGTCCCGTGGGGAACCGATCCCGGTATCGCGGGAGAGCATTACCGCCTTCATCGGCCCGGCGCCGCGCGGGCCGGTCGACATCCCCGTCGCCATCCGCAGCCTCGAGGAGTTCCTGCTGCGCTTCGGGGTCCCCGGCTACCTGAGCCGGATGGAATTCCTGCTCTACCAGTACTTCGAGAACGGCGGCACGCTCGCCATCGTGGTGCGCGTGTGCCGCAGCGACCATCGCAACGTCATCGTGCTGCCCGGAACCGGCGGCGAACTGCGCCTGCAGGCGGTCAACCCGGGTCCGCTCGAACACCTGCGCGCCTCGGTCGACTTCGAGGGTCTCGCGCCGGGCGAGCGCCAGCGTTTCAACCTCACGGTGCACCGCTGCCGCTCGCCGTCGCAGCCGCTGGTCGAGGAGCAGGAGAGCTACCGTGCCGTGACGGTCGACCCGGCGGGGCCGGACTTCATCGGCGATGCCCTGGCTGGCTCCGCGCTGGTGCGCCTCGCCGGCCGGCCGCCGGCCGAGAGGCCAACCCGTACCCTGGGCGCCGATGCGTCACAGCCGGTCCGCTACGTGTACAGCCGCTCGGAGTGGGCCGGCGACAACACGCCGACCGACTACGACCTGATCGGCTCGCGCGACCGCAGCAGCGGCATGTTCGCGCTCGAGCAGGTGCCGTGGGTCGACTTCGTCTGCCTCGTGCCGGGCGCATCCGGGGCGACGCTGGGTCCGGTGGCCCTGTTCGCCGCCGATCGTTACTGCCGGGAACGCCATGCCCTGCTGATCCTCGATCCGCCGCAGTCCTGGGCGAGCGTCGGCGATGTCGCCCGCGCGCAGCGCGAACGCGGCTTCACCAGCCCGAACGCGTTGACCTACTTCCCCGCACTCGATAACCCGCAGCACGTCGCCGTCGGCGGACATCTCAGCGCCGCCGGTGCCATCGCCGGGAGCCTCTGCGCCGCCGGTCTTGCGCCGCCCGGCCGGCCTGCGCTCGCACTGGGTCGCACCCGCCCGATGCTGTTGCTCGAGGATGCCGATGTGCACCAGCTCGCCCGACTCGGCGTGAATGCGCTGGTCCGCCCGGTGCCGGGCCGCATCGAGCTCGGCGGCTTCGTCACGCTGGCGCGCTCGGGCGGCGTGGCAACCTCGTGGAACGACCTGCGCCAGCGGCGCGTGGCCCTGTTCGTGATGAGCAGTATCGCGCGCTACACCCGCTGGGCTGCGTTCCAGCCGTCCGGCCAGGCGCTCTGGGAGGAGGTGCGTGGGCAGGTGGCTGCATTCCTCGCAGCACTGCACGCGCAGGGACTGCTCGCAGGTGCGTCACCGCACGAGGCCGGCTACGTGAAGTGCGATGTCGATACCTGCGGCGGGCGCGATGGCGCGCTCGTGCTGATCGTCGGCCTGGCACTGGCACGCCCAGGCGACTTCGTCGCCTTCGAAGTCGGACACACCCTGCAGGGCTGCACCATGGACGAAATCGCCTGGCAGCCGGGGATGGCGCTCGCCGGCTGAACGCATCGGCATGCAGCAGGCGCGTGACAGGAGTCACGGCACCGGCCCGGGCTGCAGGTGTAGCTTCGATCGGGCGTGACCGCCGCCTGCGGCCGCCGGGCCGCTCGCGACGGGTACACCCGCCGGGAGGTTGCCATGCAGGATGCGCCTCGACATCGCACCGACTCGCTGGTGCCGGTTGCCAGCCTGGAGGAGTTTTTCCGCGACAGCGTGGATGCGGCGCTGGCCGTCAACCACGTGGTCGTCGAGCGCGATACCTCGCACTACGTCGTCAGGCTCCTCACCCTGTTCGCCCGCACCGACGCCGGCTACGAGCCCGGCGGCTCCCACCGTCCCCTGGCACTGATGCTCGCCGACGCGGCGGGCACCACGGATCCCGAGGAACGGCGCTGCGCACTGCAGCGTCTCGGTGACGTGGCACTGTTCACCGCGGGATTCTTTGCCGAGGCCCTGCACCAGCGCGCGGTCGGACTCGACTACTACGTCAACATGGGTGGTGGCGCCTACCGGACGCTCGCCACCGGTGCCCGCGGTTCGCCGCGCGGGCGGGTGCTGGCGGAGGTATTTGCCGAACTCGCCGCGAAGTTCCTCGATCTCGTCGACGTGCTGCACGAAGTGCGCGCCTCGGCAAGCGGCCTGCGCGATGCGGACGTGCTGCGCCTGTACGAGACCTGGCTGCGCACCGGCAGTGTGCGTGCCGGGCGCCTGCTGCGCGAAGCCGGCATCCAGCCGGTGGCCGGCACACTGCCGGATTACCAGCACTGAGGCCGGGGGCACCCGTGCTGGTGCGCGACCTGCAGTGCCTGCTCGCCACGCTGTACGGCGTGGACATCGGTCCTGATGTACGTGACTACCTGGTCACCGACGCTGTGGCGCTCGGTGTTACCCAGGCCGTCAGGCAGGTGCGAAAACCAGCCGAACAGCTGTTGATCGAGCAGGGTGACGGCGAGATCGGTCTGGCGCTGTACCTCGAACAGGCCGTGCTCGATCATCTCGCTGCCGACGATCCGAGGTGCACGCTCGACGGGCGCAACCTGGCCGACTTCTGCCTCGCGGTGGAAGGCGTCAGCCACTTCAACTATGTCGCCTGGAATGCCGCGCGCGACACGGCGGTGACGTTGCTCGAACTCGAGATGCAGGCCGAGGTCGACAAGTACGCCTGCGCCCGCGTGCTGCTCGGTGCACAGCCGCGTCCCGCGCAGACACGCGTGCTCGAGGCGCTGTTCGACGAGCCCGTGTTCGACCCCGCGCTCGATGCGGTCGAGCGCGAGCGCTACGTCGAGGCCAGCCGTCTCGCCAGCGGCTACTGTCGGCGCCTGCAGCGCCGCTTCCCGGCCGGCGCTCCGGCGGCCGCGCTGGTGCGCGAGCTGCGCAGCTTCTTCCGCTGGTCCCAGCCGGCCAAGGTGAGCCACATCCGCACGGCGCTGCTGTCGTGACCGGCCGGCGCGCGATGCATCCGTGATCCTCGGCTGGCGCGACCGGTCAGCCGCGACTCCCAGACCGCGCCAGCCGTTCCCCTCCCCACCCGGCCAGAGCCGCTTCAGCCGCGACCGCTTTTTGGTACAGTCCGGTCCAGCCCGCTTGCCATCCCGGCGAGCACAGGACCACGACCATGCCGAACCCTATCGCCCGCCTCGCAGCTGCCGCGATCCTCACCCTGCTCGCCACCGCCTGTGGTGGCGCCGGGAACACGCCGCCGCCGGCCGACACTGCCCAGCCCGCACCGGCGCCGGCACCGGCGGCTGAACCGGGCCCGGCCGAGCAACTCGCCGCGGTGATCGCCGGTGGGCACCGGTCGGCCGAGAACCGCGCCCGCGACCGCTACCGCCACCCGCAGGAGACGCTCGAGTTCTTCGGTCTGAAACCTGACATGGCCGTGATCGAAATCTGGCCGGGCGCTGGCTGGTACACCGAGATCCTTGCACCCTACGTGCGTGAACACGGCCGCTACATCGCCGCGCACTGGGATCCGGAGTCACAGCAGGAGTACACGCGGCGCGGGCTGCAGGCATTCCGTGACCGGCTGGCAGCGACCCCCGCGCTCTACGACCGCGCCGAGGTGGTGGTGCTGGCGCCACCGCAGAAGACCGAGATGGTGCCGGCCGAGTCGGTCGACATGGTCCTGACTTTCCGCAACATCCACAACTGGATGGCGAGCGGCCAGGCCGAGACGATGTTCGCCGCCATGTACCGCGTGCTCAAGCCGGGTGGCGTACTTGGCGTCGTCGAGCACCGCGCCGGCACCGACAAGGCGCAGGACCCCAAGGCCAAGTCCGGCTACGTGCGCGAGGACTACGCCATCGCGCTCGCCGGGAAGGCGGGCTTCGTGCTCGAAGCGCAGTCGCCGGTCAACGACAACCCGCTCGACACCCACGATCACCCGAAGGGCGTCTGGACCCTGCCGCCGACGCTGGCCGACGGCGACAAGGACCGCGAGAAGTACCTTGCCATCGGCGAGAGCGACCGCTTCACGCTGCGCTTCAGGAAGCCTGGCTCGGTCGCCGGCGTGGGCGAGGGCGCTGCGCCGGCCACCGACGAGTCGCAGCCGGGCGAGGAGACGGTGGCGCCGCCGCCGTGACCGCCGCGACTGCGGCGCATGCCTGCGATCGCCTGGCAGGCCCACACCGCTCGACATGACGGACCAGACGCGTTCCGGGATCGACGCACTCTTCCGGCCCCGCAGCGTAGCCCTCGTCGGCGCGAGCGAGAGGCCGGGAGCGCTCGGTGCGGTCGTCCTCGGCAACCTGCTCGACGCGGGTTATCGCGGTGACGTTTACCTCGTCAACCCGCGCCACCGGGAGATCCGCGGCCGACCGGTGCATGCCACGGTGGGGCAACTGCCCGCTGGCGTCGATCTCGCCATCGTGATGACGCCGGCGGCGACCGTGCCGGAGCTGATCGCCGCCTGCGGCGAGCGCGGTATCCGGGGCGCCATCGTCATGTCGGCGGGCTTCCGCGAAATCGGCGCTGCCGGGGCCGCACTCGAGCGCAGCATGCTCGAGCAGGCCCGCCGCCACGGCGTGCGCATCGTCGGCCCGAACTGCCTCGGCGTGATCCGCACGGACATCGGCTTCAACGGCACCTTCAGCGCCGCCCAGGCGCTGCCCGGGCGCATCGGCGTGATCTCGCAGTCCGGTGCGCTGTGCACGGCCATCCTCGACTGGGCGAGCGTCAACGCGGTCGGGTTTTCGAGCATGATCTCCACCGGCATCGGCGCCGACGTCGATTTCGGCGAGATGATCGATTTCCTTGCCACGGACGCCGCCACCGACAGCATCATGCTGTACGTGGAAGGCATCCACCGTGCGCAGCCCTTCATGAGCGCGCTGCGTGCAGCAGCGCGCAGCAAGCCGGTGGTCGTGATGAAAGCCGGGCGCCATGCCGAAGGCCGACGCGCCGCGCAGTCGCATACCGGGGCCCTGGTCGGCAGCGACAATGTGTTCGACGCCGCCCTGCGCCGCGCCGGCGCACTGCGCGTCGCAGACTTTGCCAACTTCTTCGGCACCGCGGCCATCCTCTCCTCCGGCATGCGCAGTACGGGACGACGGCTCGCCATCGTCACCAACGCCGGCGGTCCCGGGGTGATGGCCGCCGACCACGCCGTCGATCGCGGCATCAGGCTCGCCGAGCTGGCGCCGGCCACCTGCCGGCAACTCGACGCCGTGCTGCCTGCGCACTGGTCGCACGGCAACCCGGTCGACGTGCTCGGCGACGCTGGCGCACCGCGCTACGCAGCCGCGGTCAGCGCCTGCCTCGCCGATCCCGGCGTGGACGCCGTGGTCGTCATCCTCACGCCCCAGGCGATGACGCCGGCCGAGGCGGTCGCGCGCGCCGTGCTCGATGCGGCTGCCGGCTCATCGAAGCCGCTCCTTACCTGCTGGATGGGTGAGGTTGCGGTGGCGTCGAGCCGGATGCTGTTCCGTACGCGCGGCGTGCCGACGCTGCGTACGCCCGAGGCCGCGGTCGACGCCTTTGCCGCGATCGGCACCCATGGTGAGGCGCAGCGCCAGCTGCTGCAGGTCCCGGAGCCACTGGCGCCAGAGCGGGCACCCGACGTGGCGACGGCACGCCGCGTGATCGAAGGGGTACTCGGCGAGGGCCGCAGCGTCCTGACCCTGCCGGAGTCGAAGGCCGTGCTCACCGCCTTCGACCTGCCGGTCGTGCCGAGCCTGCCGGCGCGCACCGTCGCCGAGGCTGTCGCTGTCGCCCGGGAAGCGGGCTTTCCGGTAGCGATGAAAATCCTCTCGCCCGACATCACCCACAAGAGCGATGTCGGTGGCGTGCGCCTGGGGCTCGCCGATGGCGGACAGGTACAGGCTGCTTTCCAGGACATGACTGCCACCGTCGCCGCCCGCATGCCGTCCGCCCGGATCGACGGTGTCGTCATCGAGCCCATGGTGCGCCGCGAACACGGCCGCGAACTGATGATCGGGATCATCCACGACGAGGTCTTTGGGCCCGTGGTGAGCTTCGGGCTTGGCGGTACGCTGGTCGAACTTCTCGGTGATAGCGCCGTCGCCCTGCCACCGCTCAACGAACTGCTCGCACAGGATCTGGTGGCGCGTACCCGCGCCGCGCGCTGGCTTGCGCCGTTCCGGGGCGCACCGGCTGCCGATCTCGCTGCCGTCGAGCGGCTGCTGTTACGCGTCTCGGCAATGGCCTGTGAGCTGCCCTGCCTGCGCGAGATGGACCTCAACCCCGTGATCGCCAGCCCGGACGGCGTCACCATCATCGACGCCCGCCTGGTCGTTGATGGCCCCGGGTCTGGCTGATTGGCTTGTTGAGCTGAACAGCGCCGCGTCGCGCTGACCAAGGATCCGGTATTACCGGTCGGTCCCCGTCAGTCGGCGGAACTTCCAGCAGGGTGCCTCGTTGCCTTTCTGCCGGATCGCGTCCGGTAACCGGGCCGACGGGACTCCCCGACTGCGGTATCGAGAGGGTCGATGACCGTCAGAAAGTCATAACGGCGGAAGTCCCGGTCGCGCGTGAACAGGGTCGCGACGCCATGCTGGCGAAGCAGTGCGGCGAGAAACGTATCGGGGACCTGGCTCCCCCGGGGCCGCACTTCACTGGCGACGGTCTGGTAGATCCGCCAGAAGTCGTCCTCTTCTCCCAGCGCCCGCACATGCGGGCGCTGCAACAGGCTGGCCACGTTCGCCATCGCTTCCTCTGCCGTCAGCGGCCTGCGGAAAACGGCGGGGTGCGTGACGATGCGCAGGTATGCGGCGAGTGTCGCCCAGGCCAGGCAGACGGTCTCGCTGCCCTCGATGCACTGCCTCAGGAACGCGGCGGCGCGCGCATGGATGGGGCTGCCTTCGTCGGAAGCATAGACCAGGATGTTGGCGTCGACGGCGAAACTCACGACCGTTCGTCGGAATTGCGGGTGCCGGGTTTGGCTTATTGGCTTGTTGAGTTGAACGGCACCGCATTGCGCTGACGTCCTCCGCCTGACATGGCCTGCTCCGGGCACCGGCCGATCGATCAGCAGGTACCCGATGTCACGGAGCACTGCGGGAATTTGGTGGCCGGGATCTCCCTCTGTCAAAGGCGCCTGAGCAGCGACAGCAGACGGGGCGATGTCCTCGACCCGGTGACTTACTTATTCGCGCGCCGGCGCCGGCAGGCAGCGAGGACGCCGGTGAGCCCTGTCGCGAGCAGCCACGCGGCGGGCGGCGCCGGGACTTCGGCTGACACCCAGTCGAGCGGCACCGTGGCGTTGCTGGTGACGACGGCGTCCGGCGGGAGTGCCAGCGAGAGGCGTGCGGTGTTGAAGAAGTCGTTGGTCGCCGCGAGTCCGTTCGAGGCGTTGATGCCGGTGAACAGCGAGAGCGAGATGCGCAGGGTATCGTTGGGGTTCAACGTGATCGCGGGCATCGCGAGATCGGCCCGCAGGCCGCTCACATCGTTCTGCATGACGGTGACCGTGCCGCCGTCCTCCGCGATCTCGGTGAAGCCCGAGTGGAATCCCTGCCAGTCATTCCACCCGTGCGTCGCGCCGATGCCGGCGCTGTACCACTGCGTGCTCCCGCCCAGGGCCGGGACCAAGGCCGCTTCCAGCAGCGCGTTCACGTAGACATTCGCCTCGCGGCCGCCGCTGCCCGCCGTCACGAAGGAAAAAGCACCGTCGAGGGCCAGGGTCAGGAAACCCGAGGACGCCACGATGGGGCTGGCGCCCGCGTTGACGAGATAGACGTCATTGATTCCCGCCGTCAGCGAGTGCCCGATGACGGGAAAGCCCGCCGGCACCGCCGCGCTGACCAGCGCCTTCACGGTGCCGTTCTGCAGGTCGACTTCGGCGTTGAACCCCGAGCCGGTCGAAGTGACGAATGCCGGATCCAGCAACTCGGTCGTGTCGCGCCTGATGAAGACCTCGGCGCCACCGGCGCCCGCGGCGAACAGCGACAGGCCGAGTGCGAGAAGGGTGGCGGCTGCGGCGCCGGCATGCCCGGCCGGGCGGAGCGGGGACTGCTGGCTCATGCGACGGTTTCCTCGGAGGGCGGCACCATGGAACTCGGAACGTCTTTGGATTATGCGCCCGCGGTGGAAACGGCCACCAGCGGTCATTTTTGTCATATGTCAAATGGTCGGTGCGTGGGGACGTCACGCTGCCTCACGCGGTGCCGGGTCGCGCTGATTGGGGCGTGGCTCGCGATCCCGCGGCCGCGGCGCCAGGCAGGCGCTATGACTCCTGCGCCTTGTTTGCGAGGAACATCCGGTACGCCGGGTTCGCCGTCTCGTCCCACCACGGGTAGCCGAGCACGGCGAGGTGGCGGTGATACTCGTCGAGATCGGCGCTGGCGACCTGCACACCGGCGAGTACGCGGCCATAGTCGGAGCCGTGGTTGCGGTAGTGGAACAGGCTGATGTTCCAGCGTGCGCCGATGGCCTGCAGGAACTGCAGCAGCGCGCCCGGTCGCTCCGGGAACTCGAAGCGGCACAGCCGTTCGTCGGCGAGACCGGCGGCCGGGCCGCCGACCATGTGGCGTACGTGCAGCTTTGCCATCTCGTCGTCGCTCATGTCGACCACGGGGTAGCCGGCGCCGGCGAGCGCCGCCATGATGCGGCCGCGCTCGGTGCGGCCCTCGCGCAGTTCGAGGCCGACGAAGATGCGGGCGCGGCTGCGATCGGCGTAGCGGTAGTTGAACTCGGTGACGCTGCGCTGGCCGATGGTGCGGCAGAAGGCGAGAAAGCTGCCCGGCGCCTCGGGGATCTCCACGGCGAACAGCGCCTCGCGCTCCTCGCCGACTGCAGCGCGCTCGGCGATGTGGCGCAGGCGGTCGAAGTTGACGTTGGCGCCGCTGTTGATGGCGACGAAGGTGCCGCCCTGCGCGCCAGTTGCCGCAACATCTTTCTTCAGTCCGGCCACGGCGAGCGCACCGGCCGGCTCGACGATGCTGCGCGTGTCCTCGAAGATGTCCTGGATGGCGGCGCAGATCTCGTCGGTGCTGACCAGCACGACGCCGTCGAGCAGTTCGCGGCAGATGCGGAAGGTTTCCGTGCCGACGCGGCGTACGGCCACGCCGTCGGCGAAGATGCCGACGTGCTCGAGCGTCACCGGCTGCCCGGCGGCGAGTGCGCGCGCCATGCTGGGCGACTCCTCGGCCTCGACACCGACGACGCGCACCGCAGGGAACAACGCCTTCACGTACAGGGCGATGCCACTCGCGAGCCCGCCGCCGCCGACCGGTACGTAGATGGCATCGATCGGGTCGCGGTACTGGTGCAGCATCTCCATGGCGATGGTGCCCTGGCCGGCGATCACGGCCGGGTCGTCGAAGGGATGCACGAAGGTCAGGCCCTCGCGTGCGGCGAGGGCAACGGCATGCTCGTAGGCGTCGTCGTAGGCGTTGCCGTGCAGGACCACTTCGGCGCCCAGCGCGCGCACGGCGCGTACCTTGATCGCGGCAGTGAGTGCCGGCATCACCACCACGGCGCGCAGGCCGAAACGCTGCGCGGAGAGCGCCACGCCCTGGGCGTGATTGCCGGCGGAGCTGCAGATGACGCCGCGGCGGCGCTCCTCGGCGGTGAGCTGGGCGAGCTTGTTGTGCGCACCGCGCAGCTTGAAGGAAAACACCGGCTGCAGGTCCTCGCGCTTGAGCAGCACGCGGTTGCCGAGCCGTTCGCCGAGGCGCGGCGCGGGCTCCAGCGGGGTCTCGACCGCGACATCCTGGACGCGGGCACGCAGGATGCGTTCGAGGTAGCTGTCGGTGGTGTTCATGCGTGGATTCTAGCCTGCGGGGGCAGCTGGCGGTTCCCGGGGAAGTTGCTACCATGCGCCGTCGGTTCTGCCGACACCCCATTTCCCAGGAGTCAATCGATGCATCGTTCCCTGCTCGTGGCCACCTGTGCCACGTTCGGGCTTGCCGCGGGCTGCGGCGGCCCGGCCGCCGACCAGCAGTCTTCCGCTGCCGCCCCGGCCGCTACCCAGGACGCTCCCGCCCTTCAGGCGCAAGCCACCGCGCTGTTCCAGCCGCTGCCGGCCACGATACCGAGCGAGGCCAATCCGGTGACCGAGGCCAAGGTGAGCCTCGGGCGCATGCTTTACTACGATGCCCGCCTGTCCAAGGGCGGCGACGTGTCCTGCAACAGCTGCCATGGCCTCGATACCTACGGAGTCGACAACGCGCCGACCAGCTCCGGCCACCAGGGCCAGAAGGGCGGCCGCAACTCGCCGACCACCTACAACGCCGCGCTGCACGTCGCCCAGTTCTGGGACGGGCGTGCCGCGGACGTCGAGGCCCAGGCGAAGGGCCCGGTGCTCAATCCCGTCGAGATGGCGATGGCGGATGCAGCTGCCGTGGAGGCCGTGCTGCGCGCCATCCCGGGCTACGCCGCGCCGTTCGCGGCGGCTTTCCCGGGCGAGGCCCAGCCGGTGACCTTCGACAACATGGCCCTGGCGATCGGAGCCTTCGAGCGCGGCCTGGTGACGCCATCCGCCTTCGACCGCTTTCTCGGCGGGGACGTCACCGCACTCGACGCGAGCCAGCTCGCGGGCCTGAAGACGTTCATCGACAGTGGTTGCGGCGGTTGCCACAACGGCGCGGCGGTCGGCGGCGGCACGTTCCAGAAGCTCGGGCTGGTCAAGCCGTTCGAAACGGCGGATATCGGCCGCGCCGAAGCCACGAAGAGCGAGGCGGACCGCTTCTTCTTCAAGGTGCCATCGCTGCGCAACATCGACAAGACCGCACCGTACTTCCACGACGGCAAGGTCGCCGATCTCGATGGCGCGGTACGGCTGATGGCCGAGCACCAGCTCGGCAGGACGCTTGGCGACGCCGAGGTCGCGGCGATCCGCAGCTTCCTCGCCAGCCTCACCGGCACGATTCCGGCAGAGTACATCGCGCCGCCGCAATTGCCGGGAACGACCTGACCGGCAGCGGGTCGCAGCCACGGTGACGAGCAGGTGCCGCGGGTGATGCACGCCGCTGCGCACGTGGCGCAGGAGCCGTCAGGCTGACCTCACGATGATGGCACCGGACACCGTGCGCCGCTGCGGCCTGGTGCTGGTCGCCTGGGAGGACCGCGCCGAGACCTGGGCCGACCTGCGGCGCATTGCGCGCGAGGTGACGGCACTCGCGCCACAAATCGATGCGCGCGTGGTCGGCCACCACCGCGGCGAGCAGCTGCGGCTGCTGCCGCTGTGGCTGCGGCCGACACTTTCGCTGTCGCTGATCGACAAGCCGTCGGCGAAGTGGCTTCCGGGCCGTTTCATGGCTGGCCGGCGGCTCGGCAAGATCGGCGAGTACCGTCGCCTCGATGCCGCCAGCATGCCGGTGCCGCGCTGGGTCGTCATCGAGCCGGACACGCGGCTCGATCCCGCCGAGTGGGGGCCCTACGTCGTCGAAAAGCCGTCCATGGGCCGGCTCGGGGCGTTCGTGCGCATCCGCCGCACCGGCCGGGTGCGCTACGTGCCGCCGGCGTCGCTGCCCGAGGGTCACTACGGACGCCTGGGACCGATGCTCGCCCAGACCTTCGTCTACACCGGCGAGTGGCCGGTGAGCTACCGCGTGGTGACGCTGCTCGGCGAGGTGCTGGTCTGCTACCGGCAGGTCACGCGCGGTCGTGGCACACCGCTCGTCGACCGCTGGCGCTTCCGCGACAGCGGCGGGCTCTCGATCGTCTCGAACACCGACGAGATGCAGATCGAGCTCGATGCCGATCCCGGGGTGATCGCGCTGGCCGAGGCGGCACACCGTGTCGCCTTCGCCGACATCCCGATCCTCAACTTCGACATCGTGCGCGATGCGCAGACCGGAGCGCTCTGGATCCTCGAGGTGCATACGCACGGCGGGTGGCTCTTCTCGAGCGAGCAGGGACTCGGGATCCAGCAGCAGAACGGCGTGAACTTCGGGAGCCAGTTCGACGGCCTCTCGAAGGCAGCGCGCGTGCTGGTCGCGCAGACGCCGCGACTCGCCGGGTGGCGCTGGGGCGACGCCCCAGCGCGCGCCTGACGGTCCCCCGCAGTCAGTTCGTGCGGCCGGGCGTCGGCCCACGCGCCAGCAGCCGCGCGAACAGTTCCGGGATCTCGGTGTCGCCGAGCGGCGCGTCATGCGGCGCCTGAATGACGGTCGGTCCCCAGGTCGGATTGCCCTCGACCAGGAGCGCCCCGTCGGCGCCGAGCGCGATGTCCCAGCCGACGAAACCGTCGAAGCCGAGCCGGTCGTGGGCTTCCAGGGCGAGGTTGCGCATCGCGGCGAAGCCAGGCAACGGTGCACCGGTGAAACGGACGCTGGTGTTCGGGTGGGTGCCGACCGTACTGCCGACGCGTCGGCAGCGTCCGATGCCGATGGTGCCATCCGGCGCGACGGGCGCGGATATGCCGCCAGCCGAGTAATTGTCGGCTTCGGCATCGCCGACCGGCATGCGCCAGCTGCAGGCGATGGCGCGTGCGCGCTCGCCGGGTGGACGACAGGCCAGGACGCGCAAGGTGGCGAGTCCGCCGCCGCTCCACTGCGCCTGGTCCGGATGGTTGGCGATGAACGGCTGCAGCAGCATGCCGCCTGGCCGGGTGGCGCCTCGCAACCGCGCCAGCAGGCCGTTCCAGTCGAGGCGCTCGCCGCGCCGGTGCCAGGTGCCGGTGGCAGGATCGTGGCGCCAGCGCTCGGCGCCGGTGCCGCAGGACATCGCGATAGGCTTGACGAACAGGTCCTGTCCGACGGGCGTTTCGCGTGCGGTGAACCAGTGCTCGTCGCCGCTGGCTGCGAAGGCTGCGAGCACCGGTACGACCGGCAGCGCCTGCTCGCGGCAGGCGTGGAAGAAATGCAGCTTGTTCTGGATGAGTCCCGGATCGAGCGCGGCGTGGGCCTGGTCGCAGAGCCAGATGACCTCGAACTCCTGCAGGTAGCGCGCTGCCAACGGGCGGTGCGTGGCCCGCCAGAGGCCAAAGACGTAATAAGTCTCGGGGCTCACGTTCTCGGTGAGCGCGAGCCAGAAGAGATCGCGGAACTGCCGGCTGCGCGACAGTCCGTCGAGCGCCTGCACGGCACCACCCCAGACGGCGACCGCACGGTGTGTGTTGCGCGCAGCGAGCAGCGGCCAGGTGAGCGCGTAGCGGGCCACACGCAGTGCGCACGGCATGCGGCGGCGGCGTGCGGCCCAGGCGTAGGCGTCATGGCGCAACCTCGACAGCGTATCGCCCCGGCGTTCGAAGCCGAACCACGGCAGCGCCACCGGGCAGTAATCGCGGCCGTGGATGCGGGCGATCAGCTCGTTGTCGTTAGTCATGCTGGCAGGCCGCTGTGGCGGCCCGTCCCTGTTCTTACCCCTGCCAACGCCAGCATACGGGGCGCTATGGGCTGCCGGCAATCTGCTATCGTCCGGCCATTGCGGGGGCGGGGTGACGAGGCGTGCCATGGGCGAAGCGATGCTGATCTGGCTGGTGGCCGCCGCCCTGGTAGCACTTGGTATCGCCGGGCTGCTGCTGCCGGCGATACCAGGCGCACCGCTGCTGTTCCTCGGCCTGGTCGCAGCGGCCTGGGCCGAGGGCTTCACCCATGTCGGCCTCGGTACGCTGGCGGTGCTGGCGTTGATGGCACTGCTCGCCTGGGGCGCAGATTTCGCGGCTGCTGCCTTCGGGGCGCACCGCTTCGGCGCCACGCCACGCGCTGCTGTCGGTGCCGCACTCGGGACGCTGGTCGGATTGTTCTTCGGCCTGCCCGGAATTCTCCTCGGGCCCTTCGTCGGTGCCGTGACCGGCGAGGTCCTCGGCCGGCGTTCGCTGGCCGAGGCTGGTCGGGCCGGCTTCGGCGCGACCCTGGGGCTGGTGATCGGCGCGGCCGTCAAGATGGCGCTCGCCTTCGCGATGCTGGGGATATTCCTCGTCGTGCGGTTCGCCGGCCAGGTTTCATGATTCGTGCCGGGCGTCGTGGCGGCGCCACGGGGCACCGCTGGTACGATGGCCGCCGATGAAGGACCTGCTGTTCCTCTGCCACCGCTTTCCCTATCCGCCGCAGAAGGGCGACAAGATCCGCTCCTACCACGTCCTGCGGCACCTGCGCCGCAGCTGGCGCGTGCACCTCGTCACGTTCATGGACGATGCCGCCGATACGGCGCACCGTCACGCGCTCGACGAGTGGTGTGCGAGTGTCCATATCCATCCGATCCGGCCATGGCGCGCACGTACCCAGGCACTGGCCGGGCTGCTCACCGGCGGCTCGTTCAGCGACTCCTTCTATTACTACCCGGCTGTGCAGCGCCGTGTCGACGAGCTGCTGCGACAGCACGCGATCGGTGATGTCTTCTGCTTCAGCTCGCCGACCGCACAGTACGTGGACGGCTATCCGCAGCTGCGGCGCTACATGGATTTCGTCGACATGGACTCCTACAAGTGGCGTCAGTACCGCGAGACGCACCGCCCGCCGGCGTCATGGCTGTTTGGCACCGAGTACCGGCGCCTGCTCGCGCGCGAGCGGCAGGTCGCGGCGAGTTTCCGGGCCTCGTGGTTCGTCACCCCCGAGGAACGGGCCCTGTTCCTCGCCGAGTCAGGGGCTGCGCCCGCGACCTGCGGGTTCTTCCGCAACGGCGTCGACAGCGAGTACTTCGACCCGGGTCTCGAATTCGCGTCGCCCTTTGCACCCGGCGAGCGGGCCATCGTCTTCACCGGCGCCATGGACTATCACGCCAACGTGGATGCGGTGTGCTGGTTCGCGGACGAAGTATTCCCCGCACTTCGGGAACGATCGCCTGCGCTGACGTTCTGCATCGTCGGCCAGCGTCCGGCTCCACGCGTGCAGGCGCTGGCGCGCCGTGCGGGCGTGCGGGTGACGGGCCGCGTTGCCGACGTGCGTCCCTACCTGCGACACGCCGCACTCGCCGTGGCGCCGATGCGCATCGCGCGTGGGATGCAGAACAAGGTGCTCGAGGCGCTGGCGATGGGCACGACCGTGGTCTGCTCACCGCCGGCGCTCGAGGGATTGGCGCCCGATCCGCTGCTCGGCCAGTTGCAGGCGGAGGGACCGGCCGGGTTTGTGGCCTGCTGCGAGCGCTATCTCGCTGCGCCGCTGCCGGCGGCCGGGGCCGTGGCATACGTTGCAGCGCACTATGACTGGGAGCGCAATCTCGCGGTGCTCGACGAGGCGATGGCCGCCCCCTGAGGTGCACCGCGCCAGCCCGGATGTGCAAAACGTGCGCAGCACACGGGGATACTGTCGCATCGGGCGCCAGTGTCGCTGCAACTGTGACGGGCCGCTCATGGCGCACTGTCAAATGCGCGCTTGACGCGGTACCGGGCCCGTATAATCCGGCGGCGAAGCGTTGCTGCTGCGTCGGGTCAACGAGGGTCAGATGATGCAATACCGTGGGCTGGTGCTGGGTGCCATTCTCGCCCTGCCGTTCGTCGTCTCCGGGGCCGCTGTGGCGGGCCAGTGCAACGACGGCGTCGACAACGACGGCGATGGCCGGATCGACTACGCCGCCGATGCCAACTGCTTCGACGCGGCTACCGACAACGACGAGGCACCGCCCGCCGGTCGCACCGTCGGTGGCTTCCGCGTTCCCGACCTGCAGGACGAGCGCAACGCCTATACGCGCTGGGGCTGGAGCTTCACCGCGGGCGATGAACCCAATCCATCGAACTACCCGTCGGCCAACGTCTACGACCCTGACGTCCACAACGGCATGGAAGGCGACGACCTGTGGTCGTACGTCGTCGCCTATGTGCGCACCGGCAAGGCCGGCTACCTCGATCGTGCGCGCAAGTGGGCGCGCTACTTCAAGCAGGATTACCGCAACTGCGTGCCGGGTTCCGGCGAGAACTTCTGCTTCGATCGCGACAACTACCAGATGGACCATCTCTGGGGCTGGGGGCTCATCGCCTGGTACGAGCTGACCGGCGACACCGCGGCGCTGAACGAGGCCAAGGCGATCGGTGACGTGATCTACAACTACTGGAGCAACCGCGACGGCGGTGACTGGCCGACACCCGGTGGCAGCATGCCAGACACCGATTACAGCATGCGCGGTCCGGCGCGGCAGCTGCACCTCGCGGCGCGGCTCGCCGAGGTGACCGGAGAGGCGCGCTTCATCGAATTGCGCGACCGGTTGACCGACCTCTGGATCCAGAACAGCTTCTACAACAGCACCTATGGCATGTACTTCGTGGCGCGCTACGCCATGACCGCCTGCAAGGGTGGCGCGAACGAGGCCGCTTACGACCAGGGCCTGCGTTGCCAGTCGTCCTTCCAGATCGGCGTGCTGAGCGAGGCGCTCTACCAGGTTTGGCGCACCACCGGGCGCACCGATGTGCGTGACCGGCTGGTGGCGATGGCCCGTTACGTCGACCAGCGCGCGCTGCATCCGACCCACGACCTCGCCGGCAGCTGGTTTGGCGTCAACATCAACACCGGGGCGACCTGGATCAACTACGGACAGGGTGCGGGCTCACCTGAACTGCCATCCGGCTGTCCGGTGCAGGCCGGCGACGTGTGGTGGGACGCGGTCTACACCATCAGCCTGGTCAATACCGTCGCCTTCGGCGGCAAGCTCGCGAACGATCAGGCGCTGGTCAACAGTGCCCGGCACTTCCTGGACCGGGGCACCAAGGGTGTCTACGGCTCGGCGAAGTGTCGTACCGCCGGCGACAACGAGGTCGATCACTTCGTCGACGCCGAAATGTCCTCCGACGGCTACGAGCTCGCCCGCAACAACGGCGAGCTGCAGTACACCTGGCTGCTCTTCGATCCGTCACTCGCGGGCACGCCACCGCCTTCGCCGCCGACCGGCCTGACGGTGCAGTGACGTACCCGCGGCGGCGTTCAGCCGTTGCGGCCGCGATGCACCCGTGCGGCGTGCAGTACCGCCAGCTGCGGGCTGTCGATCGTCGCCACGGCCGTGGCGACGGCTGTCTCGCGGCAGCGGCGTGCAGCCTGCTGCGCGCGCAAGTCGCGTGAATCACCCGCATCGCAGACGCGCCGGGCGGCGCTGCTGATGCGTCGGTAGAGCGCGGCGGCTCCCGCCGGCGACTGCAGGTCGAGATCGCCGTAGCTCACCTTCGTCTGTACGGCCGACGGTTCGGCCAGCGCCGGACCAATCGTCAGCAGCAACGTCGCCGCCGTCGCCAGCGCTGTGCGCAGCACCACCGCCAGGGCCGGGGTGGCCCGTGTCTTCAGGGCAGGACTCATATTCGCCTCCTTCCCGGCTTCGACCGGGGTTCGTCCGACGCGAACTGCTCGGGTTGGCAATATGAGACTCCGCCACCGTGCTGGCGGGCTACGGCCGGGTCACGCACCCGTCCCCACGGCCGACGGAATCGTCCCGGCGACGCGCATCGACGCGGGTGGGTTACGGTAGTCTGGCGTCTGTCGAGACGAGAGCTGGAAGGGAGCGACGGTGCCGACGACCACTGCCGGAGCTGCGACCGGGCGGTATGCCGTACCGGCGACGGCCCTCGGATGGCAGCCGCTGGCGGTCATCACGGGCCTGTTCTGGCTGTATGCGACCGTTTCCGCAGTACTTGTCGCCTACGGCATGGGTGCCGGCGTGGCGACGCTGACGGACGAGCCGTTCTTCGCCCACTGGAGCGCACGTATCCTGCAGTACGCGCTGCTGTTCCTGCCGCTGCTCGGTTGCTACCGGCTGTCGCTCGCCTGGGGCTGGCGGCCGGCCGTGCTGCGGGGCGCGGCCCAGCTCGCCCTTGCGGTGGCGTTCGCGTTTGTTGCGTACCCTACGCTGTTCCTGGCGCAGGGCCTGCTGGGACAGCTCGATCACATGGGCGGCGGCTGGGAGCCCGGCGCGAGGAAGATGCTGGTCGAACCGGCGTTCGTCCAGACCTGGCTGGCGAGTTCCACCGATTTCCTGGTGCGTTACGGGTTCGGGCTGGCGCTGGTATCGGGGTTTGCCACCTACCGGCAGTTCCGCGACGCGCAGATGCGCACCGCAGTGCTCGAGCGGCAATGGAGCGAAGCGCGCCTCGCGGCGCTGCGCATGCAGTTGTCGCCGCATACGCTGTTCAACCTGCTGAACACGATCCGCGGCCAGATCGCCTGGGAGCCGCGCACGGCTCAGGAGATGGTCGTGCAGCTCGCCGATCTGCTGCGCCGCCTGCTCAATGCCGGCGAGCGGGACTTTTCCCGCCTGGCTGACGAGTTGCAGTTCGTCCAGCTCTATCTCGAGTTGCAGTGTCGTCGCTTTCCGGACCGGCTGACGGTGCTGCTTCCGGACCCTGGCAGTGCACCGGGCGCCTGGGTGCCGAGCCTGATCCTGCAGCCGCTCGTGGAGAATGCCGTCGTTCACGGGATGGCGGGTCACACCGGACCGGTGCAGGTGACGGTCGCAGTGACGATCGCCGGCGACGAGTTGGTCCTCGGCGTCACCAACGACATGGCGATGGACGCCGGTGCACGGGAGGAGGGTATCGGCCTGCGCAACGTACGCGAGCGGCTCGCGGTGCAGCTCGGCGCCGCCGCAACCCTGACGGTGGGGCCGGTGGGCACGGCGCAGTGGCGCGCCGAGATCCGCCTGCCGGTGCTGCGCGAGCCTGCGGCAGTGGCCACGGCCGGTGCGTCGCGGTCGGTGACGCCGTGAGGATCGTGATCGTCGACGACGAGCCAGCGGCTCGTCGTACGCTGCGCGAATGCTGCGCGCAGCACCCGGATCTCGAGGTGGTCGGCGAGTTCGGTGATTCGCGCGAGGCACTCGTGCTGCTGCGCGATGCGCCGCCCGACCTGCTGTTCCTCGACGTGCAGATGGAGCCGATGAGCGGGATAGAACTCGCCCGCGCACTCGATCCACGGCATCTGCCGCTCGTCGTGTTCGTCACCGCCTATGACCAGTACGCCATCGAAGCCTTCGAGCTCAGCGCCACCGACTATCTGCTCAAGCCGTTCGACGAACGGCGTTTCGCCACTACCGTGGCGCGAGTGCGTGAGCGCTTCACCGCGAGCAGCGCGGCAACGCGCGCTGCTGCTCTCGAAACGCTGCTCGGGCGCTTCGGGCACGGCATGGCCACTGAAACGCCGCGCCTGCTGGCCGAGGCAGGCGGGCGGCTGCACATGCTCGATGCTGCGCGCATCGAACTGGTGGAATCCGAGCGCAACTACGTGCGCCTGCGGGTCGGACGCGACACCTACCACGCCCGCAGTACGCTGCAGCAGGCCGAGCAGGCGCTGCAGTCGCAGCCGATGCTGCGTATCAGCCGGTCCTGCCTGGTCAATACCGCGCACCTGCGCGAGATCAGCCGCACACCGCGCGGTGACTTCATCCTGGTGCTCGCCGGCGGGGCCACCGTGACCAGCAGCGAGGGCCACCGCGAGCGGGTGCGCGAGTACCTCGACCGGCTGCGGCTCGACGGCCGCTGACGCTGTGTGCTGCGCTGTGGCAGGGGCCGGTTCTTAAAGATATACGGACAGTATTGCTTTTTGTGCAATGCCAGATACTATAAGCGACACTTTCCGTATATCTTCTAATCCGGAGTACAGGTCCCATGCATCCGAACCGCCGTCTCTGGCAGGTACTCGCCACCGTCTGCGTGCTTTCCTTCGCGGTTCTCGGCCTCGTCGGCCGGGAGATCTACCTCAGCGCCCCGCCGATTCCGACAACCGTGGCCACGGCCGACGGGTCGGTGGTGTTCACGGGCGAGCAGGTCCAGCGCGGCCAGCAGGTCTGGCTGGCCGCCGGTGGCCAGCAGCTCGGCTCCGTCTGGGGCCACGGCGGCTACCTGGCGCCCGACTGGTCGGCCGACTGGCTGCACCGCGAGGCACTGGCGTTGCGCGATCAGCATGCGCACCGGCTGTTCGGCGGTTCCTACGCAACGCTCACCTTCGACCAGCGCGCCATGCTCGACGCGCGCCTGCTGGAGGAAATGCGCCGCAACACCTGGGACGCGACGAGCGGCACGCTCACCGTTTCGGCGGAGCGTGCGGCTGCCGTCCGCGAGGTCGCGACTCACTACGCGGATCTGTTCGGTGCGGCGCCAGCACTCGATGGGCTGCGCGAGCAGTATGCGATGACCGCCAACGCGGTCCCTGACGCTGCCGGGCGTGCGGCGCTTGGCGCCTTCTTCTTCTGGTCCTCGTGGGCAGCGGCGACCGATCGGCCCGGTGAAACCGGATTGTCCTACACCAGCAACTGGCCGCACGAGCCGCTGGTCGGCAACGAACTCACCACTGGCAGCGCCATCTGGACGATCGTGAGCATCGTGCTCCTGATCGGCGGCATCGCCGCGATGCTCTGGTACCACAGCGCGCAGCGCGAAACCGAGCCGCCGGCCGTGCCGGCCTCCGACCCGCTCGCGGGCCTGAAGCCGACGCCGTCGATGCGCGCCACGCGCAAGTACTTCTTCGTCGTCGCCGGCCTGCTATTGCTGCAGGTGGCGCTCGGTGTCGTCACCGCACACTACGCAGTCGAGGGACAGACGTTCTTCGGCCTGCCACTCGCCGACGTGCTGCCCTACGTCGTCAGCCGCACGTCGCACACCCAGCTCGGCATCTTCTGGATCGCCACTGCCTGGCTCGCCACGGGCCTGTACATCGGACCGCTTCTTTCCGGGCACGAACCGCGCGGCCAGCGCCTCGGCGTCGACCTGCTGTTCTGGGCGCTCATCGCCATCGTGGTCGGCTCGACGGCGACAGGCTGGCTCGGCACGCTGCAGGCCCGCGGCACCGACTACTCGTTCTGGATCGGCAACCAGGGACTGGAGTTCACCAGCATGGGCCGGGTGTGGCAGTTGCTGCTGTTCGCGGGGCTGCTGTTCTGGCTCGTCCTGCTCGGCCGCGCGTTGTGGCCGGCGCTGCGCCGTCCCGGTGAGGCCCGCGGACTGATCGCCATGGTGTTCCTGTCGGCCACCTGCATCAGCGGTTTCTACGCGACTTCGCTCGTCTGGGGCCAGGACACGCATTACTCGATGATCGAGTACTGGCGCTGGTGGCTGGTGCACCTGTGGGTCGAAGGCTTCTTCGAGGTGTTCGCCACGGCGGTGATCGCGCTGCTCTTCACCCGCTTCGGGCTCGTGCGCACGGCGACGGCCAACGCCGCCATCGTGCTCGAGACCGCGGTGTTCCTCTTCGGCGGCATCCTCGGCACGCTGCACCACCTGTACTTTACCGGCACGCCGACCGCGGTGATCGCCATCGGTGCGGTGTTCTCGGCGCTGGAAGTGGTGCCGCTCGCGCTGGTCGGCATCGAGGGTTACCGCACTTGGCAGCGCAGCCAGGCGGCACCCTGGCTCGCCGCCTATCGCTGGCCGATCCTGTGCTTCGTCGCGGTCGGGTTCTGGAACACCGTGGGCGCCGGGTTGCTCGGCTTCGCCATCAACCCGCCGGCGTCGCTGTACTACGTGCAGGGCCTGAACCTCACGCCGGCGCACGGCCACGCGGCGCTGTTCGGGGTCTACGGCATGCTCGGCATCGGCCTGGCGCTGTTCTGCCTGCGCGGGCTCTATCCCCATGCGCAGCACGCCGGGCGCTATCTCGCCTGGGCGTTCTGGGGGTTGAACATCGGACTCGCCATGATGGTGTTCATGTCGCTGCTGCCGGCCGGGATCTGGCAGGCCGCAGCCAGCATCACCGAGGGTCTCTGGTATGCGCGTTCCCCGGAGTTCACGCACTCCGCCGTGATGGAGTTCCTGGTGTGGCTACGGGTGCCGGGTGACCTGGTGTTCGGCCTCGGTGCGGTGGCGCTGGCTGCCTACATGCTGAAACTCCTCGGGCTGCACCCGTCACCGGTGGTGAGCGGCGAGGTCGCTGCGGCACGCGAGGCTGCCTGACCGCGCGTGAGGCATAATGCCGGGCGCCCGGGCGGTCCATGCCCGGGCGCCTGGTGTGTTTCCGGCTGGAGGCGGCCACGTACGGCGACTGACCACATGCGGCTCACGGCCTTCACCGACTACAGTCTGCGCGTCCTCACCTACCTGGCCCTGCGGCCGGAGCGGCGCACGACGATTGCGGAGATCGCCCAGGCCTTCGGCATCTCCGAGGGCCACCTCATGAAGGTGGTGCACTTCCTCGGCCGCAACGGCTTCCTCGACAACGTGCGCGGCAAGGGCGGCGGCCTGACGCTGGCCCGGCCACCGGAGCAGATCAACATCGGCGCCGTCGTCCGCCTGACGGAAGCCGACGCCATGCCGGCCGAGTGCTTCGATCGCGACAACAACACCTGTGTCATCACGCCGGCCTGCCAGCTGCGCAAGGCGCTGGCCGATGCGGTGCGGGCGTTCTATGCGGTGCTCGAGGCACACACGCTCGCGGACCTGGTGGTCCAGCGACGCAGCCTGGCGAAGATCCTCTCGATCCCGGTCGAGACCGTGCCGATGACGCGGGTGCGGGCGCGCTGACCGCGCTGCTGTCGGCTGCGCCGACAGCCGGGCGAGAAACGCCCGATCGTCAGTGGATGGCGCTGCCTGCGGCCGGCTGCACCGGTCCCGGTGCCCGCCAGCGTACCCAGAGGCCGAACAGCACCACGGCGACGGTGATGAGTCCCACCATCTCGAACACTGCGTGCGGCCCGATGGCGTCGTAGAGCCTTCCGCCGACCGCAGTCGAGAACAGGATGCCGACCGCGCCGGACATGTTGTAGAACCCGACCACTGCGCCGCGCGAGGCCCGCGGCGCTTCCTGCCCGATCAGCGTCGCCGCCGCAGCGAAGGCGCTGATCTGCCCGATGCCGAGCAGGATGAAGTACACCAGGTTGTCAAGGTCGAGCGGGTCGTCGACCAGGTCCGTGAACAGGAACCCCGCGGCGGCGAGCGCCATGCAGACGACCGTGCCGGTGACGCGGTTTACCCGGTCGAGCAGAAAGCCCATCACCGGCAGCCACACCAGGCCGGCGGTGGTCGCCGCGGCGAACAGCATGCGCCCTTTTGCCGTGGCTTCCGCCGGGTCGAAGCCGGCCTCGATGGCGGCGCTGGTGCCCCACAGGTTGACGAAGGTGCCGACGACGACGAGGTCGCCGCGCGCGATGAAGGCACAGGCGTAGGCGAGGGCGATGCGCGGATTGCGCGCCGCCGCGAAGCCGCTGCGCACCAGTTCGCCTACCGGCAGCTTCTCTTCATGGCTGACGAATGTTCCCGCCTTCAGCCCCCGCCCGACCACGACGGCCGAGACGAGGCACAGCCCGGCGATGATGAAGTGCGTGAGGTATCCAGCCATCTCCGCGCTGAACCCGCGCTGCACGAAGGTCTTCATCAGTCCGCCGAGACCGACCGAGAGCACGATCACGCCGAGGCCGTTGAGTGTGCCGATCAGTGCCGTCGCCTTGCCGCGCGAGGCATTGGCCGGGTAGTCGGCGAGCGTGGTCTGCAGCATCGCAGTGGCCAGGCCGATGCCGACGGCGTAGATGATGCGGTAGCCGGTCAGCGCGGCGACGGATCCGGCCAGCGGGTAGAGCGCGTAGGCGATGCCCATGAAGACGAAGCCCACCGTGTAGACCTGGCGCCGGCCGATGCGGTCGGCGAGCACCCCCGCTGGTCCG
The DNA here is from genome assembly GCA_964415505.1 of uncultured Chromatiaceae bacterium. Classification (GTDB taxonomy): domain Bacteria; phylum Pseudomonadota; class Gammaproteobacteria; order Steroidobacterales; genus QUBU01. The sequence continues at coordinate 8,630 of CAYQAR010000037.1, read as the reverse complement.
AACACCAGCAGCAGGGTCACCTCGGTCCAGGCGGCGAGATCGCCGGAGATCTGGCCCTGCTCGCTTGCGGGCACCTGCAGGTAGACGTTGAGGACGTAAGGCGTGCCGATGGCGATGAACGCCAGCAGCCCGATGGTCGTGAATGCCCCGTAGAGCAGGGTGCCGAAGTTGCCGCGGCTGATGCCTTCGGCGAGTTCGACGAACATGAAGCGTTTCTGCTCCGGTACGGGTCCGGTGGCGGGCCGCTGGCTGTCTGGCATGCAGATCTCCGTTGCGCCCGCCGCGAGGTTGCAGGCCATGGCTGTCGTCGGGAACGAAGCGGCAAGTCTATACTCGATCGGCTCATCCACGCAGGATGCGTGCCATGCAAAGATTCATGCCGGCCGTCGTCGCCGGTGCCGGTGTGGATGGCGTCAGCGCGACGTGCGCAACAGGTACTCGACGATGCGCCGGTTGCGTTCGGCGCTGGCCTCGTAGCCGATCATCGGCGGGTAGCGCATGCGGTTGTGGGGCACCACGCCGGCCGGGTCGGCGATGAATGCCGCCATGGTCTCGGGCGTCCAGATGAGCCCGTTCTCGCGGGCGCGGAGGAACGCTGCGGAGTAACTGAAGCGGCTCACCACCGCGGCTGGCTGGCCGAAGATGCGGTACAGGTTGGGGCCGACACGATTCTCGCCACCCGCCTCGAGCGTGTGGCAGAACCGGCACCAGGTGAACGCTTCCTTCTGTGCCGCGAGTTCGGCGTCGCTCACGGCCGGCAGCGGCGCAGCGTAGTAGTCGGGCAGGTCCGTACCCGCGAGCAGCCGGTCGATCTGCGCCTGCGGGACGACGGCGTCGGAGCCTATCGGCACGACGCCGAACCACCAGTAGGGGAAATACAGCGCCAGGCCGAGGAAGGCGAGGAGCACGATCGCGTGCAGCAGGCGGGTGGTGACGGGAACGCTCACGGTGCAGTTACCCCCCCGGGGGCAGGGTCAGACGCGGCTTCCCGGCAGGAGCCGTCGCAGCCCGACGCCATAGCGCAGGTGCTGGAAGACGCCCCAGGCCAGCCAGATGCCGAACAGCATGAGGTAGTAGAACGCCAGCGTGCTGTGCAGGTAACCCATCGGGATGCGCACGGCCTCGCTGCGGGTGACGAGTTGCGGCAGGTGGATGCCGAACAGCACGACCTCGCGGCCCTCGCCCCAGGCGTAGACGAAACCGATCACGCCGGTTACCGCGAACACCAGGCAGAGCGCCACCAGGATGGCGCGATTGAAGGCGAAGGATGCGGGTGGCAGGCCCGGTGGTGGCCGGGGTGCCGGATCGCGTGCGAACCACCACAGGCGTACCGCTGCCAGCACGGTGAGCACGAGGCCGAGACTGTCGTGGACGAGGCGCAGCGTCTCGCGCTGGTCAAGCGGGGTGCGGGGCAGCGTCACGATGTTGGCGAGCAGGATGGTGAACACCAGCGCCAGCGCCCAGCCCATCAGCGCCGGGCGTCGGTCCTGTCGGCCAGCCGTGGTCATGTTCTCGATGCGTGCCACCGGCGCATTCCTGCTGGTGTGGTGCGGCGGGTATCTTAGCGCAGGCACCGCGCGGGCCTCGGCCGCAGGGTGGTCCGGTACCGTCCATGAGCGGTTGCCGCCAGGCTGTCGGGCACCTGGTCGGAGGCTGTTGATCCGACGCTGACGGAGAAAAATGGCAAAAATGGCCATTTAGGGTAGAATTCCCGTTCACCAGCGATTTTCCGGGTATGCCATGTCCCGTTCACCCAGATCCGCCGTTCTCCCGCATCCCGCGAAGCTGCCGCGTGCCGCGGCCTCCGACGTCAAGAAACTGGGCTGGCGCGGCATGATGAATACGGTGCGCAGCAAGGGAAAGCTGCTGATCACGAACCACGACGAACCGGAAGCCGTGATCATCCCGGTAGCCGAGTACAACGTCCTGATGCAACTGGTGGGGCAGTCGCAGGCCCGCTCGGAAGCGGCGCTGCAGGAGCTGCGGAAGAGCTTCGACGAACGCCTGGCCGTTCTGCAGGATCGCTCCGCGGCAGAGCGCCTGCGTTCGACCGCACGGGGGCGTGTCCGGCTCGGCGGGAAGGTCAAGGCGGGTACCGGGTACTGATGGCGCGTCCCGTCCTGTACGTCCTTGCGGGCGTCAACGGCGCAGGCAAGAGTTCCATCGGTGGTTATCTGCTCGAACGAGCTGGATTGAACTGGTTCAATCCGGACACCTTCGCACGCAGGCTGATGGCGGCAACGGGCTGCGATCAGGATACCGCCAATGCGCAGGCGTGGGCCGAAGGCATGCGACGGCTCGATGATGCCCTTGCAAAGCGGCGTAACCATGCCTTCGAGACGACGCTGGGTGGCAGGTCGGTGACGGCGAAGATCCTGAAAGCCACACGGACCCACGATGTGCTGCTGTGGTTCTTTGGCCTGGCCTCCCCCGAGCTGCACATTGCGCGCGTGAAGGCCCGTGTGGCAGCAGGAGGGCATCCCATCCCGGAGGAAAAGATCCGCGAGCGCTATCCGCAGGCCCAGCTCAACCTCATCAGGCTGATGCCGCACCTGGCGTATCTTCAGGTCCACGACAATAGCACCGAAGCGTCTGCCGACGGCACGGTGCCGGATCCGCGGCTGGTGCTGGAGATGGACGATGGACGGCTCGTTACGCCATCCCGGGGCGACCTGGCGGCGCTTCGCGAGGCGCCAGAATGGACCCGGCCAATACTGGAGGCGGCGTTGCGAAACCCGCGACCCGGACAATGACGCTGCAGGGTCCGGGCTCGGCCGGTGAGCGATACCGGCGAAGATCCGCATTTCCTCCACCCCCCTGTTCCCGCCCCGCCGCGGCACCCTGCCTCATAGGTGTTTCCCACGGCGGCGCGGCGTATGCTCGGCTGTTATACGTCGACATGCCAACAGCCGGTAACGGCTCAAAACAAGGAGAGATCTGTGTACATCAATTTCTGGTATCCCATGGTCCGCAGCGAGGACCTCTCACCCGACAAGCCCGAGAAGGTCAAGTGTCTCGGCCTGGACTTCGTCGTTTTCCGCGATGCCGAAGGCGTGGCGCGGACACTCAGCGACACCTGCACCCACCGCGGCGGCTCGCTCGGCGGCCACTGGGAGCTGCCCACGCAGCCGCGCATCATCAACGGCTGCGTCGTGTGCCCCTACCACGGCTGGGAGTTCGGCGGTGACGGCGAGTGCAAGAACATCCCGTCGATCGGCTACGGCACCAAGCCGCCGGCCCGCGCCAAGGTCGACTCCTACCCGACCGAAGAGAAGTACGGCATCGTCTTCGCCTTCCTCGGCGACCTGCCGGAGAACGAGCGCCCGCCGCTGATCAACGTCAAGGAGTGGGGCGATCCGAAGTGGCGCGCCAACTCGGTGCTGGTGCTCGACGTACCTTTCTATTTCGAGCGCTCGATCGAGAACGGCATCGACCCGGCCCACAACGAGTTCGTGCACCCGACGCACGGCCACTCGGCGATCAACCGCGAAACCTACCGGGTCAACGAGTACGACGTCCAGAACCTGGACCAGGGCTGGGGCATGTGGTTCACCCACAAGTTCAAGGCGCCTGGCCTGAAGCACGCGACCTGGAAGGACGCCAACGCACCGGCGGGCGAAGTGCTCGGCGGCAGCGGTACGCACGGCCCGAACGGCATGATCACCGAGATCAACGTCGCTCCCGGCAAGGCCTTCCGCCAGTACTTCATCGAACAGCCGGTCGACGAGAACCGCACGCGGATCTTCTTCGTCAACATGCGCAACTTCATGCTCGAGCCGGACAAGGACGGCCCGATCCACGCGCGCAACAAGGTCATCGCCCAGCAGGACATCGAGATCCTGAGCAACGTCTACCCGGTCCGCACGCCGATCTCCAACACCAAGGAAGTGCTGATGCCGGCCGACAAGGCGGTGGTGGGCTACCGCGACTGGCTGCGCAAGTTCGACGACAAGGGCTGGCGCATCGACTGGGACGACTTCAAGGCCCGCAACGGCAAGCACAACATTGCCTTCGCGATCCCCTCGCCCGGCCGCCGGACCTCCGGCAACTGGGTGCTGGAAGCCGTGCCCCTGCTGAAGAACCGCCAGGCGCGTTCGAAAGAGCAGGCGTCCTGAGCCCTGCATGGATGCTGGCGTCCACTGGCTCCCGCGGCTCGCTCACCGGGCCGCGGGTCCAGTGGTCCCCACGCTATCCCGCTTGCCCGTAAAGGTGGCATCACCGTCATGATCGACCGCAGCCGCAAGGTCTTCGAGCGTCTCTACGGCAAGGCCACCGGCCCGCAGGACTTGCCCTGGCACCGTACGGAGCCGCCCGACCTGCTGGTGAAGGCGCTGGCCGACCGGGCCCAACAGGGGGCGGCACTCGACGTCGGTTGCGGTGCCGGGACCTATTCCCTCTACTTGGCGCGGCAGGGCTATCGCGTCACCGCGGTCGATTTCATGCCGCAGGCGATCGGGATGGTGCGCCGGGCGGCGGCCGCGGCGAACCTGCCAATCGAGGCCATGCAGGCCGATGTCACCACCTGGGTGCCGCCGCACCGTTTCGACGTGGTGCTCGATGTCGGCTGCCTGCACCGCTTCGATGCGGCCGGGCATGCGCTCTACAAGGCGCAGCTCCTGCGCTGGCTCGCACCCGGTGGGGATTTCGTACTGACGCACCTCGGTCGCCGCGGCTGGTGGGACGGCTGGCCGATCGGCCCGACACGCATGGCTCGTGCGACGGTGGTGGCCCTGCTCGAGCCCGAGCTCGAGCTGCGCGCCCATACGGACGAACTGCTCACCGGCATGCCGCTGTTCATGGGTCGCACCGCGCTGGTGGACCGCTACTGGTTCCGGCGGCGGCGCTGAGGAGCGCACGGCCGGGCGCAGGTCAGCCGCTGCTGATGTAGTGCTGCAGCTGTTCGATGACGAACTGCTGTTCGCGGATGGTGGCCTTGACCAGGTCACCGATCGACACCACCCCGACGACGTGCTTGTGGTCGAGCACCGGCAGGTGGCGCGCACGCTTTTCCGTCATGAGCGCCATGCATTCGTTGACGGTCTGGGTCGGCCGCGCACACAGCACGCGCGTGGTCATGACATCGCGCACGGGCGTGTCGCGTGAGGCACGTCCGGCAAGCACGACCCGCCGTGCGTAGTCGCGCTCGCTGACGATGCCGACGAGCTTCTCGCCTTCCATGACCAGCAACGCGCCGACTTCCTTCTCGGCCATCATCACGATCGCGTCGTAGACCGTGCGGTGGGGGGCGATGGCGTGGACGTCGCGCCCCTTGGTAGCCAGGATTTCGCTGATAGTAGCCATCGTCGTTCTCCGTGAGCGCTGGACCGGGCAAGCCCCCCAGTATGAGTTTCATGATACCCCGGTCCATGGAATCCGGTGCAGGCGAAACGCGCTACACTCGGGCGTGAAGGCCGCGTGGGGGGCGGCCGATCAGACTCCGGCATGTGGCGATGTGGGTCACCGCATCCCGATGCCGGGACGGGAACCGGAACGGGGAGGGTACAGGCATGGTTCGGAGTATCCGTTGGGTCGTGGTCATGCTGGCCGCCATGGCCAGCCCGGGCGTGTGGGCCGCCTGGAGCTGTGCCAGCCCCGCACTGAAAAGCGCCAGCGGGGTCATCGGCAACCTCCACAGCTACAAGCTCGCGGGGAGCTGCCAGCAGGCCGGGAGCAAGACCGAGTCGGGCTGGGGCTCATCCACTACCACCAACTACGCCTACAGCTACAGCTATGTGGGCAGTGCGCGCTGGGACCGTGCGAGCGGCGTGGCCAGTGAGAAGCTCCAGTTCACGGGTGACGGGAGTGGCGCACGTTACGCCGAGGCGACCTGCAGCCAGGATCCTTTCCTCAAGGACCCGCCCGGGGGTGCCGCCACGTGCAACGCCGTGAAGGTCCAGATCGAGATGAAGTCCGGCACGATCTACGAGTTCCTGCAGAAGGCGGAGTTCTGGAGCGGACACAAGCTCTCGCTGGCCGAGGCACAGGCGCTGTCGGCGCTGGCCGCATCCGCACCGGCGGGTTCGGGTGAGAAACCGCCGGAGAAGCCGCCCGCACCCAAGGTCCCCGTGGTGAGTGCGGACTCCATGCCGGAGCCGGCCGTCAGCGGCGGGGCAGCGCCGGCCCGCGTCCCGATGACCGGTACCGTCGCGAGCGGTTCGCCACCGCAGGACGTTGCCGGTCGCGCTGCAGTCATCGAGCAGATGGAGCATGCGGGCCGGGAAGCTGGCCGGGAAGTCGGCCAGAGCCGCCCGGCGGACGCCGGTGCGCGAACGCCCAACGCTTCCAGCGCTGGTGCACGGGCGCCGAATGCCCCAAGCGCCGGTGCGTCGACGTCGAGTGCCTCGAGCGCCGGAGCACGGGCTACATCTCCTGCCGCCAGCGCTGGTGCGCGGGCGCCGAATGCCTCGAGCGCCGGTGCCGCGCGTACGGCCAATCCCAGCGCGCAACCCGTGCAGATCGAGGTCGAGGGCGAAGCGCTGGTCCGTGCCGGTGCCTTCCAGGTCGCCGGCGGCCAGGTGCGCGTGCAGCCGATGGCGAGCTTCGGCGGTGGCTGGAGCGGTGGCGAGCAGTTGTTCTGGAGCGGTGGCGCCGTCGGTGCGGTGCTCGACCTGCTGGTCGACGTGCCGGCAGCGTCGAAATACGCCCTCGAGATCTACATGACCCGCGCGCCCGACTACGGCCAGGTCAGGTTCGAAATCGACGGCAAGACGCGCGACGTGCCCCTGGACGGCATGGCGGCGCAGGTCTTTCCGACCGGGCCGCAGCAGCTCGGCACCTTTGCGCTACAGCCGGGCACGCGTCGCATCAGCCTGATGATCATCGGCAAGCACCCGCAGGCGACCAATTACTTCGTCGGCATCGACAAGCTGCGCCTGTATCCGGCAGGACCGATCGACTGATCGGCAGCGGGTGCGCACGATGGACGCCGCCGACCGCGGCCGCAGCTCCACGCCCACTCCGGGTATCCCCGACCCGCCGCTGCCGTTCACGGGTGGTCGTATCCCGGCCGACGATGCCGAGTGGCGCTTCGTCGAGCGGCGCGTGATGTTGCAGTACTTCGTCGCTCCTGCGCTCTCGCTGGCCGCGCTCGGCGGTGGCTTCGGCCTGGGCTGGCCACGGCTCGCCGCGGCGGGCCTGGTCGGGCTCGGGCTGAGCGGGCTGCTCGTCGCCTGGTTCGCGGTCACGGAGCGCCGGTTGATGTTCATCCGCGGCGGCTCGATGACGCTGCGGGCCTACCGCTATTTCATCTATGACGGCGTGGCGGCGATTCCCTTCGGGCTGGTGTTTGCGATCGCCGGTGCCACGGCGCTCGCCGTCGGGATGCTTCATCTCGGTGGTACGAGCGCTGCGGCGATGCGCGATGCCGTGCTGGTCCGCCCGCATCGGGTGCTCGTTCCGCTCGGCGCGGCGCTGGCCTGCCAGGGCCTCGGTTTTCTCATCGGGTTTTCTCAGGCGAGCGTCTCGTGGCGCGAGCGTCTGGGCGTTGCCCTGCTGCATCTGCCGGCGCGCCTCGGTGGCGCGATTCTCCTCGTCCTTGGCGCCGGTGCGTCATACGTCGGTATCGTGGAGTGGCTGCAGCCGGAGGCGTTCCGCGCCGGCTTTGCGGAGATCTTCGGCAATCCCTGGCCGTACCGTTGAGCGGGTTGCGGCCGGCCGTCGTCACGCGGAGCAGCGTATAGTCGGTTTCGGGGACGAAATATCGGGAGACGTACCATGTCACGGGAGAGGGCCTTCTTGATCCTCGTTGCCGCCGGTGGCTTCCTCGCCGGTTGCGGCGGCAGCGAGGCCCCGCCACCGTCGGCCAGCCCGGCAGGCGACACGGCGCCGGCCGCTGCGGCGCCACCCGCCGAGCCCGAACCGGCGGCAGACGGCATCACCGCCCACGCCATGCTCGACCAGGCCATGGCAGAGGCCGCGAAATGGCAGGCCGACGCCGAGCTCGCCGGGGTCTCGACCAGCCTGGCGGAGGGTCCGGTACACGGCTTCTGGTTCTACGACGTGCAATCGCCGTCGCAGGAAACCTGCACCCGGATCCGCGCGCTGGCCAACGGCCAGGTCGCCAACGTCGGCAGTGGCGACAAATGCCTACTGATGAAGCCGGTGCCGCGCGATTTCGTCGACAGCCCGATGGCGTACGAGGCGGCGCTGGCCGCCGGCTTCCAGCCCGGGGAGTCGGTGCAGTTCGGCCTGCGCTACCAGCGCGACCAGGCGCTGCCCGAACCGCGTCCCTGCTGGGTGCTGTGGTCGGATCTCGACGGTGACGAGGAGAAGGGCATCATCCGCGGCTGGTGCGTCGACCCGGCCAACGGCGCATTCGTCACGCGGCTGTCGGGTTACGGCCGGATCGAGCCGGCGCGGGGTGGAGATGCGCAATAGTGGGGCAAAGTCGCGGCTGGCGCCGCTCCCACAGCTCCAGGTATGGCATCTGGATCTGTGGGAGCGGCGCTAGCCGCGACTCGGGCCCTGTGGGAGGGGCGCAAGCCCCGACTCTTCCTGTCGGTATTGCAATACCGCCTCGCAAATTCCGCGCAGCTGAGTATGATTGGCCGCCGCCGCAGCCGCCGCGGTTGCCACCGATGAGGTTGTCATGCCCCTGACGATTGGAGTTCCGCGCGAAGTTTTCGCGGGGG
>CAYQAR010000036.1:679-35088 GCA_964415505.1 uncultured Chromatiaceae bacterium | reverse complement strand
TCGGCATCGACTCGCTGATGACCCAGCTAGCCCGCTGCTGCCGGCCCGTGCCGCCGGACCCGATCGTCGGCTTCGTGACCCGGGGGCGTGGCGTGTCGATCCATCGCGATGGTTGCGCCGCGTTCGCCAGGATGGCGGACCAGGCACCGGAGCGCGTGATCGAGACTGCCTGGGACGCTGGCGCACAGCGTGCCAGTGACACGCCCGCCCGACGCTACCCCGCCGATGTCGAGGTGCGCGCGACCGACCGGCCGGGCCTGCTGCGCGACGTCACCGAGGTATTCGCGCGCGACCGCCTGAACGTGACCGCCGTGCAGACGCTGTCGCGACAGGAACTCGCCAGCATGCGCTTCACCGTCGAGGTAACGGACACCGCGCAACTCGCGCGCACCCTGGCGGCCATCCGGGAAGTTGCCGGCGTGATCCAGGCGCGGCGGCGCTGAGCGGGTCGAAGGATCGCGGGCGGAGCTGCGGCAGTTGCCCGCAGCCCTGCTGCCCTGTCGGGCCATCGCAGCTATCATCGCCCGGCACCCCACCACACCCGGAGCCGCCGCGATGTCCGCATCCCCCTATGTCCCACCCAGGGTCTGGACCTGGAACAAGGCCTCGGGCGGCCGCTTCGCGCAGATCAACCGCCCGACTGCCGGTGCGACGCACGAGCAGGCGTTGCCCGTCGGACGTCACCCGCTGCAGCTCTACTCGCTCGCCACGCCGAACGGTGTGAAGGTGACCGTGATGCTGGAGGAACTCCTCGCCGCCGGCCACACCGGCGCGGAGTACGACGCCTGGCTCATCGACATCAGCGCAGGTGAGCAGTTCGGCTCGGGTTTCGTCGCCGTGAATCCGAACTCGAAGATCCCGGCGCTCCTCGACCGATCCGGACCGGAGCAGGTGCGCGTGTTCGAGTCCGGCGCGATCCTGCTCCACCTCGCGGAAAGGTTCAGCGCGTTCCTGCCGCAGGGGCGCGGCCGTGCCGAGTGCCTGTCGTGGCTCTTCTGGCAGGTGGGCAGCGCGCCGTACCTCGGCGGCGGCTTCGGCCACTTCTACTCCTATGCACCGGTGAAGATCGAGTACGCGATCGACCGCTTCGCGATGGAAGCCAAGCGCCAGCTCGATGTCCTCGACCGCCAGCTCGCGCAGCACGAGTACGTGGCAGGTGGCGAATACAGCATCGCCGACATGGCGATCTGGCCCTGGTACGGCGGGCTGGTGCTCGGCCGGATCTACGACGCCGCCGAATTCCTCGCCGCGCAGGAGTACCGCCACATCGCGCGCTGGGCCCGCCAGGTCGACGAACGCCCCGCCGTGCGCCGCGGCCGACGCGTGAACCGCCTGTCGGGCGACCCGGCCGAGCGGGTGCGCGAACGGCACGAGGCGGGCGACATTCCACCCTGAGTCCGGGAATGCCCGCTGCCAGAAGGCGCGGTCGCGCTCACACCGCGCTGCGTGGCCGGATGGCCACGGCAACCAGCCTCGCCTCGGCGTCGAGCGGTGTGGCCGTCCATGTCAACGACTCGCCAGCCCAGCAGATGCCTGCCTGTGACCCGAGCGTGCTGTGGCGGCCGGTGTGCAGCGACCAGGTCCCGGCAGCCGCGAACAGCAGCCCTGCGCAGCCCGACGCCGTCGCGGTATCCGCGAACACCTGCACGTCCGCAGCCACGGCGTCGCGCCGGGCCATGACATTGAAATCGCGCGAGTCGCCACCGAGCAGCGTGCACTCACAGGCGTGATCGCCGGAGAAGTGCAGCGGCCGGCAGCGCTGGTCGAGCCGATGATCGAGGCCCTGATCGGGCGAGGAGAGGCGCACGCCGCTGCCCTCGAGCAGCAGGATGATGCGGTCGATGCCGGGGAACACCGAAAACGGACCGTCGGCGCTGATGCTCGCCACACTGATGCGCCACTGGAAATCGTCCATGCCGGCGCCAGGCGGCCAGCTGACGATTTCCTGCGTCATGCCGCCGCCGTTCTTCCAGGGCATCGGCGCAATGTCGCGCAGATCGAATGACCGGTACATGATGCGATGATGCTTCAGCGTCGATCGCGAAGTCGATCTGCCACGACAACCCGCCGCTGAAGTTACCGCCCTGCTACCAGACATCATCGCCCGCAGGCGCGTGGGCGTCCGGGAGCGAAACGGGTGGCACATGTTCCAGACGGCTGCGGGTGTACCCGGTGCTGGCGGCTGGCCTGGAAGCCCGCCAGGCCGCTAGACTTGCCCGGACAGGAGCTTCTGGTTTCCGGCTGTCGGCCGGACGGCTCTTGCGGGTTTTCCAGCCAGCGGTCGCGGGTACCCCCCCGCCGGAGACGCCGATGCCCAGCCCTCCAGGACAACAACGCACGCCAGCACGCGCCGCCCTCGTGCCTGCAATCCTGCTTCTTCTGGCTGCCTGTGGCGCACCCCCACTGTCCCCCGAGGAGAAGGCACGGATCGAAGCGCGGGTCGCCGAGGAGAAGGCAACCAGGGCACGCGAGAAGGAACGATTCGAAGCCGAGGTCGTGCGACGGATAGCCGCGGATCCGGCGGCGCCCGAGCGCGTCCCCGACCACGGCTACCCGGCAGGCACCTGCGTCTCGCCGTGGGACGATGCCATCAGCGAGTTCGCCTTACCGGAGATGGGTTCGATCGGCATCGGCGGCGGTGTGGTCTGCGACAACACGGCCGCGGGCCGGCGCGTGCTCACCTGGCGGGAGTGGTTCTGCCAGGGCTTCGAGACGGAGCCAGCCCGGGTCCGCGACTGTGTCCTGGCCTGGTGGCAGGATGGCTACCGCGCGCCGCGTGCGCCACCTGGAGGTTACGGTTACACGGTCGATACAGCCTACGAAATAACCATCACGCCGGAAGCCTCGTTCATCGTGAAACCACCGACGTGGCAGCCCCAGGGCGACTGAAAGACGGGTGGCGGTCCACGCACGGGCAGGTCAACGACGAGCAATATGCCGGTTATTTCCAGTTCTTCGCCGATCTCCGGGGGAGACCCAAAAGAAAAGCCCCGCTTCCGGGGCTTTTCGCTGCGAGGCTGAAGCCACTCCCGTGCAACATTCGGGGAGCGGCGTCGGGCCGACGCATCGTCAGCGCAGCTGCCAGGGTGCGCTGACGTAGTAGCGCGCCTTGAGGAAGATCGCCGTGTAGTCGTCGGACAGCTCGATGTCGCCGCCGAGGGCGAAGTTCGAGGTCAGCTCGTACAGGCCGCCGATGACGATGGAGGTGTCGTCCTCGTCGTCGATGTCCACGTACCTGATCGAGCCGTCGAGCTCGAGCTGCGGGTTGATCATCGCGCGGAGGCCCGCCTCGAAGCCGTAGCCGTCCTCGTCGTTGCTCTGGTTGCCAACCTCGATCTCCTGGTTGATCCAGCGCAGGCGGGTGACGAGGTCGAGGCCCTCGCGCAGCGGGAAATTGGCGCCGACACCGAGCGCGAGGGCGTTCGCATCCGCGTTGCCGTCGAGGTCGACGTCCTGGTAGTCCGCCAGCAGGTGGACGTTGCGGTGAAGTGCGTACGAGCCGCCGAGGGCGAAGCCGTCACCGTCCACGTCGATGTCGTCGTAATCCACGTTGGTGTAGCCGCCCTCGACGTAGGTGTACCGCGGCTCGGCGGCAGCCTGTGCGAAGGCCGACCAGGCGAGCGCGGTGGCGGCAATGAGCGTCCCTGCCGCGTGCTTGAAGCGCGTTGGCATATCCATGTCTCCGTTCTGTTTCGCGACTGCCGGCTGTGCCTTCGCGCCCACGGATGGCAGCCAGGCACGGCCGGAACCCGCGGCGATTATGCCCGAGACGCCGCGGCCCATCATGCTGCGGTGGCGTTTGCTACACAGGCTCGACCAAATCGGGCCAGCCCCCATGCGGGGCAGCCGGTCAGCGGAAGGGCGCTCCCGCCCCGCGCAGCCGGATCGCGTACGAGCGCAGTCGCAGGGCAACCGCGCGCAGCGTCTCGGCCGGGATGGCCTCCCCCGCGTCGAGCCTGTCGTCGATCTTCTTCGCGAGCGAGTAAAGGCGCGCGGAGATTTCCTCCGGCGTGCGGGCCGCAAGTTGTCCCTGGCTGGTCGTCGAGTCCATGCCCCATCCCCGGTGCTGGCGACGGCGGAATTGAAGCACCAGGCCCGTGCGTCGCGATGTGACCTGCATCACGGGAGGCGTGCAACGCGGGTCGCGGCCTCCCGCCATGATCGAGGGGAAAGGTGTCCTGGAACGGCGCCGGCGGGGGGCGGCTGCGCGCGACCGCCGTGTCACACGTATCGCGCAGGGTAGGTCGTCAGTGCGAATCCGGCAGCGAGGAAGTTCGCCAGGTTGACAATGTCGAAGACCGGGACCCGCAGAACCGACTGGATCTCGCTGCGAAACGTGACGAGATTGGGGCACTCCAGCACCACGGCCCCGATGCGCTCGCCTCGCGAGGCCAACGCTCCGGCGGCGTCGCGCACATCGTTCGCGAGCTTCGCGACATCGATATCCCGTCCCCCCTGCAGCACAACGCGAGCGAACTCGCCGTAGGATTCCATGCCCTGAATGACGACCTCGTGCAACGCAAATCCGGCGCTACGCACATGCTCCTCGGTCAGCACGCCCGAATGCGCGGTAACGACCGCCACCTTCCGGTCCGGGGCGAGCATGCCACGCAGGAACGACACCGCGTGCAAAGAGGAACCGAGGAACGGCACCGACAACTGCTCGGCAATCTCGCGCTGAAATGGCGCAAAGAGCCCGCAACTCGTCACGATGAAGCGCACCTTGAGGCTCTCGAGGCGCCTGGCGGCGGCGATCATGCCCGGCAGGTGGCGGCGATCGATCGCAATCAGATCGTCGATCGACACATCTTCCGCGGTGCCGTAGCAGACGGGGAAATCGAACGTCGCTGCATGCACCGGATCGCCCGGCAGCCGCGCAGTGGTGGAACGCAGAGTCAGCACGCCGGCGAGATGGCCGTAATCCGTGCTCCCGTGTTTCTGGTTCGCGTTGCCCCTGGTGCTCATGATCGGGCGTCGTTCGGCACTGGAGGGCCTGGCCTGCCGGCTACGCTCAGCGGGTGCGAAACGCTGCTACGCCTGCCAGCAGCTGATCGATGTCGTCGGCGTTGTTGAAGTAGTGGATGCTGACCCTGACGCCGCCGGTATGCGAGGTGTAGCGCTGGGCCACGCACACGTTCCTGGTCAGGAGGTAAGCGAGACACGCTGAATCCTGCTCGCGCGCACCGCAGGTGAAGGAAACGATACCGGCACGATGTTCACGTCCAAAGGGTGTCTCGAGCCGCACGTCGAGCTTGCGCAGCCCTTCTGTCAGGCGCTCACCCAGTTCCCAGACGCGCTCGGCAGCACGCTGGATACCGACACTGTTGACCAGTTCCAGCGACTTCGCCAGCGCGATCGCGCCGGGATAGTTCGCGGTGCCACCGATCTCGAAGCGCTGGGCGGTACGCACGAACTCGTAGCGCCGGTCCGGCGTGATGTCCGGGGTCGTGAAGTAGTTGCCCCAGCCGCCGGTGGGCGTTTCCAGCGTGAGGTACCCCCACGACGCGGGCTCGAGCGTGTCGAGTGCACGCTCGGACAGGCACATGAAGCCCGTACCCATCGGGGCATTCAGCCACTTGTGTCCGCCGGCGATCAGGAAGTCGACCCCGTCGGTTTCGACCGGCACGGCGCCAGCCTGCTGAATCGCGTCCACCACCAGCCACGCACCAGAGCGCCTGCAGATCTCCGCCAGGGCTGCGAGATCCACGCGGTAGCCGTTGCTCCATTGGGTGGAGCTCACGACAATCGCCCGGGTGCGGGGCGTCACCGCGGCGGCGAAAGCGGCCGCATCGACCACGCCGTCGCGATGTGGCAGGAATACCGGACGGACCCCGCGGGCAGCCGCCAGCTTCACGAACGGGATGGCCACCTGCAGGAACTCCAGGTTGCACATCAGCACTTCGTCGTCGGGCGCCCACGGGATGCTCTGGGCAGCGATGTTCAGGCCGTGCGACGTGCTTTCGACCAGCGCAATCCGGCGTACGTCTACGCCCAGCAGCGCTGCAACCTGAGGCGCCGCTGCCGCCTTCTGCTCATCCATCCAGATATGGTGTGCCGTCGCATCGCGGGCGCTGGGCTGCATCAACTCGTCGCTGAACCGCTTTACCGCCTCGCCGGCGCCCCGCGGCAGGAGGCTGACGCATGCCGCATCGAGGAACACCCGGTCGGCGAGGCCCGGAAACTGTGCCCGTACCGCGTTCCAGTCCGGCCGAGCTGGTCCTGTTGGCTGGGTACGTGAGGCCTTTGATTTGATTGCCGACATGACCCGACGAGCTCCTGCCTTGCGCGATGGCAATATATCATATGATTCTGCAAGTATTTCGCCACAACCGGAGCCAATTCGCAAGTACCGCCATTGGCGGCAGTTGGGGGGCTGTGCCCGTGCCGCACGCGCCGGGAAGCCGGCCGCGCAGCGGCAGCCGTCAGGCGCCGGCCGAATACTTCCGGTTTCATGTACTTTCTCGTAACATCGCCGCGCCCCGGGATGGTTCCCGACTGCGGCTATCGGAACATGACTGATCAGGAAGTCATCGAGCGCGAGCACGGCCTGCAGCAGGGACTGAGCACCGCACAGATCACGATGATTGGCCTGGGTGGCGCCATCGGTACCGGGCTGTTCATGGGCAGCGCCATCGCCATCGGCTATGCGGGCCCGGCCGTGCTGCTGAGCTACCTGATCGCTGCCTTCATCGCCGTGGTGATGGTCTTCAGCCTGTCCGAGATGGCCGTGACGCACCCGGCGGCAGGGTCCTTCGGCGCCTACGCGGAGATGTACCTGGGCCCGTGGTCCGGCTTTGTCGTGCGCTATACCTACTGGATGGCACAGGTAATCGCCATCGGCGGGGAAGCCGTGGCAGCCGGCGTCTACATGACTTTCTGGTTTCCCGATGTGCCGGTCTGGCTGTGGTCGCTCGGCTTCGCCTCCATTCTCGTCTACGTGAACTCTCTCGCCGTGAGCAATTTCGGCACGTTCGAGTACTGGTTCGCGTTGATCAAGGTAATGGCGATCGTGCTGTTCGTGCTCTTTGGCGTCGCCAACATCTTCGGCCTCGGCATGGAGTCCACCGGCTTCGACAACCTCACGGAGCTACCAGGAGGCTTCCTGCCCAACGGTCTATCCGGCGTGTGGATGGGCGTCCTGATTGCGGTCTTTTCCTTCTACGGCATCGAGATTGTCGCGGTTACCTCCGGCGAGGCTGCCGATCCACGCACCTCGATCCCCAGGGCGCTGCGCACCATGGCCCTGAGACTGCTTCTCTTCTATGTGCTGGCGCTCGGCATCATGGTCACGGTGCTGCCGTGGACCCAGGCCGGCGCCGCCGTTGTCGAGCAGAGCCCGTTCGTCAGGGTTTTCCAGCATGCCGGGGTCGTGCAGGCCGCGGGCATCATGAACTTCGTCGTCATCACTGCAGCGCTTTCGAGCATGAACACCAACCTGTATCTGTGCTCGCGCATGCTGTTTTCGCTGGCCCGGGGAGGCTACGCGCCGGCAATCGTCGGCAGGCTCGGTGCCAAGGGCACGCCGGTCGCAGCCACGCTCGTGTCCGGCGCATGCATCCTGCTCTCCGCGTCGGTGGCGAAACTGACTCCGCTCGCCTATAATTACCTGTTCGGTATCGCGCTTTTCGGTGGCCTGACTGTCTGGATTTTCATCCTGGTCACCCACCTGCGATTCCGTCAGCGCCAGCAGGTATCGCAGCTGGCGGTCCGAATGCCGCTGTTTCCCTACATGCAGCTCGCCGGACTCGCGCTGCTGGTCGCGATTCTGGTGACGATGGCGCTGGACCGGGAGTTCTGGAACGTCGCCTGGATCGTCGGTGTGCCCTGGCTCGCTCTTCTGAGCGTGGTCTACGTCTTCTGGAAGAGACGCCGGAACTGACGCACTACTTCTTCCAGCGGAAGAATTCGACCGTGTAGCCGCCCGGATCCTTCAGCATGATGCTGTCGACCAGCGGGTGCTTGTTCTCGGGATCCAGCTCCTTCACGAATGCGGCGCCACGCGACTTCAGCTGTTCATTCCAGCCCTCGAGGTCCGTGGTTTCCATGCTCAGCATTACCGATGGCGTTGTCGTCGGTGCTTTGAAAGTAGCCTCCCGCTCGTCGAGCAGACCGACAACAGACTGTCCGGTGATCCTGAACATCTTGACCCACTGCCCATCGTAGGTCTTCTCGAGACCCAGTATGTCGCGGTAGAAGTGTTCGGCCGCGGCAAGGTCCTTGTAATAATGGAACGTGACATGCGAGACGATCGATGGATGCGCAACCACGTCGGCTGCCGAGGCGGCCTCCCCCGGATGGTCCGCCGCCGCGAGACCAGCGCTGAGGCTGCCCACGAGGATGAGCACTGGGACGATTCTGTTCATGAACGAACTCCATTGCCAATGGCGGACCTCAGCATCGAAAGCCCTTGACCACGCCGGCTGCCACGCCTGGGTGCGGGCGTGACATTTCGACCTGCCACACGGGCCAAGGCCCGCCTCAGCCGATCCACTGGTAGAACTCCACGGCGTAGCCTCCGGGATCGCTGACGAGGAAGTTCCGGATCGGTGCCTTTCCGTGCACCTGCAGATCGACCAGAAATCTGATCCCGCTGTTCGCCTTGAGCCACCTGTACCAGGCGTCCAGCTCGTCGGTGACGATGCTCAGCATGACCGCGTTTCCCGATCGGGGTGCGAAATACGCGTCCGGTCCGGCCTTGACGATGGCGACCTCGCCGGTTGCGCCAACGCGGAAGAACCTGACCCAGCCAATGTCACGGGTCTGCTCGAGACCGAGGTCGCCACCGTAGAAGGCAGCTGGTGCCGCCAGGTCATCGTAGTAGAGGAACACGACATGCCCATCGATCGAGGGTCTGGACCCCCGACCATGTGGCGGGTGCACACTGGTCATCTGAACTGGCCTACTCGATCCACAGATCGCGCTGCCGATCCTTCCAGAACTCCAGCGCCATTCTGCTGTGATCGAAAACGTCCTTGTAGTACGGATCGTTCTCCTTGTATTCCGCGTACGGCCCCGCGTAGTCCTTGCGGCGTGCCTTGTAGGCTTCGTAGGCGGCAAGCGACTCGTATTCCCACATTACAAAATGCCGGTTCGATTCGCCCGCCGCAATGTGCTTCTCGAAGTAGCGGACGCTCTTCCACTCAGGAAACAGTTCGCGGTGATCCTTCACCCACGACAGCCAGCGTCGCATCTCGGCGTCGTGCTGCTCCTCTTTCCCCGACTTCACGCTCCAGCTCTCGACTTCAAAAACGGCCATTGCAGTTACTCCTGCCAGCACACAATCAATTGCCTCAGGACACCGATCTCAGGGCACCGATCTCGCTGCCATACTTGCGCAGCACATCCTGCAGCTCGTCGGATCCCTCGGTAGCGCGCGGCGGCTCGACACGGGCTGCCGCCGTCGCCGCGGTGGCCACACCTGCCACGACAGCCACGCCACCAACCGCCGCGCCCAGAAGTACGCGTCGCGAGACATGATCTGCGCGACTGTCATCGCGCAACTCGACGTCAACCCGTTCCGAAGTGCTTTCAGCGTTCACAAAGGCTCCTCCTGCATCGCCTGGCGATGTGACCAACGAACTCCGTTCCCGGACAAGGACGACATGGCCGGTCTTTCCGATAACTGACCGTACATGCGTTATCATATGATTGCAATACCGCCTGCTGGCGGCAGCGCTGATGCAGGCGCATAATGGCAGCCACAGTGCCGATTCTGAACGAGGAACGGTAGCGCAATGCCTGGTGATCACTGGCTCGAGAACTTCGTACCGTACCTTCTCTACAGGTCGACCAATGGCCTGAACCGGCTGCTGCAGGCGCGCCTGCGCAAGACCGGAATAAACCTCACGCGCTGGCGCGTGCTGTCGGTGCTCAAGGCCTATGGCGCACTCAACATCGGGGAGATCGCGACGGCCACGGCGATGGAGCAGCCAACGCTGAGTCGAGTCGTTGATCAACTCGAGGCCGAGAAACTGGTGACCCGACGAACGGCCAGGGTGGACTCACGTTTCGTCTACGTCGATCTGACGGCAGCTGGGGAAAAGCTCGTTACCACGATGTTTCCAGCGATGCAGAACCATCAGGAACGTGCGCTGCGCGGCCTCACCGCCGCAGACATCAAGACCTTGCGGCGACTCCTCAACGTGATCCTGCAGAACATCGAAGCAGCCGACTGAGAGGCTTCCGGCCCGCGGCCCGGGAACGCCGTGAACCCGGCGTCGTACCACCTCAGCGCGGCGCAAGAATCGCGTCGAGACGCGCCGGCGTTTTGGCCACGCTTTCCAGCCGCGGATAGCGCAATCCCATCGAGCACTCGAGCCTGGCTTCGCGCACCGCATCCCCCCTCCTGACCGTGAGCCGCAATGGCTCGGACCGGCCCTTGCAGTCCCGGACCGCACGCGTCAGGACATCGTTGCTGTAGACAACCCCGTCGACAGCGACGATCTGCGTCCCGATCGTCAGTGCGGCCTGGAACGCCGGGGTATCCCACAGGACGTCCGTGACGATACCCGCCTCCGTCACGATCAGGCCGATCGAATAGCCGAGATCGGTGGCCTTCGCCTGGGACTCCAGGTTGCGGAAGAAGTCGGTGGCGATGTCCGTGTACACCAGACGATAGCCGCCACGAGTCAGGCCATCGAGCGGTGCCTCGGGTGCCAACTGCTCCACATGGTCGCGAAAATACTCCGCCCAGCGATACGGCGCGATGCCGTTCAGCGCATCCACGACGTCCGCCAGTTCGTAAGGCGACGGCCGATACGATCCTTCGGGGCCGGAGAAGAAGACCTGCACGAAATCGTCGAGCGACTTCCTGTCTCCGGTCAGTTCGCGCAGGCGTGTATCGACGTCGAGCCAGATCAGCTGCCCCTCGAGGTAGTAATCCGATCCCCGCTGCCAGCCCGGCCAGATCGGATGCTCATCCAGAAAAATGGAATGATTGACAGTGTCTGCGAGCGGGCGCCAGCGTCGACCAGCACGATTCTGCATGCGGGCCGCCGATACGGCGAAATTGTCCAGACTCTGCTGCCTCGTATGCAGGCCGGCACGCGCGGAGAGCACGGCACCCAGGTACCGGGTCAGGCCTTCGTACACCCACAGCAGGCTGTTGCGCATCGGCCTGTCGAGCGTCGGCGTGAGCAGATCGGCGCCACGCCGATACTTGCCGTTCCAGCTGTGCACCAGCTCGTGGGGCAGGAGTTCACGACTCGGCGCCGTGTTCGCCCAGTCGGTGAAATAGGTTGGCACCGTGAAGTTCTCGCTCGAGCGGAGATGCTCGGCGCCCAGGCTGCCGACCTTCGCGGTCAGCCCGACAAGAAAGTCGTAGCGGTCGAAATGGCGCGAACGAAACAGCCTGTAGGTCTGGGTGATCAGCGCCCGGTGCGACTCGATCTGCGACGCCTCGAAACGCAGCAGATGCGGCTGGTCGGCGAACAGATGGAGCGCGACCGGAACCTCGCGGGTATCGTCCAGCATCACTCGCTCGTAGTAGTGGCCCGCAACGATCGGCGAGTCGACCAGCGTCTCGTAATCCACCGGCTTGAAATGAGCAGTATCGCCACGCTGCTCATCGCGCTGCAGGGCAGTCGCGAACTGCCATCCCTGAGGCAGCCGAACCGAGGTGCGGTAGGTCATGTTGTGCGATGCGTAGCCCGCCGGGTACGGGGCAAGCGAGGTCCACTGCAGGTCTGCCATGTCGGCCGTGATCTCGACCCGGCCCATGCCTGGATCGGTCGGCGACAGGTACTGGAACGAGAGCTGAATCTCCCTGGCACCGGCGGGAATGCTGAAGTGCAGGGCATTCATGTCCACCGGATCGCGCCGCCAGGCGATCTCCGTGCCATCCGCCTGCAATTTCAGCCCAGCGATGCGGCTGATGGGCCCGGACGGCGCGTGATGTCCCGGCACCCAGCGCGGGAAGTAGATGGTCGTCGGCCCATCCCTGGTGACGGGCAGTGTCAGCGTACCACCGACGATTGCGCGGTCGACATCGCGGGCGTCGATGTCGAGCCCGATCACCCCCGGGTAGACCGCATCGCTCAGTGCCGGCGTCTGGGAAACGGGACCGTCATCGGCAACGGCCGATCCCGCGAGCAGCAGGGCTGCGCCGAGCGCCACGACACTGCGGTGTCGCGCGCTCGCCAGCCGTGAGGCCAGGAATCGGAGCGGCAGGCCACGTGCTGCGATGGGCATCGTTCGCCGGTTCCCCTGCCGCTACCGGGACCTTCCTGTACGCCCCCCTATTGCTGCTCCCCGAAGTTCATGACGAAGCGGACGCCATAGGTACGATACCCCGGCACGACGCCAGCGCCGTTCGTGAAGCCGAAATCATACGTCGAGGTGTAGTACTCCTCGTCGAAGGCATTGTCGGCGTACGCGACAATCCGGTACTTGTCGCTCTCCACCCCAGCCCGGAAATTCCACACATTGCGCGAGGGAATCTCGAATGGAAAGTTGAATCCCTGCATCACGCCAGCCGTGCCGTTGACGTCGTAGTACAGCTCATCCACGTAACTGAACTCAGCGCGCAGGAAGCCAGTCCAAGTCGAGTTGAACTCGATGTTGTACTGCGCATCGGCGCTCACGGTCAGCTCGGGTGCCTTCGGCAGAGGTTGACCGGTCAAGTCGAACTCACCGAATCCTGTCCGGGCCTCCTTGAAATCCTTCCACTCCGTATCGAGATACCCGGCGCTGAAACCGAGCTCCAGGTCCGGATGCGGCAGTGCCTCGATCGACAGTTCCACTCCCTTGCTCTCTGCCTTCGCGCCATTGCTGACACCGGCTACGCTCGCAATCGAACCGTCATCGCGAACAATCAGGCGGCTCGAGTTGACCTGCACATCCTCCCAGTCGATGTAGAACGCGGCCAGGGTGCCGTGCATCCGGCCGTCGAGCATCGTGGTCTTCAGGCCGACCTCGTAGTTCCAGAGCTCCTCGGGTTCGAACAGGTTGACCGGCGCCTCCGGAGTGGTGAGTTCAAGGTTGATGCCTCCTGACTTCCATCCCTTGGCGACTGTCGCGTAAAGGTTGGTATCGCTGTTCAGGGCGTAGGTCGCCGCGAAGCGCGGCGAGACATCATCCCAGGATTCCGAGGCCCCCTGCGGCGCGAGCTGGGTCTCGAAGTCGATCTTCGTCTCGCGGGAATCGATCTCGTCCTCGGACCAGCGAGCGCCCGCGGTCAGGGTCAACCGGTCGGTTGCCTGCCATGAACCTTCGGCAAACAGCGCCTTGCTGACAATCTCGCGATCGACAGTGCTAAGTTCGATGATGAAATGCGGGAAGACACCGAAAAAATCGATCGTCGTCTGATCGGTGCCGAAATTGATCGACTCGATCTCGTCGTGCTGGTCCTCGGCCCAGATACCGCCGACGATCCAGTTGAACCGGCCCTCTCCCGAGGACTGCAGGCGGAACTCCTGGCTGACGGAGGACCTTTCTATGTCCTCGAAGTCCTCGTTCACCACATCGAGGCTGCCCATATCCAGCTCGCCGTCACGATGGAAATCGCTCTGGATGTAACCGGTGACGCTGGTGAACGTAACCGCTTCCCCCTTCCAGACGACACTGGCCGTATAGAGCTGGTAATCATCCTGGACGCCGAGCGGATTGTTGTGCCGGTACCGGTCCTGGTTCTGCGGGTAGAGGCCGTCCTCCGTGTCATGGGGACAGGTTGGCGCGGCAACTGAGCACAGGAAGCCGCCGATCGCACCGGGCACGTAGACACCGGTGGGAATCAGACCGAGATCGTCCTGCTCCTCGTCGCTGAAGGTCGCCGTCAGATCGACCGTGATGGCGTCGGTGGGAAGCAGGCGCAGCGCCATGCGGCCGAACTTGTGCTCGAAGCCATTGTCGCCGCCGACGCTGTGCATGTTGTCGGCATAACCGTCGCTCTCGGCATACTTGCCGCTGGCGCGCAGCATGGCCTTGTCGGACAGCGGCAGGTTGACGGTGCCCTGGGCTTCCATGTCATTGAAGCGCCCGTACTGCAGCGCCACGTTGCCGCCCAGGTGTTCGTTGGGCTTGTTCGTTGTCACGCTGATGACGCCAGCCGAGGCGTTTCGGCCGAAGAACGTGCCCTGCGGGCCGCGCAGCACTTCGATGAGCGAGACATCGACGAGTTCCGGATTGCGGGTCACACGCGTGACATTGAAGTCATCGACGTAGAAGCCATACGAGGACGAGTCGCCTCCTACGTTGCTGATGCCGCGGATGGACAGGCCATGACTCGAGGTCGAGACGTTGCCGGAACGGGTTTCGCCCTCGCTGATGCTGAGATTGGCAGACTTGGTGACGTAGTCCTGCACTTCCTGGATCTGGTTCTGCTCGATGATGTCGGCATTGAAGGTGGCCATGCTTATCGGCACCTTCATGACCGACTCCTCGCGCCGCTGGGCTGTGACCACGATTTCCGCCAGGCCGCCCTTCGCTTCCTGCGCATGAGCGGGTCGCGCAACCTGCAGCCCCGGCACCGCGCTTGCCAGCGCCAATGCGGCAATCAGACGACCGTTCAGTTTCGACTTCGACATGTGAGCCCCCTGCGAGCCGATTTCGCACTCGTACCTGGTTGTTCGACGCTGTTCCGCGTACCCGCCCCCTGAGCGGGCCCGCATCACCATCAAGCCGGTTCATCCGGCCAGGTTCTCCGGTTCGGATCAGTTGATCTATATATATATGATAATGTATGTAAACGCAAATACTTCCCGGGATGACGTGCCGATACAGACGGCACTCGGAGGCAAGCGATGACCCTGAGACCTGTCCGGATCGCCGGCACGCTCGCACTACTCATCGTCGGCCTCGCACCGGCGGCGCTCGACGCCACAGGGCAGCGGCCTTCGGCCGGGACCGCCGCGGACATCCCGCTGCCCGCATCGGACGAGCGCGCACTGCACTGCACGATAGTCACCATCGATTCGCACATCGATGTGCCGGCGAACTTCGCCACCGCGGAGGTCGATCCCGGCACCGACAGCGACGCCCAGCTGACGCTGCACAAGATGGATGAGGGTTGCCTGGACGCCGTGTTCCTGGTTGCCGCCGTCGGGCAGGACAAGCGCTCGAACGCTCATTATCAGCGCGCGGCGGACAACGCCCTGAAGATGATCGCGGGCATCCAGCGGATGACGCAGCAGTACCCGGAGCGCATCGAACTCGCCCGTACTGCCGATGACCTCGTGCGCATTGCCGGCACCGGCCGGCACGCCGCCTTGATCGGCCTGGAGAACGGCTATGCGCTCGGCAGCGATCTGGAGCAACTCCAGACGTTCTTCGATCTGGGAGTGCGTTACATCACCTTGACGCACAGCGGCCACAATGCCCTCGCCGACTCATCCGTACCCATAGCGGAACTGGGCGATGCGCAGGAGGAGCACGCCGGACTGAGCAGGCTCGGCCGCGAGCTGATTGCACGCATGAACTGCATGGGCATCATGGTGGATGTGTCCCATGTCTCGAAGAAGACGATGCTGCAGGCGATCACGGCCAGCCGCGCGCCGGTGATAGCCTCGCACTCTGCGGCGCGTTCGGTCGCGAACACGCCGCGCAACATGGACGACGAGCAACTGCAGCGGCTGGCCCAACGCGGCGGTGTCGTGCAGGTCGTCGGCTACAGCCATTACATCAGGCTTAACGATCCTGCCAAGGAACGGGCAATCGCGCAGGTCGGCGAGGAACTCGGACTCGCAGGTCCCATGGCGTGGGCGCGAGCCTCGAACTCGACCCTTGTGGAGTACGGACATCGCCTGGTCGCGCTGGACCGCCAGTGGCCTCGCGCGAACGTCGCGGACTACGTCGACCATATCGAGCACATCGTCGACCTGGTCGGCATCGACCACGTAGGCATCGGCTCGGATTTCTACGCCGGCGGTGGTGCCGCGAGCGGCGGACTGCAGGGATGGATGGACGTCGCACAGAACCCGGCCATCACGGCGGAACTGCTTCGCCGCGGCTTCAGTGCCGGCGACATTGCCAGGATCTGGGGCGGCAACCTGCTGCGGGTCATGCGTGAGACAGCGCAGGTCGCGCGCTCATGCGCACAGTCGCCTCCCGGGCCCATGCCTCCCGAATGAATGCCGGGCACGACACCACGACGAGGGTTTCAAGGCCAGTGTCGCCTGCCTGACAGACATCACCCGCCGCCCCGCGCAGCGTATGCATCACCAGCAGTGTGCTGGCAACGATGAACACGGGAGGCTGCGATGAACAAGATCAAGACGGGCACCGCGTGGAATTTCCGCCCTTGCGTGGCTGCGGCGTGCGCGATCCTCGCCTGCCCGGCCCTGGCTGGAGAGCCGCTCGAGATGCAGATCCACTGGCTCGACGTCCGGGGAGCCCGGGATATCGAGAACGGACGCTACCAGCAGGGAGTCGAGCGCCTGGAGGCCCGCCTCGGCGCGGGACACCACGCGCCGTGGATTCGCGTGCCGATCCTGATCGACCTCTGCGTCGGCTACGCAATGCTCAACCGGCTGGACGAGGCGGCCGAGGCCTGCGACGAAGCTGTCGAGTCCGGGTGGTACAGGAGCATCGTGCTCAACAACCGCGGGGTACTCAACATCGTTCGGGGCCGCTACGAGGCGGCGATTCATGATTTCCAGGCCATCTCTCACGGCGTGGACCGTTCACAGGTGGCGCTGGAAAACATGGAGCGTGCGCAGGAGCGCTTCGCTGCCTTCCGTGGGCGGGAGCCGCAGGACGCATCCCCGTTGGCCGCGCTGACTGTTGACGACGTCCGCACGACGCCCACGGGCGAGTGACGCCGACCACGAGGCGGAAGATCGCAAGGGACGGGGCCGGCGACTGCCGGTCCCGCTCCCGGCAGCACGCCTTCCGGGTGCACCCGGAAGGTCTACAATCTGTTCACTCCGACCACGGAAAGAATCGGGGAGCGAGCGATGTCCGCCAGAACCTCGGGTGCATTTGTCCTCGCGTGCCTGTACGCAGCCGCAACCGTCAACGCAGCGCCAGCCGTCAACGGGCCCGACAAGGGAACGACGGGCAGCGAAGTCACGGTCACCGCGACTGGCAGTACGAACCCGCGTGACTTCCTGTCGATCGTACCCAGGGACAGCAAGCTGGGTACGTACGGTGACTATCAGTACGCTGAGAACGGCGTACCGAAGACGCTGAAGGCACCGTCAGATCCGGGAGACTACGAGATCCGTCTGCTCTCCGGGGACAGCCCCTATCCGACGTTGGCCTCGCGACCAATTCGCATCGAGGGGGCGTCGGCCTCACTCGATGGGCCGGCCTCGGTCGCCGCCGGCGCGAAGTTCGACGTCAGGTGGACCGGACCCGACAACAACCTCGACTACATTGCGATCGGCGACGCGCAGCGCCCCTACATCGTGTACGCATACACGAAGGCCGGCAATCCGGTTCAGCTTATGGCGCCCGACAAAGCCGGTGACTACGAACTTCGCTACATCCTGGGCAACGGCGACAAGGTCATCGCGACCAGGAAACTCACGATCGGCAGCGTCACGGCATCGGTGACCGCTCCGGCAACTGCTGCGGCAGGCGATCTTTTCGAGGTGACGTGGACCGGTCCTGGCAATACGCTCGACTACATCACCATCGTTGCGCCCACGGCGGCCGAGGGGACCTGGGGCAACTACGAGTACACGACCAAGGGCAATCCGCTGAAGATCCTCGCCCCACTCGAGGCCGGTGCCTACGAAGTGCGCTACGCGACCGGGCAAACGCACGTGGCCCTCGCGCGCGCACCCATCAGGATCACGCCGGCAAAGGTGGAACCAGGGCTCGTTGCCGTGACCGCGGCACCGGTATTCGGCAACGTGGAGATCGTTCTCGATGCGTCGGGCAGCATGCTCCAGCGCATCGGCACGCAGCGGCGCATCGACCTCGCGAAACAGACATTGACCAGGATCACATCGACGATCATCCCGGCGAACACGCCGTTCGCGCTGCGCGTACTTGGCCGTGAGGTCGATTCGTGCCAGACGGATCTGGACATCCCGCTCGCGCCCCTGAACGCCGGCGCCGTCGCCGCGAAGATCGCCAAGCTCGACTCGAAGAACAACGCCCGCACGCCGCTGGGCGCTTCGCTCGAAAAGGTCCTCGAGGATCTCGGTACCGCCCGGGGGGAGCGGCTGGTCATCCTGCTCACCGACGGCGACGAAACCTGCGGCGGCGATCCGGGCGCCGCGATGGCGCAACTCACCAGGGCCGGCATCCGCGTGAACATCGTCGGTTTCGCCATCGACGACCCGAAGCTCGCCGGCACACTGCGCCACTGGTCCGATACCGCGGGCGGCAACTACTTCGAAGCGAACGACGCGGCCAGCCTCGATCGCGCCATGACGCGAGCGACCAGGGCGGGGTTCTCGATCCTGGGCGCGGGGAACCAGGTCGTGGCGGAAGGTATAGCCGACGGAGAGCCGGTATCGGTGCTACCCGGCAACTACACCGTGCAACTCAGTGGCGGTTCCGGCCGCACGCAGCCGGTGACCGTGAAGTCGAAGGAAACCGCCAGCGTGAAGTTCGACTGAGCGGCGCCAGCAAGCCAGACCCGGCACCGGCCCCACTCAGCGTCTCAGGATCAGCAGGTTGCCGGCGAGTGCCAGGGCGACACCGATACCCATCGCCGGCGTGAGCCTGAGGTCTTCGAATAGCGCGGAGACGACGAGCGCGACGATGGGAACCATGACGACTGCGTATCCCGCCCGCTCGGCGCCGATCCGGCCGAGGAGCGTGAGGTAGGCGCCGAAGGCGAGCACGGTGCCGAACAGCGTGAGATACACCAGCGAGACGACATACGGTGCGTTCGGCTCGAACACGAAGCTCTCGCCGCGGGCGAGTGCGATGGCCGCAGTCAGCAAGCCTCCGTAGAGCATGCCCCAGGCGTTGCCCTGCACGACGGGCAGCCCGCGCCGCTGCGCGAGTGCCGAGGCGAGATTGCCGAAAGACGCACAGAGCGCGCCGACGATCGAGAACATCGCGCCGGCGAGCACGCGGTCGGAGAAGCTCACCGACTCCACCTCCGGCCAGAAAATCACGATCGTGCCGATCATGCCTGCAACAGCACCGAGCAGGGTGCGCCGGCTGATGTGCGTGCCGAGGACGACCCGGGCATTCATGATGTTGAACCAGAGGATGGCGGTGAAGGCGATCGCGTTGAGCGCAGAGGCGATGTAGAGCTGCGCGGAGTAGGCAAAGAGATAGTTGAGCCCGAAGAGAAACGTGCCCATGCCGACAAAATGGCCGTGAGCGGCCGCATCGAACCGCAGCGGCAGTTTCCTCAGGCGGCACCAGGCAAAGAGCAGCGCGGAAGCGGCAATGAACCGGTACGCGAGCGACACCTCCGGCCCGACGACACCGAGCTGGAAGTTGATCGCGAACCACGTCGTGCCCCAGATGAGGACGGCTGCGGCGTAGAGGACCCAGTTGGACATGCGCCGCCCAGTCTAGCTCCGGTGCCGGGTATCGGCGTGACCGTGGTGCCATTGCCTGCATGCCTTCCATAGCTGTTGACGACATTGTCGGCACTCGCTTGGCGGGTATACGCCGTGCAGCGCAGAAGCCGTAGGTGATCACCAACCTGCGGGCCAAGCGGCGCGAGAGTTTGGTCTGCCGGCTCCCGCCAGTTAGGCCGTTATGTCAAGTTGTTATCGGCCGTGCCGTAAGCGGTATTAGAGTACCCGTGCGACGTTTGGCAGCCCGGAACCCATGCAAGAAGTACAACAATCGGGAGCGATCATCATGAATAGGGAAGTCTCGGTCCAGCCCATCGGCTGCGGCAGGCTGTTGCCCTTGGCACTACTCGGTCTGGTAAGCACCGTGGCGCAGGGCGGAACCATTCTCGGGCCTGCAGCTGCATCCACCAACATGGGCAGCTACAACGCCAACTACCTGCCGACGTTCGCCATCAACCAGTCGGCGCTCACCCCCGGCTACGTTTCCGGCGTGACTGATTTCGCGACCTTTACCGCGACGGCCAATACCTTCCTGGCTGGAGGCGGCGGCAACAATATCTGGTACTCGTCGCAGGGCGTGTTGACAGGCAACTTCGATTTCGACCTCGGCGGGACCTACACGATTGACGCACTGGCGCTGTGGAATGACCCGCAGGGCGCGAAGCAGGGCGTCAAGCAGTTCCGGCTCTACGCAGCGAGTAATCCGTCATTTACGTTGCCGACGCTCCTTGGCACCTACTCGGCCGTGGAGGGCTTGGGCAACGCCAATCTTGCCCAGGTCTTCAACTTCTCGTCGACGACGGCGGCCTATGTGAGGATGGAAATCCTGTCCAACCACGGCAGCACCTTCGTCACCGGCATCTCCGAGGCGGCCTTCGACGTGGCCGCGGTTCCGGTACCGGCTGCGTTCTGGCTGTTCGGTTCTGCACTGGGCGTTTGCGGGTTGCTCAAGCGCCGCAACAGGATGTGACACGTCGCGCGGCGGACATCGGCGCGATACGGTGTCCTGCAACAAGCCAATAAGACAAGCCCGGCACCCAAGAACGGCCATCACGCCTCAGGCGAGGGATGCGCCAGCATGGACGGCATGCCTCGCGCTAGTTTTTCTTGCGCGAGAGAACAGCCTTCCTGATGTTCGAGTTGATGGGATCCTCGCTCTGGGACTGCTCGATGTCACCGTTGGGCAGCACCGTCGCCACGTATTTGAACCAGCCCTTCTTGGCGTAAAGGGAGTACCACTCCCCCGTGATCGTGTCGCCCACGATCCTGCCCTTGATCTCGTAATGGGGACCCGCACCCGAGGGCGGCCAGGTGGCATACATGTGGATGTTGTCACCGGTCTGGGTGATGGTCGCCACGCCCTGCCCCAGGTAGCCGTACTGGCCGGCGATGCTGCGGACGGCGGCAGCCGTGAGCGAGACGTTGTCAAGGCCGTTGCTGTTGTCGCTGCGCGGGTCGCGATTGATGAAAGCAATGGTCGTGTTGGCGGTGGCGGCCGTCACTGGCATCTGAAAACGCTGCCAGCTCTGCTGCCCCTTGATATTGCTTTCATTGCGCACGGTGCCCAGCGACTTGCCATCCACCAGGACCTCGACGCTGCTGCTGGTGCCGAACCCTCCGGCCACCACGTTGCCGACGTGGAACTCCAGCGTGTAAACCGTGCCCGGCTGCGTCCGTACGCTTTGTTGCACGCCGGTCCCGCTGCTCGCCGACGGACCGGTCAGGTCAAGCCACTGGGCGCCCGACTGCGCATTCCAGCGCAGGCCTGACTGGGCATACTCCCCGCTGATCGGTGACACGCTGCCAGGTGCGCCGATCACCTGCCAGCCCGGAAACGACTGACCGGTCGGGAACGTCACATAGCTGCCCTTGGCTACCACCGGTTCCTCGAAGCTGCCATTGACGATGAGATTGGCGGCTGGAGCAGTCCTGGCGACTGCGTTCAGGGCATCGGTCACCTTGGTCATTGTTTCGCTGTCGCAGCCGACCAGGATCAGTGTCGCTGCCAGGATCAAGGACATTCGCATGGCGCATCTCCCTGGTTGTCCGGACGACATTCTGGCACAGGCTCCCGGCCCGCGTCCGTCGCCCACCGGGCCACTGCCCGGTGCCGGACTGCCGCGCCACTGCCGAGGGTGCCGTGCCGAGGGTGCCGGTCCTTCGGTTTCGGAAAGTGGCGGTACGATAATGTTGGAGAACGCCACTCGCCGCAGCCAGAGAGTCGGGCCGATTCTTGGAGTTTCCGCAACCGAAGTACCGGCACCTATTCCCGATTCAGGC
Organism: uncultured Chromatiaceae bacterium; assembly: GCA_964415505.1. Classification (GTDB taxonomy): domain Bacteria; phylum Pseudomonadota; class Gammaproteobacteria; order Steroidobacterales; genus QUBU01. The sequence continues at coordinate 13,378 of CAYQAR010000036.1, read as the reverse complement.
AAGGGGCGACAGTGTCGAGGGCGTCCTTGAATCGCGGTCGGCTGCGCGCACCCGGCAATTACGGCTCAAACGTGGCGAGCTCCGCGCCGCCTGAGGGCCGCAATCACACCGCATGCCGTCGCCAGCAGCCAACCCGCCGCAGGTGCCGGCACGGTGGCAGCCACGAAATAGTCCCGGCCACTGTCACCCAGCAGTTGCAACGGGCCAACGCCGTCAGTGAGCACGACGCCATCGACGGTCAGCGTGTTCAGGAAGTCCACGGTGATGCCGTAGGGCCACGGGCCAGCTCCGCGTATGAATGCTCCGATGTCGAGGTACGTGTCGAGCGAGTAATTGGTGCCGACCAAAAGGGTCCGGTTGAAGCTTTTCACTTTGTGCACGGTGAGGTTGTAAGCGCCCACCGTTCCACCGGTGCCTTCGGAGATTCCATCTCCCACCCCATTGACATTGAGAGATCCATAGGCGGACCAGCCACCATTGCCGAAGACCGAGCCATCCAGCGTGACATCGAATCGGACATTGATCGGTGTTCCTGCGGGCGCCAAGCCGGTCGGCAGGATGCGCGCCGTATCGCTCGTGCTGGCGGTGGCTCTGGCAACAGTGCAGGCGTTCTGTCCACAATAGAACGCGTAAGTTTGGGAGTCGCCCGTCGCCGTCACCAACCTGGCGCCTGCGCCGCCGCCGGAGGCGACTGCCGAACCGGACCAGCTACCGGTCGTCACGCTGTCGGTGAAACCGTTATTTGCCTGAGCGCCGAACGGACCCTGGTTGGTCACTCCGCTGACATTCACCGAAAAAAGCGAGGCAGCGCCAGCACCTGGTGCGGCGAGAAATGCGAGCAGCGCGCTGATTGAAGCTGTCCGGAATACCTCGGAAAGCATAGGCGTCCCCCGTTCTTCGTATTGGCCGCTGACCGTATTTTATTCGGCCTTGACTTCAAGCTTGGACCTGGCTCTTGCGGGCTGTCAACGATCGATTTGACTTTGGTCTACGGACGTCCGGTCTATCGGCGAGCTTGGTGGCGCTGCCATCCCGCCTGCTGTGCGTCGGAGGCTGCTGCGTCACCGACACCCGACATACGGCATCTGACATAACACGCCTGGTGCACCTGTCTGGGTAATCGGCGGCTCGCGGGGCGGCGAAGAACCGTCCGCGATCGGGAGCAGCAGTCCAGCAAATGACGCGGCGTTCTGCAGCGTGGATGCGATGAGAAGCCGGTACGCGTGCGACACATCCACCCCGGCAACGCCGCGCACCGACCTATTTCAGGGCCCGGTATGCTCCGATGCCGGTAAGCAACCAGGACAGCATGAACGAGCTGCCGCCCATCGGCGCGAGGTTGCCGATCAATTCCGACCCCCCGAGCGTTTCCTGGTAGACGTTCAGCGAGAAGAGGATCGTCCCCAGGATCATCAGTCCGCCGGCGGCCTTCAACAGGATCGAACTCCGCGCCCGGTCGAGCAGCAGCGCGACCAGGATCAGGCCAATCCCGTGAAAGAACTGCATCTGGACCGCCCAGTTCCACGAATTCAGCTCGGCATCAGGAACCTTGCCGGGCAGGCCGTGGAAGCCGTATGCGCCGAGCATCCCGGCCAGCATCAGGCTGAGGCCCGCAACAAGAATGAATGTCCGCGACATCTGGAGCATGGGATTACCGCCTCTGCATTCGGTGTTGCACAACGCTATCGGATCGGAGCCCGACGATGCACGCAATTACGGTTTGCCGCAACGGCTCGGCACCAGGTGAGGCGCGATGCGATGCCCAGGGAAGTCGTGACGGAGCATCGACGACAGGTGGAAAAAAGCGGTTGGTTGCCTGCATTGGCCTTGCTGACTTGCATGCTCGTCGTCCCGCGAACTCGCAAGCGCAGCCGCTGTCCGGGCGTCACGCCCAATGCACGCGCCCGCAGATACGGTCAGGCGGTACTGCCCGCTGCCGTGCCAGCGCGAGGAACCGGCCGCGCGCCCACGTCAGGCATCAGGTATATAGCCGGCGTAGTGCCGATCGGCGTCGCCGGCGATGCCGCACGATGCAGCGTTGCCGAAGGCGACTCGTCGTACCTCTGCCGGTACTCCACCGCGAAGCGGCCCAGTTCGTTGAAGCCGCAGGCCGTGGCGATATCAGCGACCGTGGTGGTGCCGGGTATGGCGGCGATCAGGGCATCCCGCACCTTCTGGAACCTGAACTCGCGAAGCAGCGCCTTGGGCGACGTACCGAGATGGCGGCGGAAGCCCTCGATCAGGGTGCGGGCGCTGATGCCGCTGGCGGTAGCAATCGCAGCAATCGTGAGCGGCTCGGCGCAGTGCGCGCGCATGCATGCCACCGCCCGCTCAACGTAGTCGGGCTGCGTGTCCCGGTCATGCTCCGCGCCATCCGCATGCGGGGTGAGGTCGGCAGCCCGCGCAGTGGCGCGCGCAAGGTCCTGCTTGAGCCCGTCGATGTGGACGATGTGGTCGAAAGCGCAGGCCATCTCCTCACACAGGAACTGCGCCTGCGCGAGACTGTCGTGATCGAAGTAGCCGCGATCGCAGCGGGCAATGTTCAGCGTGCCCGCAAGCCGGCCCGACGCGACAAGTGGCGCCTCTATCGAATAACGCAGCCCCCAGCGCGACATCAAGTCGAGCAGCGGGTGACCGTTCCAGTCATGCCCGGCGACGATCTTGCGCGTATGGATGAAGCAGCGATGCTGGAGCAGGTGCAGGAAGCAGGGATCGGACATGCGCAGGCGCTCGTATTCGGCGAGGAAGCGCCGGTCAGCACGCACAGCGTAGATGGCCCGCGCCTGCAGCTTGCCGTCGAGGAGATACAGTCCGAAGGCGTCGGCGTCCACCAGCATGGGCGCGACCGACAGGAACGCCTGCGTGAGCGCCTCGAACGAGTCGCTACGATGGATGCGCGACACGCCAGTTGCCAGCACGGAATCGTGGCTGGTCTTCATACACCGCCCGTCCTGCGCTAATCAGCCTCGGAGCCCAGTTTATTCCGGAGGCTGGGGCCGTGGCTACGCGCGCGTCGGTCAGCGCCCTCCCCCGTTGCGTTGGCCACCGTTCGCTGGGCGTTTCCAGGTCCCTCGTTCCTGCAACCGCTGTGTTGCGGCGCGGTAGACATCATCGGTGGCCGCGTGCCGCAGAGGCGGTCGCGTCATACACAGATTCTTCTCGAAGATCGGCTCGTCGTAGATCAGTCGGTACTGCTCGGTGCGCAGATCCCGCATCCAGTTGCCCCACAACGAGCGAGCGCGGTATTGGCGTAGTGCCTCGATGTCGACGATGGCCCCGGCATAGGAAGCCCCGCCCCCGGACCGGTGATTGGAGATCACGCGGCCCTGATAGTCGACGATCATCGAATTGCCGCCGAAGGTATCGATCGGCGAGGACGTCTGCGCCGTCGGATAGTAACTGGCCGGGTTGGGCGCCACCACGTACATGGTGTTGTCCAAGGCACGCGCGCGGTTCTGCACCTCCCACAGGCCGTTGGCGACATAGGGCTCCGGATAGCTCGGTCGATACATGATCTCCGCGCCATTCATCGCCAGCCCGCGCGCCGTCTCGGGATAACTGCCCTCCATGCACACCAGGCAGCCGATCCGGCCAATCTCGGTGTCCGTGACCGGGAAGAAGGCATCGAGGCCTTCGCCGTAGAGTTCGACCCAGCGGTCCCACACGTCGTGCGGCACGGTGGAGTGCTCGCGTACGAACACCTGCAGCTTGTAATGCCGGTGGATGACCTGGCCCCGCGGATCGATGACGAAGGCGCAGTTGAAGAATCTCTCTGGGAACTCTGGGTGCTTCACCTTGGCCTGGGCGATGATAAAGCTGTTGAGGTCACGGGCCAGATCACTGAGGAAGCGAGTCTCCGGCCCAGGGACGTCGATGGCCATGCGCTTAACGTAATCCACGTGGTCCCAGTCGAAAATCTCGTCGGTGAAGCCCTGCAGCGCGCCCTCTGGTACCGTGATGAGGCGCACCGGCAAGTCGATGGCGGTAAGCCAAACGGCGGCGCGCGCCAGTTCGGCGATGTGGTCGAGGTTCGCCTGGATATCGGCCCGCTGGTACGCGCCGCGCATCACCGGCTGCAGGGCCAGCGTCATGTACTGCTCGATCATGGAACCTTCCGCAGTCATAGACATGTCCTCCATAGCCTTACTTGCCGAAGCGGTAACGCACGCTGAGGCCCCACTCGTCCGGGCGGCCGAGGTTCGCCGCGCCGCGTCCCTGGGTGAGACCATTGGCAAATCCCGAGACGATGTAGCGCTCGTCCGTGACGTTCTTGCCGAACCCAGTGACCTCCCAGGTCGAATTCGCACTCACGTAGGTGAGGAAGATATCGACAAGGTTGTAGGCGTCCTGCTCCAAGGCCGGGAAGTTCAGCGCGTCCTTCTGCACGTCATCGACGAACGACCAGTTGACGCGCCCGATCAGCTCGCCGCCGGCCGGTACCCCCCAGGAATACTGGATGCCGAGATTGCTGGTCCACTCGGGCGCGTTGACCAGTTCCGAGTCCAGCGTGATGGCCCGCAGGTCGGTGACAAAATTCTGGCTGGCATCGAGCTCGGTGTACTCGGCGTTCATGTAGCCCAATCCGGCCTCGATCAGCCAGCCGTCGGCGGGGATCGCTGTGACCTCGAGTTCGAAGCCTTCGATGTCGGCGGCAGCCGCGTTGCGGGTCACCGGCGCGATGCCGTCGTTGACCTGGATCTGCAGATCCTCGTAGTCCGTGTGGAAGGCGGAGGCCCCCAGTCGGACACGCCGGTCGAGCAACGTCCACTTCAAGCCGACCTCGTACACTTCCGCTGTTTCCGGATCGAACGACGGCACCTCGGTCTTGGGTGGGAACACCCGTTGCACGAAGCCGCCCGATTTGAATCCCTCCGAGTACGACACGTAGGCCATCAGGTCCTCGGTCCACTTGTAGGCGACATTCAGGTGGAGCGTTGTCTCGTCGAAAGTTTCCTTATACGTACCCTGCGGCACCAGCTGGAAGCCCGGTGTCAGGCCGGGTACCAGACTTACGATGTTGCCGGCGGCGTCTGAGATCGGCAGGCAGCAGAAGCGCCCGTCGGGATCGGGGAATACCGGCGCGTTGACGTAGGTGAGGAATCCCTCGTTGAGATACTTCGGATCCACCACCGTCTGCAGCGGCGCGCAGGTGACGCGGGTACCGTCGAACAGCGTCTCGGGGCCCTTTGGCAGCGGGAAGCAGTCGCCCGGTACGATGAACTTCTTCGTCTCGTCGGTGTAGCGCACCCCGCCGGTGACGGAGAGCTGGTCGGACACGTCGAAGGTCACCTGGGCGAAACCGGCCGTACTGCTGTCGTCGATTTTCGCGCCCGACAGCACACGCACCGAGGTGAATTCCACGTCATCGAGGTTGGTGCCGTCGTGCTCGAAATAGTACACGCCCACCAGCCAGTTCAGGCGGCCATCCATTGCGTCACCAGCGAGTTGCAGCTCTTGGGAGAACTGGTCCACATCGAAGTCATCAATGAGTTCGCCGGTGACCACAGCGAGCGCGTCGAGGTCGTAGGCCGTGTGGGCCTCCATGTCCCGGTAGCTGGTGATGGACTTCAGCGTCGCCCAGTCGAAAGCGTACGACAAGGTCATGGCCAACCCCCAGATGTCGGTGTCCGTGGACAGGTCGAGCGCACTGAGGTTGGCCGGATTGCCGTCGATGTCGGCGATGTTGGCCTGGCCCACGGTCGACTGCCCGAACACCGGGTTGGGCACGATCCCGGGGTCTCCGGCGATACCGCCCTGCTCACCGAAAGGCACGGTGGTCAGCAGGTTGTGCAGGTCCACGAAGCTCGGGGCCGGCAGCGGCGCGGGCGGCGGCACGTAGTTAGGGCTGCTCGGGTCCGCCTGCGAGCCAATCAGGGCAAGGCTGGCGCCCTCGTAGGTGGCGACCAGTACGTTGGGCACGCCGTCCTCGCGCTGCCGTGACCAGTCGGCCGAGAAGTTGGCCTCAAAACGGTCGTTTGGCACGAAGCGCAGCGCGAACCGGGCGACATCCTGGCCTATGTCGCCGAGATGGTCGCCACTGGCGGCATTGGGCGAATCCAGGAAACCATCGCGATTGAAAGTCGCGCCGGACAATTTGACGAATAGCGTGTCGGTGAGCGGCACGTTGACGCTGCCGCGCAGGTCGAGTCGGTCGTAGCTGCCGCCGGTGACTTCCACATCACCGTGCAGGGTCTCGTCCGGGAGTTTGCTGGTGACGTTGATCGCGCCGCCGATGGTGTTGCGGCCAAACAGCGTGCCCTGCGGACCACGCAGCACCTCGATGCGCTGCACGTCCACGAGGCTGAGCACGCTGCCGACCGACTGGGCAATGTACACGCCATCCAGATAGATACCCACGCCGGGCTCCGTCGTCAGTGTGAAATCGACCTGGCCGATGCCGCGTATGTAGACCGCGGCGGCCGAGTTGGAGCCCGCGAACCCCGTACTGTTGTCGAACATCATGTTCGGCGTCGCACTGGCGATGGAATCCAGTTGGTCGATCTGCTGGCGCTCCAGCGATTCGCCGGTGAAGGCCGTAATCGAGATCGGGGTATCCTGCAGGCTTTCCTCACGCTTGCGCGCGGTGACGACGATTTCCGGCAGCACCACGGCGGAACCTGTGCTGTCCTGCGCACGGCCATCCGGCGATGCGCCGAGCGCGAGAACAGCCAGCAGTGGCGCGATACCCATCGCCTGCAGATATCGGACTTTTCGCTGCAAACTCGTGGTCGATGCGCTCATCGGTATCGCCCTCCCCCGGTGCGCCCTGTGGATCGAAGCCCCGACCTCGATCTTTCCACTGGAAGGCACCTTCCGCTATGTAAAGAACGCGGGCGACGGCGCGATTTCCGCATTGACACCAGGCATTGCGAGTTGCTAGAGGATCTCGGAGTCCCGGGGCGAGTGCCCGCCGCCGCAAGCAGCGACGGGCCATTGGAGGGTAGCCGCTGCATGCGCGCCGTGTTCTACGAGCAGTTCGGGCCACCGGAGGTGCTGCGCGTCGGCGAGCGTCCGCTGCCCGAGCCGGCGGCGGACGAGGTGCTGGTGCAGGTGGCCGCCGCTGGCGTGAATCCCATCGACCGACGGCTGCGCAACGGCGAGCTGCAGGAATTCTTCGCGCGCGAGTGGCCCATCGTCCCGGGCTGGGACGTTGCCGGGCGCATCGTGAGCACCGGCAGCGAGGTAGCCGGCTGGCAACCCGGCGATGAGGTCGTCGGCCTGGCGTTCACCTGGTTCCTGCACCACGGCACCTACGCGGAATTCGTGCCGGTGAAAGCCACCGCCATCGCGCACAAGCCCCGCGGGATCTCCTTCACCGACGCCGCGGCACTGCCGCTGGTGAGCCTCACGGCATGGGAATCGCTGGCTGAGTACGCCAGGCTGAAGCCCGGGCAGACCGTGCTGATACAGGCCGGCGCAGGTGGGCTGGGTAGCGTGGCTATCCCGATCGCCCGCCACCTGGGCGCCACCGTTTACACTACCGTTAGCGCGTCAAACGCCGATTACGTAAGCGGGCGTGGCGCGCAGCACGTCATCGACTATCGCAGCACCGACTACGTGCAGTACCTCCGGCAGCAGGAACCGCAAGGCCTCGACGCGGTGCTCGAGTCGCTGACCGGTGATGACGTGGTACGCGCGGCCATCCGGCTGGTGAAGCCCGGGGGTACGGTCGCCTACATGAACAACGAGCCGCCCGACATGCCGGAGATCGCGGGACACCAAATTCGAACCAAGTTCCTGCATCATCGACCCGACGGAGAAAGCCTGGCGCGCCTGATGGACCTTTACGCCCGGGGTACCCTGCCCCTGCCTCCTGTCGAGGTGCAGCCGCTGGAGGCAGCCGCCGAGGCGCATCGCCGCTCGGAAAGCGGCCGGACCCGCGGCAAGCTGGTGCTGCAGGTGCAGCGGATGTAGCGCACGGCACGATTTGCGAGGTATGCGTCATGACAGCGAAACTTTCCAAGCGGGTGCTCGGCGGCATGGACAAGGTGAAGGTCGCCGTGGCGCAGATATCGCCGGCCTATATGAACCGCGAGGCCTGTGTGGGGCGCGCCTGTGCTGCCATCGAGGAGGCCGGGCGCAACGGCGCCCAGCTGGTGGTCTTCCCCGAAGCCTGGCTTGCCGGCTACCCGTACTGGACGGAAGGCTGGGACTCGCCACTGCCGCAATGGGCTGGCGGCCGAGTACTGTTCGCCGACAACGCACTGGTGGTGCCGAGCGAGGACAGCGAGCGCATCGCCGACGCAGCGCGGCGCGCCGACGTGTACGTGGCGCTCGGCTGCAACGAGATGGACCCACGCCCGGAAGTGCAGACCATCTACAACAGCTTGGTCTTCTTCGCGCCCGACGGCACGGTGCTCGGCCGGCACCGCAAGCTGATGCCCACCTTCACCGAGCGGCTGTTCTGGGGCCAAGGCGACGCGCATGACCTCGCGGTGTTCGACACCGACATCGGCCGCATCGGCGGCCTGATCTGCGGCGAGCACCTGATGACGCTGGTGCGAGCCTGCATGATCGCACAGGGAGAGGATATCCACGTCGCCGTGTTCCCCGGCTCGTTCGAGCTACATACCGGGCCGCGGCTGGAGGAGCCGGAGAAGGCGTGCGGCTTCTGGGGCCACTTCGAAGTGCGGGCCCACGCCTTCGAGGCTGGTGCGTTCGTGGTCTCCGCCTGCGCCATGCTGAACGAGGCGGACGTGGCCGCGGACTTCCCCTACAAGGGCCGGATGAATATCGCCTACGCACACGGCGGCAGCGAGATCATCGCGCCGCTCGGTGTCGCGCTCGCCGGGCCGGCCTACGGAGAAACGCTGCTCTACGCGGAGCTCGAGTCCTGGATGATCAAGGCGACCAAGGCGATCATCGACACCATGGGTCACTACGCACGCCCGGATTTACTGCGCCTGCTGGTGCAGGGCGAGCAGGGCTGGCAGCCGGCGGGCACCGCACGCAACCTCGCGCCGATCCGCTACGCGCTCACCGACGATGCGCTCGCGCGCGCCGCCGATGCGCACGACGTCGATCCGGCCAGAGTGGTGGCACTCGCCGAAGAGGTGCGCCGCGCCACCGGCTGAAGCGGCGAATCCGACGGCAGGCGATTCAGCGCGGGTCCATAGGCGTGAATGCGGTGACCTGCCGCTCGATGGCGCGGGCCGCATCGAGGCAGCGCATCTCGCTGCCCGGCGGGCCGATGACTTGCACCACCTGCGGCAGACCATCGAGCAACATTACCGGCACCACGGCCGCCGGCAACCCGAGCGTATTCACGGCGACGGTCATGCGGTGGCTTTCCACCACGGCCGCCATCGCTCGAGGAGAGGCGATGTCGGCGTCAATTTCCAGCGGCAACTCGGTGCACACCGGCGCGACCACCAGGTCGTGGCGCTCGAAAAAACCCAGCCAGTCGCGCAGCAGTGCACGGCGCCGTGCGAAGGCCCTCCCATACGTCTCGAGGCTGAATTCCGGCAGCAGCGCCTGGTAGCACTCGAAGGCGCGTGAGAGCCGGCGGCCGCAGATGTCGCGCACCGCCGGCTCCAGTCCCATCAGCAGTTCGCCCAGGCACACCACGCGCCAGATGTCGGCTGCCTCGCGGATGCCCGGCGGCTCGGTGGCCTCGACGATCATCCCGGCCTGTTCCAGCAGTTCCCCAGCGCGCTGCACCCCGGACGCCACCTGCACGCTGACGCCGCCGCCATCCGGATCGACCACCAGCGCCACCACCAATCTCGTCTTCGTCTGCTCGTCGAAGTTGCCCGGCGTGTACCACGGGTCGCGCCAGTCGCGCACTGCCATGGCGCGCAGCCCGAGCCGCACGTCTTCCACGCGGCGCGCCATCGGCCCCTCGACGTGCATGAGCTGCAAGCCGATCCAGGGCTCGGCCAGGTCACCGGGATTCCATGCGGGCACGCGCCCCAGCCCCGGACGTATCGAGGTCACACCGCAGGCCTGAGCCGGATGGCGCAACGAGCCGCCGAGGTCATTGCCATGGGCCAGTGGCGTGATTCCCGCGGCCAGCGCGGCCGCTGCGCCACCGCTCGAACCGCCGGGCGTGCGCGTCGGGTCCCACGGATTGCGGGTGGCGCCGAATATGTCGTTGCTGGTGTCCCAGCGACAGCAAAACTCCGGCGTGTTGCTGCGTGCGATGACGATTGCCCCAGCATCGAGCCAGTTGCGTACGCACGCCGAGCTCTCGCGTGCGATGTTCCCTTGCAGCGCCGCGCAGCCGTTGACCGTGGCCCAGCCCTCCAGATCGACGTTGCCCTTGATGGTCACCGGGATGCCGTGCAAGGAGCCGGTCGGCTCGCCGCGCGACATCGCCCGATCGGCGGCGTCGGCCGCCGCGAGCGCAACCTCGGGCCGGATCTCGGTCAGGGCGTTGATGCAGCCGTCGACCGCCCCGGCCCGCTCAAGGCAGGAGATCACGACCTCGCGTGCGCTGAACTCGCGCCGGCGCAGGCCGGCCACGAGCTCGTGCACGTCGAGGCGCCAGAGTTCATCCGTTCGCGAAACCGCAGCCATGTTGCCCTCGGCCTCTTACGCCGCGCGACGGCGGATCGCATGGGCCCCGTTCCCGGCTCGGCGGCGTCGGCCGAACCGAGTGATATACAGTGTTCTGACGGTGACGCTGGAAGATTATAGTGAATGCCGGAGATCAGCGTGCTGCCAAAGCGCTGAGTGAGCGTGACGGCTCCGGCCATGACCTGCGCTTGCATGAGCCCGGTCTTCCTCACTAGGTGGAGACAACGATCTAGCACACGATGCCAAGTACCGCGCTCATCGCCGCCGGATCCGTGGCAAAGAGATACCGCGGTGGGAACCGCACCGGGAGCACCCACTGGCGCACGGGATCCGGCGACAGCACCTCGTCGACCAGTAGTGCAACGCTCTCCGCCATGCGCCGCGCCGCCCAGATCGGGCAGAACCAGCGGACGACCGTACCGAAACCACCCTGACCGTCGACGGCGGCATCGAGCTGCCTCTCTTCGCCGCCTTCGTCCTGTCGCGCGAAGCGGCCTTGTTCAACAAGCCAAAAAGCCAAACCCGGCACCGGTTTCCCGCCTGCGTGTCCTGTGCCGCAAGGGTGTCGCCGACCTCGAGCGAGTGCCGGGGCTGCGCTGTCACCTCAGGTCCTCAATGTGACCAGCGTTGCGAGGTAGGCCACGTAGGCGGCCACCGCGACGACGCCCTCGGTGCGCGACACCATCTGCCCGCTGCGGAAAACCGGCAGGCACAGGGCGGCAACGATCACGCCCAGCGGGAGGTCCACCCACAGGACGTCGCCACCGACCTCGACGCCGTCGGGTGCCACGACCATCGTCACGCCGAGGATCACGAGGATGTTGTAGATGCTGCTGCCGATCAGGTTGCCGATGGCCACGTCGCGATCGTCCCGGTACGTCGCGACGATCGTGGTGGCGAGCTCGGGCGCCGAGGTGCCGATCGCGACGATCGTCAGGCCGATGAATGCATCGGACACCTCGTGGGCCCGGGCGATGGCCACCGCGCCGTCGACCAGCAGGTCGGCACCGAACACCGTGAGCGCCATGCCGCCGACGAGGAGCGCCGACTGCGCGGCGAACTGCGTGCGGCGCCGGCCGGCGAGAAGACGCGCGGCGCCGAATTCCTCGGCGAACTCGCGACGGGTGGCGGCACTCTCGCGGCGAGTCCCCCGGACGAGCGCTACGGTGTAGAGGACGGCCGCCAGCAGCAGCGCAGCGCCTTCTGCCGGTGACAGCACGCTGTCGAGCGCCATCAGGATGAGGGCGACGGCCGAGCCGATCATCACCGGCACGTCGAGCCGGATGCTCTGCAGCCGAATCGGGAGCGGGCGGATCGCGGCACTGAGACCGAGGATAAACAGGATGTTCAGGAGGTTTGTCCCGGCGATGTTGCCGACAGCGAGCGGGTCTTTGCCTTCCGCCACCGCGGTGATGCCGACGGCGAGCTCCGGCGCGCTGGTGCCGACCGAGACGACGGTCAGCCCGATGACGATGGGGCTGATGCCGAACATGGAAGCGATGCGCGCGGCGCCGCGCAGGAGCAACTCGGCGCCGAGGAGTACGATGGTCACGCCGCCGAGGAACACGATGAACGGGTCCAGCTCGATCACCTGCGCGCGAGCCCTGTCGAAATGGCGTTCACCGTCGTACGGTTCTCAATATACTGGCCACGAGGCGCCGACGGCGCCTGCCCAACGGGTGAGTGAAAGAAGCACGGTAATGGCGACAGGCAGGCGAGGCAAGCGCGGCTCCGGGCAGGCGCTACAGCATTTGTGCTTGCGGCGCGGAGCGAGGCCTTGAGGGAATTCAGGAAGATCCTGCTGCTCGTGACGGACGCCTGCGAGGCCGGTCCTGCGTTTCGCCGTGCGCTCGACCTCGGTCGCCGTCCCGGTACGGAGCTCACGCTGCTCGACGTCGCCGAGCCCATGAGCCCCTATGTGCGCGAATACCTGGACGAGGCCGCGGCATCCCGCCTGCAGGCGGCCGAGCTGCGCCGTCGCGAGGAACGCCGCGATAGCCTGCTGGCCCGTGCCGCCGCGGCCGGAGTGCAGGCGCAGTCGGTGCTGGCCTCCGATGTTCCCTTCCGCAGCGCCATCGGGCAGGTCCTGAGTGGGGCGCACGACCTCGTGATCAAGACCGCCGATACGCTGGGCCCGGGAGACGCTGCGCGCGGTGGAGGAAGCCACGGGCTACGAGGCGC
>CAYQAR010000036.1:0-669 GCA_964415505.1 uncultured Chromatiaceae bacterium | reverse complement strand
GCCTCGACCGCCACTTGCTGCGCGAATGCCCCTGCCCGGTATGGATCGAGCGGCCGGGCAGCCCGGATCGGCTGCGCCGGATCCTGGCGGCAGTGAACCCGCACCCCGACGCGCCGGAAGACCGGGCCTTGGCCATCGATCTGCTGCACATGGCTGCGCGGATCGCGGCCGACCACGGCGCCGAGTTGCACGTGCTGCACGCCTGGAAGGTGATCGGCGAGTGGACGTTGAACCCGGCGGCGGCCGGCACGGATCCCGAGCTGGTACCGCTGCTCGGCGAAGCGCTCAATCGGCACGCGCGCTTCCTCGATGCGGCCGTCGAGGAGGCGGGCCTCGACGCGGCCACGATCCACCGGCTGCTGGTCCACCAGCGTGCCTCGCGGGCAATCATCGATGCCGTCGCGAACCGGGATATCGACCTGCTGGTCATGGGCACGCTCGGCCGCACCGGCATCAGCGGCCTGTTGATGGGCAACACGGCCGAGCGCGTGCTCGGCGAAGTGCGCTGCGCGGTCTTGGCATGCAAGCCAACCGCCTTCGTATCGCCCGTGGCGGCGGCCGCGCGGGGCTGAACGAACCCGGGTACGCAGTGCGTTGCGCGCGCGTCCCGTGCCGCGCGGCCGTATTCATTCCGTCCTAACGTAGCCGAGCTGTTCCATCATGCTGCGT